>JBBSFI010000023.1:0-65105 GCA_038238905.1 Chthoniobacterales bacterium | reverse complement strand
GGGTTGGAGGGGCGGTGGGCGGTGGGCGGTGGGCGGTGGGCGGTGGGCGGTGGGCGGTGGGCGGTGGGCGGTGGGCGGTGGGCGGTGGGCGGTGGGCGGTGGGCGGTGGGGTCGCGTGTTACTTATAGTCGGGCTTTGGCCACCGGCGGGCGCACATCCAACACCGCACACCATTGTGTCACCCATGTCGCAGCGCACCCGTTCACTCATCCGTTCACGCTCAGGCGCCTGCAAACGGCGCCATTCCTCTGCTTGAAGCTCACGCCGGCGGGCGAGCGTGCTGTGGCGCTCTATCGTAAGATGGAGGCGGAGGCGCTTGCCGCCACGGAAAAGAGCTGGCGCCAATTCCAGCGCTTGCTCAAGCCGTCAGCGGAGTAAAGCCACGCGTCTCGTTGACGTCTCCACTTCTTCCAGTACACATCTCCGTGTGAGCGCCCTCCTGCCCAAACTCGCCCGCCTGCTTATGGTGGTCGCGATCGTCTCCGCTTCGGGTGGGCACTGGGCCGTCGTGCAATCGGTGGCCTGGACGCGCATGCTGGTCGAAGACGCGTCGGGATCCTCGCTGGCTCAGGCGATTCAAAAAACATTCGATGGCCAGCACCCGTGCGACCTCTGCAAGAGCATTGCTTCGGCTAAAGCAAAGGAAAAGCGGCAGACGTTTGGAGCCAGCGACGCGGCTAAGCTCCTCCTGTTTTTTCAGCCATCTGCCGTCACGATCCTCCGGTATCAGCCAACCGCATGGCAGGCTGTTAGGTCGGATGCCGTCGGGCAGTGGAGGGAAGCGCCCGAGGCGCCGCCGCCTCGAATCGGTTTGAGTTAGTTCGTTCGTCCGAAAACGCGCCGCTGATCGGCGGCGCACTTTCTGGCCCATTGCGGCTGCCCATTCCGGGCATCGCCCGCTTTCAATCGCACTCTACCCATTCTTTTCCCGTGAACTTTTTACATACTCCTACGCTTAAAGCTCCCGTTTCGATTCGAAACGTTGCATCGTCATTTCTTCTGCCCGCCCGTTTTGTCGCATTGGCCCTCCTCGCCGCCGCTCTTTTAATTCCGCGCGATTCCTTCGCATGCGCCTGTGGCTGCGGGGTCTTCGAGGTCGGCGACTTCTCCATGTACCCTGAAGGCAACGGAGGCGACGGCCTCGTTTTCTTCGATTGGGATTTCCAAGACCAGAATCACAATTGGAGCGGCAATTCCCGCGCGCCCGCAGGCGATAATGGCGATCTTGGCATCAAGACGCATTTCTTCACGGCCGGCCTGCAGTACATGTTCGTGCGCGACTTAGGCCTCCAGATCGAAGTCCCGTACGTCGAGCGCAGCTTTACGAGCTTGGGCGGCCCGAGCGGAACTCAAGCGGTCACCCGACGCTGGAGCGATTTGGGCGACGTCCGCATCAATGGTTTATATACCGGGATCATCCGCGACCAATCGCTTGGAGTCTCGATCGGTTTGAAATTGCCGACTGGCGATTTCAAGCATCAGGAGCCTGGCATTGGCGTGGATCGCGACACCCAGATCGGGACGGGCAGCACCGACCTGCTGCTCGGCGTTTTCTATCATCACTGGATAACCAAGGATCGCAATTGGTGGATCTTTGCCCAGGCGCAGCTCGACTCTCCCATGTGCACGCAGGACGGCTACTGCCCCGGCATCGAAGGCGCCGCGGCGCTCGGCTTCTACTACAATGGCTGGTCCATCGGCAACGCGAAGATCCGGCCCATCGCGCAGGCGATCGCCTCGCAGCGAGGTCACGACAGCGGGCCGCACTCAGCGCATCCCGTCGCATCCGGTTATGAGCGCGTGCTGCTCTCGCCTGGCATCGAGATCGATTTTCACCACGTCATGATCGACGCCAGTATCGAGCTGCCTGTGTATCAACATGTAAGCGGCGATCAACTGATCTCGCAGGCGCTTTTTAAAGCAGGCGTTACCTACCGGTTTTAACACACGGATCCCGCGCATGCTTGCACGGTTTTCTGGGGGCGCGCAGCCGCATCAGCGCCATTTTTCAACCGGAAATCCTCCAAGAACCAAACCTTCCCGAGGTTGATCGAGTTGGCCGGTGCTGATTTCACTTGGAAAGCAAGATTACATCAAGGGGCAGTTCGACAAGAAACGGTCGACTATCCGCGACGGTTGGAGCGGTAGGACGCGGGGTTTCTAAAGGACGGAGCTGGCACGATCCGACGGCCGTTATCAAACTGAGTGGGGCGGTTGTTGCATTACGAATTCGATCTGCTGGGAGTCTGATGCAATTGTGTAATTTGACCGTTGAAGCCGAGCCCAGTGTTGTCCAAGTCCAGCCTCATGAGCGATTACTCCGAGGTTTAGCCGTTGCAAAAGATCCACCGTAAACGGCCGTTTGGATTCCGGAAAAACCAATGCCGCGAGGAAGGATCGACAGATCGCTGAATTCAAGATCGCCGACACCAATCGCGCGTCGCGTTCACTGTCGAAGGAGAGATAGTAACATGCATCGTCGAAGAATACCGGGCGGCCTTCCATCGGCCCGACGACCTGAAAGAGACCGGAGCGGTGCAGTCCAGATACTGCGACTTTCCATGGGGCAAGCCGATTTGCAAAGCATGGCCAAGGACGCCGTCCTCGTGTGAAGAGCCCTCAAGAGCCGTATGAGCATCCATTCCGAAATATCAAAATTCGATTTTCCGGTGAGGGCCGCGATTCCTCGCAGCCCCATGAAATTCTCCTTCGTCGGTAGATTGGCGCCGTCGATTGATGAGACCCCTGCGTTCGTTACCCAAGGTGGATTTCCCAAAATTAGGAGCCTTCCCGTTTGTGCCGAGAGCACCTTTTCCCAATCACAAGTAAAAAAGTCCTGGACCACGACCGACGACCGGGCGTCGGCATCGGCCGCGGCAAGCGCCATGGTTGCCTCTCTCACGTATTCGCCGTTGATCTCCCATCCGCGTAATTTCGCACCCGGATACGTCCGCGCTGCGGCCACTAAGAACGCGCCGCGCCCGGCGGTTGGCTCAACGATTACTTGCGGATCCTCTCCAAGGCGGCGAACGAGTGCGCACACCTCGGATGCAAGCGCGGACGGCGTTTGGAAATCTCCAAATTCAATCTTGTCGGAAGTCGTCATTGTAAGCGCAGAAGCCCATGGACCGATCCCGCTTCGTTGATGGCCCGCGTGTACTGAAGCCTCCATTGGAGGGCGTTCGAGATCGTTAGATAACCGAGCACCGGTGGAACGCGCAGGACCTCTTCCGAAAGCAGCGCCGCAGCGATCTCTTCGAGCGGCAGCATTCTCTCGGCGAAGAAGCCCAATATATCCTCTTGGTTTGCATGATTCTCCAGCAATCGCAGCAAGCCCGATGTGGTCTGGTAATCGGCGGTGCATTGCTTCTCAATAAAGATTGTATGCTGAACGTTCAGCCTTGCCGTCTGAGCCGTGGCATCGTCCTTTTTTGTCGTAAACGAAGACGAGCAATGAGTATCCCAATCCATAAACCTTTTGTCTTGCGCTGCTAAATGGGCATGACGATTGCGGCTGACGAATGCTCGTCACCTTGATGTCCACGTCAATTCCAGGGAAATCGATCCCTTTGGCCGAGCTGCCTTTGGGATAAGCGTAGCGGTTTAAAAGTACGGTTTGGAATTTGTGTTCAAGATATGTTCCCACAGCCTTGCCGTCCGTAATTCCGAAGAGGCTCGGTTCCGCATGCATCGATTCGGCTATCGCAAATGAACGGGCCTCTCTTTGAAGATCGGCGAAGGTGAGAGGAGGAAGGGCTGCTGGCACGTGTGTGAGCATCCCGTTTTCACGACACCGGTCGAGCGCTTTTTTTCCGACGCTGGTCAAAGTTTTTCCCGAATTCGAACCGGCGCTTCGCATCGGGCAGCGAATGTGCTTTGTTGGGTGCATCATGCGAATCCCCCGTATTCCCGTCGCTCTTGTGGCCGCTTTCGTGGCGGTTGAAATCTTCTGCCACGCAGCGCGCGCCGACACGATTCTACTTAAGAACGGCGACAAGCTGGAGGGCAAGGTCACGGCCGAGACCGATTCCGAGGTCACGATCGAGTACCATGTTTCCGCGGCGATCCTGGATTCGCGGACCGTCAAGAAGGATGAGGTCCTCAAGGTGGAAAAGGAATCGCCCGAGGAAGCTGCGTACGGCGTGCTGAAGAACTATAAAGCCGGTACGACGCTCCTTTCCGCTGCGCCCCTCGAGCAGATGGTGAATGCGATCCACGCATTCCTCGTGGAATATCCCGACAGCAAGCATTCCGGCGAGCTGAAGCAGAACCTTGAGCTGATCGAGGCAGCCGCGAAGCGCCTTGCAGCGGGTGAGATCGAGTTGAACGGACGGTGGCTTGGGAAAGACGAAATACAAAAGGAGCGAGTTCAACTTACAGGGCTGGCTCTCTACGATGCGATGCAGGAGCAGGAAAAGCGGGGCGATCGCATCGGCGCCCTCAATTCCTTCGCAGAGATCGAGAAGAGCGCCGCCGGGTCGCGCGTCTGGCCCGACGCCATCGAACTTGCGGAGAAAATCCTGCCGTCACTCCATCGAAGCTCGGAACAAATGCTGCAGACGTTCAAGATCCGGAAGGCGGAGCGGGACCAGGCGATGCTGCTGCTATCGGGCGCGGACAAAGTGCAGACGATGGCTGCGGGTCAGCGCGAAGAAAAGCAGATCGAAGCCACTGTGGAAGCTGCGTCGAAGGCCGGTCTCGCCTGGCCGCCCCTTGTCGCAAACGAAAAGGCGCTCAGCGGCATCGAGGCCAAGGCAACCGACGAACAGAAGCGGCTCGCGGCAATCCCGACACCGCCGATGCACCGGTCGATCGCCCTCGCCACGGAAGCGCAGGCAGCACTTGCCCGCGCTGACTTTCCCGCCGCCGCCGCCAGCTTGAAGCAGGCGCTCGCGCTCTGGAGCACGAACGAGATGGCCACGCGGCTCACTGCGGATCTGAGCGCCGCACAGGCACAGGCCGCCGCCGCGCCGCCGGCAACTCCAGCTCCCGAGAAGCCGAAGACGACGCCCGCGCCTGCCGCGACTCCAAGACCGGCCGCGACGCCCGCCGCCGCGCCAGCGCCGGCTCCCGGGCCCGAGAAAAAGGAAAACTTTCTCTTCTCTCCTGCAGCGATCATAGTGGCGATCGTTGCGGTGATTCTCGCTCTCATCGGCGTAACCGCTTACCGGCAAATGCGCGCCAAGGCGAGCGTGCCTCTCGAATGATTCCATGCAAAACCGCTCCGCCGAAATAGAACGCAACACGCGCGAAACGAAGATCCGCCTGGCCCTCCGCCTGGATGGCACGGGTGAAAGCGAGATCCACACGGGAATCCCGTTTTTCGATCACATGCTCACGCTGTTTTCGCGCCATTCACTGGCCGATATCAAGGTGCATGCCGATGGCGATATCGATGTCGATCTCCATCACACGGTGGAGGATACGGGGATCGTTCTCGGCCAGGCTTTTGCCGCCGCCCTCGGCGACAAGCGTGGAATCCGCAGGTACGGTCATGCTTATCTTCCGATGGATGAGACGCTTGCCCGCGTCGTGGTTGATTTCTCCGGACGCCCGTTTCTCGAGTATCGCGCGCCGTCGGCGGTTCAGCCCATCGGTCTCTTCGCGTTTCAGCTCGTCGAAGAATTTTTGCGGGCCTTTAGTGTTCACGCAGGGTGCAATTTGCATGTCGAAATCCTGTACGGACGCGATGCGCATCACATGGCAGAGGCCATATTCAAAGGGCTTGCAAAGGCCATCGACGCCGCGTGCCAGATCGATCCGCGCGTTCAAGGCATTCCAAGCACCAAAGGGGTGCTCTAAGTAACATCCCGCTCGAAACGTGACGCCCAAGCTTGCCCTGATCGATTACGGCTCCGGAAATATCCGAAGCGTCCAGAATGCCCTGCGCCATGAAGGGGCCGAGGTCGAACTCGTCTCCACCAAGGAGCGCCTGGCTGGGGCATCCGCCGTTGTCCTGCCGGGAGTCGGCGCGTTCGGCGATTGCGTGCAGGGATTGCAAAGCCGTGGCCTGTGGGAGCCGATGATCGAGTGGATGCACTCTGGCAAACCGTTCCTCGGCATTTGCGTAGGCTACCAATTGCTCTTCGAGGAGAGTGAAGAGTCGCCCGGCGAGCGCGGCTTCGGTTTTTTCCGCGGCAAAGTCGTCAAGTTCGCCGCGAACGGCCTCAAGGTGCCGCAGATCGGCTGGAACGATCTTGCGCTGTCCCAGCCTGCGCATCCGCTCTGGCGCGGGTTGCCGTCCCGTCCCCACGTTTATTTTGTTCACTCCTATTTTCCACAGCCGGATGATAGTTCGGTGATCACCTCCCGCGCTTCTTACGGCATCGAGTTTGCGGCCAGTGTTGCCCGCGAAAATGTTTCCGCAGTGCAGTTCCATCCGGAAAAGAGCCAGGATGTCGGTTTGAAGATACTGCGGAACTTTATCGACGGGATCTAGCTGGCCGGGGGCGTCGTCCGATGCGAGCTGCAAACTAAAATAAGCCGCGAGCGCGGCAAGCGAAGCTGTCGGCTTGACTTTATTACTTTGTGCGGCAAAGTTCCTTTCATGCCGACTCCATCTGAAGCCGAAGAACATCTGCGCGTTATCCGTTCGCTCATGGAAAGGGCGACCGTTTATCGCGCGATCTCCGCTCCAGCCGCTGCGATCGGCGGCTTTCTGGCGATCGTTGCATCGTTTGCATTTGGCAACTGGTTGGAGACTCCCGGCGCCTTGCTCTTAGCATTGCCCCGGTCGACCCTATTCCTTGCCGGTGGCTTTGCTCAAAACCCCGCCGGGCCTGTCGCCGTAAATTCGGCGCATATCGTCTTTTGCGGACTGTGGATGCTTGTGGTTTTGGCGGCCGCCGCTGTCAATTTCGGATCGCTTTGGCTCGACTCGAGACGTCGGGGCGCTCCTTTTGCCTCCGCTGGGATGCGCATGGCGCTTCGGGCGCTTTTGCCCAGTTATCTGTTTGCGGCGTACTGGACGTGGCTAGTTTCAGGGGGGCGTTTCGCGCCGCTGGCTGCGCCGATCTGGATCGTTTGTCATGGCCTTGCGCTGCTGGCGACAGCGCACTTCGCGCCGCGGTCCCTTATCTATCTTGGCTGGTCCTTCCTGATCGCTGGTTTTGCATCGATCGCCCCCATTGCCAGCGCCGTTCTTTCGCCGTTCTCGGCCGGGTTGACCTCCTTGCGCGAAATAGACTACGGAATCCCAGTCGCCCAAGCCTGGATGGCGATGACCTTTGGCGCTCTCCATTTGATCTACGCGGCTTGCGTTCTCATCCGCAAACCGCGCGCATCCGAAACCGCCGTCGCGGGCATCGCGTGATTGCATGTTCGACTTCGACAAGCTCGATAAAACGATTCACGAGAAGGGGCGGCTTGGCATCATGACGCTGCTCGCCACCCGGCCAAACTGGCCCTTTCAAGAGTTGAAGGCCGAACTCAAGATGAGCGACGGCAATCTGGTGACTCATCTACGCACCTTGCACGACGCCGGCTTCGTCGCGATCACCAAGGAGATCGCTGACCGCCCGCAGACAAGCTATGCGCTTACCACGCGCGGCCGGGCTGCTTTCCAGGAGTATCTGCTCGTGCTGGAGCAGATCGTTCGCGCGGGCAAACGGTGATGTGTTGCCGGCAAGCTTTGCAGTACAAAGTAACTAAATAATAAAATGAAAATCCACATCGCAGAACACTACGGGGTTTGCTTCGGCGTTCGAGACGCCATCGCGCATGCCAGCGAACTGGCGGAGGCGGGCGCGCTCACCATCCTCGGGGAACTCGTCCACAACCCGATCGTCAAGGAGCGTTTCGAGCGGCTTGGCGTCCACACCGGCGCGCTCGACGACACAGCCTCTTCACCGACCGACCGCGTCCTCATCACGGCCCACGGCGCTTCCGACCGCGCGCGAAAAGCATGGGAACTCGCGGGCCACGCTGTGTCCGACGGGACGTGTCCTCTCGTACATCACGCACACCAGGCGCTGGCCCGCTTGGTGGAAGCCGGCTGCTTTCCCGTGGTGATCGGGCGGCCTGGACATGTCGAGGTGCGGGGTCTTGCCGGAGACTTCCCCGATGCGTGCGTGATCGACTCGGAAAGCGACATCCATCTCCTCCCCGTGCGCACGCTCTACGGGGTCATCGCGCAAACGACGCAGCCCATCGACGAAGCGCGCGGTTTGGTCGAGGCGATCCGCCTTGCGAGACCTGGGAGCGAGGTGCGCTTCGTCGATACGGTGTGCAAGCCTACCAAGGATCGGCAGGCCGCGCTCGGAAAATTGCTTTCCGATTGCGACACGATTGTCGTCGTGGGAGGGCGCAACTCCAATAACACGCTGGAGTTGGCCGCAACCGCAGCCTCAGCGGGCCTTCGCGTCCATCACATCGAGCGCTCCGAAGAATTGCTCCCTCAATGGTTCGCGGATTGCCTCGATGTCGGCGTCACAGGCGGAACTTCCACCCTCAAGGAAACCGTCGCCGAAGTAGCCGCCCGGCTGCGCGAGATGTCGGATACTGAAAACTCGGCGTGCGCCGGGCGATGAAATTTGGCGCTTGGTAAAACGGTCACCTTCCACCCGTCTTCGGCTCGACCAATTCCTTTTGCGTGAACAAGGAAAATACCTTGTAGCCGCGAGCCTCTATTTTTTCCCGTCCTCCTTCGCAGCGGTCCACAAGGATCGCCACAAACGACACCTTGCCGCCTTCGCTTTCGATCGCGTCGATCGCTTTCAGAGTGGAATCGCCGCGGGTCACGACATCGTCCAAAACGACCACCGGCATTCCGGGCTCAAAGTTTCCCTCGATCAACTTGGTCTGACCGTAAGCTTTGGGAGCCTTTCTCACGGTGAAGATCTGGAGCGGCTCCTTGGGATTCTCCATGTGCGAGGTCATTCCGATCGCAACCGCAATCGGATCGGCGCCCATCGTCAGCCCGCCCACGGCCCGGGGGGCGGCGCCTAATTGTCCGATGGCCTCACGAATGAGCGTGTACATCGTCCGGCCGACAAGACACGCGCCTTCGGCATCCAGCGTCGTGAGCCGGCAGTCGATATAGACGGAACTCCGGCCGCCCGAGGAGAGCGCGAAGTCTCCGAAAAAAACCGATTTTTGCCGCAGTTTATCGAGGAGGCTTTGGCGATCGTCCGAAGCGGGTTGAGTCATGTCGCGAAGTTTCGGTGCGGAGCGTGCGCGATCAAGCGAAAGCGCTGGTAGAATTACGATCGTTCGAGCGGTTCGCGCGAAAGGATGCGTTCAAATTCGGCATCGAGCGCCTCGGCGGCTCGGCCAGCGGCGCCGCCGTCTCCGAGTTGCGCGATCACGCCGGCGAGATCCTTCGCGATCCGCCCGCGCAAAGCCTCATCGGAGAGCAACTCCTCCAGATGCGTGGCGATCACTTGCGGATTCGCGGCATCCTGCAGGAATTCGCGCACGATTTCGCGCGAGGCGAGGATATTTGGCATGCCGAGAAAAGGCACACGGACGAGGCGGCGGCCCACCGCCCACGTGAGCCAGGCGACACGGTACAGGATCGCAAAGGGCAGCCCGAAAAATGCCGCCTCCAGAGTGGCCGTGCCCGATGCGACCAAGCCAGCGGCTGCCCGTTGCATCAGCGCATGCGAGTTGCGCTCGCCGATTTCGCAAAAGGAGGTCTCGACATGCGCGGCCGCAAGCAGCGCGCGCATCTGCTCGGCTAGGGCGGGGGATGCAGCCGATGCGGCGAAGCGCACGCCGGGGCGGTGTGCGCGGACGATTTTCGCCGCCTCGATCATGACGGGAAAGATCTTTCGGACCTCTCTCTCTCTCGATCCCGGAAGCAGGGCGACCAGATCGCGTTCCCGCGCCGTCGCCTTCGCTTTCGCGGCCAGCGTGTCAAGCATCGGATGACCGACGAAGACGGTGCGAAGGCCCGACTCCTCGTAGAGCGGCTTTTCAAATGGGAAGATGCAGAGCATCAGATCGAGCATGCGCGCCATCTTTGGGATGCGGCCCCGGTTCCAGGCCCACACCTGGGGGGAGATGTAATAGAAGAGCGGTTGCCGGGCATGCCAGGCGCGAATCGCCTTTGCCAGAGGCAGGTTGAAGCCGGGGTAATCGATGAAAAGGACGGCGTCAGGCCGGATTCGCTGGATCTCAGCCACGATTCGCTTCAACTCGCCTCGGAAGTACCCGTACTTCTTTGCCACATCCCACAAGCCCACGACCGCTTCATCCGCCCAATCGGCAAAGTGGCCGCCAGCGAGCGCCCGCATTTCGGGTCCTCCCGCTCCGGCAAATTCGATTTCCGGCCGCCGTTCGCGGAGCGCCCGCATGAGTTCCGCGCCTCGCGCGTCGCCGCTCACCTCGCCCGCCACCAGGTAGAGCGTCATGGGGGCGGTGGCGTATAGTGGGGCGCGCGTGATTCTTCCGCCTTTTGTGTGATTGCTATGGCGAGTTCAAGAGCGGCGGTGGCCTGCGCTCCCGAGACCTTTGGCTGTGAGCCGCTCCTCGCGCACTCGACGAAACCTGCCAGCTCTCGCTTAAGCGGTTCACCTTTCTCGATCTCCACGGGCTCCCGCACGATGCGCTTGCCGGCAAATTCGCTCACGAGCGTGCTGCTCGACGCCGCGAACAACTTCTTCAGCAGGGAACTATCCTGCTCCCCCTCCTTGGCCAGGCGATAGACAAATCCCTCCTGCGCCTGGTAATCGAGCGACAAATAGGCGTCCTGCTGGAAGACGCGAATCTTCCGCAGCCGCTCGGGGCTTACCCGTGAGACGGTGATATTGGCAACGCAGCCGTTTGCAAAACGCAGCCGCGCATTCGCGATGTCTTCGCACCGCGACAAGATGGGCACGCCCACTGCATCGATGCTCTCCACTGGCGACCGGACAAGATGGAGTATGATCTCGAGGTCGTGGATCATCAGATCTAAAATGACGCCGATCTCCGTGCTCCGGGCCGGGAATGGCGAGAGGCGGTGAGACTCGATGAAGGCTGGGCGCGATATGCGCGACTCCAGCGCGGAGAGGATGGGATTGAACCGCTCCACATGGCCGACTTGAAGCACCAGTCCACTGGCGGCCGCAAGCTGCGCCAGCGCGTGAGCGTCCTCGATTTTGTCTGCGATCGGCTTTTCGACGAGCACATGCTTCCCGGCGCGCAGCAAAAAGCTCGCGATCTCGAAATGCGTCGGCGTCGGCGTAGCGATCGTCGCCGCGTCCACGGCGCGGGCAAACTCGTCCAGTGTCGGGTACGCCTTTGCGCCGTACTGCCGTGCGATCTCCTGCGCGACTGCGGCATTCGCATCGTACACGGCCGCAAATTTCGATCCAGGTGTCTCAGCGAGAAGGCGGGCATGATTTCGCCCAATATGCCCCGCCCCGGCGAGACCGGTGCGTATGATGGAAGATTCAGCCACGAGAGCTTGCAGGATTTGGAGGCGCGATGCCGCAGATGGAGATCCTGCGGGAAGTCGCGCTTTCAATAAGTTGTTCGCGCTCCAGCAGCAAGGTGCAACCCGCTTCCACTCCGATCGTCGAAATGCGCGCCTCGGCCGCCGCTTCGATCGTCAGCGGCCCGATGACCGGCACATCGAAACGCAGATCCTGGTTTGGCTTCGAGACCTTTACCATCGTGGAGTCTTTGCGTCCGAGCTCGCCGCCGCGTTTCATCGCAGCGTTTGTCCCCTCGAATGCCTCGACAGCCAGGACGGTGCCCCGCTTCACAACCACAGTCTGGCCGATATCCATGCGGCTCGTCTCCTTCGCAATCTGAAATCCGTAGTCGAGATCGGCCTGCTGCGCGCGGCTCAGCTTCGGCCCGGCGATCATCCCTTCCCGCGCGAGATGCTCTTCCATATAAGTCGTCGCGGGAAGCAGATGGACCCCGGCGGCAGTCATCTCATCGGCGATCGCCCCGAAGATCGTCTCGGCATTGCGTGTCCGCAGCTTTCCGAGCAGCACCAGCGCTTTCAGGTCGGGCCGCAGGTTGAAAAGGTTCTTCGGGTGAATCTGCCCCGACATCACGGCCTCCGAGGCGCCGGATTTTTTTAGGAAAGCAAGCAGCCTCCCGAGCTGCCCCACGCGCATCCATTCGATCTCGTCAGCCAGAACTGCAAGCGCTGGATTGGTCTCGCCGGAAAAGGCCGCCACTGCGATGCGGCTCACCCCCGCGCTGCGCGCCGCCCGTGCCATCGCGAGCGGGTAAGCGCCGCTGCCGGCGACGATTGCAAGAGTTGCGGAAGGTTCCAAGCCGCGGAGAATCGCGGAATATCGCTGCTACGAAAAGCGGAATTGCACTTCTCCCCGTAAACGTCGGCTGGGCTGACGCCGCGCAGTTGGCGCTCGGCAAACAAATGCCTGGGGCATTCGCGATGGGCGCTGGCGGATGCCGCACCTTTGACGGTCGGCAAACTTTAGCGCGTTCACGACTTCCGATCGAAGCGTATTAAGGGACCGAAGCGTATTAAAGCGTATTAAGGGACAGACTGTTTAAAGGAAAGATCTTGCCCCCTCTCCGCCATTTACAGCGAACGCCGCAGTCGTAGCGACGCGTTCGGCGAGATCGGGTGCGATTTTTTCCGTAAAAAATTCAAAAAACCGCTTGCGCAGCCGTGTGGGCATCGTATCTACCCGGTTCTTCGCGCTCTCGCGTTTCCACTCGCGCTCTCGCGGCTCCGACTCGGTGAATTGGCTTCGGCTTATTTTCCCGTCGTGGCAGCCCGAGTGGATGGCTGTCGAGAGCTGTGAGGAGAAATTGGGCGCTGTTAAAAATTTAGGAAATACCGCTTGCCAGGCAGGTGTTTCCCTATACAGTCCGCGCTCCCCGCCGCCGGTGGAACTTTCCGCACCAGCACCACGGCGGGTTTTTCGTCCCCAAGTCTCAAACACTTGGAGGCGCTGGAGCGGGAGAAAATCGGGGGCGACCCCGCCGAGCAGCAGCCGTTCCCAAAAAACTTTTCAGCCAACTCGTTCATGCCAACCATCAACCAGCTCGTCCGCAAGGGCCGCAGCAAGATTACGATCAAGTCGAAGTCGCCGGCGCTCACCAAGTGCCCGTTCCGGCGCGGCGTCTGTGTGCAGGTGATGACCCGTACGCCGAAGAAGCCCAACTCGGCGCTGCGCAAAGTTGCCAAGGTCCGGCTGACGAACGGCTATGAGGTGATCGCCTACATTCCAGGAGAAGGCCACAATCTCCAGGAGCACTCGATCGTGCTCGTCCGCGGCGGACGCGTAAAGGATCTGCCCGGTGTCCGTTACCACATTGTTCGCGGCACTCTCGACGCTCTGGGCGTGGATGGGCGCCGCCGTTCGCGTTCCAAGTATGGAGCGAAGCGTCCGAAGCCCGGCCAGGAAGCTGCCGCAGCCGGCAAGGGCAAACCAAAAGGCAAGAAGTAATATTTAACAGAATCACGTATGTCCCGTCGCCGCCGCGTCATTCATAAGAAGGAAAATTTCGACAGCCGCTATGGCAGCCCCGTTGTGGCGCGCCTCATCGCGACCGTCATGCAAGCAGGCAAGAAATCGATAGCCGAGAGCATCGTTTACGAAGCCATCGAGCGCAGCCGGCAGGGAAGCGACTCGGTCGATCCGCTCGAAACGCTTCACAAGGCGATCGATAACGTGAAGCCCCGTCTTGAAGTGAAGAGCCGCCGCGTGGGCGGAGCCACGTATCAGGTCCCGATGGAAGTGCAGCCGGGACGGCAGATCGCTCTCGCGATGCGCTGGCTGGTCGGTTACGCCAAAGCTCGCCGAGGCATTTCTCTGCGGGACTCGCTGGCATCGGAACTCAAGGACGCCGCCGCAGGGCAGGGGAATGCCATCAAAAAGCGCGACGACACCCATAAGATGGCGCAGGCCAACCGGGCCTTTGCGCACTTCCGCTTCTAAGTCAGCGGGATTTACTTTTACGCACTCCATGTCCGCCGCCGCTCCAGCCAAAGTTTCCACGAATCCAAATTCGCCGAATCGCGCCTACCCGCTCGAACGGACGCGTAATATCGGCATTGCGGCGCACATCGACGCTGGCAAGACGACTCTTACGGAGCGAATCCTGTTCTACACAGGAATGATCCATAAAATCGGCGAGGTGCATGACGGGACGACGGTGACCGATTGGATGGAGCAGGAGCGGGAGCGCGGCATTACGATTACGTCGGCCGCGACGACTTGCTTCTGGGAGCAGGCGAAGACAGCGGGGGTCTTCAAGCTGTACGAAGGGCAGAAAATGCGGGTCAATATTATTGACACTCCGGGGCATGTCGATTTTACGGCGGAAGTAGAGCGCTCGCTTCGCGTGCTGGATGGAGCGATAGCGGTTTTCGATGCGGTCGCTGGGGTGCAGCCGCAATCCGAGACCGTCTGGCGGCAGGCGACGAAATATAACGTCCCCCGCATTGCATTTATCAACAAGATGGATCGCGTGGGCGCCGATTTCGACGCCGCGATCGATTCCATGCGGAAAAAGCTGCACGCCAACGCGTGGCCGGTGCTGATTCCGCTCGGCAAGGAAGATTACCTCAAGGGGCAGCTCGACGTAATTAATAGGAAAGCGATCATCTATCTCGATAGCGACGCGATCGGCTCGACTTATAATGTTGAGGAGATCCCCGCGGAGCATAAGGATCTGGTTGACAACGCTTACAACGATCTCGTCTCGGCAATTGCCGATCTGGATGATGAAGTCGGCACCGCGTTTCTTGAAGAACGGCCGGTGACTCGCGAGATGCTCAAGGCCGGCATCCGGCGGCAGACGATCGCTAACAAATTCTGTCCAGTGGTCGGCGGCTCCGCCTTCAAGAACAAGGGTGTCCAGTACCTGGTCGATGCCGTCATCGATTATCTGCCTGGACCACTCGATATTCCGCCGGCGGTCGGACAAAGCCCCGATAATTCCGAGATCAAAATCGAGGTGCCTGCGGACGATTCCGCTAAGTTCTGTTCGCTCGCCTTTAAGCTTTGGAGCGATCCATTCGTCGGAAAGCTTGTTTTCTTCCGCATCTACTCCGGAAAACTCACGAAGGGCGACACGGTATACAATCCACGCACAAACAAGCGGGACCGGATTTCGCGCCTGATCCAAATCCAAGCCGACAAACGGGAGGATATCGACACCATTTATTCGGGCGACATTGCCGCGATCGTCGGAATCAAGAATGTCACCACGGGTGATACTCTTTGCGACGAGGACTTCGAAGTCCTTCTTGAGCCGCCGTCGTTTCCCGATCCCGTCATCTCGATGGCCATCGAGCCGAAAACCAAAGTCGATCAAGAAAAGATGGGCATGGCCCTTCAGCGTCTAGCGGAAGAAGATCCTACGTTCCGTGTATTTACGAACGAGGACACCGGCCAGACCATTATTGCCGGAATGGGCGAGCTCCATCTGGAAATTATCCGCGACCGCCTCGTCCGTGAGTTCAAAGTCGAAGCCAACTCCGGCAAGCCGCAGATCGCCTATCGCGAGACGATCACGATCCCTGCGAAGGGCGAAGGAAAACTTATAAAGCAATCAGGCGGACGAGGCCAGTACGGTCACGTCATCGTCGATGTGAAACCGAACGAGCAAGGCAAGGGGTTGACGATCGAGAACAAAGTGGTCGGCGGAACGATACCAAAAGACTACATTCCCGCTGTAAAGAAGGGGATCGAGGAGGCTGTCTTAAACGGCGTGGTCGGCGGCTACCCGGTCATCGACGTGAACGTCGATATCATCGACGGCTCGTATCATGATGTGGATTCGAACGAACTCGCATTCAAGATGGCGGCGATCTTTGCGGTGAAGGACGGCTTTAAGAAGGCCAAGCCCATTTTGCTTGAGCCGATCATGAAGGTCGAGAATACGACCCCGGAGGAATACCAGGGTGACATCATGGGCGATCTGAACCGACGCCGCGGGCGCATCAACGAGATCGACAATAAGAACGGCCTTTCCATCGTGAATGCAGTCGTGCCGCTCGCTGAGATGTTCGGTTATGCGACCGCAATCCGTTCGCTCTCAAAGGGGCGCTCCTCTTACTCGATGGAACCGTCTCATTTCGAGCAGGTTCCGGAGCAAATCAAGGCCGCCGTGCTCGACCAAAAGGGCGAAAAATAAGCCAGTCAATCCTCAACTTTTCACTATAGATGAACGGCCAACGCATTCGCATCCGCCTCAAAGCTTTCGATTTCCGCATGCTCGATCAATCGGCAAGCGAGATCGTCGAAACCGCCAAACGCACCGGAGCCAAGGTGGCCGGGCCGATTCCGCTTCCAACGCGGATCGAAAAATTTACCGTAAACCGTTCGCCTCACGTGGACAAGAAGGCGATGGATCAGTTCGAGATCAGGACGCACAAGCGCCTGCTCGACATCATTGAGCCGACCGCGAAGACCGTGGATGAGCTGAAGAAACTGAATCTTCCAGCGGGCGTGGACATCACCATCAAAATCTGACGTGCCTCCTGGCGCTCTAACTAACAGTTAAAGACTAGACATGAAGATCGGATTGCTAGGAAAAAAATTGGGCATGACCCGCGTCTATGACGAGAAGGGCCGCGCCACAGCCGTAACCGTGATCGAGGCTGGCGGAAATACACCGCTTCAGGTCAAAACCGCAGAGTCGGACGGGTACGATGCCGTGCAGGTCGGATACGATGTGCAGAAGCCGCAGCGTGTTCCGATGCCGATGCTCGGTCATTTTAAGAAACACAACTCCGAGCCAAAGAAGCTCGTTCGTGAATTTCGCCTGCCCGATGGCACGAAGCTCGACGCCGAAATCGATCTAAGCGTGAAGCAATTCGCGGTCGGAGATGTGGTGGATGTGATCGGTCAGTCGAAGGGGAAGGGCTTTCAGGGCGTCGTCCGCAAGCACGGGGCGGCCGGACAGCCTGCTTCGCATGGCTCGATGATGCACCGCCGCGTCGGAGCGATCGGCATGCGCTCCACGCCTGGGAACATTTATCGCAACGCGACCATGCCAGGCCATATGGGTGACGAACGTGTTACAGTTCAGAATTTGCGCGTCATCCAGGTGCGCGAAGAAGACAATTGCATCCTCGTGAGCGGCGCCATTCCAGGCGCGAAAGGCTGTTACGTGGTCGTCCGTCCTGGAAAGAAAGCCAAACCTCAGGCTGAAACTAAGTAATTATGGCTGCCACCGTCCTTACCATCGACGCCGCGAAAGCGGCAAATATTCCTGTGGTGGAGAATAACAAATACACCCAGGTCGTCCACGATACAGTCGTCGCTTATCGCGCCAATCGGCGCAGCGGCACTGCCAATACCAAGAGCAAGGCCGACGTAAATCTTTCCGGCTCCAAGCCTTGGCGGCAGAAGGGCACGGGACGCGCTCGCGCAGGGTATAAATCGTCCCCCGTTTGGGTGGGTGGCGGTGTCGCGTTTGGTCCAAAGCCCCGCGATTACTCGAAGAAAGTTTCCAAGACGACAAAGCGCATCGCCCTTCGCAAAGCGCTGAGCGAGCGGATCAAGTCTGGAGACGTCCTCATGGTTGATGCGTTCCAGGTGATCGACCCCAAGACTCGGAATTTTGTGAAGCTCATCCAGGAGATCACTCCAGAGGGCAAGACCTTGATCGTTGCGTCCGCTTTTGACGATAATACCTACCGCGCAGCCCGCAACGTGCAGCCGGCGCTCCTGATGACCGCCGCGGATGTGAATGCCGAGCATCTGCTTCTGTACAGGAAAGTAGTCCTCACCCATGATGCCCTGGCGCAGATTGCCGAGCGCATCAACAAAGGCTCCGCCGATCGCGGACAGAACTCCAAGTAAGCCATGAACGAGCCCTACGATATCATCCACTCGGTCCGCCTCACGGAGAAGGCAACGTTCCTCGGTGAAAAGCACAACCAGTACGTCTTTTCCGTGGCTCCGCACGCAAACAAGATCCAGATCAAGGACGCCGTCGAGAAGCTGTTCAAGAAGAAGGTGGTTTCCGTGAACACCTGCAATTACGCTGGCAAGAAGAAGCGTGAGCGCACTGCCGCATACGGACGCAAGGCCCACTGGAAGAAAGCGGTCGTCACACTGAAGCCGGGCGACAAGATCGAAATCGCCTAACAATTTAACGCGAATATGGCACTTAAAACTTTCCGGCCACTTACGCCGACGAGCCGCTTCAAAGCGCTTCCGGGGTTCGATGAGATAACGAAGTCCAAGCCCGAGAAGAATCTCGTAGAGACGAAGCACAAGACAGGTGGACGCAACAGCCGCGGCAGAATCACTTGCCGGCATATCGGCGGCGGACACAAACAGAAGTATCGAAAGATCGATTTCAAGCGCAAGATTCGCGACGTCGTAGCCACCGTCATTGGCATCGAGTATGATCCCAATCGCACGGCGCGGATCGCGCTCATCGAGTACATCGGCGGCGAAAAGTGCTATATCCTTGCTCCTGTCGGATTGAAGGTCGGAGCAAAAATCGTGGCTGGAGCCGGAGCGGCGCCGGATCTAGGCAACGCCCTTCCACTAAAAGCCATTCCGCTCGGAGCCGCGATTCATAACGTGGAGCTTACGCCGGGGCGCGGCGGCCAGATTGCGCGAAGCGCCGGGCAACAGGTCATCCTGAATAACCGCGAGGCGGGTTACGCGCTCGTCAAGCTTCCTTCGGGCGAACTCCGCAGAATCCATGAGGACTGCTACGCGACGATCGGCCAGGTGGGTAACGTCGAGCACATGAATGTTTCATCGGGCAAGGCGGGGCGGTCACGCTGGAGAGGCGTTCGCCCAACTGTCCGCGGCATGGTGATGAATCCGGTCGATCACCCCATGGGTGGCGGCCAGGGGAAATCCAAAGGCGGTGGCGGCAGACATCATCCGATGAGTCCCTGGGGCCAGTTGGCCAAGGGCTTCAAGACCAGGCGCAAGTATAAGAGCAGCAGCAACTTCATCGTCCAGCGCCGCAACGCCAAGAAGTAAGTTTTCAATTAGCACGCTATGGGAAGATCCCTCAAAAAAGGCCCGTTTGTCGAACAGCACCTTCTCGATAAAATCGATAAGATGAACGAAAGCGCGGTTAAAAAGCCAATCAAGACCTGGTCCCGCCGATCCACTGTTACGCCCGATTTTGTCGGTCACACGTTCATGGTGCATAACGGCAAGATCTTTAACTCGGTTTTCGTTACTGAAAACATGGTGGGCCACAAACTCGGTGAGTTCTCGCCAACCCGAATTTTCAAGAAGCACGGATCCCACACCGCGAAAGTCACGAAGTAGTTGAGAAATCCGTAAGATCGCCGATAGAGCCTGTTCCTCAGAATGGCTCGCTCGGCGAACATAGTCCGAATATTTTTAGTCGTCGCGCTCTTCGGAGCGCCGGTTTGCGGCCTGTCCGCCAAGCCGAAAAGTTCTTTGTCAGATTCAGAAATTGAAGTCGCTGAAGCAAAGCTGACCCTTGAGCAACTGCTCGAGGAAAACGCCAAGCTTCGCGAAAAGGCGGCGATTACCCAGGCTGAGGCCGCCAAAATGGCTGAAAGTCTCATAGTCGCGCAGAGCGAATCCGAGGTATTCCGCCGCCAAACTGCCGAGTTAAAGCTCCGAATCGAGGCTCTAGGCCTCGACTCAGCCGATGGAAGCAGCGCCAAATTGCAGGAGCGCCTGCTGCAAATCGCCAGCAATTACCGTTTATCGGAAGAGGAGCGCAAGAAGCTCTCCACTGCCATGAGCGGCATGCTCGATGCAATCGGGCGATACCTTAAAGCGTCGCAGTCGAAGGACGCGGAGGCCCGGCTCGCTTTGGAGACTCAAATCCGAAGCGCGAGCGAATCGCTAGGGCAATCGCGGCCAGGTGTTGTCGAGGCGGCGCCCGTCGCTGCGACATTAACCGATGGCATGATCATCAGCATCAAGGACGAGTTGTCCCTCGTCGTTACGAACATCGGTTCGAAACAGGGAGTCAAAGTGGGGATGCCTTTTCAGGTTCTTCGCGGCGATCAACTGATCGGCACGGTTCGCGTGATCGATGCCAGGGAGAAAATTGCAGGCGCAGTCATTCAAAATCTGATTTCTGAAAGAAACACAATCAAAGTAGGCGACCGCGTTAAAATAGCGTCCGCACAGTAGTTTTTACATTAACCATTCCAGTCATGCAGATCAGATCCATATATCGCGGAGCGAAAATCTCGGCATTCAAATGCCGGGAGGTAACGCGTGAGATTCAAGGCAAGTCGGTCGCCGACGCCCTGGATATTCTCACATTCACGCCCAGAAAAGCTGCACGCCTCGTGGAGAAGACTTTGAAGAGCGCGATCGCAAACGCTGAAAACAATAACAATCTTCGCGCGGATAAGTTGGTCGTCCAGGAAGCGGTCGTCGGAGAGGCCGCCACCCTGAAGCGGTTTCAACCCAAGGCGCGCGGCAGCGCAGGGCCAATCCGCAAACGGAGCAGCCACATCCGAATCATCCTCACGGACGAAATCACGCTCGTAAAGCGCGCGGCTCGGAAGCCAGCGGCCGGGAAGAAGAATGCACGCAAGCGGGCCGATGCCAAGGCCAGCCCGGCGAAGAAGAAGGTTCCGAGTCAAAAGGCCGAGTCCGCGGCCAGCCACGCGGAGAGTTCCATCGATCCTTCCACCCCAACTGAGGCCTCAACAAGCAGCGAGGCCGCCGAGTCCAACCCGACGCAAGAATAATTTATGGGTCAGAAAGTCAATCCAATCGGTTATCGCCTCGCTCTCACTCATGACTGGCGGTCGCGCTGGTATGCGAGTCCAAAGGAGTTGCCCGATTTCCTCCACAACGATCTTGAGATCCGCAAGTACGTGAAGGACAAACTGCGCCTCGCGGCAGTCTCGAAGATCGTCATCGAGCGCGCTTGGAACAGCATCCGCGTTACTATTTATACCGCCCGCCCAGGGATCGTGATCGGCCGCAAAGGCGCCGAGATCGAGAAGATGACCGAGGAGATTTCGAAGAAATCCGGCGGCAAGCAGATCAAGATCGACATTCAGGAGATCAAGACGCCTGAACTCGATGCCCAGTTGGTCGCCGAGAACGTCTCCTTGCAGATCGAGCGGCGCATTTCGTTCCGACGTGCGATGAAAAAGACCATCCAGACCACCATGGATCTCGGAGCCGAGGGAATCAAGATTCGATGCGCGGGCCGTCTGGGCGGAGCTGAGATTTCACGTGCGGAATGGCACCGTGAAGGCAAGATCCCGCTCCATACCCTGAGGCAGCCGATCGACTACGGATTTGCCGAGGCGCATACCGTGTACGGAATTATCGGCATCAAGGTTTGGCTTTGCAAAAAGCCGGAGAAAGAGGAAGCCACACCGGAGAAGCAGAATCCAAATCAGGCGCAGCCAAATCAGGCGCAGCCTGAGCCGGCAAACGCCTGAGTTCATTTCGTAAATTCTAACTAGAATACAAAGCCATGCCTTTGATGCCAAAACGCGTGAAATATCGCAAGAGCCACCGCGGCAGCCGCGCCGGCAAAGCGTCACGCACCATTAGTATCGATTTCGGTTCATTCGCACTCCAGACGCTCGATCGAGCCTGGATCACCAATACCCAGATCGAAGCGGCCCGCGTAGCGCTGACACGCAATATGAAGCGCAAGGGCAAGCTTTGGATTCGCATGTTCCCAGATAAATCGGTAACGTCGCGCCCGCCCGAGACTCGGATGGGCAAGGGAAAGGGAGCGCCTGAGTACTGGGTCGCGACCGTCCGTCCAGGCAATATCCTTTTTGAACTCGATGGAGTTCCAGAATCCGTCGCCCGCGAATCTCTCCGGCTTGCCGCGGACAAGCTTCCGATCCGCACGAAGTTCCTAGCGCGGCACCACGCCTCCGCCATTTAAGTAATGAAGATTAACGAAATCAAAGAGCTGACGCTCGACGAACTCGCCGCTCGCAAGCGCGAACTGCGCAACGAGTTGTTCCAACTTCGCCTGCAGCAGCAGAACGGCCAGCTCGAGAAGCCGAGCCTGATCCGCGATACGCGCCGCGAGGCCGCGCGCGTCGAGACGATTCTCACCCAGAAGAGCCGCGCGGCCCAACCAGCGGTTAAATAGCTATCACGCACATGTCCCAAAATTCGACACAAACAGAAGCGCCAGCCGGGGTTGAGGCTCCAGCATCGGGCGAACGCCGTGGACTGCGCAAGGAGCGCGTCGGCCAGGTCATCAGCACCAAGATGAAGAAGACCGCAGTCGTTGAGACGACGACCCGCGTTCCGCATGCCCGGTTTGGCAAGATTGTTAAGCAGGTCAAGCGTTTTCACGCTCATGATGAAGAAAGCAAGGCCCAGGTGGGCGACACGGTCCGCATCAGCGAGACGCGCCCAGTCAGCAAATTAAAGCGCTGGCGGCTGGTTGAAATTCTCAAACACTAGCGTATAGTCCGCGCCCTTTTATATGCTTCAAATTCGATCCAGAATGGATGTCGCCGATAACACCGGCGCACGGATGGCCAAAATGATCGGTGTCATCGGCAAGGCCACGCGTGAAGCGCGGGTTGGCGACATCATCACCGCACATGTTCGCGAGGCGTCCGCCGGCGGCACAGTTAAGAAGGGCGACGTTGTCCGCGCGGTCATTGTTCGGACCCGCCAGCCTGTTCGCCGCGACGATGGAAGCTACCTGCGCTTCGACAACAACGCGATCGTCATCATCGACAAGGACATGAATCCCCGCGGCACCCGCATTTTCGGGCCTGTGGCCCGTGAGTTGCGCGAGAAAAATTTCATGAAGATCGTTTCACTCGCTCCCGAGGTTCTCTAGATGAAAGAAAAGTTTCACGTTAAACGCGGCGACGTGGTGGAAGTCGTCAGCGGAAACCACAAAGGTTCCCGCGGCAAGATCCTCCAAATTCTGCCTCCAAAGAAGCAGGTTCTCGTTGAGGGAGTCCGCCTTATTAAGAAGCACGTCAAACGCTCCCAGGATCATCCACAGGGCAGTATCATCGAGCGCGAAGGGCCCATTCACATTTCCAACGTCAAGTTAGTTGAAGCAGCGTCCAAGAAGTAAGCGTTATGGCAGCCGAATTTCACGATTTTTACACAAAGCAGGTTGTTCCCGCGCTAAAGGAGAAGCACGGGTACAAGAACATCCATCAGGTGCCGCGCATCGAGAAGGTTGTCGTCAACACCTGCGTCGGCTCTGCTCAGGACGGCAAGCAGGCGCTTGAGGACGCAAAGCAGGAGCTCACTCTTGTAACCGGCCAGAAGCCCGCCGAGACACGCTCCAAAAAGAGCATCGCAAATTTCAAGCTCCGCGAGCACCAGCCGATCGGCGCAAAGGTCACGCTCCGCGGAGCGCACATGTACGAATTTCTCGAGCGCCTCATCAAAACCGCGCTTCCTCGCATCCGCGACTTCCGGGGGGTTCCGGCGCGGGCCTTCGATGGGAGCGGCAACTATACGCTCGGCGTGAAGGATCAATCGATCTTTCCAGAAGTGGAATTGGACAAGATCAAGCGCAATATCGGCTTTGATGTGACGATCGTCACCACGGCCACCACCGACGCCGAGGCCAAGTCGCTCCTTATTGAAATGGGCATTCCTTTTAGTGACAAAGCAAAGAAAGCGCCGCTGCCAAAAGCCGCGGCTTAACAATCAGGATATCGAAATTCAATGAGTAATTTGTCTGATCCAATCGCCGATTTTCTCACCCGTCTGCGCAATGCGTCGCTGGCCGGGAAGACCGAGGTGATTGCGCCATATTCCAAGATCAAGGTCGAAATCGCCCGCCTGCTTAAGCAGGAAGGCTACATCAACAGCTACGAGGTGGCGACCGATGGAAAATTTCCCGAAATTAAGATCGCAACAAAGATCGCGAACCGCATTCCGGCGATTACGGGACTGAAGCGGGTGAGCCGTCCAGGCCTGCGCCGCTATGTCGGAGCCGATGAGATCCCGCGCGTTCTCGGCGGCATGGGCATCTCCATTCTCTCAACCCCTCGCGGGGTCGTCACTGGGCGTGAAGCAAGGAAGCAAAAGGTCGGCGGCGAACTGCTCGCGTACGTTTGGTAACCCACCCATCTATATGTCGCGAATTGGTAAAAAACCGATAGAAATTCCCGTGAAAGTGAAGATCGATGTCTCCGCGGCGGGAGCCGTCAGCGTCGAAGGTCCGAAAGGGAAACTGGGATGGAGTCTTCCAAAGGAAATAACGGCGAATGTGCAGAGCAATACCTGCACCATTGTAAGGTCCAGCGAGGATCGCAAAGTCCGCGCCTTGCACGGACTCGCCCGCGCTTTGGTCAATAACATGGTCACGGGCGTTTCCACTGGCTTCACGCGTGATTTGGAGATTCAAGGCGTAGGATTCAAGGCTGCGGTTCAGGGCAATATCCTCAATCTTTCGCTCGGTTTCTCGCATCCGATCCACTTTCCGATTCCCGAGGGCATCAAGGTTACCGTTGCCGACAACACAAAGGTAAAGGTCGAGGGGATCGACAAGCATCTCGTCGGCCAGGTTGCCGCCGATATCCGCGGCTACTACCCGCCCGAACCTTACAAGGGCAAAGGCGTCCGCTACGCAGGTGAGCAAGTTCAGCGCAAGGAAGGCAAGACAGTCCAATAATATCATGGCCTCCAAAAGAATCTCTCCCATCAAACTGCGCCACGAGCGCATCCGCAAGAAAGTCACTGGCACCCCGCAGCGGCCCCGGCTCGCCGTGCATTTTTCCGGCCAGCATATCTACGCTCAGGTGATCGACGATAGCGCGGGACGCACGGTCGCTTCCGTGAATACCACGGAGGCTGATTTCCGGGCAGACAAGTCGGTGCGCCCGAATGTTGCCACGGCGATCAAGGTCGGCAAGGTCGTTGCGGAGCGGGCGCTTGCGCAAAAGGTCACTCAGATTGTTTTCGATCGCGGCGGTTTTCTTTATCATGGAAAAGTAAAGGCGCTCGCCGACGCCGCGCGCGAAGGCGGCCTCAAGTTTTAATATAGATTTATATGGCAGAACCTCGTCAGAATCGCGGCCGCAGGCAGCACAACGACAAGCCGAAGGAGCAATCCGACCTCACGGAGAAGGTTGTGTTTATCAACCGTTGCGCGAAAGTCGTTAAAGGCGGGCGTCGCTTCAGTTTCAGCGCTCTCATTGTTGCCGGCGACCGCGCGGGCAAAGTCGGGTACGGCTTTGGGAAGGCGAATGAAGTTTCAGAGGCGATCCGCAAAGCGTCCGAAATGGCTAAGAAATCCCTCATCAAGGTATCCATTCGCGATAACACGATCCCTCACGATGTCATCGGCGAGCATGGTGGCGGACGCGTCCTTTTGCGGCCCGCGTCTCCAGGCACTGGCATTATCGCCGGCGGCGGCGTGCGCGCCGTTGTTGAAGCGGCCGGCATCCGTGATATTCTGGCCAAGTCGCTTGGCTCCAGCAACCACGCCAATGTGGTGAAGGCGACTTTGGCCGCCTTGGTCCAGCTTCGTTTGCGCGAAGACATATTCAAGACACGCGGCATCGCCATTCGGCCTCGCGCCGCGGCAGAGGCTAAACCTGTCCTTACGTAGAAAATGAATCTCCACACACTCAAGCCGCGTCCCGGCTCCAAACATCGTGTTAAACGCCTCGGTTGCGGTGAGAGCAGCGGGCACGGCAAAACTTCCGGCAAGGGACACAAAGGCCAAAAAGCTCGTTCCGGCGGCAGCATTCGTCTTGGATTTGAAGGCGGCCAGATGCCTTTGATCCGGCGGATCCCCAAGCGGGGCTTCAATAATGCCGAGTTCAAGACTCAATACGCCATCGTAAACCTTTCCGATTTGGAATCGTTCGATGCCGGCGCCCAGATCGACGAAACGGTGCTTCGGCGCAGCGGACTCATTCGGGGCCATTTCGACGGCATCAAGGTGCTCGGCGGCGGCGAACTTACAAAGAAACTCACCATCTCGGCGCAGAAGTTTAGCGAGACCGCCAAGGAGAAGATTGAAAAGGCGGGCGGCGCCGCCACCCTGGTTTCCAAGCCCTCGAAGAAGCCGGCTGCCGCCAAGTAACCGGCTGTCTGCCGCCGCTGTGTCAATGTAGTTGCGGCTGACTTTACCGACTGCCCTTCCGACATGTTTTCGGCTTTCTCCAATATATTCAAGATTCCGGAGCTTCGGAGCCGGGTCCTTTTCACGCTCGGATTGATGGTGGTCGTGCGCATTGGATGCGCGATCAGCGTTCCCGGAGTGAACGTGTCGGTCCTCCAGCAATGGTTCCATTCGCAGGTTGATACCCAGTCCGGCGGAAACGTCGCCGCGCTCTTCAATATCTTCAGCGGTGGAGCGCTTGAGAATTGCGCCATCTTCTCGCTGGGCGTGATGCCGTATATCAGTGCGTCGATCATGATGCAGTTGCTGACGGCTGTTATTCCTCAGCTCGGGAAGCTCTCCAAGGAGGACGGCGGGCGCCACAAGATCATGCAGTACACCCGGTACGCAACGATCATCCTTTGCGTTATCCAGGGGTATTTTCTGGCGCTTTCGTTTGAGAACCCCGCGCAAAATCCATTTCTCGGTGGCATTGTTGATTTCATCTCGAAGCATCATCTCCCGCAGCTTGTAGCCGATGTGGATCGCGGATACGCGTTTCGGGTCATTGTCGTCACGATCCTCACCGCTGGCACCATGTTGTTGATGTGGATCGGCGATCAAGTGACGGATCGCGGTATTGGCAACGGCATGTCGCTGATCATCACGGTCGGGATCGTGGCCCGTCTTCCCGCAGGCCTAGTTCAGGCGTGGCGCACATTTGTCCCTTCGGAGGGGCATACGAGCCAGGTCAACCCGATCGTCCTTGTGTTCATGCTTGCCTTCCTTTTTATCGTGATCGCGGCGGTCATTTGCGTCACACAAGCGCAGCGGAAGATTACCGTGCAATACGCGAAGCGCGTGGTCGGGCGGAAGCAAGTCGGCGGCGGTCAGCAATACATGCCGCTTAAGGTGAATTACGCTGGCGTTATGCCAATCATCTTCGCCCAGGCGCTGCTCTTGTTTCCCGCGACGATCGCCAGCATGGTCTTCAAGAATTCACTCTCCGCGAAGAGGATCGTGGACGCCTTGAATCAGGGCATGTGGCATTACGTGCTCTACGGTGGAATGATCTTTTTCTTCAGTTACTTCTGGGTCGCCACGCAGTTCCAGCCCCAGCAGATCGCCGATGACCTTAAGAAGTACGGCGGATATATTCCAGGGATCCGCCCCGGAAACGAAACGGCAAAGTTTTTGGATAACGTAATGACCCGGTTGACGTTTGCCGGAGCCGTCTTCCTGACCGTCATCGCCGTTCTTCCGCAGATGCTGTCGCACCAGCTCAACGTGCCGTATATCACGGCGCAATTCTTCGGAGGCACCAGCCTGCTCATTATCGTGGGCGTGATCCTCGATACGATGAAGCAGATCGAGACCCATCTTCTCCAGCGGCATTACGATGGCTTTCTGCGAAAGGGCAAACTCCGCGGCCGGTACGATCGCACCCCCACAGGGCGGAGCGAGGCTGTGAAGCAGAATACACTTCTTTGGATGTACGTCGGTCTGGCGATCCTGATCCTCCTTGGGCTGGCTGTGTTTTTCGGCCATCAGTTTCATTGAAAGAGCGCATTGTTTTGCTTGGGCCGCCCGCTTCAGGGAAGGGTACGCAAGCCGGCATGATTGCCGCGCGCTATGGACTTCCAGTTGCTTCTCCAGGCGCCATGCTTCGCGATGAGAACGTGAGGGGAACCGATCTCGGAATCGCGTCCGACAAGCTTTCAAAGCAGGGTATGCTGCTTCCTGACGAGACGATTGTGGCGCTCGTTGACAGTTGGCTGCGCAAGCGGGACGGCCGCTTCATTTTCGATGGTTTTCCGCGGACAGTCGGGCAGGCTGAATCCTTGGACGCGCTCCTCGAGACGCGCCAGACCCCACTGGGTGTCGCGCTTGCGCTCGATGCCAGCACTGAAACTTTGCAGCGCCGCGTGTCTCAACGGGTTGCCTGCAGCGTTTGTGGTTTTATTGGGGGTCTTGGACTGGATGTCGCTTCGCTGGCTGATCCATGTCCACAATGCGGGGGCACGCTCGGCCGCCGCGCTGACGACACGCCGGAAGCGCTTGCCGTTCGCCTGTCCGAGTATAAGGAAAAGACTTCGCCTTTGCTGGACTATTACGGACGCAGGAATCTCCTCAAGACGATTGCTAGCGAAGGAACTCCCGAGGCGGTCTTTGCCTCGATCGTTGCGGTACTGGAAGGCGCATGAGCATTCCGATTAAGAGCGATAAAGACGCGGAGAAGATGCGGATCGCGTGCCGATGCGCGAGCGTCGTTTTGGACAGGATAGCGGGCCTCGTCAGGCCTGGCATTACCACTAGGGAGATCGACCAGGCCGCGGCCGATTTCATGGCTGAGGACGGGTGCAAAAGCGCTTTCCTGGGCTACAAGGGCTTCCCGGGGAATATTTGCATCTCGGTAAATGAAGAGATCGTGCACGGAATCGGCGGCAGCCGTCGTGTGCAGTACGGCGACATCGTGAAGCTCGATGTCGGAGTCATAAAGGATGGATGGGTCGGTGACACGGCGTCGACGATCCCGGCCGGCTGCATCGACGATAAGATCCAAAGGCTCCTGCGAGTGACTGAAGAGACTCTCGAGAAGGCCATTTCTTGCGCTTATGCAGGCCGAAGGCTTGGCGATCTCTGCGCCTCCATCGAAGACGATATTGTCGCCAATGGCTACAGTGTCGTGCGAGAGTTTGTCGGCCACGGGGTCGGCCGCCAATTGCACGAGGAGCCTCAGGTTCCAAATTACGGCCGCCGCGGCACCGGGCCGAAGTTGAAGCCCGGGATGACCCTTGCCATCGAACCGATGGTCAACATGGGCGGCAGCGCCGTTAAGATTCTCTCCGATAAATGGACCGTCGTCACACTCGACGGCAAGCCCTCGGCCCATTTCGAGCACACGGTTTTGATCACGCGGACCGAACCGGAGATTCTGACCTGGCGTCAAAAGGTTGTGCCGCGATGATGAAACGGCCTGGAGCGTGGGCCGGAGGACAATTATTTTGCGCAAACTGCAAATTAGGAGCTTGCGGATGCGTGAACTGCTGCTAAAAATGCCTGCTCACGACCTCGCCCGGCTGGATCTAAGTTCCGTCACAATGGGGTCGAATCTGAAAATCGCACTGAAGTGCCGCACACTTCAGGGCGACTTTTTTTCCTCAAAAATAGAGCAATTTTCCTCAACCAAATCATGAAAGTAAGAGCATCCGTCAAGCGCCTCTGCGAGGACTGCCGCATCGTTAAGCGCAAGAACGTCGTTCGCGTCATCTGCAAAAACGCGCGCCACAAGCAGCGGCAGGGCTAATTCCGTAACTACCATTCACTATGCCACGACTCCTTGGAGTAGATATCCCCGGCGATAAGCGCATCGAAGCTTCGTTGCCTTACATTTATGGCGTCGGCCCGAGCGCCGCCAGAAAGATTCTCGAAACCGCGAACATCAATCCCGATATCCGCGCGAAGGATCTCAGCGTTGAACAGCTTAACGCCGTCGTTCACGCCATCACCGCCAGCGGCCTGCTGATCGAGGGCGATTTGCGCCGGGAGATTCAGACAAATCTGAAGCGGCTCCAAGCTATCAATTGCTACCGGGGCATCCGCCATCGCCGCGGTCTTCCCGTGCGCGGTCAGCGCACCCAGACAAATGCTCGGACCCGCAAAGGCCCTCGCAAGACCGTTGGCGTGCAGCGCAACAAGGACGCAAAAGCAGGCAAGACCTAGAAACTTAGCTCAATCTCGATATGGCCGAATCCAAGAAAACAAAAGCTGCCCCCAAAACGGAAGAGACTGAAGCCGCTGCTCCGGAGCCGACGGCGTCCTCTGCGGAGTCAACTCCCCCATCGCAATCCGCTCCCGTCGCCACTGCCACTGCCGCGCCAGAAACCACCGCCGCTCCAGCAGTCGCAGCCGCGCCCGCCCCGGAAGAGACGAAAGCGCCCAAGGTCAAAAAGGCCTCCAAAAAGGAAGCAGCCGCAAGCGCCGCGGCTGAAAAGCCTGCGGAGAATCTTTCCCTCGATCCCAATGCGGTTGTCGAGCAGATCAAAATCGTCAAAGCCAAAGGCGCCAAGAACATCCACACGGGCATCGCCCATGTGCTGGCGACGTTCAATAACACGATTGTTAGCATCACCGACTTGCAGGGGCATGTGATCGGCTGGTCGAGCGCCGGCAAGTGCGGCTTCAAGGGTTCCCGCAAAAGCACGGCTTACGCCGCGCAGATGGTCGCGCAGGACGCCTGCCGCCAGGCGATGGGTCATGGTCTCAAGGAAGTGGAAGTACGCGTCAAAGGTCCTGGAGCCGGACGCGAATCCGCGGTCCGCGCCATGCAAGCCGTCGGCCTCGAAATTACTCTTATCAAGGACGTGACCCCCGTCCCTCACAACGGTTGCCGGCCACCAAAGCCCCGCCGCGTCTGATTCGCCGATCCGACATTCAATAGCACAGGAACACCGAAATTATGGGACGTTATACAGGACCGAAAGACAAGATCAGCCGCCGCTTTGGCGTGCCGCTCTTTGGCCCAACCAAAGCGCTTGAAAATAAGAACTACCCTCCCGGCATGCATGGCCCGAAAGGGTCCCGCCGCAAGCAATCGGAGTATGCCACCGCTCTCGCTGAGAAGCAGAAGCTTCGTATGCAGTATGGCCTGCTCGAGCGCCAGTTTCGCAAGTACTTCGAGATCGCCTCGCGCAAGCGGGGCATTACGGGAGAGATTCTGCTCCAGATGCTGGAGACCCGTCTCGACAATGTCGTTTTTCGCCTCGGCTTCGCAAATTCCCGCAGCGCCGCCCGCCAGCTTGTTTCCCACGGCCATGTACAGGTGAACGGCAAAAAGGTGGACGTTTCCTCCTTCGCCGCCCGCCCCGGCGATGCGATCACTGTCAAGGACACGCCCAAGTCGCGCAGCCTTGCCGCGCGCAATCTCGAGTTGACCCAAATCACACCGGTGCCCGACTGGCTCACACTCGACAAGGACCACTTCAGCGGCGCCGTCTCGCGCATCCCAACGCGAAATGAGATCGCCCCGATTGTTAACGAGCAGTTGATCGTCGAACTCTATTCACGCTAACGCGGAGCTGAATTCCAGATATTTGAAGGCGCGAATCCGCAAGGGTTCGCGCCTTCTTTGTTCGCATTACGTCTCCCAAAACTGACGCCCAGCCTCCGCCCAGTCGCGATTTTGGACCGAGTCGAACGCCGCAGCCCGCATCTTTGCAAGAAGCGCCGGATGGCTCACCAGTTCGGCGGTTGAACTGCGGAAATCGTCGGCATTCAGCGCGCGCGTGATGAAGCCGGTGACTCCCTGGACTACCAGATCCTTTGGGCCGCCTTCGTCTGAGACAACGGCGGGCAGGCCGCTCGCCATGGCTTCCAACACCACGTTTCCAAACGTATCTGTCGTACTTGGAAAGAGGAAGACATCGGCGGACGCGAATGCCTGGGCAAGTTCCAACCCCGCCAGATATCCGGTGAACGCGGCGTCCGGCAGACATTCCTTTAGCTCCTTCAGATACGGGCCGTCTCCCACAAACGCAAGGGCCGCATTATCCATTGGAGCCTTTATCCACGCGGAGGCGATGACGTCGAGATTCTTCTCTTTGGAGATGCGTCCGACGTATAGCAAAACGAGCTTGCCGTCGGCTACCCCGTGCCGCCGCCAATAGTCTCGATCCCGCCGCGAAGGGTGGAATAGCGCCGTGTCGAGACCCCGTGGCAGAATACGGAGCTTGTCCGGCGCGATCCCGCGGTCGATCCAGGCCCGCCGGTAGCCTTCGGAATTTACATAGACGAGATCGAGCGCGCCGTAAAACCAGCGCATGTAATTCCATGTCAATGTTTCCAGAGCGGAATCCTCGGACAGGATCCGGACATATTGCGGAAAGTCTGTGTGATAGATGCCGCTCGTCCGGATCCCTAGCATTTTCGCCGCGAGAAGCGCGATCAATCCCACCGGCCCTGGTGTCGATATGATGAGCTCTGAAAATCCTTCCCGCTGTATATATTCCAGCATCGGAAGAATCGGCGGAAAGGAGAGCTTCTGTAGTTCATACTCGGGCAGTTCAAATTCTCCCGCCGGAGTGAAGTTTTTAATCGGTATATCATTGATATGGATCTCCGAGCGGGAAGTCACAACCGTGATGTCGCGCCCCTCCTGCACGCACGCCGACGTGAGCCGCCGGATCGTATTGGCCACTCCGTTCACGTCCTCCAAGGTGTCTGTGAACCATGCCCGCTTCCGATTCTGGAGAACCGGCGGGATGGATCCTGCGAATCGCTGGCAAAGTTCCGTCAGCCAGCGGCGATCCGGAGCCTGGCCGCGGAAGGCATACAAGTAGGGTCCGAGCATGGCAGCCACCGGAACAAGGGCGCTGATTTCGCGCATCGCTTCAAAAATATTGCCGACCGACAGTTCGCGCACGAAGTCCGTGAAGAATCGAAACGCGAGCCTGTTTGCGAAGAAGTTGGCTATAGCAAAGGCGCGGCGCTCCGGCTCAGTTGTTCCCGCTGTCTCTTCCACGAGAAGCGCCTTCACGTCCACGTTTGCGAAAGTCGCCTGAAATTGCCGCCAGACCGAAGTGTTCGCCGTTTTAACAAAGTCGAAGATCTTCCCCGTGGCGATCCCTTGCGCGATGAATCCGGCCTTTTCGGCCCACGTAAATTCTGTCGGATCCTGTCCTTCCATGAACCGGGAGAAAGCTTTGCCGACAAAACTCGTCGTTTCTGCGCCCGCAAATTTCTGCGCTATGAACTGTCGAATGTTATTGTAAAGGCTGTGCGAGAGCACCAGCGGGCTCCCTCCGACCCCGCCAGGCTGGCAGCGGCCGTGCCGCACGTGATCGAGGAATCCCTCAGCGTTCGCGGCAGAGGGCGTCTCCGTCCAGGCGCTGCCCGCGAACATTCCGCCGTGATCGTCGGAGCCGCCGGTAAGTATCTTTTTCCACGGTTCGGCATGGGTGGCTGAGAGTTTGTGACGGCCGGCCAATTCTTCCATCAAGGCGGGCGTCAGGCTCTGGAGAAGGAACACGAGCGCTTCGCTTACAAGCTTGTCTCGCAAGCCGTTGAGCCCTTCGAAATGCCTGAATAGGAGAAGCAGCTTCTCGAAGTGGTCCGTTGTGAAGCGGTCGTCGATCCGGTGGAGCGGGTGGGCCACCGCATGAAGGATCTCCTGCGCCGAGAGATACCGCTGCAAATCGTACACGTTCCCGCGGACGCCTTGTATTTCCGCGTGCTGCGTCTCCGTGATGCCATAGACGAGGATGTGAACCGCGCAACGGTCCTCGGGAAACGCCGAGTTCACCTGTTCGCTTAGGAAGACGCCGGGCCGGTCCGCCAGTTCGAGACATCCTTCGATCGAGTTGGCGTCCGTAAGCGTGAAGAAATCCATGCCGCGCCCTCGCAACCGCTCGTAGAGGGCCCCCGGCGGCGAGTAGCTGTCGGGCAGTCCGGCGCGCCGGAAAAGCCATTCGGGAGCGCGATCGCTATAGCGCGAGTGAAGGTGTAGGTCTGCTTTCACAAAGGAGGAATCGGCGTGTGAGTGTCTATAGTCGGGGGATAGGCAGTCTATGCCAGCGTTCGCGATGGCGCATCGGGTATGCGGCTTTCGGCGATCCAGCGATCGTAGGTGATCGCTCTGTGCGTACGAGCCGCGCTCCGAATCATCCGCTGAATCTGGCGCCAGATCGCGGCGTGTTCGATGTCCACCGGATGGATCGAGATGCGCACGAGCCTCTTGCGGCGCATGCGCTGGAAGAGCGCCGCGTTCCACGCGAGACTCATGGCGCGTCGCCATGGCGCCCGCACACTCCACACGAGCGATTGCGATGCGTGTTTCACGCCGCTTCGCAGATCGAGCACACCGCCGATCCGCGTTGTGTAGTCGAGGCCGCTCTTGCGAAGGGCCGCTTCAGATCCTTGGCTAAGCAGCCACGCCGGCGCGATGAAGCCTCTTGGGTCAAGGCCAGCGCTTTCCAAGTCGGAACGCCCGCGAGCGATCCAGTTCGCCGCATCCGCTTCACCCATGTCGTAAAACTCACCTTCGCCCGCTGTGTACCTTTCGGTAATGAACCTTTGGATCGCAGTCTCCCGATCGGGCTTTGCTCGCTCGTGGAAATAGCCGTGTATCACCATCTCGTGGCCGGCCTGCGCCTTCTCTCTCAACCACCGTGTGAAATCCGTGTCGTCGGAAAAATGGCCCCTCCGATGATAGTTAGGTATCACCAGGAGGGAGCAGACGCCCGCTCCCAGCGGCGAAAGTTCGTCGAGAATGCGCGCGCACGCCTTCCGCGAGAACTGCGTCACATCGTGAAGCGACACGACGAGTGCGGGAGCGCCGCGGAGGTTTGTCGAAGGCTCCATGCTATCCTGGGTGCTATGCGGACTTTGTTTGCTCCGGGCCCGGAATGGCGCGCTTCTTATTCGACTTCCGAAGCGCGTGAATTCCAAGCCGCAGGAACACAATCGCAAGCGAGAGATGCGCGACCCAATCGCCATAGCGCGTGTAAAAGGTGAGGGGAGGATGATTGGAGATAAGCAGTTTGCGCGTGTAGAATGCGCGTGTGAACAACGGCAGCCGGTCCGTGCGGCCCCGGGCATCTACGAAACCTGTCACGCCGGTATTTGCGCATCGCGCCAGCGGACGCCGGTTTTCGATCGCGCGGAAAATGGCGTGGTCGAAATGAAGCTCTGCCGCAATGGATTTCCCAAACCATGCGTCGTTTGTTATATTCACTAAAAGCTGCGCTCCTCCCGCCGGAAAGCGCCGCACCAGATCACCCAGCGTGTCTTCGAAACAGATCAATGCCCCAAATTGAATGGGAGGCGCTGGGCATTTCAGAATCACCGGGGATGCGCCGGGCAGGAAATCGCCTGGGACGAGATCGCCAAGGACAGAACCCAGCAGCGGCCGCATCGGCAGATATTCGCCGTACGGCACGAGGTGCATCTTCCGGTAGAATTGCATGTAGTGGCCGCCTTCCGCGATCAGCGCCGCTCCGTTGTACTCGTCACCAGGCTTTTCGCCGCTTAATACGGTCCCGAGCAGGATGGCCGCTCCGGACTCCTTCGCCTGTGCCATCACGAATTTGAACGTCTCCTCGTCGGAATACATTCCCCGCGGCGTGGCCGATTCAGGCCAAACGATCAGATCGGGTTTGAGGTGCGCCACTTGCTGCGTGCTCTCCGCGAGGCGCTTCAATAGGTGTTCCTGCGAGTCCGAGTCCCAGCGCTCCTCTTGCGGAACGTTAGTCTGGATCATTGCGATCTTAAATTCCGTAACGTCTTTGTCTTCGGGCTGATTCAATGCGCGGACGCCATACGCAAAGACTCCTACGATGAGCGCCATCGTTACGGTGAATTCCCACCGGATGCTTTTTAGAAAGCGCGGGCCGAGTTCCGCGAGCATCCGCCGCACGATGAGCACGCCCATTACGTTGCAAAATGCCACAAGCCAGCTCAGTCCCAGCACTCCAGTTATATCGGCGATCTGTATCGTAGGCAGATCGCGGTGAAGCGCGATGCCGAGACCGTTCCAGCCGAAGCCCGAGAAGAGCCAGCCGCGAATCCACTCGAGAAGCACCCACGCACAGGCGGCGAACGCTCCCGTCTCCAGATTTCTCCGCGAAGAGCGAAAAGGCAGCGCCGCTGTGGCGTCGGAACCTCGCGGGACGGTTCCCAGCAACCGGGCGCGCCGGCTTCGCTCCGGTGTTTCGATCGCCGCGGATTCGGCAAGTGCTGGGGTTTGCGCAGGGATTTGAAAAGGAAGTCGCGCCACCAAAATGGCCCACACTGCAACGTAGAGCCCCATATAGAGCGCGAGCAAAAGCGGGATGCCAGCGAGAGCGGGTGAGCCGAAGAGCGGCCCCAGAGTGCTCAGCCAATGGAAAGAGATCGTGACGGAGACAATGCCGGTCACATACCCTAGAAGTGCGGGCTTGATAACGCAGCTTCGCTTGCCAGTGCCGTCGCTGCATCCCCGCCGAAACCAGAGCGCGCAGAGCAGCGGCGCAAGCGCGATCCAGGCCAGCCAGCCTTGATCGAATGGCGGCAGGGAAAAGGCGAGCAGCAAGCCGCTCGAAACCGCCGCCAGCCATGGCCATAGCACCTGCGCCACCGCACGCATTTTGCCTGTCGGATCACCGCTCATACGCTAACAAACAAAGTAAAGGCAGTTCAAGCCAGCGCGGGTCGTCACAAGCCTCTATTCGCGGCGGACGCGCTTGCTCTTTGCGCGATCCCGATTCGGCTCCAGCGCCTCTTTCAGATCCTTTGAGTACCCGGAGTTCACGTAGAAGGTCGCTTCGCCCAGTCCTTCCGTGTCGTAAAAAGATTGTTTGTCCGAAACAATGTAACCCTGCATAAGCAGCCCTTTCAGGATGTCGATGAGTTCATTCGGCACAAACTCCGGGATGCGCTCCAGGAGCTGCTTTCCAGACAGTTCGGTCCCTCCAAGGCCGAGCGCCTTGATGACGGTCGCCTCGCCCCCGTCCAGATGAATCTCGCTTCTAGGCATTTGGAATGTTACGCGCGGGCTGTCGCGCGAGCCTCTGTTCTACGTCAGTTCGCACCCAATTCCACATCGATTCGAGCGATGCCTGCACTTCGGCTTTGATCGAGGCGAGTTGCGCGGTCGTAAACCGGCTGCCGGCAGCCGGTTCACGTCGCGCAAACATATAGAACTTGATCTTCGGCTCGGTGCCCGAGGGCCGCACCGCGATTCGGCGTCCATCCGCCAGCTCGATCATGAGCATATTTTCCTTCGGAATCAGATCGCCCTCGGCGTCATGAAAAGTTTCCCGGGCGAAGTTGCGCACCCGCTCGACGGAGGCGCCATCCACTGCGGTCGGCGCCTCGCCCGTGTAGGAATCGATCAGCCCCGCGATCTTGATGGCCCCCTCCGCCCCCTCGAAAGTCAGCGAGCCGTTCTTCTCCAGATAGAATCCATGCTCCGCGTACACCTCGTCGAGCAGTCCGGGCAGCGTGAGGCCTCGCGTTTCCGCGTAGGCGGCGACCTCCGCAAAGACAAGCGCGGCGCCATTGCCATCCTTGTCGCGCACAAAGTCGGCGGCGCTGTATCCATAGCTCTCTTCGCCGCCGCAGACGTAATAGCTGGATTCCGAGAGCCGCAATTTCCTAGTCTCGATTTCGGGAAGCGAACGGTACTTCGCGCGCGCCTCCTCCGGCAGCGCATTTTCATATTTGCCCAGCTTCTGCCCGATGTACTTGAATCCCGTTAGCGTCTCCACGCAGCGAAGTCCGTGCCTGGCGGCGATCGCTTTCTGGAGATCGGTTGTCACGAAGGTCTTTACGATCACGCCCCGGCTTGCATTGGCATCCGTGAGCACACCTTGTTCGCGAAGCTTGTTCACCCGGTAGTACGCCATGAGCGAGCCGATCTGGTTTCCGGTGAGGAGTTCCATTTTGCCCGCGGCATTGCGAGCGGCTACCCCCATCCGATCGCAGTCGGGATCAGTTGCTATCACGAGTGACGCATTCTCGTGATTGGCAAGGTCGATCGCCATGGCCAGCGCCTCCGCGTTCTCGGGATTGGGCGACGCGACCGTTGGAAAGCGCCCATCCTGCTTTTCCTGGTCCGGCACGGTCGAATATTGGAAGCCGATCCTCTCAAGCATCGGCTTGATGATCGTTCCCCCGGTGCCGTGGATCGAGGTGTACACGATCCGCAGCGCGCGCGCGCGGCTCACCATCTCCCGGTCCAGGATGAGCGTTTCCAGGCGCTCCATGTACGCTGCGTCGGTCTCGTCGCCGAGCGGCACGAGTTCGCCGCGCAGCGATGCATCGACGGGATCGAAGACGTCGCTCTCGATGCGGTTCACTTTTTGAATGATGCCGCTCGCGTGCGGCTCGACCACTTGCGCGCCGTCCCCGAAATAGACTTTGTACCCGTTGTCATGCGGAGGGTTGTGGCTCGCGGTGATGACGATGCCCGCGTGGGCGTTGTGCTGGCGCACCGCGAAGGAAAGCTGCGGAGTCGAGCGCGGCGATTTGAAAAGGCAGACGTCACATCCCAGATCGGTTCCGACGCGGGCCGTGAGTTCGGCAAAGGCCCGCGAGAAATGGCGCGTGTCGTAGGCGACCGCGATCCGAGGACGCTCCGCGCGGCCTTCTTGCGCCAGCCACTCCTTGATGTACGCCACGAGCCCCTGCGTCGCGCGGGAGATGTTGTAAGCGTTCATCGCATTCGACCCGATGCACGCGTGCTGTGGGCGGTCGAGCTCCTGGGGATCCCCGCGTTCCGCCGCAGTTACGATCTTTCCGATGGTTCGCCCGCGCAGTCCGCCGGTCCCAAAGGCGAGTGTCTTATAGAAGCGGTCATTCAGCTCCTGCCACTGGCTGCCTTGCACGAGTTCCGAGATGCTTGCGCTCACAAGCGCCGATGAGCTTTTCGCCAGCATCCGCTTGATGTTTTGCGCGCTGCTCTCCAGCAGTTTGCCGATGCGGCAGGCGGCGCGGATTCCATCGAGGAGATCATTCATAGAGAGGAAGACGAAGGTATTTTTTGCGAAAGGTCCGAAGCGTACCCGGTGCGCGGCATGCGTCCAAGGCGCGATTTGATTCCATCTCGCACCCACCGCACGGCCAATTGCGGAAGGCTACCCCCCAGTAATCTTTTGAGGCGCTTCGGAAGGCGCATCCCGAGAGACGGTCGCGTGTCCGCCGGCCCGTTTGGGCGGCTCCCACGGCTCCGACGCGTCTGCTTCGGGTAGTCCTGAGTAGAGCATGCTCGTCTTGAGGCTTAGCACATGCCGGGAGGATTGTTGCAGCTCCGGAGCCTGCGTCGGTTCCGCAGCGGCGGTGAGGAGCCGAGTCGTATGCATCGATCCCTTGCCGTGGGCGGCGGTAGGTGAAGTCGCGACCGGCTCCGGGGCCGCTGTGCGGGCCGGCGCCGAGGCGGGTTTCGCAGCGGCCGGGGCGGGTTTCGCAGGAGCCGGATTCGCACTCGCAATAAGCACCGGCGTAGGAGCCGGAGCCGGTTGGACCGGAGGCGGCACGTACTTCGGCAGGTGAGGAATCTTTTCAGTACTGATGACAACGCACGCGCCAACCGGAAGCGTTTCATAAAGCTTCACCACATCCTTCGAGCGCATCCGGATGCACCCCCAGCTCACCGATTTTCCGATATTCTTCTCCTCCGTCGTCCCGTGAATGTAGATCTTTCGTCCGCGCGCATTTTCATTTTGCGTCTCCGTCCCTTCCAGCCACAGGATGCGGCTCACGATCGGATCGCGGCCCGGCGCATTGGGCGGCAGCACTTCGCCAGTCGCCTGCTGGTGCTTTAGCACGGCGCCTTCCGGCAGTTCGCCGCCGATCTTTTCGCATATCCGCAGCCGGCCCAGCGGAGTCTTGTAGCTGCCAAATGAATCGCCGGTTCCAAATCGCGACGTGCTGACAGGAAACTTCGCCACCACCCCGCCATCCCGCAGCAGCAGCATCCGCTGATCTTTCACGCTGATGATTGCTTCGGTTCCGGCTTGTGAAGCGTCGGCGGCGAAGAGCGCCGATCCGGCGGCGAATGCGGCGGTGAACACGGTGGCAAACGCGAGAGTCTTTGGCACGGGCGCTTGGTTTACCCATTCCTTCGGAAAAAGACAACCCCCGAGTGCAAAAAAAGTTCCAGCGGGGCTCCATGCACGATCCCGAGGCCGTTCGGGACAGCGCGCCGGCGCCTGCGGGCACATCTCCTGCTTTCGCAGCCGCGCGAGTCGTCATGAAGTTGCTTTCCCCGCCCGGCCTCGCATTGGCCGCCGTCCCCGCTGCTCCACGCGAGCGCCCGGCGCCGCGCCCAGACTCATCCCGCGCCACCCTCCTGCCCGCGTGGCTCTTCACCCTGCTCGCACTCGGCCTCGGGTTCGCAATCTACCGCTACGTCGGCCACTTCGAGTTTCTAAACTTCGACGACGATCGATTCATCGCCGAAAATCCATGGCTTTATAGAGGCTTTTCGTGGGAAAGCATTCAGTGGGCGTTCACCGCGAATCTTACGCATTTCTCACCCTTCGCAGAGTACTGGAGCCCACTCACACTCTTGACCCGCCTTGCCGATGGAAGCGCCTTCGGCATGAATCCGGGCGCCTTTCATGTCACCAGCGCCGCGATCCACGTCGGAAATGCGCTCCTTCTCGCGGCCGCTCTTTGGAAGCTCACCGGGAAGTGGGAGCGCTCCGCTTGCGTGGCGCTGCTCTTCCTTGTGCATCCCCTCAATGTCGAGCCGGTCTGCTGGCTCTCGGCCAGAAAGGATCTCGTGAGCGGCACGTTCTTCTTCGCCACGCTCCTGGCCTACGGGCACTATGCCTGCAGGCCAAATGGCGCGCGCTATCTCATCCTCCTGGCGGCTTTCTGTTGCGCGCTCATGGCGAAGCCGATGGGAGTGAGTCTCCCTCTCGTCCTCCTCGTGCTCGATGTCTGGCCGCTCGCGAGGTGGTCCAAAGGCGATCTCAAAAGCGCTCTCCGCCTTGCGATGGAAAAGGCGCCGCACATGATCGTCGCAGGCGTCGCGGCCATGCTCGCTGTCCTGTCGCAGCGCGATGTGGGCGCGCTTCGAAGCGCGGCGGGTTACTCACTCAGCGTGCGCATCGGCAATGCGATCGTCGCCTATGCGCTCTATGTCCGGCGGACCTTCTGGCCGAGCGATCTCGCCGCCTATTATCCGCATCCCGGGTCGGGATTGCCTCTCTGGCAGGTCGCCGTATCCGCTGCGCTCCTCCTCTGCATCACGCTCGCCGCATTCCGTCTGCGCCGGCGCTTTCCCTATCTCCTCGCGGGATGGCTCTGGTTTGGAATCGTGCTCGGTCCTGTCATCGGCATTGTCCAGATCGGCCAGCAGGCGCTTGCCGACCGCTACGCCTACCCCTCGCTCATCGGTCTGCTCATCGCGATCGTTTGGGGCGCCGCCGATGCGATGCGCGGGCGGGGGCGCACTCGGGCCGCCTGCGCCGCCGTTGCTATTGGCGCCCTCTCGCTAGCCGCCATGCGGCAGGCGCTTACCTGGCGCGATAGCATCACGGTTTTCACGCGCGCCGCCTCAGTGACCCGAAACAATACCGTCGCCTATCTGAGTCTCGGCGCCGCCTATCACGCCGCGGGCGATCTGCAAAAGGCCCACGATTTCTTCTTTCAGGCCCTTTGCACTACCCCCACAGCTCCGATCCTCTGGCTCGACCTCGGTAATACGGAAGCCGAGCTGGGCCGCGAGGACGCAGCCATTCAGGACTTCTGGCTCGCGTTGCAGACCGATAAGACAAATCCAGCCTACCAAAAGACGCTCATGGCCATGTCGCGCGCCCTCTTGCGGCGGCAGGCCAATGCCCAGGCCGTCGCCTACTTGAAATCGGCGATCGATGTCGATCCCTACTCTGCCGAGCCGTACCGCCTCCTCGGCGACCTCTGTACAAAGCAGGGGAACTGGCGCGCCGCGGCCTCAGTCTGGACTGAGTGGCTCAAGCGTTATCCTGCGGATGCCCGGGGATTGTCGGATCTGCGGCAGGCCCAGATGCATCTGCACGCGAAGTAACCACCCCAGTCGGGGCGCGGGTTTCGTCACGTCGTCGGATGGCGCAGGCATTGAGCCCGAGTAGGCGTGAGATGCGGAGCCGATTCGCGGCCACCAGCCGGTATTCCATCTGGGAAATTGCAGCCACCCCTGGGAGATCCATCAACACGCCCAGCCACCACCAGCGCGGCAGCATCCGCAACACCGCGGCGACGGCGCGTGCATCCCGCCGCACCGTCCCATCCGCCCCCAGCCATTGCACCCCATCGGTCACATGCGTCCAGTCGATGGGCGGGAAACGCTCCGACGCCCCCGGCTCCTGATACCCTATCAGCTCCACATCGGCGCCGGCTTCGCGAAGACGCTGCTCCAGCCAGATGACCGAGCGCGTGCAAATCCCGCAATCTGCATCGTAAAAAAACCAGGCTCGCTGCGGGCAGGATCGAGTTATCGCCTTATGAGAAACGCACACGGCTGCCCCCGCCGCAAGGACGAGCCAGTACGGAAGATTCACATAGAGGATCGCCATCGCCGCCTCGTGCTCCTTGAAGTTCAGCCCCATCAGCCGGGAAATCATCTCATGCAGCACGATCACCGCCAGCCCGACAATCGCCGACCAGCCGCGTCCGATCAGCCCCACGAACACGATCAGCTCCAGCCACAGGCCCGGAGAAAAGAAAATCCGTGAAAGATTCGGGTGCTCCACGATCAGCCGGGGAATCTGCTCGGCGTAGAAGGGATCGGCCGGCGCGCCCGTTGTCGCTGTGATCGTATTCTGCGTCTTCGCGATCTGCACCGCGATATTCGGCGCGTCCCAAAACCAGCGTCCCCGGCTCACCTCGAGCTTCGTGATTCCCGTCGCAAGGTATGCGCCTGCTATGAGCACACGCGCCCAATGGATCATCCTCCTCTGGGTGGCGATCGAGTCCCATACCGTCACCCGGCGCCGCGTCCTCCAGCCCTCCGCCTGGCCGGCGCACGCTCCCGCGAAGAGCGCGCCGAGGATCAGCGTGAGCAATTGCGAGTAGTGCCCGATCGCCCCGTGCGAATTGAGCAGGCTGCCGATCGCCACCTCCGCGGCAAAGAGAAAGCCCAGCGCGGGCGCGGACCCGATCCCCGACGCAAACGCCGCGAGACACGGAATCGCCGCCATGCGCAAAGCCGGCGCCACTCCCGGATGCGACAGAAACGTGAGATCCATCCAGCGCCCGATCCCGTTCGGATGCGGCATGCTCGCATACGGCAGCGACGCGGGGAGATTCGCGAACACCACCCACGCCAGCGCCGCCCGCATGCAGAGCATTTCCCACCCTGCGTACGGCTCGATTCGGCTCCTGAAACGCTCCCAAAAGCCACCGTGCATTTTCAAAGCGGCGGTGGCGCCGATTGCGCCGGCGCCCTCTCCGCGAGAATCTCCTTTGTATTCACAAATCCCGACTCTTTCCGCGCCACGCTCACGCGGCAGATGCTAAGCCCCGCCGCGAGCAGCGCCGCTCGCCGCCGCTTATCGACCCGGCTCAAAAGGTAATCGAGCACCTGCCTCGCAGCCGCTTCTCCTCGATCTCCCTTCTGGATCTTGGCCCGCTTGAGCGTCTTCTCCTCGGAATAGATCATCTTCTTGATCTCGCTTCCCATCAGCCCAAACGTCGGCAGGATTGGCACGACCCGCCCCGCCCCATCGGCCACATAGATGTAATTCGTCTCGGGCGCCAGGCTCGCATACATCGGAAAATTCGAGAAAGGATACTGCTCCCCGGCAAGTTGCAGGAAAACGGCCACCGCAATCACCCCCTTGAAAGGAATCGCCCGCCAGAAGGCGTCGCCTCGCGCCGACAAGCTGGAGGATGGCGATGCGTACGACATGAAGTCCGACATCGTGCCACCCCGAGGCCCCGGACTCAAGCCCCGACCGAAACGGATCCCCGATGGCCCCATTGAGCGAGGCGCCCGAATCCATTCGGCGCCTCTCGCAGCGTGACCCGCCGTCCGCGCCCTGTATCCAGTGAGGGAATGCCCGCTGCCCGCGCATTTTCGCGCTCTCCTCAACCCCCATATCCCCTCCGCCTGTGCCCTCCGCCCGTCCCGTCAGGCCCAACGGGCCGGCCAGCCCTCAGCCCAACCCGTCGGTTTAGGTTCATCCAGATCAAAAGCCAGCGGCTGGAGCACACGGCTCCCGGAGCCTTGTGAGACTTCGCCCCCTTGACTTCTCTTGATGGCTCCGCTTACTTTCCCCTACGGCAATGGATTTCTGCCGCCCGAGCAGTCGGGGAACCGCACGGTGTTGAGCCGGGCTGATGATTCCTGCTTTTTCAAAAAGTAGAGTCATGCTCACATCACAACATCCCGCTCAGGACTACGCCGCGACCGCACGGAGACGCTCAGCGTGAGCTTTCGCATGATCGCGTTGCGCCTCAAAATGCAGAGTGGGATCGAGCACGTTGCCCTGTCGCTTCGGTGGCTCGCGGTGATCGTGCCGATGGCCATGGCGGTGGGTTCGGCATGCGCCTTTTTTCTCTGGAGCTTGGACCGCGTGACGATGGTCCGTTTCGAGCATCCGTCGCTGCTCTTTTACCTGCCGCTGGCGGGTGTGGCCGTGGGCCTTTTGTATCACTACTACGGGCGCTCTGCGGAGGGCGGGAACAATCTGATCATGGATCAGATCCATCAACCCGGCGGCGGCGTGCCGCGTCGAATGGCTCCGTTGATTCTCTTCGGCACGTTGGTCACGCATCTTTTCGGCGGCTCGGCAGGGCGGGAAGGAACGGCAGTGCAAATGGGCGGCAGTATCGCGAGCGCATTCTGCCGGCTATTTCGGCTCGATGCGGATAAGGTGCGCATCGTCCTCATGGCTGGCATCGCGGCCGGCTTCGGTGCGGTCTTTGGGACGCCGCTGGCCGGCGCGGTCTTTGCGCTGGAAGTGCTGACGATTGGCCGGATGGAGTATGCGGCACTGCTGCCGTGCTTTATCGCCGCAGTGACGGGCGACTGGAGTTGCCACGCCTGGGGCGTGGGCCACACACACTATCATATCGGCTACCTCGCGACGGAGCTTTCCCCCGCGTCCTTCTTTTATCTCGATCCGGAGCTGCTCGGCAAAGTGGTGATCGCATCAGCGGCGTTCGGACTGGCCAGCATCGTATTTGCGGAGTTTTCGCATTGGATCGCCGCGCTGTTCAAACGCCTGATCCCTTACGCCCCGCTGCGCCCGGCGGTCGGCGGAGCTCTGGTCGTCGGATTATTCTTCCTCGTCGGCACGAGCGACTACCTCGGACTCGGGGTGTCGTCGCCCGATCCGAAAGCGGTGACGATCGTTTCGTTTTTCCAATCGACCGACATCCACTACTGGAGCTGGTTTTGGAAAATCCTCTTCACCGCCGTCACCCTGGGCAGCGGGTTCAAAGGTGGTGAAGTGACGCCGCTGTTCTTCATCGGCGCGGCGCTCGGGAATGCTCTTGCCGGTCTGCTCGGCGCGCCGACTGACCTCTTCGCGGCGCTAGGCTTCGTCGCGATCTTCGCCGGTGCGACCAATACGCCGCTCGCATGCACCCTCATGGGTCTGGAATTATTCGGCGCCACACACGGCGTCTACATTGCGACGGCTTGTTTCCTCGGCTACCTCTTCAGCGGACACTCCGGCATCTACCTCTCGCAGCGCGTCGGCGTTCCCAAGACAAGCTCCTCGACGCTGCCGCCCGAAATCTCGCTCCGTCACGTGCGCGAAAGGCAAGTCTCCTTCGTCGGCGAAATAGCCGCTTCCTTAGTGAAGCGCAACGGCGCCGACCGCTCCCTTCTCAACCAACCGAACCCAACGCGATGCCGCATCGAAAACACAAAGTCGTCCCGCGCGAGATCGGAGTGATCCGCATCTACCTCAAACCTTCCGACAAGCGCAAGCAGCCCGGCCTGCTCGCATTACTGGCCGCGCGCCCCCTGTATCGCGAGTTCATCGACGCCGCGAAAAAGGACGGCATCATGAACGCCCACGCGCAACACATCCACTACGGTTACAGCAATCACGGAAGCGTCCGCGCCCACGACCCGGAGTTGGGCAGCCCCGCACTGACCATGTGCGTGGAGTTGATCGCGCCCAAAGATGAGCTTGAGCTCTATTGCCGCACGCATGGCGATCTCCTCACGGACAAGGTCATCATCTACAAACACATCGAGCATTGGGCCATTCACGGGCACGAGTTGGAAATGCATGACGCCACGCCGAAGGGACTGGAGTCGGATTCGCAATCGTAACGCCGCTCGAGCCGAAACCCCGCACCCATGTTCAAGACCTATCTGGCAGTGGCGCTCGGCGGCGCGGCTGGGACCACCCTTCGGCTCCTCGATGGCATGATGAATGGCGGCCTGGTCACTCTGGAAAAGGTCGTGGTCGTCCACTATCGCGCTCACCCCGAGCCCTCCCCCCGATGAAGACCGCCGCTCCCGCCCTCGCCCCCGCGCTCGCCCCCGCGCTCGCCCACGTCGTCGTCGGCGCCGGCTAGTCCGCTTTTCTGCTCGCCCTCCTCGGCGCCGCGCAGTCCGAGCCGGCATCCTTCTTTCACCGCTCGCTCGCCGCCTGCAGCCTGTGCTAGCTAGTCCCGGTGGCCTCATCATCGCCGCCCTCTTCTTCTACGCGCATCGCGCAACCATCTTCCGGCTCCGAGGGTCCATCTTAAATCGCGGAGCGAAACCCGATGGTAACCGGGGGTTTTCAACCGGTTTTCAACCCCCGGCCCCCCCGCCGTACGCCATCGTCGCGTAGCGACGTTTTCGCTTTCAATCCTCCGGAACGATCAAGTAGGTGCGGCTCAGGCGATCATTGAAAGTTTTCGCGATGATGCATCCGCGCCCCAATCCCGCATTGCCCCATTGTGCTTCCAACGCCCCAGCCCCAATCCCGCTTGCTTCCCCCGCCGCGCCCTGCGTTGCAACCAGCCTCAGCCTGGCGCGCCACAGAAACGCCCAGCTACCCTGTGCGTCCCACTAACCAAAATCCGTTCCCCCCATCCTGTAAATCCTGTAAATCCGGTCCAAAATTCAGCCCGGCTACCTATGCGCTCTCCACCCCGTGGCAAGCCGTAGTTCCGGAGGCTGCACGGCAACCCAAACCCTCCCCCTCCGCGCCCTGCGTTGCAACCAGCCTCAGCCTGGCGCGCCACAGAAACACCAGCTACCTGTGCGTCCCACCAAGCAAAATCCCTGCCACCCAATCCTGTAAGTCCTGTTAATCCTGTCCAAGAATCAGCGCCCCCCCGGCTTACGCTCCGCGTTTGCCGGCGCGGTCTGAAATGGAAACCGCGTGGGCGCCTGGAACCCCGATTCAGAATGCGAGCCGGTCGTCCCGAGACTCTTTCGAATGAGCAGCCACAGCGTGGCGGCGAGTGCGAGGGCTACGATCTTCGCGAGCCAATGATCGAGGAGAAAGCGTCTCATGTTTTTCTGGGTCGCGGTCGTTGTAGAGGAGTTCGGTCAGCCGGCTCTTGAAAGTCTCCGGATCGAAATTTCTTTCGATTTCGCCCCGGTGGCAAATCGAAACGATGCCGGTCTCTTCGCTCACGACGATTACCACGGCGTCGTGCTCTTCGCTGAGGCCAAGGCCGGCGCGGTGCCGGAGGCCGAGATTGCGATCCAGGTCGCTCCGCTGGCTCACGGGAAAGATGGAGGCGGCTGCCACGATCCGATCGTTGCGCACGACCACGCCCCCATCGTGCAAAGGCGTCTTCGGGTGGAAAATCGTGACGATCAACTCCGGCGAGAGGACGGAGTCGATGAGGACGCCGCTTTCGGAGAGTTCATCGAGATTCGACTCGCACTCGATGGCGATGAGCGCGCCAAGCTGGCGATTTGCGAGGTCGAAGGTCATGTCGGCCAGCACTTGGAGCGACTCGGGGCTTTGCGTGACAAGCGAGAGGAGGCGATGGCTGCCGAATGCGCCGAGGCCGCGCCGGATCTCGGGCTGGAAGATCACCACCAGGGCAAAGACAAGAAACGCCGATAAGTTGTGAAAGATCCAGCCGATCACCCGCAGCTCGAGCACCTGCGAGACGAGCATCATCGAGAGAAAAAGGAGCGCGAGCCACGTGAGGATCCGCGCGCCGCGCGTGCCGCGGAGCAGCAGCCACGAATAGTAGATCCCAGCCGCGAGGATGACGATTTCGAGCGCGTCGCGCCAGTGGCGCGCGGAAAATAGAAGAGCCTCGTCGAAAGTCATGCCATGAGGATGGCTTCTGTCATGCGCAACGCCTCGGCATTGGGGCGGACATCGTGAACCCGGAAGATCGAAGCGCCATGGGAGCGGGCGTAACTTGTGAGCGCGACCGTAGGCCACAGGCGGTCGTCCGGATCGGTCCCGCCACACGCTGCCCTGAGGAAGCTTTTTCGCGACGCGCCGACGACGAGCGGGCGCTCGTGTACGCGCAATGCGCCGAGATGTTTCAAGACCGCCAGATTGTGAGCGCCCGTTTTTCCGAAGCCAAGGCCGGGGTCGAGAGCGAGGCGCGTGGCATCCATGCCGGAGGCTATGCAAGCCGCGTAGGTTTGTCGAAAAAATTCCCCGATTTCGCGCACGATATGTGTGTAGGAGGGGGAGAGTTGCATCGTTTTCGGCTCACCCTGCATATGCATGGCAATCGCGCCGACTCCCGTTTCGACCACGACCGCGCGCATTCGTTCATCCCGCAGGCCGCGGACATCGTTTATGACCCCCGCGCCCGCCTGCACCGCGGCCCACGCGACCGCAGGCTTCATGGTGTCGATGGAGACAACGCAGCGCATCTCCGCGGCCAGTTCGCGGATCACCGGGAGAACGCGCCGCAATTCCTCCTCCTCCGAAACGGTCTCCGCGCCGGGTCGGGTCGATTCGCCCCCGATATCGATGAGATCCGCCCCCTCGGCGAGCATCTGGCGCGCATGCTCGACGGCCCGGAATGGATCGACGAAGCGTCCTCCATCGGAAAAGGAGTCTGGCGTGAGATTGAGCACACCCATGATCAACGCGCGTCGGGAGAGATCAAAGGTCTGCGCGCGCGTGCGCCAAAGCATCGGCGCGGCGTCGTTCGAGGGGCAGGGGATCGGTTCCGGCGCGATCAATCTACGAATGCAAACTCGTTGGAGGCGAGCAAGACCTGGGCGTACCTCTCCCAAGGGGTGAGCGATGCGTCCACGCTCGGGCCGCTGAAATTCTCCTTCGCATCCCAGCGGCCGACTTGGCCGCCATCCACGATCGGCGCCCAGGCGAAGCCATCGAAGCTATCGTCGCCGATGCAATCGACCACGAAATCGATCGTATCGCCGCTGTGTACTGCTATGTCGCTCACGGCGGTCTCGCTCGATCCCGCAGGGGCCGCGATCGACTCCGAGAGCAGGCCCGCGCGGCTCGAAATGATGCGGCCGCGGACACCGTCTCCATGCGAATCGGCCCGCTTCAGCGTTCCGCGCACGCTCACTGTGCAATCCACAGGCGCAGTCCAGCGCCGGATGACCGCGTGCTGGAGATCCCTCCCGGGATGACCGGCTGCCGCCCCCAGATGCACGAACCCCAGGTCGGCATCCGGCAGCGCCGGGCCGCCCTGCCACACCGTTCCTGTCCAATGTTTCAGCGGATGAAATTCGACCGCCTTTCCGTCGAAGCCCCCCCATCCGTATTGCCACACCGGGGCGTGGGCGGACTGCGCGGATGCATGCACGAAGTCGAGGCCCATGCGGACTTCATCCGATCCTGCCCGCCTGGAGAGGATCTTCTCATAAAGCTGCTCGACCTTCTGCTCATCGGGGGTCGCGCCTGTCGATACCGTGGCCGCCAGCGTTTTTGCCTGCTCGATCACAAAGGGGCTGTTCATGAGGAAAAGCGCCTGCTGCGGCACGGTGGTGACGTGCCGCTGTGGGCTGGTGGAATCGGGACTCGCAAAGTCGAAGGTGCGGTAAGTTCCCGGGAGATTCTGCCGGTCGATGTATCCGTAAAGCGTGCGGCGCACCGGGTACGGCTGCGCCAGAAGATCGACCCCGCGGCCGCCGAGTGCCGGATCGAGCTTGCCCGCGACGGAAAGGAGCGAATCCCGCGTCGCTTCGAAGTCGAGGCGCTGCCGGTTCATGCGTGTTATGAGGCGATTTTCCGGATCGCGCTGGATCGCCTCGGGAGCGGCGTCGCTGCTCTGCTGCCAGGTGCTGGAGAGAAGGATGAGCCGGTGCAGTTTCTTTAGGGACCAGCCGCCTTCCATGAAGCGCGAGGCGAGCCAATCCAGCAATTCCGGGTGGGTGGGCGGCTCGCCCTTCGTCCCGAAGTCGGATGGCGTGCGGACGAGGCCCGCTCCGAAGTGATGCTGCCAGACGCGGTTCACGATCACGCGCGCTGTGAGCGGATTATCCCGCGAGGCGATGGCGCGCGCGAGATCGAGGCGGCCGCTTCCGTGCTCGAACGGTTTCGGCTCGCCCTTGCTGAGCACGGTGATAAAGCGCCGGGGAACCTCTTCTCCAGGCCGGCTCGGGTTGCCCCGGATGAATACGTGCTGCGAGACCGGCTGCGGTGCATCCACGAGCGCCATGGCATGGGGCGGAGCCAGCAGACCGGCATTCAGTCCATCGATCTTTGCGCGCAGCCGGACGAGTTCCTCGCGATCCAGGCGATTGAGTTCGTGCTCTACCAGCTTAGGCGGAAGAGCCACCGGCGAGCCGAGACTGGTCGAGAGCACCCACGCCATCTCAGCCTGCTTTGCGGATTTGTAGTCCCGGATTTTCGCCTCCAGCTCGCCGCGTTGCTTGTTGTACTCGGCCGTGGTGGCGGCATCGCGTGAATCGGGAAGCGCCGGGAGATCCTTCGGTTCGAGAGACGAGGCGAATATGCCGTACAGCGCGTAGTAATCCTTTTGCTCGATCGGATCAAACTTGTGATCGTGGCACCGGGCGCAGCCGACCGTGAGGCCCATCGTCCCCCGGCAGATCACATCGATGCGATCGTCGATGATGTCGGGCTGATTGTTGAGAAAACGCCGGCCGAGAGTCAGGAAGCCCAGCGCGGCAAGCGTGCGTGGATCGTCCTTCGACGGCGCAAGATCGGCGGCGATCTGTTCGATAAGAAACTGGTCGTACGGAAGGTCTTCGTTCAGTGCGCCGACGACCCAGTCGCGGTAGGTGTAGGAGTAGGCAAAGCGGCGCTCTTCGTTGCCCGCGAGGTACCCCTTTGTGTCTGCGTATCGCGCCACGTCGAGCCAGAATCGGCCCCAGCGCACGCCGTACTGCGGCGAAGCGAGCAGGCGGTCGATCACCCGGGCAAACGCGTCTGGCGCCGGATCATTCTCAAAGGCGTGCGCTTCGGCTGCCGTCGGCGGCAGCCCCGTGAGATCGAAGCTGGCCCGCCGCAGGAGCGTCTGGCGATCGGCCTTGGGCGCTGGCTGAAGACCGGCGGCTTCCTGCTTCGCGAGTACGAATCGATCGAGCGGCTCCTGGCCCCAGGCGCCATGGACCTCCGGCGCCGCGGGATCGGCGATCGGCTGGAATGACCAATGGCGCGCTCCGTTCGTGGAAGGCTTCGACGCCTTCACGATCTCGCTCTCGGGCCAGGGCGCGCCGATGCGGACCCATTCCGAAAGCGCGGTGATCTGCTCGTCGGGCAGCTTCGGCTCCTTCTCGGGCATCTTCGAGTCGCCCTCATGCCGGATGGTTTTGATGAGATCGCTCTCGTCGGGCTTGCCTGCGACGATAGCGGGTCCATTTTCGCCGCCTTTCAGCAGGGCGTCGCGTGAATCGAGCCGCAGATCGGACTTCTGCTTCTCGGGGCCGTGGCACTTGATGCAATGATCGGCCAGAACGGGGCGCACACTTTTCTCGAAGAATTCGGCTTCCTGGCTGGTAACTCCGTGCGCGAGGCTGCCGGCTCCGAGGAGAGCGGTAAAGAGGAGCGGAAGGCGCATAGGACAGCTCAAAGCTAACCCATTCCAGCCCACCCGCCTTAGAAAGTGACTTGCTACTGGACGATGGCACCCAGCGCGTTTTGCGCCGGCGCGAGCTTGGCCTGCGCCACGCGCTGCGCGTTTAAGCGCTGATTGATGACGAACGTGTTGTTGTCGCCATGCAAAGCCCACGGCCCCTGCGGCACCTCGCTGAACTCCACAAACTTCCAGTCCGTGACGTCTGTTCCGCTCATTCCAAGATAATCGCGAACGCCGGGTGAAACATCGAGACCTGCCCCTTTATTCAGATTCGGCTTTGGCCGCTCCGAGCCGAAGACATATTGCCAGTGATCCGTGCGAAACGGCCCGCAATCCTCCCACTGGCCGTATGCGACTTTTCCCTGGAAGCGGATGGCAATCCAGCGCCCTTTCAGCACGGTCTTGCCGGGTCCGGTGAAAGCCTCCTTGAACCATGGGATGACGCGCGAGGCTTCCGGTTTGAAGCCGCCGTGAGTCACGTCATTGTATGGGAGCGCGATATAAAAGGGATTTTGCTGCGGGACGAATTGCGCAGGGACGAAGTTGCGGCGGTTGCCAGGTTCGGGATCGTCGCTGCCGCCGTAGTGCTCGGCCCAATGGGCATCCCAGGAACTCGAAAGATTCGGGACCGGATTCCGCTTCGTCGGCCTCTCGCCAATCCAAAATGTGGTGGTTACGATCCCTGTCTTCCACTGGAACTGCGGAGCAATCGGGACGAGCGGCGGGTCCGTCGTCCCAGTCGCCGTCGGCGTGAACATCTCGGGCCGAAGTAATACCGACTCGCGCAGCTTCTTCGTAAGCGGCCCGTCTTCGGCCTTGATCGGGCCGTGCGGTAGCAGCGAGGCGATCGACGACACGAGGAGCGCCGACGAACGGAAGAAACGTCTTCGGATCATACGGGGGAGTCCGCGTATTAAGCGCGGCACTGCAACAGATTCGCGCGCCGAGGACCGAACGCGGGCAAAACAACGGAAAAATCGTCTCATCGCGCCTCGCCGTCGAGGCCGCAAAATCCCTGTCCCCCATCCTGTAAATCCTGTTAATCCTGTCCAAGATTCAGCCCGGCAACCTGTGCGCTCGCCCCCCCTTGGCAAGCCGTAGTCCCCGGAGGCTGCACGGCAACCCAAACCCTGCCTCCCTTCGTCTTCTCCGCGCCCGAAGTTGCAACCAGCATCAGGCTGCCGCCACACAGAAACGCCCAGCTACCTGTGCGTCCCCCACGAAGCTAAATCCCTGTCCCCCATCCTGTAAATCCTGTTAATCCTGTCCAAGATTCAGCCCGGCTACCATGCAATGGGATCTCCTGCGCCTGAAGCAGCCGCTTCAAATCGAACCCGATGGCCGAAAGATCTGCATCCTTTTCCGTGACCGTTTCGAGGCGCTGAAGTCGATGGCGCTATAGAGCCGTCTGTGTGGCGGCGACGAGAGTGAGTTTCGGACAGGATTGACAGGATTTACAGGATGGGGCCTTTTGGAAATCGGTAAAGGATGGCATCCTAACGTTCGGTCCGCTCGCAAGCATCCAATACACAGACGCCGGTTTTGACGGCTTCGCGTAGTACCGGCGCGCTACGGGAAAGGCTATCTGCATCATTCGCTCCCCAGCCCCGACGGGGCGCTTATACCTTAGCCCAACCCAGCGGGTTGGGTTCAATTCACGGAAGCCCGCGGCCTGAAAGTCTGCGACAAACGTAGCGGAAACCGTCTGATAGACAAGTTACTGTTGCTCTAAACCTGCGAGTGAGCGGCTAGAAAGCGTATTAAGGGCCGGACTATCTGAACGTTCGTTGGATGCTGGAAATTACGGTTGAGAATGAGTGGGTTCAAGGAATGTTTACTTGCCCGCTCCCACGGCCTGCCGCGCACCCATGTAGCCGCGCCGTGCGTAAAGCGAAGAGTTCACTAACGGACTGCTCTTTGCTTGCCAGGCGTTTCATCTTTCGTAAGCCGTCAGAAGCCATGTCTGCCGATCCCGGCTTTCAAAGTTGAGGGATAGAACGACGCGCACGCCGCCAAACTCGATGTTCCTGCGCTGGTCGTTGTGCTCGAAGTACCTTGGGGCCAAGCACCCCGCGGCCAATCGAGTCGCCCCGAGTTATGTGGTACCAGCCGTCCGTCGGATGAACACACCCATTCTCAACCGCGAATTTCCAGCACCGCCGATAGACCGAGAGCAGATCTGCATGGACTACCCGGACTTACGCACCCGTCGCTTACATGTGGTGGCGGCGATCGGTGGGTGCGACGGCATCACAAAAGTACGTACCGGCTCGCGCCCGACGTCGGGTTCCAAACGAAATCTGCGGCGGAACCGGGAAGAGTCGTGTTTGCCGCTGGGGAATAAATGTTGGCAACCGTCGCAGTCGGAGCGGGCGTAGTCGTAGCAGAGGTCGTATATATTGTCATCGAGGGATCACATTTGTTTGTGTCGAGAAGCGACCACAAGGTCGCATAGATCCTGCGCTCAGGCGGCAAGGAATGGACTGTCACTCCCAGCGTGTCGCTTGGCAGATAAGCGCTTGCGTAGTAGTCATACGCTCCGGGTTGCGACCCGAGCCAGAGGAAGTAATGATTCGCGCCCGCGCCCACGCTCCAGTCGAATGGGATGTCCAGCTTTCGCAAATCGCAAAGATCACAAGCCTTTCGAATAATGGCTGCTTGCCGGAGACGTATACGTAAAATGTCTCGACATAATTCGCCTGGAGATTCCTGTCTCGAAGGACTGTGAAAGTGTAATCCGGAGAGAGACTTTGTTCGATCCCGTCCTCGGTCCAGCCGGTGAACTCGAAGGACTGATTCGGCTGGGCATGCACCGTGGCTGTAGTATTGTACGCGTACTGCCCGCCGCCTATTGGCGCCAGAGCCGAGTCGGACGGCGATGTGGTGACAGTGTACGCCGGCTTTTGGGACGCCGAGAGCTTGTAATACGCCGCGCTTCCGATGTCCACGGAGCCCCATTCGACGCCGTAAAAACCGTCAGGGCCCTGAAGCATCGGACGTGTGGTGAAAACATAGAAATCCGGAGAGCTATTGTACGGAGTGCTGGTTGCCGGGGCATCGTCCCCAGAGGGCGCGATGCGATAGAGCATATCCGTTACCATAGGCACCCCTATCAGGTCTCGGTAGCCTATTGCATATAACATCCCGTCGGTCCCCGCAGACAGCAATCCGGTAATAATCGTTGCGTCTCCTGGATAAGCCGGGAAGGAATGCGCCACCGAGACGGTGTAGTTCAATGGATCCATCCTGAAGAGAGTGGTTCTTTCTCCGAAGCCTAACGGCACGTAAAAATAAACGCTGCCGTCCGGGCCAATGACGGGCGGGCTGCCTTGGCCCGACTCCCGATAGATCGTGGAAAGTCCGTCGCTCGGGGAATAATGGAATATTGAGTAAAACGGAAGTCCACTCGTTCTCCCGTAGAACGAACCGTCCGCGGCTTGGACAAGGCTGTTTGGAGCGCGCAGTTCGTAGCCACTCGGGAAAGAGCAGACGATCGACTTTGATCCCGTCAGCGATATGCGAACGATTGCCCCGTTGTTATTGTCGCCGCCGGAGCTTGTGACTCCGTAAAGAGCCCCGTCCAACCCCGCTAGGAGCGGGCTGTCCGTGAGCATCGTCTCGTCCTGCGTGGCGAAGGAATAAAGGGTGCTCGCCGCTCCGACGAGCGGCACTCGGATGATTCCGCCCAATCCGTTCACGCATCCGCTGCTCGTCACGGTATAGAGGTTGCCGTCCGGTCCCTGCACGAACGGAGAGTACAGGCCGTAAGAATACTGGCCGGCAGAAGGAAGTGAGCAGAGAAGGGTGTCAATTCCGCCGGCTGTTAACGAAATGGCGATAGGTGGATGTTGGAGATCGCCCACTATCCCGTAAAGATTCCGGTCGTTGCCGAGGCAAAGCGCCCCTGCTGGATACGACTGCCCACTGGGTGGAAAACTAGCGAAGAGAGTCGCCGCGCCAAGGAGCGAGACGGTTTGCAGCGAGTCCTGGGGCCCGACGAGCGTCGCGATGAATTGCCCGGCAGATAGGGCGTAAATCCCAGTGATAGTGTGGAAAGCGTCGATCCCGAAATCGTGGATCGGCGCAACGGCGCCCGTTGCTCCGACCGAGTACAATATGTCGCCCGACGCCGCATAGAGTTTGCCGTCGCTGCAAACGCCATCGCGGAAATCTGTGGAGATTGCGGGGACACCGCAGCCTGGCTTGGCGTTCCAGTCGTTGTTGCCTTAAGTACGCCCTGCGGGTTCAAACAGTAAAGATTCGAGTCCGGTCCGACAATAAGGGGGGCGCTCAATGATGGCGATCGATACAGTTCCGACGAAACGCCCTGCGGGTTTATTCTTAAGAGACTCGTCGTCCCGTCCGTCCGGTTCTGCAGCGCGTAAAGGTTGCCGTCGGGGTGCGCGGCGATTGCGGCCAATGCGAAGTCGCTGGGATCGCTGAACTGCGCCATCACGCTCTCCTGGCCCTGCGCCGTGATTTTGAAAACCACCCCGACCCCGTACGGCCTTCGGGTCGTCGCGGGCCCACCCTCGCTCGTGACACCGTAGAAGCTTCCGTCCGTGCCGATGACCAATGTTCCAACGGGATGCGCTCCATCGGACACTCCGCCACTGAATGAATGGAGGATCGATTCCACCCCTGCCGGTGTGATTCTGAATACCGTGCCGAACCCGTTGGCGCCGCCAAACGCGGTCACGCCGTAGTAATTCCCATCTGCCCCCGCAACCGGCGAATTCGGGTTCCTCCCGTCTCCATCATATCCGCCAAATTCATAAAGCGTCGCGACTTGGCCTTGAGGAGATACGGCCGAGAAGGTCCCGCAATCGTGCGAACCACCCCAGTAAGTCGTGTCGAAAATGGTCCCGTCGCTCCCTGCTACAGGTGCGTTGAGATGCAAGCGCCCTCCCCCAAAAGAGTGCAGCACTTGCCGCGGATTCTGGCCAAACGAGAAAATGGGAGAAAGAAGCAATACCGCGGCAAGCGCGGCGGTGCATGTGCGAATCGAGAGCGTCGTCATTGAATACGGATGTGGAACTGCCATGGCAGGGCCGCCCGATAGAGCAGGAAGCGAACCGTTCAACACCGCAACCCTCCTCGAAATCTTTGACCTGCGTCGCTCTTCGTGGATCGCCTCCCCCCCGGTCGCACACGTCGGGATCTGACCCCGTCAACCGGATAAACTCGGACGAAGCCCGGCTCAACTCGGGGGAAGTCGGAAGAAATCGGGATTGCGCCGGGTCACGCTAAAACCGGGTGCATCTTTCCTGCGTATGAACAAACCAAACCGCAGCAAATACACCCCGCAATCCACATCCAGCAGCGCCGCTTCCGCCGCTGCTGCATCGAGCTCAAATCCGGCGCCGCAAGTCGGCGGACCGGTTTTAGTCGCCGGCTCGCCGGCCCCAGCAATCGCCCGCCGCGCCGGACCGCCGACCGAGTTCACCGAAGAGATCTTCAGTGACATCCGCGCATTCATCGCTGCCGGGTATCCGATTCACGCCGCCGCCGCGAAAGCAGGCGTCGCCGGAAGCACCTTCGACCAATGGCGCGCCGCCGAACCGAGCATCGACCTCGATATCGAGATCGCCCGCGAAGCGGGCCGCATCAAAGCCTTCGATGCCATTATCGAAGCCGCCACCACCAACAACAACTACCGCGCCTGGATCGCCTGGCTAAAGCTCGCCTTCCCCGAGGAATACGGAACCGCCAGCCAGCGCAAAGCGTTCCTGAAAGAAAAGGAGCAGCGCGCCGCGGCAGCCACAGCCGCAGCAAGCTCGATCGCTCCGCCGTGCGAACGACCGGCGGAGTGGTCCGGTCGGACGAGCGTTCTCTTGGAACCCGCTCCTGCCGCGCCAGCCGAATCCACTTCCGGTTCGCCGGTCGAAAGTCCGCCTGACCAGGATTCCGATCCGTCGGTCGAACATCGGAATTAGGAATGGGTCGTCTGCGAGCAGCTTCCGCCGCTCCCGTTCGTCTCGTTCACCGAGTTGGCAAGCCGCAGACGCTACGCGTTCCCGCGCCAATCCAGGCGCCAATCTCGCCGCCCTCAGTGGCTGCCGCGATCTCCGTTCTTTGACATTTTAGTTTGCAATGGCAGGCGTCTCCCAACGGGAGCCGGTGGAATGGGTGACGCGGATCGCCGTGCGACGGCTGAATCCCGAGCGGGCTTGCGTAAATTCGATGGGCAGCACTACGCGTCTTCAGCGGCGATTTTGTGCAGATCTTCCAACGGCGGAATAATCCCTCCTCCGTCGATTTTCGGCAACGGCCACGGCTTGTTTTGCGCGGAGGCGTCCTCGAAAATCGCGGCGATCCGTTGCTGGCACATTTCCGCGTGCGCTTTCGGATCGGCTGCATTGCGGATGGGCCGGCCTACGACGATGTAGTCGGCGCCGCTTGTGAAGGCTTGTTCAAGATCGACCACTCGCTTCTGATCGTCTGCCAGGCGGTTTTCGACGGGACGTATGCCGGGGCTGACGATGAGGAATTTCTCTCCGAGATGGCTCCGGAGCGCCGCGGCTTCCAGGCCCGAGGAGATGACTCCATCGCAGCCCGCCTCGATCGCCCGGCGTGCGCGCGAAAGGACGAGTTGCGCGACATCGCACTGAAAGCCGAGATCGCGAAGGTCGGCCTCGTCGAGGCTGGTCAGCACGGTCACGGCGAGGATTTTCGGACCGGATTTGGCCTCGACCGCGGCGCGCACGATGGCGTCATTTCCGTGGACGGTGACAAATTCCACGTGGCGATTCCGGAGTTGCGCGACAGCCAGGCGGACGGTTTCCGGAACGTCGAAAAACTTGAGATCGGCGAAGATCTTTTTGCCGCGGGCGGCGAGCCATTCGATGAATTCGTAGTAGCCGCCTGCCATGAAGAGCTGCAGGCCGAGCTTATAGAAAACGACGGAGTCGCCGAGCCGCTCGACCCATTGCTTGGCCTCTTCGATGGTTGGGACATCGAGCGCGAAGATCAGCCGCTCGCGGAGTGGGATCGGCTTGGCGGAGATCGGGGATTGAGTCATAGGCTCTCTCCTAGGCGCGCCGGTGCGCGATGGCAAATAGCTCGGCGCGCACGCTACTCGATTTCGGGTGGCAGCTCGACGATTTCAAACCAGTACTTTTCGAGAGTCTGCAAAATATCGACCAGCGCCTCGAAGGTGACCGGCTTCACGATGTAGCTGTTAACGCCCAAGTCGTAGCTCTCGTACACGTCCTGATCTGCCTTCGAGGTGGTAAGGACGACGACCGGAATCGTGCGGAGGGTGGGATCGCTCTTCACCTCCTGCAGCACAGCGCGCCCATCTTTGCGCGGCATATTGAGATCGAGCAGGATGAGTCCCGGCCTCGGGCCGTCATTCGGCGGCGCGTACTTCCCCTCTTTGCGAAGGTAATGCATGAGTTCTTCGCCATTCTCGACAAAGCGGATGTCGTTGATGAGCCGGCCTTCGATGAGAGCCTCCTTCGTGAGTTGGCGATCGTCCGGATCGTCGTCGGCCATCAAAATGGTGATTGGCATGGGTTGATTACTCATTTGCTGTTGTGGAGGGTTGATGAACGGGAAGGGTGACGATAAATAGCGCGCCCTGTCCCGGTTCGCTTTTTGCCACGATGCCGCCGCCGTGGCGATCAGTAATTTTGCGGCATACCGCGAGGCCGATCCCGGTGCCCTCATATTGTTCGCGCGAATGGAGCCGCTGGAAGACCACGAAGATCTGCTCGGCAAATTCCGCGTCGAAGCCGATTCCCGCGTCCTGGAAATGGATCTGGCAGACGGGATCCCCCGGAGTAGCGCCGGGGATGAGATGTTCGCGGAGTTCGAAGACGCGTCCGGAGACGCCGATCTCAGGCGGCGCGCCCGGCTTGTGGAATTTAAGCGCGTTCGCGATCAAGTTTTGGAAAAGCTGCCGCATCTGGACAGGGTCAGCCTCGATGGCGGGGAGCGGGCCGATCTCGATGCGCGCCTGGGTCTGCTCGATGGCGAGTTCGAGATCGTTGAGAACGTCCCGTGAGATGGCGCCGAGGTCGCACGCCTCGAAAGGCTGGCCGCGGCTTGTGATGCGGGAAAGCTTCAGAAGATCCTGGATGAGGACGCGCATCCGCTCGGCGGCGCTCTGCATGCGATCGAGATAATCGATCCCGTCGGGTCCGAGTTGATCGGAGCAGCGCGCTTTGAGCCGGTCGCCGAAGGCCTGAATTTTCCGAAGCGGCTCCTGAAGATCGTGGGACGCGACGGAGGCGAAGCTCTGGAGTTCCGCGTTGCTGCGCTCGAGTTGCGTTGCGAAATGTTTGAGCTGCTCCTCGGCTTCCTTGCGAAGGCTGATGTCGGCTGAGATGCCGACCAGGCCGACGATTTTTCCGTCGGTGTCGAGCAGTGGCACTTTGTTCGTCTCGAGCCAGGTCTCACGATCGCCGAGCCGCCGGCGGGCGATCGGCTCCTCCCGATTCAAAATAGGAGAGCCGCTCGCCACGACATCGCGATCGTCGGCGTCGGAGCGGATCGCGCTTTCCGGGCTGAAGTAATCGAAGGACGTCCTCCCTTCGATGGAGTCGAGATCTTCCAGCCCGAGAAAAAGTCGGTGGGCATTATTGTTGAGGATATAGCGGCCCTTCACGTCCTTCACATAGACGCTGACAGGGAGCGCGTTGATAATGCTGGAGAGGAGGTTGTGCTCCTGGGCGAGCGCCTCTTCGGCGCGCCGCCGGGCCGCCAGATCGCGCAGCAGCATGACGCTGGCCGCCACGAGCGCCAGAATCGTCAGCGCCCCGCTGGTGGTCACGGCGACCGAGGTCGCGCGCCCGATCCTTTCGGCGACTCCCGCGCGCTGTCCCAGCAGAGCGCGCTGCTCCGCCTCCGCGTCGAGCAGCAAGGCGCGCAAGCTTTCGGTGAGCGCCTCGGATTTTCTCTGTGCGAAGAGCGCGGTGCTCGGCCCGGCGCCCGCTTTGCGCCGGACGGCGATTTCCTCCCGCTGCAAGACGAAGCTGCGGTCGAGCAGTTCCCGCGCCGCTGCGACGCGGGCAGACTGCGCGGGAAATCCTCGGGCGAGAAGACCAAGCGAATCGAGGCTTTGCGCCGCTTCTTTTCTGGCCTCGGCGTGGCCGCGCAGAAAGCGTTCGTCGCCGGTGATGAGAAACCCGCGCCTGCTGCTTTCCATTCCCATTACGTCGCGGAGGATCCGCTCCTGAAGCTCGATGGCCTCGTGGGCCTTCGTTACGACCATGCCCGTCCCTATGAACGCGCGTGTGCTGTAGATGCTCACGGTCGCGATGATCGCCAGCATGCCCGACGCGATCGCAAAGCCGATCAGCACATTGCGGCGGAGGTTCGAGCGGGGTTTGGCGGGGGGGGGCACGGCGTTGCGGTCGAGAGCTTGTCCAAACGATCAAGGGTGCTTCGCACTCGGTCCTCCCGCCGGACCGGCTCAGCGTTTCAGTTTTTGAGCGATGCCTGTCGCTATCAGTCCAATGCCGAGGCCGATCAAGGCGCCGAAGATTCCGAAGAAAATCCCGCAAGCCGCTATGCGGGAGAGGATTGCAGAGATTGGCGGGGTGACGCCGGAAGAGTTGGGAGCGAGAACCGTGTAGAGCATGTAGATCTCGGCAAGGGCGGCGCCGGCGATGCTAAACGGTTTCGTGTAATTGCTCGGCGAGACCTTCGACGCGACCGGCGATGGGGGGACGGGAGGCTCGGGCGATCCAGGCGGGCGCCCTGCATTTTTTGAGGCTTCCATTTATGAATGCGGGCTGTGGCAACGTTCGTGCTACTACAGTGTATGAGAATTTCATGAAGATTCGCCCGCAAATCCTTCTTGCTTCGCTTTTCACCTGCCTCGCTGCGTGCGCGGTCGTGCATACGCCCCCTGGCACCTCCGTCGAGGTGGCGCTTGCAAAGCGGCCGGATGTCGTGCGGCTTCCAGCGACGCCCACGCCGAAGCCCGTCCTGATGGTTGCCGCAAAGATGCCAGCCGGCGGAGCCGCGACGGCGCCCCAGCAGAGCGAGCAGGTGGCGGACGCGTTTTCAAGAGGCGATTTCTGCATGAAGGCCGGCAAGGACGCTGAGGCCATCGTAGCATTTCGCGAAGCCGTGAAGGCTGACCCAAATTTTACCGACGCGTGGACGAATCTCGCCATCCTGTACGAGAAGCAGGGCCAGGAAAAACTGGCGATGGAGGCATTTCGCAAATCGAAGAAGAATGCCGACCGCACGCCGCGCGCGATGTAGGACCGGGGGTCAGATTGAGTCGAGCGCAGCGCGCACCGCGATTTCAAGCGACTCGGCGTCGCGCCCTCCTGCCGCAGCGCTCAGCGCTTCGAGCCGGTGGATGAGATCGGCGACATCGCCGCGGCGGTAAGGTCCACCTGCGGCAGCGCAGAAATGCGTGCGGCAGCCAAAGGGACGGCTCTCATAGATCAGGCAGCGTCTCGTTTGGCGATCGAGCATGGGGCAGGCGCCGTCGTTCGCAGCCGGGAGCCGCGTGCGACCGGTTGCGCGAAACGCCGATGCAGCGAGCAAGGCTTCCGCGCGGGTGAGAAACGGCGTTTTTCCGGTGAGCGCGAAGTGGCAGCATTCGGCGCGTCCGATGCACTGGCGTTCGATGGGGCGCACGGCGAGATCGGCATACACCGAGCGGGTTGCTTTAAGCACTTCCGCCAGAGCTTGAGCGGGTTGAGACTTCGGGCGGGTCCGTTTCATTTCAAACCGAGAAGCCGCAGTTGGGGCGCGGACTCGGGGCGCCACGGATTGACTTCAAATCCAGACGCGTCCAGGCCGGCGGCCAATCCTTCGCAAAAAGAGCAAAGCTCCCGGACGTTGAGGAGGAGATGCTCCGGACCGTACGGCTGGATATTCGCCACGCCGAGGCGGAGCAGCCGCGCCGCCGGGCGCATGCGGAGGCCATGTTTTGGATGGGCTGGGTGCAGGAACTGCTTTTGCAGATGCACAAATCCGCCTGCGATTTGGATGAGGCCCTGGTAAAAGAGGCGATTTTCATCCGTGCATTGCAGCCAGAGATGTTCCAGCACATCGTGCGCTTCGTAGTACTCGCCCGCATTGAAGCAGGCGAAGTAACCAGCATAGCATGGGTCGATGCCTGCCTCTGGCGCCGCAAGGTTTGATACGCATGCGCGCATGCGCTCGCTTTTTTTCATCGCGCGGAAAGAGCAACGAACTATTCTGCGCCTTTCCGTGCCTTACAAGAAGCCAATTGCCAATACCGAGTGATGCACGCAGGCCTTTGGTTATGGGCCGCTCCGGTGCTTCTCGCACTCGCGGCCGGTTCGATGTTCTTTTCCGCGATCGAGACTTCCTTCTTTGCGCTGCAACCGTTCCAGATCGAGCGGCTCAGGAAGAGCCGCGCCGAATTTGCCGCCGCGCTGGCAAAGCTCATGGAGCATCCGCGCCGGCTTGTCAGCGCGACTTTGCTCGTCGATTCCCTCCTCAATCTGCCGCTGATCGTCCTCTGCCTGTTCCTCCTGCGGCGGGTCTTGTCGCCTCAGTTGCCATTCTGGGTTGCCGCGCTGCTCACCTTCACGCTGGTCGTGTTCATTTGCGATCTGGTTCCGAAGGTGGTCGCGCTGGCCCATCCGCAGCGAGTCGTGAAAGCCGGTGTGCGGGTGATGCGCCTCATGATGCCGGTGGCGGATCCGCTCGCGCGTCTGCTCCTCCACGCGAGCGAAATGGCGGCGGACGCCCTGACTCCCGCGGCGTTTGGCAAGACAAACATGCTCAGTGAAGAGGAGGTCGAAACGCTGGTCGAAGTCAGCGCCGAGGAAGGCGCCCTGCACCCGATCGAGAGTGAGATCATTCAGGATATCATCAGCCTCGGCGATAAATCCGTTCGCGACTGCATGGTTCCGCGCGTCGATGTCTTCGCCGTCCCCGACGATTTAACCAACGAGGAGCTGATTCCGAAACTGGTGGAGCGAAGGCGCCGGCGGGTGCCCGTCTATGGCGAGACTCCCGACGAAATGCTGGGCCTGCTGGATGTGCAGGCCTTTCTCTTCTCGACGAGCGGGCAGCATTACACCGACTTCCTGCTGCCCCCGTCGTTTGTTCCAGAGACGATGAATGCGCTCGATCTTCTGCGTGGATTCACGTCGCGACCGCAAGCTTTTGCGATCGTAACGGATGAGCATGGAGGGACGGAGGGAATCATCACCATGGCGGATCTGGTGGAAGAGATCCTGTCGGATGCCGTCCCTTCGGCGGACCGGGAACTCTACATCGAGTCTGTCGGCGAAGGCCGGCTCATCGTCGATGGCGGGGCGCGGCTCGACGATCTGAACGACATGCTCGGAGTTCATCTGGAAGAGGAGGGGATCGACACTATCGCCGGGCTGATTTTCAACCGGCACGGAACGCTGCCGCGCAAAGGATCGGAGTTTAGCATCGGGGGATTGGCGCTCACCGTGCGGCGGGTATCAAAAAAGCGGATCGAAGAGGTGGGCATCGTGGACCGGCGCGCGGAAGCTCGGGAGGAGGAGGAATGACCGGGAGCTCCGTCTGTTTGCTCCTGCTGGTTTCCTTTATCTTCTCCGGGATCGAGGCAGGCATTTTGTCGGTTAATCGGGTGCGCCTGAAGCACCGCGTTCGGAGAGGGGATCCGGCGGCGGTCAAGCTAAGCCATCTGCTATCGAACCCGGAGCGCCTGCTCGTGACGGTTGTGATCGTGACGAATCTGATGAACATCACGGCTCTAGCCCTCGTGACCGACGCGTTGGTCCGTCGGCTCGGAGACTGGGGCTATGCAGCCGCGGGCTGCCTGGCGCTGCCGGTGTACCTCTTCGGGCTGGAGCTGCTCCCCAAGTCGCTTTTCCGGCGCTTCCCGTACCGCGCTCTCTCGGCGCTCGCCGAGCCGTTGCGGGTGGCCGATGCGCTCCTGACGCCGATCCATTTTGTCGGCTGGCGCGTGATCCGGCGCGCTCTCGGCCACGCGGCGCCAGATCAGCGGAAACTCTTCGTCGCCCGCGAAGACTTTCTCTATTTTACCATCGAGAGTGAACGGAGCGGAGCCCTCTCCGCGGGCGAACGGGAGATGATCCATAACGTGGTGCATTTCCGCACCGTGCTCTGCCGCGAATTGATGACGCCGCTCGCACGGACCGCAACCATCCCCGCGGCGGCCTCGGTCGCGGAATTCATCGCGCGGAGAAAAGAAGCGCGGAAGGATCGATGGGCCGTGACGGGGGAAGACGGCGCCATCACAGGCTTCGTGGATTCGTTGGAAGTGGCCATCACCGGCCAATGCGAAGGCGGCATCGAACAATTCCAGCGGCGCGCCGTGCGGGTGGGCGAGACGGAGCCTGCGTATGCGGCTCTGCGGATGCTGCGCGCCGCCCGTGCCGCGATGGCGCTCGTCTGCGGGCCGGACGGCGCTCCGACCGGCGCCATCTCGTCGGAAGCGCTCATCCGCAGACTGGTATCCGCTGCCGAAGGCCAGGAGCGGAGAGAATAAAAAACTGGAGAGAATTTTCTGGAAATTGTGCTGCGGCGCCACAATGCTCTGCAGGGAAAGCCCATGTTCCTCCCAAATCGACTCGCCGTCCGCGTGATATTCATTGCATCCGTTGCAGCCCTGGCCGGATGCCAGACGCCTTACCGGGACGTTTATTCGCCCCAAAAGAACTACTATGTTGCGCAGCAGAAGACGGACGTATTGCCACCGGAGACAATTGCCCCGTCCACGCCTGTGACTCCGCCAGTGACGCCGTCGGCGCCGATCTCGCCTGCTGGCGGCGCGACCCCGCCCGACGCGGCGCCCGCTCTGCCCG
>JBBSFI010000022.1:0-65249 GCA_038238905.1 Chthoniobacterales bacterium | reverse complement strand
GGCGGACGGAATGCAGCGCGCGGCGTGACAACGCGGCGGGCGAAGGCGGCGGCGCGTTGGCGCGGCGCGCGCTCCTGGCAGGCGCGGTGCGGAGCTTCCTTTGCCGCTCGAAGATTAAACTGCGAAGCCGAAGGCGGAGCAGCGCTGCGCGGGTTGATTTTGGAACGCTCCGCACCACGGCGGATCACGCCGGCTGCTTCCGCCTTCGCCCGCGGCAGCCGGCGCGCCCGCCCCGCAAAGCCGCGATCGTTTGGATCGACGTGATACCGCGCTCCTTCGTGAAGGTGTATCCACCGTTGCCATCGGAGACGAGCGTCGCCAGATAAGCCGCCTGGTCGATCGTCGAAGATGGAAGGGCAATATAACTATCGCCGGGCATCGGGTTTCCCTGCGCGTCGTTCTGATGAAGGATAACGAAGCGGAAACTGCTTCCCTCCTCGTCGGTGACATACGCGTAGTCGGCCGACACGAGCGCCCCTTGCTCGATGGGACGCTGATAGGCGAGCCGAATGTGCGGGGTAAGATTGCTCGCCCACCCGGCGCCGAATGGGCGGTCGAGCCGCTCGGCCGAGCGAAGGCCGCTTCGCTCGTTCCAGGCCTCGCTATCCCAGACGCGGCGCACCGAAAGGCTCAACTCCGAGTTTGGGATCGGTACGTATAGATCGGAGACCGCGTGCCGCGGGCGAAGCGAAAGCGCATCGATGTAAGTCTCCTCACCCTCCGTCTCGCTCTCTACTTTCTGGCCTGCGATCGGCTCCGGAATCGCGCGTCCATTCAGCGCAACGCGCCGGCAGGAGGGACCGGCCATGTCGTCGAGCTCGCTGATGCGCAGGCTTCCGCCGATCGTCGTGACGACGTTCGGCTCCGCCACGTCCAGCGTGAGATTCGGAGTCACGAGATGCGTGAGCTCGGTCTGCACGACTGCGTGCGCACCGGCGGAATGCGTTACAAGCAGCGAGGCTCCTCCTCCGCTCACGATCGTCTGTTGTTGCGACGGTTGCCCGGCGGTGACGGTCCAATTTAAAACAGACCCGTCTCCGATGGGAGACCACGCGGAACCTGCCGGATCGAACGTTTGCACCGTCACCGCGGCCTTGAGCAGGGCCGAAGTCTCATTGATCTGCGTTTGCTGAACCTGTATCCGCACCGGCATGACGTACGTCCAGAGCGGGGATCCCTCGCCAATCTCTGCTCCATTTTTAACGAATGAAAGGATGAGCCGTCCGAATCCCCCTGTCAGTGGACGGAAGAGAAAGTGAAGCGTCGGGCTACCTGCCAAGTCCTCGACCATGCTCCGATCGAGAGCGTATGGCTGGCCGGGTGCAATGACGGCGAGGGGCTGATTATACTGCGCGGAAGTTTGCGCCGCCGCTCGCGACGAGTCGGTTAGATAATCCGCGGACCCCGCAGGATCCGCCGCCTTGTAAAGTACGACCTCAGGATTACCCGTGCCGCTGTTCCACTGAACCGCGGGCTGCGGTATCCATTCCAGATAGACCATGATGTCAGGGTCGTTCGCCAGGCGCGATTCCATTCCGCGCATATCGATCCAGAGTCGTTGCAAATCCGGCAAGGCATCTGCGCCGAGCACGAGGGTTTCGAGCGACTGGTCCGCCGGGACCGGAAGAATGAACGGTTTTGACTGGGTGGTCGCATCGAGGCGGGGTCCGTTCGCGGTCGAGGCTCCGGGCAGGGTGATTACTCCGTCGCGATTTGCATCGGGATATAAGCCGGGAGGAACCAAAAGGTAGTTTTGATAGGCGCTCGAAAAGGCGGTTGCGAAACTATTGTTTGAGAGCACCCCGGCTATGCTGAAATGGATGCCGGCTTCGGGAGGAACGCGATCGTCGAGGTTGTATATCACGCCGCCTTTGCAAATCCATGCGGAGCCATCGTGCGCTTCACTGGGGTCGCCTGTGCTACCAAGGATCAGTTCGTCATCGTTGATCGCGGTTGGGTACCCTCCGTAAAATTCGTAACCAGGAAGGATGGGCATCGCCGTAGTGGACGTGCCACCCGGCAACATGATTTCGGGCTGTTTAGTCCACGAATCGTGGTCCGCATAGCCAGCCATCTCGCCAAATGAATTGATGCACTGCGGGAGGAATGTTCCCAGCGAGAGGTCTCCACCAGTCCCAGTCGCAAAACCTGTGTTCGGCAACGGCGCTTCAGGGTTGTAAGGAGGATTGGTAAAACCGACTATCCGGCCGGCATTATTCATTCCTGTGACCGTGAAGGTTCCGACCTGGCCGGCAACGCTCGTCGCCAGACTTGCAGGCAGCGAGGCCGATCCTAGAAGCAGACCCCGGCCGTTGGTGGCCGTGATCTGTTGCTGCATCGTGCTGGGAATGATGCGCCATTGGTAAAGCTCGTTGTCATTGGCGAACTGGATCATGGCCTGCGTGAGCGAGTCACTGTAAGTTCCTTCCCACTGCCTGCCGGGAGCGGCGTCGCCGTAATAAACTAGCGGAGGCACCCGGCTATCCCACCAAGGAAGGCTTGTCTGGATGCTAAAGCCGTCATAAACGGTCGCCGCCCGCCATAGGATTTCCCGATCCCGCGCTTCATCTATGAACGGAGGGTACGGAATGCCCATGACCTCCATAAACGTGTCCCGCGTGACGGAACCGAATCTAGATAGCCGCCATTTACGCCGCTGAAAGATCCCTTATAGATTGGAATAGAAATGGTGACTTGCTGTTGAAATTCCTCGAAACCAGCGACCGCGCCTGTGTCGTTAATCGCCGCAATCGAACTGTTGCTGCTAGCTTGGGTCGAGAGATCGGTGAACCCCAAGGGGGTCCAGACAAACGCGTGATCTGCCTTGCTTCCAAAGAAGATTCCCGCGATTTGAGTGGGATACGAGCCAGCCACATCGCCGTTGTTATTGATTACACTTGGCCCGCCCGAGAATCCCAAGAGCGACACGTATCCGTTTTTCCAGATCGCGGCGCTGTCGCCTTGCGATCCCGCGACTTCGCAGAAATTGTTCACTCCGAAGGCTGCTATCGGAAGCGGAATGGCGTTGAAAAATGGCACACCGGTCGGTGCGGGCACTGCGGTGAGCGAAAACAACGGGCCGTAGCGTTGCGCGAGTGAGACCGGACTGGCTCCGCCAGTGCTCCAGCCCCCGCCGCCCGCCGACGGGACGGCATTTGCAGGCAACGCCTGTGCGTGAACGGAAACGACGCCTGGACTCGCTGGCATTTGCGCGTCCGCGCCTGCATAACCTTGGCTGTTGGTTCGCAAGAGCAGCCGCTGTCCATTTGTCCCTTGATCGGTCAATATTCCAGCGGTGGTGGAGAACCCGACATTCAGGCCCGGCATCGGCGCGCCCGTGGCGTCTTTTGCCAGTACTACAAGACGCGTGGAAAGGATCGACCCCGCCGGACCGGTTTGGCCATTTCCCGAATAGATGGTGAGAGAGGGCGGGGCGCCCGCCCAATAATCGGTCGGATCGATTCCTTGCTGAAAATCCTGCAGCAGGGTGAAGGCGTTGCCGACAGGACTGCTGGCAGGATTGAGACCGGCCTTGCCAAAGTACTTCTGCTCCCACCAATCTGGCAGTCCATTCCCGTCGTTATCCACGTTATATAGCGTCGCAATGTCCACCGGAAGCAGCGCGGTGGAGTAAATTTGCAAATCGTCCAGTGTTCCATTGAAATCCGTAACTTGCGGGTCCGCCCCGGCCTTTGCGGCCATGGAAAAAGGCGCATTGCCTGGAACGATGGAGCCAGCCTCTGTCGCAGCCAGGGAGCCGTCCAGATAGAGCGATGCAACCGCGCCGTCGAACACAACGGTTACAAGCCGCCACTCCGTAGCGGTGGCAGACGGCAGTGGCGCGGAGAGATCGATGGAGCCTCCATCTTCGGTGGACCAAACGCGAATTCGCGCGCCTGCTGCCGCGGTCTGCCACGCGCCGTTGTCGACAGCGCACCGGAAGCCCGACCGTCCGTTCGAGTCGTCGAAAATTGCCGCCGCACCTCCCAAGGGAGGGGCATTGCATCGCATCCACACGGAGACCGAGAACGGCGCCGGTCCGGCGGCTGGAAGGAGTTGGCCGAGATCGTTGGCAATCCGGAGCCGCTGCGCACCGTCCCCGCCGCCGAATTGGAGGGCGTGCAGCCCTTCGAAAGCTCGTGTTGTCCACTGCGGCGCCAGGAGAAACCCCGTGTTGCCATTGCCCGATGCATCGAAGGTGGATGTTCCGCCTCCCTCTTCAAAACGCCACCGGCCAACCAGCCCGGCGACTCCGCTGGGGTCAGAAGTGTATTCTTGAAAGGTGAGGGATGCGGAGCTACCTGCCTTGGCAGTTATCGCGACCGAAGACCCCTTGACGGTCGGGCAGACGTACCAGACCCGAGCTATACCGCTCTGCGGATCGGAGAGAATCTTCACGGACTTTGCGGGCGCCGACGCGGGATTCGCGGGATCCAGGATGAAGCCACCCGAAGGCGCTGAAAGATTTACCGGCACGCCGCGCACGGGCAAGGCACCCCCATCCCCATACACAGCGAAATCAAGTGGAATCGGAAGAATTCCGCCAGGACTCCCGACTTGCGAAGCGCCGGATAACTGTTTGAGCGCGATGCTTGAGAAGCCCAGAAACTTTGTCGGGTCGAGACCGTCGTCGTATTTTTGAAGAATGGTGTATCCATCGCCGCTGTAATCGAGGCTGGGATCGGCTCCGACCGAGCCGAAGTACTGCCGCTCCCACCAGTCTGGCAGGCCATTTCCGTCACTATCCACGTTATATAAGGCGGCTACTTCGCTCGCATCGGCATTGCCCGAGTAGATGCGCAGGTCGGCAAGCACCCCCCAGAAATCGGAGATGCCGGACGCTCTAGCCGGAGCCATTCCCAGGTTGAAGGGCGCCAGCGTCGGTATCACGATCCCCTGCTCCGAGGCCGCTGGCTTTCCATCGATATAAAGCGCCCCAGCGGCGCCGTCGTAAGCCAGATAGAGATGATGCCATCCAGAGAGAAGCGGCGTCGCGCTGGGGACGGTATGAAGGTCGAGCGTGCCGCCATCATCGGTGGACCAGACGCGCACACTTTGCGTCGCGCCCACCGGGTTGAACAAACCGTTGTCCATGGCGCATCGCAATCCGCCCACCCCAGCGACATTATTGGAGAATAAAATGCGGGCGGTCCCGACGCCCGGCGATCCGTATAGTTCGAACCAGACGGAAACCCCGAAAGCGTCGCCCTGTTTGGACGAAAAAAGCTGGTTTTCCGAGTTCGACGCCGCCATTCCCTGATAGTGCGAAGACCCAAAAGAAACGAGGGAGCGTTGCCGATCAAATCCGGAGTAACTCCAATACGGGTTCGATAAGGAAGCGGTGTTCCCGTTTCCAGAGGAATCGACCGCACTGACCCCCGACCCGTCTTCAAGCCGCCACCGCGCTCGCAACGCAAGTGGCATGCCCGCGTATTCCGAAAAGAGAACACGCGCCACGCTTCCAGCACTGGCCGTCACGCTTCCGACAGTGCCAGCGTCGCTCAGTACGAAATAAGCGCGCGCTTTCCCTGTTACAGAGTCGGTGGAAACCACGAGCGATTGCAACGGCAGCTCAAGCGGATCATCTGCGGACGCCACCAATCCGCCCCCTCCGGATGAAACGGAAAACACAATGGGCGCGCTCAGCAGCGGGGTCGCTCCGTCTTCCCCAAATGCCTGGACTTCGAGGGGAAGCGGCAGGATTTGGCTGGCCACGCCTGTCTGCCCGTCCCCGTTCGACTTCGCGAGGTTCACCGTAGTCTGGTTGAGGAACAGATTCGGATTCCGACGAATCAGGAATTTCTGCGAATTCGAATAACCATCACCTGAAACATCCTGCGACGGGTCTATCCCGACCTTGCCGAAGTAGAAAGTTTGCCAGTCGTCTGGAATGCCAATGCCCAGCGAATCGGCGGCGGAGAAGGGATCGGTGCCTTGAAGCAGTTCGTCGTAATTGCTTACGCCATCGCCATCAAAATCGGCGGAGTACGGATCGGCGGTAGGAACATCGGTGAACCTCAGTCGAAGAAAGAGAGGACCCCGCTATACAAAATCTGCCGCGCCAGTTCTCCACCAGTCCCCGACTCGATGATCGTAAAATAGCTCCAGTTAACAAGATCGGTGGAATACTGGATAAAGTATGTTCGGCCCGAGACGCTGCGCCAGGTGAGCCACGCCGTGGAATCGGCTGCGTCGAGTGTCGCCTGTATGCTCTCGTTGTTGTTCGATTCAGGTGGTTGTGTCGACTGCGCAGTCGCGCTCGATCCTATGTAGAGCGCGGCGGCGCAGATGGCAAAGCATCGCGATATTCCGAAAATCCAGCGAACAATCGCGGGCTTCCGCGCGGGCTTGGGAATTCGGAGTGGGTCCATTGGATGCTTTGCTGACGGTCGCTATAGATCCCGCAGACCAAAGGTCTGGGTGCGCTCTCGAACAGGGACGGGCGGCAAACGGCGACGATGCCACACCGGTTGGGATTCCGCCAAAAGATTTCACGCAGTATGCAGCATATTTTGTATGTAACATTTTCGCGACAGACGGAGGCGGGGCGCGGTTTTCGCTGTCTCAGAATCGCGAATGGCCTTTGGGCGGGTGCGCGGTGCAAATTGCACGGCCATGCCCTGCACTAATTGAGATAGCCGGCCCGCGCTCGCGACGGACCGCTCGTCGGGCGAGCGCGGCTCTCATGCTGATCCGCAAAGGGTTCCGCCCGCAGGCGGGCCGAGCGACGGGATTTGGCGAACAGCTAAGCCGGGGCCACGGCGTCGCCGTCCGACGACGGGTTCCCGCCCGATCGAATGGAGGCGGGTGGATGGAAGAAGAGGGCGAGGAGAAGAATCGCGACGATTGCCATGCCGGTGGGCACTAGAAACAGGGCGTGGTAGTCCACCACGCCATCGTGTGTGAGCCTCGCTTGCAGGGGTATAAAAAGCCACTTTGCGGCGAGGTCGCCCAGCCCGAGGATGAGCAGGTTGAACAGGCCTTGCGCGCTGGTTCTCGCATCCTTTGGAAAGGCAGCGTCGATGAATATATAGACTGTAGCGAAGAAGAAAGCGTAGCAGATGCCGTGCAGCACCTGGACAGCGATGATGATCGCATGATTTTCCGGAAAGAATGCAAATACACCGAACCGGAACGCGTGACCGCATACGCCTAGAATCATAGTCAGCTTCCAACCCATTCGCTTAAGGAACCAGCCAAGCATGCCCATCGCCACGATCTCAGCTATTTGCCCGATGCTCATGACCGGCATGATGGTTTCTGGCGAAAACCCTGTCTTGCCTAGAAAGCCGCCGGTTACGACGAAGTAGCCGTTGTGGATGGTGGCATCGATAAATGTGACGATAAACAGAACAAGTATGTACGGCTGCCTGAGATATTTGAATGCCTCAAACCAGGCAAATCGCTCAGCCGCCTTCCCGGCCGGCTTCGCCGGAGTATGAGGCAGTGTGAGACTGAATGCCGCGAGGACAAGAGAGGCCACTCCAGCGACGAGAAAGATGCAACTGTAGGCGGCCGGCAGGGCATCGCCTTGTTTTCCCTTCAGAATAAAGTAGAGCGGCCACGCGGCAGCGATCCACCCAATGGTGCCGCCCATTCGCACCAGTCCATACTCGCGCTGGGGATCTTTCAGGTGCGCAAAGGCTATGGAATTTGCCACAGAAAGCGTCGGCACATAGAAAAGTGAATGGATCAGCATGAGCGCGAAGAACGGCCAGAACGCTTTTACGAAAAACATGCCGAGGATCGCCAAACCGCCAACCAAATGGCTGAAAGCCATGAATTTCTCCGCGGAGAAATTGCGGTCTGCAAACTGGTTTGAGAAGAAAATTCCGACCACCGAAGCAATAGCAAATGCGCTGCCGACCAGCGCCTGCTGCCCGGAATCGAATCCGAGGCCCACCTCCATGTATTTCCAGATATGTACGAGCCACGAGCCCCAGATCAGGAGCTCGAGCACCATCATTATGAACAGCTTATTTCGGGTCGAAGAGTAGGACGACGTCATGGGGAGATGATGACGAACCACAAAAAGGGAGATGGAGCAATCGCAAAGGTCGAATCCGCGAGGATTTGACCGGATCCGCCCTTCCGCCAAAGCCCGCTCACCCATCCGGGAACCGCTTGCGGCGATCGAAGAACCGCTACTTTTTCTTCGGCTTCTTCTCCGCAGGATTCGCTTTGGAGGGCGGGGCTTCCGCGCGCGGTGGCGTTGCAGCGGACGCAGGCTGACTGGGAGCGGCTTCCGTTGCAGCGGCTGGCTCTGGAATGTTCACCTTTATATCCGCCTTGGCGCGTATCCCTTTCACGAGGTTATCGACTTCGTCGTTTTCCTTTTGCCGCTTCAGCTTTGCCACGATGCCGCCCTTAACCTGGTCGAGTGTTTCGATGCCTGCAGCCTTGTGATCCACCAGCTTCACGATGTGAAAGCCGTCTTCCAAGCGAATCGGGCCTGACAGTTCGTCCTTTTTCATTCCGAAGACTGTCTTCACGAAATCGGGGCCGAGCTTTTCGATCTGCTCTTTGCTGAAATACTGGAGATCCCCCTTCGTCTCTTTTGCTTCCGGATCTTCGGACAGTTCCGCGGCGAGCTTCGCGAAATCCTCGCCTTTCTTAACACGATCGGCGATGGCCTGCGCCTGCTTCTTCTTTTCGGCTACGACGACTTCTTTGGCGCCCTCCGGAACAGCGACAAGAATGTGGCTTGCTCGGACCATTTCGGGACGATCGTACTTCCCGGCATTCGCCTTGTAGTAGGCTTCCACATCGGCATCGGGGATTTCCACCTTCCCTTTGATCTGTTCGTCGAGCCAATTCTTCTGGCGCAACGACTCGCGGATATCGCTTTTCACCTGTTCCACAGTCTGGCCGTGGGCTGCGATCTCCTTTTCGAAGGCGTCCTTGGAATCGAAGCGCTCCGCGATTTTGCCGAATTGCGTTTCCACATCGGCATCGGAAACCTTCTCGCCGACAGAGCGTTTCGAGAGCAGTTTGTCCACGATGAGATTGTCCAGAACCATCTGGTATCCCTGCAAAGTTTCGTCGGCGCTCAACGCGTCCGCCGAGGCGCCCTGGGCCGCAAGCGCGGAGTCGAATGCTTTCTGCACTTCTTCCTTTTTAATGGGCACGCCCTCAACGACAGCAACGGGATCTGGCAGAGCGAAGCGAGCGGCGGCCGGCTCCTGGGCGGCTTTGGCCGGTTCCGGAGCGGATGGCGGCTTCTTTGCATCCGCGCCGAAGAGGACCGGAGCAATAACAGCCAGAGCGGCCGCGGCGAGTGCGAATGAGGTGACACGTTTCATTGAAGAGCCGGGAAAATGGCACGCCTCGATTTTGTTGGCGAGGGATATTCGGGATCCGCAACGACTGGTCGGATCGCGACCGACCGCACCTTCTCGCCAGATGGCACGCCCGATGCTAAACTCGGAAGGTGACCCATGAATGACTCGATCAAGACGCTCGCCTCGAGACGGCAGGCGGATGGCTCCTTTGCCGCGTCGCGCAATGGCGACGAGGCGCGGCCAGATGCGACGGCTTGGGCGGCGCTAGGGCTGAAAGCGGCGGCGAGCGGAGAATACGCACCAGCGATCGAAGGCGCACGACGGCAACTGCTCGGCCTGCAAGCCGCCGACGGGAGAGTACCGATAACCCCGCGCCATATTCAGGTGTGCTGGGCCACTCCGCTGGTGGCGCTGGCGTGGCACGGCTGGCCTGCGGGAAAGGAGGCGGCGGCGCGGGCGCTCGACTTCCTCGATCATGTCGAGTCCGCGACATTCAAAGATGGAACACGCGCGACAAACGCGATCGATGCGAGCCTTCGAGGGTGGTCCTGGATCGGGAGCACCGCGTGCTGGGTCGAGCCGACCGCACTGGCCGTCTTCGCCTTCCAGCGATTCGGGCGGAAGGTTGAACGCGTGGAAGAAGGAATAAAGCTCTTGCTGGACCGCCAACTGCCACAAGGCGGCTGGAACTATGGAAATACGATCGTTCTCGGGGCGGAGCTTCTCGTAGCGGAGGAATATGTCGGACTGGCGCTGACGGGTCTCGCTGGGAACTGCGACGCCAGCCAAGTCGCAAGAAGCCTCGATCTCATCGAAGGACGCCTCAGCCACGTTCGAACCCCGCTCGCGCTGGCATGGGGAATCCTGGGTCTCTCAGCTTGGAACCGGCGTCCGGCGGAGTCTGACAAATGGATTGCGGAGTGCCTCGCCCGTCAAGATCGATCGGGCGCGTTCGACACAACGCACCTCGCGCTGCTCGCAATCGCGGGAGCATGCCATGCGGGATTAACCGAACTTTTCCCCTCCACCCCATGAAGACGATGCAATCGACCAAAACGGGGATTTCGCGGCGGCAATTCATTACGGGAGCAGCGGCTGGCGCGGGGATCCTCGGAGCAGGCTGGCTTCTGAACCGAAATTTGAAGCGCGACGCATACGAGGCGGAGACATTCATCCATCGCGTGCCAAGCTACGCGGGCGATTTGCGGGCGCCGATCCTCGCGGGATTCCGCGAGCTTGGGATCGGAACCTCCGAACTTCGCGGGAAGAAAATCCTGCTAAAGCCGAATTTGGTCGAACCGCACGTGGGACGTCCGCAGATCAACACAAATCCGCTCTTGGTGCGCGCGGCTGTGGAAGCGTTTCTCTCCATGGGCGCCGCACAAGTCGCCGTCGCGGAGGGACCCGGCCATCGCACCGACACCATGCTCGTGCTGGACGAGTCGGGGATCGGCGAAGTCCTATCGGAGGATCGAATCCAGTTTATCGACCTAAACTACGATGCGGGAGTGGTGGTGCCAAACAAAGCGCGGCAGACATCGATGCCCGTACTCACATTCCCGCGGAGCTTGACCGAGTTCGACTGGCTGGTCTCGATGCCAAAAATGAAGACCCATCACTGGGTCGGCGTGACGCTCGCGATGAAGAACCTATTCGGATTGATGCCGGGCATTTTTTACGGGTGGCCGAAGAACGTGTTCCACATGTGTGGAATTCAGCCATCGATCCTGGACATCAACGCAGCGGCGCCGGCGCAATTCTGCATCGTGGACGGCATCGTCGGCATGGAAGGAGACGGCCCGATCATGGGTGACGCAAAAGAGGCGGGGGTATTGGTGATGGGACGCAACGCGGTCGCGGTGGATGCGACGTGCGCCCGCGTCATGGGCATAGACCCCCACAAGGCCGGCCATGGTCCCGGGCAGACTATCGGATATCTGGAAGCAGCGTCGGCGTGGCTCAAGCTCGGTCCGATAAACGAAGAATCGATCGGCCAGCGCGGCGAAGCGATTTCGAAGGTTCGGTGCGATTTCAAACTCCTCGATCATATCGAGGCGCATCGTGGGATACGCCTGGCGTGATTTTAGAGCGCCGAAGGAAGCGCGGCGTCGACGGGAGAGGAAACCGTGAGAACGGCCCCTTACTTCAGACTTCCAATTTCAACCCAGCGGCAGGGCAGTTCTTCGCCGCGAGCATGCCGCTGCGCGTCAACGGTCATTGCAACGACGGCGCCGCGCTGGTCTTCAAGGCAGCTTCACTCTGGCCAGATGGCGTTGGGTCGCGCAGCAGGCCAAGGATCGGCTGTGGGAAAATGCCAAAGACGATGATGGCGGCGGCGAGCCCACCAATCACAAAGCGGGACATGAACGATATTTCAATTCGCGTCCCGTCTTCCGGCTCACGCCAGTACATCGCCGCGACGACCCGCAGATAGTAATAAAATCCGGCAGCGACGGTGATCGCGCCGATAGCCACGAGGAAAAAGTGCTGCTGCTCGACGGCGGCGGCAAAGACAAGAAACTTGCCATAAAAACCGGCCGTAAACGGCACCCCGGCGAGCGAAAGCATGGCAACAAGCATTCCAAATGCAAGAAAGGGCGATCGCTTGCAGAGGCCATTGAAATGCACGATGTCGTCTCCGCGCGAGTGGCGCGCAACGATGATCATGACAAGGAAAGAAAGGAGCGTCATCAACAGATAGCCTGCCAGGTAATAGGCAATGGCAATCTCGGCGGAGCCGAGGCGGCCAACGACAGCGCTCACGCTGGTCACGGCAACCAGCAGGTATCCCGCATGTGCAATGCTCGAGTATGCAAGCATGCGTTTCAGATTATCCTGCGGCATCGCTCCCAGATTCCCGTAAAGAAGACTGAGCGCGGCGATGACTGTCATGATTGCGAGCACCCTGTTTCCGACGCCGGGCACGCCTAAAAACGGCTGTATAACGCGCATGAGGACTAGAAAGCCCGCGGCCTTCGATCCCACTGAGAGATACGCAGTAACTGGCGTGGGCGCGCCTTGATAAACGTCGGGCACCCATATCTGAAAGGGCGCGGCAGCGACTTTAAAGCCCAGGCCCACGAGAATGAGCATGATTCCAAAGAGCAGCGGCTGAGGCGATCCTTGGTAGTGGGAAAGGTATGAGCCGATCTTCGCAAGGTTTGTTTCGCCCGTGACGCCAAATATCCAGGTTATTCCATACACTAGAAATCCCGTGCTCATTGCGCCGAGAATCAGATATTTCACCCCGGCCTCCAAGGAGGCATTGCTGCGGCGCATGTACGCCACCAAAACGTAGAATGAGACCGTGACGAGCTCGAGAGAGACGAAGATTAAAAGGAAATCGACGGCTGAAGCCATGAACATGAGGCCAGCACAGGTAAATATGGGGAGTGCGTAAAATTCTCCGAGGCCGGCGCCGGGAGATTCGCCCGGTATCGCGCGCTCGATCTCCCGCTTGTACTCGATGGACATTACGAGGACGATCGCCGTGGCGGCAAGCGCGATGCGCTTGAAGAACATAGCCGGTCCATCGGCTGAGTAAAAGGTCCAGAAGCCTCCATCCGCAGCGTCGTGCACATTTCCCGATGTGAAAAATGAGAAGCCAAAGACACAGGCGAGAATAAAGATGCTAAACTGAGGCATCCAACTCTTGTCGCCCGGCTTGGAGAAAGACTCGGCAAGAAGGAGAAAAACGCCGAGAATAACTACAATGATCTCGAGAGTGACAGGCGATAGCGGATGCATGGGCAGTTAGTGCAGGAGCGCTTCCACGGCCGGGCGCAGGTAAGAAAGAAGGAGCTTGGGGACAAAGCCCACTACGATGAGCGAGGCGAGCAGCAAGACGAGAGGCCACCGATGCGAAAAAGCGGGATCACTCCACCCGGATATTGCTTTGGAAGGCGCCCCCATGAAGATGGCGCGGTAAGCTCGAAGCATATAAACGGCAGAGATCACCACACCCCACAGGCCGCCAATTGTGGCAAGTTGCAGTCCATTGAATTGGAGGCTGGAACCGCCGGTCCGAAACGCTCCAAAGAAGACCATTATTTCGCTCGCAAAGTTGGCAAATCCGGGAAGTCCGATCGAGGCAAATGCCGCCATTCCAAAGGCAAGACCAAGGAAAGGCATCGGCGTTGCTAGCCCGCCGAGACTGTCGAAGGAAAGCGTGTGGCTTCGTTCACGGATCATTCCAGAGATCGCGAACAGAGCCGCAATGGAGAGACCGTGCGCAAACATGAGGAGCGACGCTCCGGTAACGCCAATCACGTTGAAAGTAGCGATGCCGAGAAAGATGTAGCCCATATGCATGACGCTCGAATAGCCGAGCATCATATCGAGCTTGCGCTGGGCAATCGTTACAAACCCGATGTAGAGGATATTTGCCGCCAGCAAAGCGAGGAGGAGGCCCGTCCAGTGTTTCGCGCCTTCCGGCAGCAGCGGGAGGGCGAGCCGGAGCAGCCCATATAAGCCGAACTTCTTCAATACTCCCGCGTGCAGCATCGCGGCGGGCGAAGGCGCCGAAGCATAAGCCACGGGAGCCCACGAGTGAAAAGGCACGAGTGAAACCAGCGTGCCGAATCCAATCAGGAGCAAAAGGAACGGACGCGACTGTGCTGACGACGGGATGACTGCGCGCTGCAATTCGATCATGTCGAACGTCCGGGATGCCTCCGGGATCGAATGGTACAGATCGAGCAATCCAATTAACAAAATGAAACTGCCGAGCGCGAGATAGATAGTGACCTTCCATGCGGCAGCAAGGCGTTCACCGGAACCCCAGATGCCGATGAGCAAGAATGTGGGGATCAGCGCCAGCTCATGGAAAGCGTAAAAGAAGAACAAATCCTGGGAGGCAAAGGCTCCAGCTGCAGCGGCCGAGATAAAAAGAAGGCACGCGTAAAAAAGAGATGCACGCCTTTCAACTGGAGGCGTAACCCAAATCGCTGCGAGCGTCACGATCGACGTCAACAGAAGCATCACAAGGCTCAGCCCGTCCGCCGCGACGTAATAACTCAGATGCCACGAGGGAATGACGGGATAGCGCGAGGCAAATTGAAAGGCGGCTCCCGCGCGATCGTAAGAGAAAAACAGGAGAATGGCGGCTGCCAACTGCGATCCTGCCGCAAGCAGCGCTGTCTTCCGCGGCGCGACGCCGAGAAGGATCGCAAACGCCGCAAGAAGCGGAATGAAAATGAGCAAATTGAGCACGGTGCGTTGGCGGGGTTCAGTGAACGAACACGATGATATAAATGAGGGCGACGACACCCAAGCCGAAGAGAAACGCGTAACCCTGAAGGTTACCAAACTGGAAGAATCTGACGATCAATCCGGTCCCAAGAGTTGCTCCACTCAGGCCGCGAACAACAAGGCCGTCCACAATCCACTTATCGAAGAAGCGGCATGCCTTGGCGAGCAACTCCTGCGTTCCCCCGATCAGCAAGCAGTAAAATTCGTCGATGCCGAATTTCTTTTTGAACACTGGAATAAGAACCGGATCGCTCGGTTGATTCGCGTATAGAATCCAACCGCCGGCAGCGCCGATTGCAAAGGCCACAAACGCCAGCATGGGAACCCAAAAGGTGTGCGAACCGGCTTCCAGCCGCTCCACGAACGGCTTCCCGAACACGGGACCCGCCACGAAGGACCACCCTGCGACGATCGAAAGCACCGCGAGAATCTGCAGCGGTGTGGTCATCGCAAACGGACCGTCGTGTCCGTGCTCTGCATTCTCCGTTCGCGCCCGGCCAAGGAAAGCGACCGTTACGAGACGCATCATGTAAAATGCTGTCAGGAAGGCGGTCCCAAGCCCGAGAACAAAGATCCACCCATTGTTGTGAAACATCGCCAAAAGCACTGCGTCTTTCGAGAAGAAGCCGCTGAATGGGAAACAGCCCATAAGGGCCAGAGTGCCTATGGCGAACGTCCAAAATGTCTTGGGCATCCGAGCGCGGAGACCTCCCATGCGCCAAATATTTTGCTCGTGGTGCAGTGCATAGATGACCGCGCCGGCTCCGAGGAAAAGCAGGGCCTTAAAGAAGGCGTGAGTGAAGAGATGGAACATCGCCGCCTCGGGCGCATAATTCCCGACTGCGGAAACCATGTAGCCGAGCTGCGACAGGGTCGAATACGCCAGAATGCGCTTAATGTCGTCCTGCTGCGTTGCCATCAACGCCGCAAGCACGGCCGTAATGATGCCGATCCACGCGATCACCGCCATGGCGGTGGCTGACGCGCTGACAATGAAGTAAACCCGCACCAGCATGTAAATACCGGCGGCGACCATCGTCGCCGCATGGATCAGGGCCGAAACAGGCGTCGGACCCTCCATGGCATCCGGAAGCCATACATGAAGTGGAAACTGAGCCGACTTGCCCATCGCGCCACAGAAAATGCATAGGGCGGCGACAGTGAGAAACGCAGGATTGGCAGTTAAGAGCGCAATATGCTCCCGTATGGCGCTGAAACCGAAGGAACCCGTGGCACTCCATATCAACAGGATGCCGAGCATAAAGCCGAAATCTCCGATCCGATTGCATAAGAACGCCTTATTCGCCGCCTTCGCCGCAGCGTCCCGTGTGAACCAGTGCCCGATCAGAATATAACTGCTCACGCCGACGAGCTCCCAGAAGATGAACATCATCACGAAATTATCGGCAAGGACAATCCCGAGCATGGAAAACATAAAGAGCGAAAGCCCTGCGAAGTAGCGGGATTTTCCCTTGTCGTCCGCCATGTAAACCAACGAATATATGTGAACGAGCGCGCCGATCCCGGTCACGATCAAGAGCATGACTTTGCTCAATGGATCCACCACAAGCCCAATAGGAACCCGAAAAGCGCCGCCGAGGTCGATCCAGGAAAGCTGATTGGGTGCGTCCGAGTACGGGACGATAAATGCGACGAGGCTGCCGAGAAACGAAACGCACACTGCGAACACGGAGATGTGAGCGCTAAACGAAGGCGCTCGGCGCGTGAATAGCAAAATGCACGCTGCGGCGATCAGCGGGCAAACCAGGATCAGCCAGGGAATGTTATTGTTCATTGATCCACAAAAAATGGCGCAACATGGGGGTCGCTCAAAACTTCAGCGAGGTGATGTCTTCCACATGCGTCGTCTGCCGGGCGCGGTAGAGGGCGACGATGATTGCGAGGCCCACGGCGACCTCCGCGGCCGCGACGGTTATAATAAAGAAGACGAGAATCTGGGCATTGTAATTCGGAACGAGCGTGTGCGTCCCGTCCGGAAGGATCCGCGCCGTCAGATTGAATCGGGAAAAGGCGACAAGTGAAAGGTTGGCCGCGTTCAGCATCAATTCCAAACACATGAAAATGATGATGATATTGCGGCGGAGCATGACTCCGGCAAAGCCAATGGCAAACAGCATGCCGCTGACGAGAAGATAATCGTTGAGCGTAAGCGCCATGTGATTATTTCAATTCGCGCTTCGACAATACGACGACGCCGACCGTGGCGACAAGGATGAGGATCCCGATGACTTGAAAGGGAAGGTTATGCGTGCTGAACAAGGTCATCCCGATCTCACGGACGTCGTCGATCCCGGCATGCTCATAGGCAGGGAAGGCCTGCTGCCCCTTCGTGAAATCGGTAAGAACAAACCAGATTTCCGCCACGAAAGCTGCGGTGACCAAGCCGCCTCCCGCGACTGCCGCAAGGTTCAGCTTGCGGCGCTTCTCCGCCTTCAAATCAAGCAGCATGATAATGAAGAGGAAAAGCACCATCACGGCGCCGGCATAGACGAGAACCTCAATCACAGAGATAAAATAGGCGTCCAACCCAATGAAGAGGGCGGCGAGACAAAGGAACGATACGACCAAGCTGATGGCGCTGGCCACGGGGCTGCGGTTCGCGATGACAGAAATGCCAAAGGCGAGCATCATCGCGGCGAAGATCCAAAAGATGACAGGTGACATGATCTTTTGAGGTCTAGAGCGCGAGTGGATTGGCGCGTGATTTGGGCATCATTTCTCCGGATTCCATTTGTGAACAAGCCCCGGCATCGAGCCGCCGAGCTCATAAAGTTTCGCCTTATCATGGAGCATCTCGGCCCGCGTCGTCCCGGTGATGGCGTAATCCTTGCGCAGGAAAATCGCCTGCTCCGGACACACCTCTTCGCAGAGTCCGCAGTAGATGCAGCGAATCATATCGATGTCGAATTCCTCTGGGAACTTCTCGACTTTAGCGAACTTGCTGGCGGCGGGGATCTCACCGGGCTTGATGCGGATTGCGCGGGGTGGGCAAATGAACTCGCAAAGCTGGCACGCGACACAGCGCTCCCGCCCGTACTCGTCCGTAACCAGTGTCGGCGCGCCGCGGTAATGCTCGGGCATGTGCGAGTCCCACTTTTCCTCAGGATACTGCATGACGACCTTCGTTTTCCCTGAAAGCATTGCCCTGAAGTGCTTAAGGGTAATCGCGAGACCGGCGACAATGCCGGGCAGGTAAAACTTCTCGGCGAGACTTAGCTTGGGACGCGGGACAGTGTAGGCCATGACTATTTTACGAAGGCTAGAATTGCCGCGGTAACGAAGATGTTAACGAGTGCGATCTCGAAAAGATAAAGCCAGCCCAATTTCATGAGCTGATCGTACCTGAAACGGGGCAGCGTCCATCTTACCCATATAAAAAAGATGAGCAGAGCGGCCACCTTGAAAAAGAAAGAGCCGATGTGGATAAGCCCGAGAAGATTTCCCCAAGCCCAGAATCCTTTGGAAGCCTCTGCGGAGTTGAGCGGGAGCAAGGGCACATGCCAGCCCCCGAGGAAAAGGACTACGATGAGCGAACATCCCGCGATCATTGCGGCATATTCGCCAAGGAAAAATAACGCGAACTTCATGGCCGCATATTCGGTGTGATAGCCAGCCACCAGCTCCGTTTCCGATTCGGGCAAATCGAAAGGAAGTCTATTCGTTTCCGCAAACATCGAGATCGTGAAGACAACGAAGGAGACGACTATCGGCGCGAGCAGAATCCATCGTTGAATGGACAAACCTTCGCCCCAGAATGGCAATAGCAGCCAGCCATTGCGCCCCTGATACAAAACGATCTCGGACAGATTCAGCTTGCCGAAGATCATCAGAACCGGCACAGCGCTCAAACCGAGCGAAAGCTCGTAGGAAATCATCTGGGACGACGAGCGGATGCTGCCTAGAAAGGGGTACTTCGAGTTGGAAGACCAGCCAGCCAGCACTATCCCATACACCCCGATCGAAGAAATGGCGAAGATATAGAGGACGCCAATGTTCACATCGGCGACGACCATCTGCTGACCAAAAAGAAAACTCCCGAATGGGATCACGGCCAAAGTCACCAGGGCCGGGACCATTGCAAGCACCGGAGCTAGATAGTAATAAAATTTGTTTACGTGCGCGGGCGTAAACTCTTCCTTGAGAAGAAATTTTACGGCGTCCGCGACAGGCTGGCCAAGACCACCCAGAAACGGCGACCAATCTTTTTTAGCGCCGAGCAGAGAAAGTGGAAAGCCGGTCCGATTTGGACCCAGCCGATCCTGAATGAGCGCGCTGACCCGGCGCTCCGCGTAAACCGTATAGCTTACCATCGGCAGAACAACCCCGAATATAAGAAACGCCGTCTTCAAGATGGCGCTGACGACAATCAGCAAAGGTATGGAATGGATGAAGTCCATAATTTAAGTCGGCGGAAGAAGCTGAAACCCCAAGTCGCCAATTTTGCTTAGGCTAAGGCTCGAAAATGCGGGAGTAGCAGCTCCCATTTCCTTGAAAACATCTTCGATCGCATCCAACCCGGTGGAGCCGTCCAACGCTTGGATCAGATCACGGAGAATTTCCCAATCGTCGCGCGCATCGCCGGGAGCTGCGATCGCCCGGTTAAGCCGTTGAAGCCTGCCTTTAATATTGATCATCGAACCCCGTTTTTCCGCCCATCCGCTTGACGGCAGAAGGACCGACGCATGCGGCGCCGTTTTACATGGGAGGATGCTCAGCAGGATGAGTGCGTCGAGTTGCGCGAGGTCCGCTGGATCGAACCCGCACTCCGTCAAATCCTCTCCATGAACGACAAGGCCTTTGATGGCTCCGCTCTTCACATCCGCGATGATCTCTTTCAGCTTCGATCCGGGATTTTCTGACGCGACCCCGAGAATCTTCGCGCCCGATGTATTAGGATTCTTGTCGGCAACGATCATGACGCCGTCCGGTTCGCCGATTCGCGGCACGATATCCATTCTCCGAACTCCAAGCAGTGCGCCGAGCCGCTTGAATAAGAAGAGCTCTTCGTTAGTCATGCGACCCGAGCCGATCATCGCGACGGCTCCGTCCGCATGCTTTTTGAGCTGTGCGGCTGCGGACGCTATCGCGAACGCCCAGCCCGTCCCCACTCCGTGCACCATCGGCGCGACCAGTCTTTCTTCCAGATGCAGGTACTTGAAATTGAGGCGGTGTGAATCGGGAAGCCAGCACGAGTTCACATCGTTGTTTTCGCGCGGCGTGATCCGGTAGATTTTCTCCTGGCGGCTGCCGATGGTTATATTGGCTCCAAGCCCATCGTTCACGTCGATCGTCTTAGTTTCCTTTAGGAACCAGACGCGCATTTTGAATCGGAAGTCGGTGGAGGTGAGCGCGCCAACCGGGCAGATATCGACTGTATTTAGCGAATAATTGCTATCGAGCGTCCGGTCTGGGTGGCATGCTATCGTTGTGAACGAGCCGCGATCAACGAAGCCGAGCACATCATCCTTTGCCACCTCGTTCATAAAGCGGATGCAGCGCGAGCAAAGCACGCAACGCTCAGCATCGAGGGTCACTCGAGGGCCGAGGCTGATATTCTTGGGCTTCTTGACCTTCCTTTCGAGAAAGCGCGACGTCCCGTTCCCGTACTCGACTGAGAATTCCTGAAGCCTGCATTCCCCTGCCTGATCGCAAATCGGACAATCGAGCGGGTGATTGATCAAAAGAAACTCCATCACGCCCCGCCGGCACTCGCGCACCATCGGTGAGTCGGTGCGAATACCCATCCCATCCGCCACATCCTGGGCGCACGAAATTTGAGGCCGGGGAATCCAGCCGATCTCCGGTCTGCCGTCGGCGCCGATGATCGGCTTCCGGTCGGGACCCATCTTCGGCATTCCCATTTCGATGAGGCACATGCGGCAATTTCCTGGCGAGGAAAGCTTCGCATGATAGCAATATCGAGGCACGAACTTGCCCGCCTGACTGCAAGCTTCGATGACCCGAGTTCCCTTGGGGAACTGTCTCCAGATCCCGTCGATCTGCACGTTCAACATTTGAGGCGGAGCGGCTGTCTCGATGCTCATGGGTGGGTCGAAATCGGTGGCGGAGCGGTCGTGGCAGCGGCGCGAAAGGAATTGACCACTTCCGTCGTGACATCTTTGCCGCCCCGCAGATTGCTATAAAGGCTTCCTACTGAATAGATCGGCCCCCAAGGGAATCCCCACCATCCGAGGAAAAGCGCCAAGAACACAAACGGCAATCTCGGTCCGACCCCGCTGCGTCCTCCGCGGGCAAAATAGACGTCAGAATTGCGGCGAAACGTAACGATCAACGCCGAGATCACGTACGAGTAGATGCCAAACTTGCCGTCGCGATCGATTTCGTGCTGCAGATCAGCGGGGCCAAGCCCTTCCATGCCGTGGATCTTCATTACCGGGTTGCGGCGGGCGCCATGAGTTCGCTCCCGTTTCCACGCGGCGCCGGGACAGGAAAGATTTGCTCCTCTTTGATCAATTCGCTTGGGTTGTATTCCGGCGGCATTGGCGGCGGCGGCGCCTTGAGTGCTTTTGCGGTGAATTCGTCGCGGAATTTCTGGACGAAACTTTGCACTGGCCAGGCGCAAGCCTCGCCAAATGCGCAAATGGTTTTTCCCGCGATGTTATCGGCTACATTTTTTAGCACATCGGGATCCCGATCCACTCCCCCCCCGGCGAGCATGCGATCGGTGATCTTTTTCATCCAAAGCGACCCCTCTCGGCACGGTGTGCATTGGCCGCACGATTCGTGCGCGTAGAATTCGTTGATGTTATTCAGCATCGCGACCATGTCCCGCGTGTCGTCCATTACGATCACTCCGCCAGAGCCAGCCATGGAACCTGCGGCAGCCAGCGTGTCGAAATCCATTGGAAGCTGTTCGAGAGTCAGTTCCTGATCCTTGATCTTGTACTTTTCCCCTGCTTTCAGCACCTTCGCTGAGGATCCTCCGGGAATGACGGCTTTTAATGTGCGCCCCGGCTTGAGGCCGCCGCACATGTCGTTAATCAGCTCTCCCATTGTGATCGAGCCGACTTCGACCTCAAAATAGCCTGCCCGCTGCACATCTCCCGACACGCACAGCACGCGCGTTCCCGTGTTATTCGGGCGCCCGATCTTTGCGTACTCCGCGCCGCCCATCGCGATGATGTGCTTCACATGGCAGAGTGTCTCGACGTTGTTCACGATCGTGGGGCACTGATAAAGGCCGAGCACGGCGGGAAAATAGGGTGGCTTGATGCGAGGATACGCGCGCTTTCCCTCGAGTGATTCAATGAGGCCAGTCTCTTCGCCGCAGATGTAAGCGCCCGCTCCCCTGTGCACATAGATTTCGCAATGGAACCCAGATCCCTGAATGTTCTTCCCGAGGAATCCTTTGGCGCGCGCTTCGGAAAGCGCCTTTTCCAGAATCGCCGCGCCTTCAGGAAACTCGCCGCGGATGTAGATATAAGCGAGGCTCGCGCCGACTGCAAAGCACGAAATGACCATTCCCTCAATCAATTGGTGCGGATCGTGGTGAATAATGTAGCGATCCTTGAAGGTACCGGGCTCGGACTCATCCGCATTGCAAATGAGATAGGTCGGCTTCGGCCCGCCGCGCTTGATGAAGCCCCATTTTACTCCGCACGGGAATCCCGCCCCCCCCCGCCCGCGCAATCCAGACTTCTTCACCTCATCGACGATTTCCTCCGGCTTCATGGCGAGCGCCTTCCTCAACTCAGCGTAGCCGCCATCGTTCACGTAGGTTTCGATGTCGTTGCGCCATCCATCGCGCCCGATGTTTTTGAAAATGAGCCGTTTCTCGCGCGGATGCGGCGCGGTTTTCCGAGGGCGCGTAGCGTCGGATTCGGCAAGGTCGAGAAGAGCGCCGGCCTTCGAGATGTCGATATTTTCCGTGAACAGATCGTTGACCATCGCCACCGGCGCGCTGCCGCAACTCGCCAGACATTCCACAAATTCGATCGAAGTTTCTCCGTCCGCGCTCACGGCAATGGGACTGCCGTGTCCCGGATTATGCACTTCCCACTCTGGATGGCCCGCATCCCCAGCGGAGTGCGAGTGCTCCTGATCTCCGTGTCCGGGATGCAGCGCGCCGCTACGGTACGCATGCTCCCACGATTTCAGGTCGATCTTCGCCGCTTTGGCGAGCGCTTCCCGCAGTTCGTAGCTGCCTGCCATAGCGCACGAGAGCGTGCGGCATACCCGGACGTGTTTTCGGCCCGCCGGCTGCCTTCGGAACATGGGATAGAACGTCACGAGCTCCAGGATATTAATCGGCTGCAGCTCCAGCTTTGTTGCAATCCAAGCGATTGCGCCGTCTGAGATAAAGCCGTAATATTCCTGCCAAAGATGGAGAAGCGGCAGGGAGGCGCTCCGCTTTGAGGCCGGGTAATGGGTTATCGCCTCGTCAATTCTGGAAAGCAGCTCAGGCGGAATATTCATGGCGTTTTTTCTGGCGCGGGCTGAATTTCACCGAGGTGAGGCAGCGAAGAAATCAGTTTACCGTCGAAAAAGTGCAATTCGATCTTTTGGCCGTCTTGGACATACTCGTAGCGGACGACATCGATCTCCTTCTTCTGCGTCTCGAGTGAAAGGCGGCGGCTTTCGACCGATCTGGGTGGGCCAAGAATCGACTCGACAAGCTTTGGAGTCACCCCCCCGTCCTTCACACCTTTTTCAGAAGAGGCATTGGCGCGGTCGAGTTCGCGGTTTACCGCGTCGATATTCGCGTTGGTAAAGCGCTGCCCGCAGGCGCTCAACGTGAACGCAAAGGGAAGCATGGCAGCAATAGAAACCGGGAATCGCACGGGTTGCCGCAAGTCTGCGGAGGGTCGAGAAATGCCGCAAGGGAATTTGTGAAAAATTTCACAAAGTCGGTTTTCGCGGTGTAAATCGCCGCGCTTGCGCTCTCCCGCCGGAGATGAGAGAGGTTGATGGAATGAGCCGCACAGCGCTTTTGTCATCCGCCTTTTTGATCGCATGCCGTCTGGCCGTCGCCGAGCAGCCATCTAGAGAGGGCGCTTTGAAGGCGCCGGAGGCGTCGGCTGCGAAGCCATCACCGGCAACGACGACGCTGAAAGAAGATCTCCACGAGGTGCGCCTCCTCATCGACCAGCAGTCGAAGCAGTTGGACGCACTCGCAAAGGAGATGGCGCAGATGAGCCAGCAATTGCACGACCTTCACGCAGGCAGCGCGCGCGAGGAGGCGTCTGGGGCCCCAGCGACTGCAACCGAACCCGCAGGGGCCTCCGAACCGGTCACTCCGGGCGAAGAGAACTCGAGTGAGCCGCCGAAAGCCGAAGCGGTCTCTGGCCCCGGCGGAGCCTCCCGCCACACTGTCGCCAAAGGGGAAACGTTGACCTCGATCGCTAAACACTACAATATTCCAGTAGTAGATATTCAGAAGGCCAATAAGATTGTTGACGATCGAAAGCTTCAAATCGGCCAAATTCTGAACATTCCACCCCAAAAAGCTCCCGAACCCCATACCCCCAAAAAGGAGAAACCATAAATGGCTGAAGACACGCAATCCTGGTATCTGCTCAAAAACGACGACGGCACGATTTTTGGGCCGATCCCATTCCAGCAACTCCGGCAATGGGCTCTCGAGGCTCAGGTCTCTCCCTTGGACAAAGTCTCCACCGACGAACACAACTGGTTGAGGGCGCCAATGGTACCCGGTCTGGAGATGGATTACCTCGTGGAGGTCAGCCCAGACCAGTATTACGGGCCGACAAACGTTGGCGCGATCCGCGAATTTCTTCAAGTGGGTGAGATCTCGCCAGAGACATTGATCACGAACTGTAAGAACGGAACGATCACACCTTTAAAGGACATTCCGGAAATGCGGCTCGCGTCCTCGGATGAGGAACAGCAACCGGTCCGGACTTCGATCCGATTCAATCTCCAGCAGCGAATCCGCGAGTTGGAAGAGGCTCTCATGGATGAGCGGCGCGCGCGCGAAGATGCCGAGCACCATGTGGAGAAGCTCGAGGCAAAGCTCGGCGAGGTTACGAAAGCCGCTTCGCGCTAAGAGAGATGCCTGGCAAAGCGTCCGAATGAGGGCGCTACACGGGGATCATTTTCCGCACGGCATCCTCGTATGTCTCGAACGGATCCGGCATCGCGAAATAATCCTTGTTTTCCAGGGCGATCGAGTCCCAATTGATGACGTAGGAAGAACCATTCTCTTGCAGCCGTGAGACCGCAATTCCCCGCCCGCGAGCGCGCGTATCGGCTGGCGGGTTTTCGATTCCATCCACCCGGCGCACGGAGTCGTTGAATTCACCGATCGCCGTGGCTGGCGTAAGGCCGAAGAACAGGCCCTTGGCGGGATCGATGTTGTGGTATTCGAGGTCCAAGCTCTGCAGCCAGGGATCGCTCCATTCCAGCCCTTCAGCCTTACGAAAAGAGTCGAGGAGCCACCGTTTGGATATCCAATCGACGCCGCCAATGAGCAGCTCTGGCTTGGTGCGGAGCGCCTCCAGCGTGAATGACCATTTCGCGAGCAGCCAATCGGTCTCTTCGTCACGATGGCTGAGGTGACGGAGCGCGCATGCAAGGAATTCCTCCTGAATGTCCAATGCGGCGCGCTTGCGTCCGTCTTCAAGCGTGACGACCGCTTTGCCAGTTCCTTCGTGCGAGATTTGGCGGGTCGCGGTCACCGCATCCTGAAGCTGCACATCAGGCGGTAGGCACCCCTCTTCGAGAAGCGTCAAAACGCACGCAGTGGTTCCGATTTTAAGCGCGGTTGCGAAAGGACTCATATTCGAGTCGCCAATGAGCAAATGGAGGCGCCGATACCGTCGAAAATCGGCGAGCGGTTCGTCCCTTGCATTGATTATCGCGCGATTGAACTGAACCCACTGGTACACATCGTTTACGATGTGGTCGGCCCGCTGCGAAAGCTGAAAGTCAACGGTTTCCGCTGCGCTGGCGGGTTCGAGATCGAAGGCAAGGGGGCTCGCCTGCCCTACGCGCCCCGCGCCTGTGAATAGCTGCCGGGTGGCCAAAAAAGAGAGGAGCGCTCCCAGCACGCACGGGTTGAACTGCAAATCGCGCCGCATCAGATAATTTTCATGGCAGCCAAATGTTGCGCCGGTGACGTGATCGATATTGTTTTTGATAAAGGAAACCGTGCCGGCCGCGCCGAGAGCCTCAATCGCCCGCTGGACGAGTTGATCCCCAGCGAGATCGTACGCGACGGCATCCCGAATCGTCCTGCACTCGGGCGAAGCATACTCCAAGTGGCCCATATCGATGTAGAGGCGTCCGCCATTCAGCAGAAATCCTCCATTGCCAGGCGGTTCTTCATAGTCGCGGTAGTGCAGATCGAGGGCGCCGCCTTTTGCCTTCTTGAAAACGTAATTCTTTACGCGCGCCGCCCATCGGTCTGGAGTGCCACCCCCCTCCGTGGTGTCCAGACAGCCGTATTCCGTTTCGATGCCGACTACGCGATTCACAGATTTTCGGGAATGTCCCGGCTTTAAGTATCGTCCGCAATGACTATCCGCGCCGTTCGGGATCGCCGAGATGACGAAAAAAGTTGCGGATTGGAGGGGCTCGACATTCCCAACCCTTCCAATGTCCGATCCTATGTTTGACGCTTAGGGCGCCTCGGAGTCGATTGGAGGAATGGATTTACTTTCGACCGAACCTGCTGAGGCCGCCGGCCCGCGAGTTCTTCGCGTGTGCGAGGTAACACAGCTCATACGGCAGGTGCTGGAGGAGCAAGTCGGACAAATCTGGGTCGAGGGTGAGGTGAGCAACTACCGGAAACAGCCATCGGGGCACCAATACTTCACGCTCAAGGACGAACAATGCCAACTGCAATGTGTGCTCTTTGCGCGTCAAGGAATGTGGAAGCGGAGCGTCCCGCTGACGGATGGCATGCATGTGATTACCCGCGGAACGCTGACGGTGTACGAAGCCCGCGGACAGTATCAGCTCAACGTACAATTGGTTCAGGCCGGAGGCGCGGGTTTGCTCCAGGCGAAATTCGAGGCGTTGAAAAAAAAGCTCGATGTTGAGGGCTTGTTCGACTCCGCGCGCAAACGAGCGATTCCTCGATTTCCTACTGCGATCGGGATCGTCACCTCACCGACTGGCGCGGCGCTGCGAGACATGCTCAACGTTTTGGCGCGCAGGGCTCCCTGGCTGCACGTGATCGTAAGCCCGGTGCGCGTTCAGGGCGATGGCGCAGCGGACGAAATTGCGCATGCGGTGGCCGAGTTTAACCGGTTCGGGGAATTCGGACTCCGCCCTGTGGATGTGATCGTGGTGGCGCGGGGGGGTGGAAGCTCCGAAGACTTATGGCAATTTAACGAAGAGGTTGTCGCGCGGGCGATCCATGCTTCCGAGATCCCCGTGGTCTCTGGAGTCGGACACGAGATCGATTTTACAATCGCCGATTTCGTGGCGGATCTGCGCGCGCCAACCCCAAGCGCAGCCGCCGAATTAATAGCTCCTGAGGTTACCGAATTGCAGCGGGGATTTGCGCAAAAGCTCGGGCGCATCCAGCGATGTCTTAAAACCGTGTGCGGGCGTTATCGAGACCGGTTGCTTGCGATCCAGCGCGCCGCGCTGCCGCGGGAGCCGCAAAGGTTGCTTCAGGCCGCCGCGCAGCGGCTGGATTTGGTTTCGGAGGTATTGCCGAGGACCGTCCGCGCGACGGTCGAACAGCGAGCCAAGCGGCTGAGCAAACTTCATTCCGTCCTTCTGCAGCATCGGCCCGACAAGAGCCTCGTGATCGTGCGGCAGCGACTGGAATCCATTCGCTCAAGAATAGCTTCCGCCGCAAAGAGCAGGATGGCGCGCGATCGAAACCGCCTGAAGGCTTCAATGAATCTGCTTCGCATATCGTCCCCGCAAGCTACGCTGGAGCGTGGATACACGATTACGACCACGACCGCTGGCGGACTGTTGCGGACAGCAAAGGAGGCAAAAGAAGCGACCCGCATTGTGACTCGATTCTCCGACGGGACATTGGAGTCGCATGTAGCGACAGACGACGAAATCCCACGAAGTGAGTTGGATGCGCGTTAAGAACTTCTAAATCAGTCCGTCCACTCCCTTTGGACTATCCGAATTTTCACCCCTGTTCCGCCGATGGCATCGGTTGCATCGGATTGATATCAGCGTCATAATTGATTGTCGGCGCGCCGAAACCGAACAGCTTCAGAAATTCGGCGCGATAGCCTTCGATGTCGGAAAGCTGGGCAAGGTTCTCCGTTGTGACTTGCTTCCAAAGCTGCGCGACTTCGTCCTGGACCTCCGGACGCATTTCCCAATCATCTATACGGATGCGCCCCTCTTCGTCCAATTGCGGCTGCGCTCCGTTATAAAGCCGTTCGCTAAATAGCCGGTGAATCTGTTCGATGCACCCTTCGTGCGTGCCTTTGGCCTTCATTGCCTTGTACAGCAGCGAAATGTAAAGCGGCACGACCGGGATGGCGGAACTCGCTTGTGTCACGAGGGCTTTGTTGACGGAGACAAACGCGCGTCCGTTTATTCCGCCCAGATGCGAATTGAGACGCTTGGCTGTCTCCTCCAGGTGCTCCTTGGCCCGGCCGATCGTTCCATTGCGGTAGATCGCCCAAGTGAGATCCGGGCCGATATAAGAATAGGCGACCGTCGTGGCGTTGGGAGCAATTGCATCCGCGCTTGTGAGCGCTTCGATCCACATTTGCCAGTCTTCCCCGCCCATGACAGCAACTGTGTTTGCAATCTCTTCGTCCGTCGCGGGTTCAATCGTGATATCATGGACGACACCCTTGTCGGTGTTCACCGTTTTGGCGGTGAACGGTTCACCCACGGACTTCAAGACCGAGCTGTGCACCACCCCCGTCTTCGGATGCGTTCTTCTGGGCGACGCGAGCGAATAGATTACGCAATCCACCTGGCCGATATCCTTCTTGATCGCATCGATTGCCTGCTGCTTTATGGCGTCGGAAAAAGCGTCGCCGTTGATGCTTCGGGCATAGATCCCCGCTTCGCGCGCCGCAGTCTCGAATGCGACAGAGTTGTACCAACCGGCGGAGCCGGTGCGGTCTGCTTCACCCGCTTTCTCGAAGAAGATTCCCAGCGTCCCGGCATTGCCCCCAAATGCGGAAACGATGCGGCTGGCGAGTCCGTAGCCGGTTGAAGCGCCGATTACGAGGACGCGCTTCGGCGCATCGCTCAGCGGTCCTTTCGACAGCACGAAATCGATTTGCTCCCGCACATTCAGGGCGCAACCTTCCGGGTGCGCCGTGGTGCAAATGAACCCGCGAGTTTTTGGCTTGATGATCATAAATCTACCGGAAAGCTTTGCGGTGGACCGGCGCGAGTCGAGGGTTTTCTGAAAACGATGGATTTTTGGCTGTCCGCCTCTAGAGTCGATGGCTGGAAACAATCCGGCCAAATTCGCTCATGTCGCGTTACACGATACTCATGGCTGGAGCGCTGCTAGGCGCGGCGGCAATGGCTGCTCCCGCCCCGGTTGGCGGCAGCGCGCTGGCTGCCTTGAAGCTCATTCCCAAGGGCGCGGCGGCGAAACTGGCTCGCATTGAGGCGCGAGGCGCAAATCCGGCGCCCGAACGATGGTACATACTGGTGCACGATCCAAAGGAGGAAAACGGCGTCCACGAATACGTCGTCGCCGCAGGCGAAGTCGTGGCCTCGCGTGCGCTGTCGCAATTTGCCGAAACTCTCACGGCAGACGACGTTATCGGCGAGACGATAAAGATCGACTCCGATCGTGCGGTAAAAATAGCGCAACAATTTGCCGAGACGAATGCTCGCGTGGTGGCGGATATGAACGTGGAATTGAAAAAAGACGGCGCCGGGGCGGCGCCGCTCTGGACGGTAACGTGTCTCGATGCAGATGGGAACGACGCCGGGCATGTCGTCCTGAGCGCCACCAAGGCAACGATCATATCGCACGAAGGGTTCGACACACAGCCTCCTCAAATTTCGAGGCCGGAGGCGGCGATCACGGCGCCCGAACGGCGCGTCCAAGAGCCAAAGCGCCAGGAAGTAAGACGGGCGGAGCCGCTGGTCGTAGGAGAGCAGCCTGTGGAAGCGCCACCGCGCAAAGGCGGTCTTTTTCACCGAATGTCGCATTTGCTGCCCTGGCCGCATGGCGATCACTCAGAGCAGCCGCAGCAGCCCGGCGCCTCGCCTCGGTAATGGAGAAGAAGGCCGCATCGACAACGCCCCGTCGATATCCGACAGCACCGCGAAGAGCGCCTGCTTCGCTTGTCACAAAGCTTGCCCGCCTTCTTGGCCAGGATGCCGTAAGCGCCGACGACGGCGTGCTGGATGAGCACTCGACCGACCGCTGGTTTGCGAGCCACCGCCCCGATGCCGTCGTGTTTGCGAAATCGACCGCCGAGGTGAGCCTCCTGCTCGAGTTTGCGAACCGCGAGTGTGTGCCCGTCACGCCGCGAGGAGCCGGTGTCGGCTACGTCGGAGGCTGCGTCCCTGCGAAGGGGGGCGTCGCGTTGTCGCTGGCCCGAATGAATCGAATCAAGGAAATCGATTTTGCAGACGGAATCGCGGTCGTGGAACCCGGCGTTATCACGGGCGTCCTACAGACCGCCGCCCGAAAGGAGGGCCTATTCTATCCGCCCGATCCGGCCAGCCTGAAGGAATGCTCGATCGGCGGAAACATCGCCACAAATGCGGGTGGGCCACGCTGCCTCAAATACGGCGTCACCCGTAATTATGTGCTCGGTTTGGAAGCGGTGCTCGCAAACGGGCGCGTGCTCCGGACGGGCGGGCGCACCCACAAGAATAAGACCGGCTTCGATCTTCTGGGGCTCTTTGTCGGCTCCGAAGGCCTTCTGGGTGTCGTCACTGAAGCGACCCTTCGGCTGCTTCCGCATCCTCCCGCTCGCGCAAGCCTCTCGGCCAGTTTTAAGACGTTCCGACAAGCGGCGGACGCAGTCCAGTCTGTCTTCCGCGCGGGCATGCTACCGTCCGCACTCGAAATTGCCGACGGCTTCACGCTTCAGGCAGCGCGCGAACACTGCGGCAAAGCGGTCGTCCCAGCGGGAAACGGTCATGTTTTGGCGGACCTCGATGGCCAGCCTGAAAGCGTGCGGTCAGAGGCGAAGACGCTTGCGAAGATCTTGAAAAAAGCAGGTGCGGTGTCGGTCGAATCCGCCGTTGGAGAAACGGATTGCGAACGGCTGTGGGAACTGCGGAGGCGGTTCTCCGAGTCGCTCAAAGCGACTGGCCTCACAAAACTCAATGAGGACGTAGTCGTTCCCAAGGGGCGTCTGGTCGATCTCACGGAATTTGCCGCCAGGCTGGGAAAAAGCAGCGGATTTCCGGTCGCCTGTTTTGGACACGCTGGCGACGGCAATATCCACGTAAACATCATGGCCGCGAATTATCACACCGATCGGACCGTGCAAAAGCGGGTGGATGCGGCGCTCGATTCTCTGTTTAAACAAGTGCTTGCGTGGGGTGGCGCCATCACGGGTGAGCACGGGATTGGACTGGCCAAGGCGCGATGGTGGCCGGATGCCACTTCGCTCGTAAGCCGCGAGGTTCACACCGAGATCAAATCCGCGCTTGATCCAAAAGGCATCTTGAATCCTGGCAAGTTCGCGGCTTCAACTGCCGTCAAACGCTCGAAGCTTCTCTAGAAAATATGGACGCAAAATCATCGCAGGACGAATTGGCCGAAGGCTTCGGCCAGGTGCTCGGAGAATTGTTAGGAATCGTTGTCGGTGTAACAAATGCGATGCGAAAGCAGCCGGGCTTCGACGACGGCGCCTTTCGCAAGGAATTGGAGGATTTGCTGGACCAGCCCGGGATCAGCCAATTCCAGGAACACGCCTTGCACATGCTCCTGGCTCGCAAACAATGACCGCCACCAACGAAGAGACACAGCCCCCGGTCTGCCGCGTCATCGGGGTTCCATTGGCGGCGACAGATTATGCCGGCGCCATCGAACTGGCAAAGCGTTGGGCTGGCGAGGCGGACCGGCCTCGCCTCATCGAAGCGGCCGCTTCCCACTGCGTTACGACTGCGCGGCACGACCCGGACTTTCAGCGCGCTCTGGATCGATTCGACCTCATCGTTCCCGATGGAATGCCGCTGGTCTGGGTAATGAACAGGACCTTGGAGCGGCCGCTGAAAGATCGCGTCTATGGACCGACGCTGATGCTGCGCTGTCTCGAAGCAACACAAGGCGAACCGTGGTCACACGCACTTGTCGGCGGGTCTGACGAGCTGCTTGCGGAACTCCAGCAAAAGCTTCTTCAGAAATTTCCCGCATTGCGCATCGCGCTTGCCTATTCTCCACCCTACGGCCAGTGGCCGGCGGCCGAAGACGAAAAGATCATTGAACTGATCCGAAGGTCAGGCGCGCAGTTCGTGTGGATCGGCCTCGGCTGTCCCAAGCAGGAATTTTGGCTTGCCCGGAACAAGGATCGGCTTCCGCAGGGCGTCCATTTTGGAGTCGGCGCCGCGTTCGCCTTTCATGCAGGGCGCGTTCGGCAAGCCCCGGCTTGGATGCAAAAGCGTGGGCTCGAGTGGCTTTACAGAGTGCTCACCGAGCCGGGGCGCCTATGGCGCCGGTACCTCGTGTACAACTCCCTCTTCATTTACTACGTAATCCACGATGGCTTGTTTGGGACTCGGCCTGTATAGGGTAACATTTCACATCAGGCCGCAAATCATCAGCGGATTCTGCGGCTCAACGGCAGCACCACGAGCCATGCCACCCCCGCGTGCAACACCACGAGGAGTTGGAAATACGAAATCCGGGCGCCGCCTGGATACCACGCCCCAAGCGAACGTCCTGCAAGGTGATCTTTCAACCAACCCGCTGCCAACGGACCGGCGGATGCGATCAAACCAGACAGAGCCCAGTGAAGGCCCATGGCAACCGTACGGGATTGCGGCGCGGTATGCGCCTGTGCGAGCCTGAACTGACATACATAAACCCCCGCGTACACGCCGCCGATCGGCAGAGACAGCACGCACATCACCACGACCCCCGCCGAGACGGATCCCGCCCACGGCGCGCTCAGAAGAATCTGATGCCCCGGAACGAGGAGCCACCCTAGCATGCAGACTGGCCCAACCGCCACAAGCCGCGACAACACGGAGCGCGCATCGAGCCGGTCCAGCCAGTTCCCGATTCTTGGAGTCAGAAGTACCGCGCCCAAGCCGGAACACATGAAAATCCATGACGCCTGTGTGAAAGTCGCTCCCAGGGCGTCCTTCGCATAGACCATCGCAAAGAAGCCTGGAAGACCCATGGTGTAGCCGACCATCGCAGCGGAGCCAGCCCACAAGCCCATAAGGATCGTTAATATTACGAAGCCCCGATCGCTCAACGGTCTGGCCAGAGTGCGCCAGAAAGCTTCTCGTGGCGGATTGGGATGCATCGCCGGCTCGAATACGCCACAATGCAGGATGATATCGGAGCATCCAAAAAACGCCGCGCACGCAAACACGATTTGAAAGCCGAGGTACTTGTGAGCCGGTGAAGAAAAGCGATCGAGGACGATCCCGAAACCGAGCGCCGACAATACCAGAGAGATCGATAGAACCGCCTGCCGTAAACCCCAGAACCGGCCGGCGCGCAACGGAGGGATCAAGTCGGCCATCCAGCCCTGCCACGGCCCGGATCCCGCCTGTCCGAGCACGTTGCTGAGACCAAGCGCGACGATCACACAGACCGGCCATAGATCGCTGCGGGATGGCATCAGCATTGGCAGGAGCGCCGGAACCGCCCATAGCAGACGGTGACTCAGCGATACTGCCGCCCAGAGTGGCTTCCGCTTTCCAAGACGTTGCACGAGCAGCGTCGAAGGCAGTTGCGCCAGCATTGCAAACTGCCACGCAGCAGACAGGAGGCCGAGTTGCGCGCCGCTCGCATGGATCGCCTGCATAAAGAGCGGCAGCGGCATTCCGATCGCGACAGCGATGTAAACCATCCCGAGCGACCCTGAAGCGATGCTCAAGCGCATCGATCTCTCCAATTCGGCGGTTCCGAGGACAGCCTCCTTTCCCGCACTTGGGAGTTCGAGGGTGTCGCCTAGCATGAACGGGCACCCTTCGCCGAAATCAGTCGCTGCCGCAAGACGCGTTCGACCGATCCACCTGGGCCGCGTGCGGCTGCAAAAGAAGCGGTTGACTAGTGTCTGTGCTTGTCCGGCCGGGCGGGACTCGGCGTTGAAGCCGCGGCGATACGGTTCCCATTGGCATCGTAATCCTCAACACCACTCACTTTATCGCCGCGATAGTTAAAGACGCGGCGCCCAAGCGATTTGCCGTCAGCCGATGTGAAGGACGATTCCACAACGTGGTCGGCGCTGTCGCGCCGAAAGCTCTCCTTGTAGAAAACGCCTCCCTTTGCGTCGTAATGCACCGCGCCAAGGGCAAAATTGCGTTCATCCAGCAGAAAAACGGTCTTCTTCATCACTTTCCCCGCAGCGTTCTTGAGCGTCTCCTCCGCCGTCCGCTGATCGGGATCCACGATGGTAATTGCCTGCGACCCGTCCGGCCTCAGCTTCGTGGTGGCTTTGATGACGCCTTCGGCTTCGCCCTGTCCAAATGCACACATCGGAAAGGCGCACAAAAGAGCAAGCAGTCTGAGGTGGAAAATTCTCATGGCAGGAAAGTAAGGATGCTTCCGCGAGGTGTCATCTACTTCCGTTCGGGAATGAAATCGCTAACAGCATACCGACAGTCAACGATGCGCGCCGCCGCGGCCGCATTTTCGGTCTTCAAGCCTGTGTTGCTTGCCGACATTCTCCCAGTTGTCTCCACAGTGCCGGGATGGATTCCTCGCATCGTGTATCCTACAAAATGTCCGCCATCTCTTCGATGGGGACCTCTTCGCCGGGGTGCCGGTTAAACTGGAGGTCGTACAGGCGCCGATAGTATCCGCTTTTCTCGAAAAGCTCGGTATGCGTCCCTCGTTCCTTGATCTCACCGTGCTCCATTACGACGATCTGATCGGCCTTTAGAATTGTCGATAACCGATGCGCTATCGCCACTACCGTTCGCCCGCTCGCGAGCGTGTCGAGCGCCTCCTGCACTTTCCGCTCCGACTCAGAATCGAGCGCGCTCATCGCTTCGTCGAGCAGAAGGATCGGCGCATTCTTCAGAAGGGCGCGGGCGATCGAGATGCGCTGCTGCTGCCCGCCGGAAAGCAGGCAGCCTTTGTCGCCGACCACAGTTTCATAGCCATGGGGCTGCTGTAGTATGAAATCATGTGCGAATGCGAGCTTTGCCGCCTCTTTCACTTCCGCCTCGGAGGCCTCGAGCCTTCCATACCGAATGTTATTCGCGATGGTGTCGTGGAAGAGAAATATATCTTGGGAGACGGTCGCGATATTCTCGCGCAGCGAAGCTTGCGTCACCGAGCGGATATCCGATCCATCGATTGTGATCGCGCCGGAATCGATTTCGTAGAGGCGCTGTAGGAGCGCCATAAGAGTGCTCTTTCCCGCTCCGCTGGCGCCGACAAGCGCGCAGGTCGTCCCCATGGGAATTGTTAGACGGATGTCGCGCACGGCGAGCTTCTCTTTTCCGTAACCAAAGCTGACTTTTTGAAATTGGACGTCACCCTTCGCACGGGGAAGACGTACGGCGGAGGGCGCGTCCTGGATCGCAGGCTGTCTGTCGAGCAGTTCAAACACCTTTGTCGTCGAGGAGAGACACTTCTGCATCGTGAGTTGGATGCGGCTGAGATCCTTGAAGGCGGGATAGAGGATCATCATCCCGCCTGCCAGCGAGAAAAACTCGTCAACGCTCAATTTATAGTGCCACGCCCAGACAAGGGCAACGGCGACTCCGAGGGAGCCGATCGTCTCGACCGCTACGCCGCTGAGTTCGATCGCCTTGCGCCAGCGCATGACGAAACGCATGATCTGCCGATTGGCGACATTGAATCGTTTTGTCTCGAAATCTTCCCGCGCGTGCGTCTTCACCACGCGCACTCCATTGAATGCCTCATGCATGATGACCATGAGCATGCCGGCCTCCGCCTCTTCATTCGCGCCGGCCTTTCGGACCTTCCGACTCATGATGAGCACCGGCGCAAGGCAAAGCGGGAAGATGATGAACGAAGTAAGCGTAAACTTCCAATCGATCACAAACAGTGTCCCGAGCCCGGTCACGATCGTTATCGGCTGCTTCACAACGTCGCTCGCGATCGTGGTGAGAGCCTGTTGCGCCACACGCGTTTGATTAAAGACGGTTTGCACGAGCTCGCCCGCCTTCGACTTGTTAAAGAACTCCATCGACTGGCCCAACGTATGCCGGAAGACCTGCTGGCGAATGTCGTCCAGCACGCGAACACTCACCCAGAGCATGCAGTACGAGTTCAGGTACGAGCAGAGGCCGCGAAGCAGCATCAACAGCGGGATCGTCGCGCAGATTGCGAGGACGGTCCAGATGCTGCGGGTAAAGTGCAGATTCGCCAGTTCCGGAAACCATTTGACGATCGCGACGGCTTTCCTCGCCTTGTGCCCTTCGTCGAAGACTGCCGCCGCGACGTATTGCACGTCGAAAATCAGCATGGCCTGCACGATTCCAAAGAGCGCCCCGGAAAGTATGCCCATTGCAAATCGAGCGCGGTACGGCGTCAGATAGGAGAAAAGGCGCCTGTACGGTTCGCGGCTGGCTTTCACAAACGCGCCGAACGACATTTTGGAAATGTCCTTTCGGGAGAGCTTTTTCAACGGGATCGATTCTGCCATGTCAGGTCCAGCCACCCTGGCGGGTGGATTGAAGTAACGAATCCGTGGCACGGATCACGAGTTCCGTCGAGAGTTTCTCCATCGGCGCGCCGCGCATCCTAGGCCCGAACACAGTGAGCGGCGTCTCCGGCTGGGCGGCAGAAAGCACGACTGCTCGCGAATGGCGCGGCCGCCAGTGAAAAGGATTCGTCGGGCCAAACAGGACAATTTGAGGGGCGCAAAACGCCGCGGCCATGTGCGCCGCCGCTGTGTCGCAAGAGATCACGATAGCTGCGAGCTTTGAGAAGGCAGCCAGCGTCACAAGATCGATATGGCCCGCCAGATTCACGCTCGATGCGCCGATATCCGCGGCAGCCCGCTCGATTTCCGCGAGATGCGCCGCTTCAGCCGCTCCGGCGCCGCCGGTCAGGGCGCACTGCAATCCCTGCGAATTGAGATGCCGTACGACCGCCGCCCATCGCGATGACATCCAGAATTTCTCGGGTCGCGCTGTCCCCGGGTGGATGAGCGCAAATCGGCTCTCGACTCCGGAGTTGCCGAGGCGCCTTCTCGCCGATTCCATGGCGGTTTCGCGAATTTTAAGGCTCGGCGAAGCCCCGCTTTCCGCAGAAACGCCCAGCGGCTTGAGCAGATGGAGATAGTGCTCTGTCGTGTGGAAATCCCGAACCGCGGAATCGACGAACACATTGGCCGCCAAGCGGCGAAGGCCTTTTTTGTGCAGATCCGCAAATGCAACGCGCTGCCTGGCTCGCGATAGCGCGGAGACTACTGCGGACCTGTCTGTGCCTGTAAAGTCGAGCACTGCATCCCATCTGCCAGTGAGCACTTGCTGCCAGGGAGTCCACCCACGCGACCGCCCGAAGACGATTCCGCCAGCCAAATGCGGAATCGCGTCAAGGAGCGGTGCGCACTGCTCCTGGACACCCAGCGTAATCGAAGCATCTGGCAGACAACGGGCGACGGCCTCGAACGCCGGGGTCGTCAGGATGAGATCGCCGATCCGTTTAAGCTGGAGCGCGAGGATCTTCACGGAGGTGTCCGGCCCTCCTTTGCGTACGGAAGAAATCGGTACGCCTCCAGCAACCGGGTGCGAAAGTGCTCCCAAGTGAAGGTATCTACCGCGCGCTGCCTGGCAGCGGCGCCAAGCCGGGCGCGGAGATCTGCGTCCGCGTGCAAACGGAGGATTGCCGCCGCAAGAGCCTCCGGATCGTCCGCCGGAATCACAATTCCCTCCATGCCGTCGCGCACCACATCACCCGCCTCGCGCGTCGTAATCTGAGGCAATCCACACGCTGCAGCCTCGTACGTCGCCTTCGCGCTCCCCTCGCAAGAACTCGGAAAGATATGCGCCGACGCCGATCGATAGACATCCTCCACCCTCGAAACAAACCCGAGCACCTTGACGGAGTCGTCGGCGTACTCCCTCAGAAAAGGGGCGATCTCCTCTTGTGCGGCTCCCGCCAGCACGAGTTCGGCGCGTGGAAGGCGGAGTTGACTCCAAACTTTCAAAAGGTGATGCACTCCTTTGCGTTGGACCAAAGCTCCGACGAAAACCGCCCTGAAGATCTCCGGCGGATTCGGCGCGGGTGTGAAGCGCTTCACATCGACCCCGCGCTGATGCCGGAATAGCTTTTCCTTAGGCACTCCCGCTGCCAGGAAAGTCTCCTCCGCCTTCTCCGACAAGACGAGCAGAAGATCCGCCAGCGCGTATTCCTCAAGCGCCTGCTGCCGCGTGACAAGCAAGCGGCTCCTCCACCGTTTCCACCCCACGAGCTCCGCCTGTTCCCGCTCGCTTTTCGTCAGGCGCGCTGGCTTGTCTTTCCCTTTGTGGCGATGCCAGGTCGGGATTTCGATCACACTCGGAATGCGCAAGCGCCGCGCCGCGCGCAGGGTCCTCACGCATTCCCCCGACCATCCATGGAAAAAATCGTATCCGCCCCTCGCGATCTCCTGCGCTGCGGCGGCGTCCAAGGCGTGCTTTTTGGCCCCGTAATAATATCCCGATTCGAGGAATGAGAGGAGCCTTACCGGATGCCATTGCAGCGAGCGGAGCAAATGTCGCGGAGCCACCTTTTGCCGCGATCCGAAACTGATGGCACGCCCCAGGCAGTTCGCCCCGTAAATGGCGCGCAGCGATTCAAATGCCACGGCGTCCAAGCCCGGTCCGCCGATGCGTGCGGATGTCGCGTAGAGAAGATGGTGGGGCAGATCCAAACGCCCACACTAGACCACCGTCAAACGAGCGGCTACCTGAAACGACCGCGCTTTCGACACTTGCAAGGGACGGTCAGACGGTCAGCGCGCCTTGCGCTCTTCCAGAACACGCATGCAGCCCTTCGTGACCTGTTGCGGAAACCGGATGCTGCACGAACGCCCGAGGAGCGGCGCGAAATTGCGTTGCAAGAACTCGGTGTCGACGTTCTCACCGCCCGCGATCTGACACCGCGGAGGCGCCCGGCTCTTTTAAGACGCGCCAGCCATCGCCGTGCGCAAGATAACATTTGCCGTGAGAGTGAGTTTTCCAAGCTTGCTCACACGATAGCGCCTGTCGAACACCCGGAACCCGTCGCGCTCCATCTTTTCGAGTATGCGGCCATATATGGCCCGCATGAGTTCCGCCGCGACGAGCTGTTTGCGCTGGCGCGGAGGCCGTGACACTATCGCGCTGGCGTAGTATGCGCGGGCGCGTGCCGCCTCGAAGCGCATGAGATCGACAAATGGGGCGTTGTAGAGCCTTTTTTCGAGGTCGCCTGGGGCATAGCCGAAGCGCGCCATGTCTTCGGCCGGCAGATAAATGCGATGGCCGTTTGCGATATCCTCCGACACGTCTCGGAGTATGTTCGTGAGTTGAAGCGCGATTCCAAGGTCGATCGCGTATTGGCGGCAGATAGACGTGTCACAGCCGAAGATCGAAATACTCACAAGACCGACACAGCTCGCAACCCGATAGCAATAAACTCGGAGCGCTTCCCAGGTCGGATATTTTGCCGGCTCAAGGTCCATTTCGCAGCCGTTGATTATCTCTTCCAGCAACGAACGGTCAATCCCATGGCGCGTTGTCATTTCACGAACCGCAGCCGCGAGGGCCGGTTCGCCGACGCATTTGCTCTGGAGACTTTCCCGCCACGCGGCCAGCGCATCACGCCGCTCGCACGCGGGCTTGCCGGCTTCATCGGCTATATCGTCGATCACTCTGCAGAAAGCGTAAAAGATCGTCATGTCACGCCGGCGTTCCTTCGGCAAAGTCACCAGCGCCAAAGCGAGATTCGATTTGCTCGCGCTGGCTATCTGCTCCGCGCTCGCTTCAAGCATCGCTGCGGGCATTAGATGAGCGGATCCTGCACGGGCGCATTATCTTGCACGACAACCCCGCCTTCAATCTGGAGGATGCGATCCGGCGCCAACTCCGGCGCGAATCGCGATGAAGCGGTGGCGATCACAGCGGCGCCGAATTGGCCCGCTACTTGTGAGAGTAGGCTGGTGAACCGTTCCAGACCGTCCGCTGGCAAAATGGAATCCACCTCCTCGACTATAAGGACATCGGGATCGGACGCGAGCGCGCGAGCAAGCGCCACACTGTACTGCTCAGCCCGCGTGAGATCATCCGCGCGCGCCTCTTCCCGGCCCGCCAAGCCGACGAAAGCCAGGGCGCTCTCCGCTCGCATCCGCGCTTTCTCCGGTTCCACGTCGGTCATTTTAAACAGCGGCATCGCGATATTCTCGACGGCGGAAAACGCCGGAAGCAGGAAAGGAGCCGAGAAGACGAAGCCAAGCCGCTGCGCGCGCCAGCGAGAGCGTGTTTCTGAGTCCAATCCCCGTGTGGAGATGCCGTCAATCATCACATCGCCTGCATCCGGAGTCTCCAGCAGTCCAATCATCCGGAGGAGCGAACCGCGCTCAGCGGCCGAGCTCCCCGTAATGACATGAAAGGCGTTGCCAGCGAACATCGCGCTGACACCGCGGATTGCGGACCGGCCTCCGCCCTCGCCGCGTGCGCGGCACACGCCACGCAGTTCGATTACGCAATCGTCAGGGGAGGATCTCATTTGGCGCCTGCCCACATTGGTGGCGCAAATCGGGACGGAAGCAAGCGACTAAAAGGGGATCGACTCTCGCCATTGATCGAGACCCTCCTCGCAACGCTTGAAGACGCAGACCCAGCTTGCAAGGAGCCATCCACCGACCATTCCCGCAAACCATGGATATGCGAGCCGCCAGCACACCCATGCCGGCGTCCGCTCGCCAAATCCGGCGCGGCAAACGATGTCGATCGCATTGACGAAGTACAAGTTCAAAGCGGCAGTGACGAGGAGCCATGCCAGCGTTGGAAAATGCCGCGCTACGAATTTCCAATGCGCGGTCCAGGCGCCACGCAGTGTTTCACTGTGGAAGGTGAGCGTAATCTGCATGCTCGCGAAAAGGAGCAGAACGCCATCGATCGCCGCTCGGGCCAAGCCAATGTGCCGGTTCAGAGCGGCTTCACTCCTGGGCAGCCAGGTAACTAGCGGCGGGAATTTCGATAAGATCAACGGAAAGTCGATAAGGAGCGAGCTGAGAGCGAGCACGACTACGGCCCAGCGAAGAACAAAGGAACTCCTGCGGATCGCAAAGTCGGCCAGGTGCGCATGTTTGAAACTGATGCCGCGAACCCAGCAGTAGGAGAGGAGGATGAGATAAACCTGGAGGTAAACGCCGAGCAAATACTCGAAAAGAAAGGCGAGCCATGCCCCTGTTTGCGACCATTGATCGAGCACGGGGCTTTCAATCGAACGGTGCAGAAAAATGAGAATCGGCTTCGCGCTCGCCGCAATGGCGCACAGAAAAACACCGGCGTGGACTATCCACCCTGCCCTTCCATATCGCTTCAAAAGCGCATTCAAAAGCACACGTTGCCTGCCGCCAGCGTTAAGAACCAATGCGACCGCGGCGAACACGGAGAGCGGAAACGTGCTAACCAAGTTGTTGAAGATTCCCGCTGTCGCATCGAGCGCAGGCAGGATTGCCTCGCTGGCAGCAGAGGCGAGCGCTCCCGGGGGTAGGCTCCAAAATGGCGCTGACCCAGCGCCAGACCAAGGCCATTCGAGCTTCAACGAACCGAGGCTCCAGACGAGCGGTTCGTTGAATGCGAAGGCGCCCATCGAGAGATCGAAGCAAGCATAGCCGCAGCCGAGCAGGCCAAACACGGCCCAGAGCGCAGGGTAACGCCGCAACGCCCGGAGCCCATCGCGCAGGCTCGGACGCAGCGGATTCATCCACATCAAGAGCGCGTATCCTGCCACTGCGCCGATGGCGAGAAAGGGCTTGGTCACATCCAGCTTGAGCGTGCGTGCTTCATTTCCGCTACTCCCACCGGGCGGATCGGCTGCCGGCCCAGGCCATGAAAAGTCCGATCAGGATATGGCACAGGAGCACCCAAAGGCACAGGCCGCTGCCGGAGAGCCCGGTCTGCGTGACCTGTTGAATGGCATCGTAAATGCGTGTGTCCCGCAGGGTTTGTATGAAGCCAGACCATCCCCAGTAGGATGCGATGAACGGCCTCGTAACAAAACTGAGCGCTTTTGGAAGCGCCAGCACCGCTCCAGACAGCGGAAGTTGAAAGCCTACCAAATAGATCGAAACGAGCGACGCCTGTTCCGCGGTGCGCATCAGCGCGGAAATTCCGAGCGAGACCGCCGTCAGCGCGCCATTCACGAGAATAAGCATCGACATCTGCTCCCACAAGCTTCCTGGAAAGCGGACAATCCAATTGACGAAGAGAGCCATCCAGACGGACTGCGCGATGACGAGCGCCGAGAGAAACGCCGTCTTCGACATGACATAGGCCACCGGACTCAACCCGCCAAACTTCTCCTTTTCAAAGACCAATCGCTCACCGGCGATCTCGCGCGCCGCATTGTTCGATCCAATCAGCGCGAGCAGGATGACTTGAAACATGATCAGCCCGGATGCAAGGCTTCCGGTGCGCATAATGGACGAGCGCTGGGCGAACTCGTTTTGCATCTGTTCCAGGAAGTTGCCGGTGGCCGGCGCCGCGAGGCTGTGGATCGGATCGAGGCCATCGAGCGCGAAGACGACCACAAGGCACGGAAAGCCAAGGAGCAGCTCCAATTGAAGCGCGACCTGTCCCCGGTCTCGAACGAACAGCTTCCAGCGGCGGCCTAACAACACCGCGAACTGGGAAATGACCGACGGCGTGCGGATCGATCCAGCCGCCGGTTCTCGGCCACCCGACTTTTCGAGCGGCGACTCTTCGACGGCCTCAGCTCCAACAGGCGCCGCGGCTTGGGCGCTTCCTTCCACTTCGCGCAAGTCGGGATCCTCCGCTTCAGCGCCGGACTGAGGCAGCGACTCAACCGCCTTTGCCGCTTCGCTGCTCGACGATAAGCCTGACTGCTCGTAATAAGACTCGCGATATTTCTGCCAGGACCGATGCCAGTCTTCGGGCTTTCTCTTGGCGAGCCGGGGAAAGAGATCTTCGTGCGTCTCGACGTTGAAGTAGTGGAAGATAAATTGCGGAGAACCATGATAAGCGACATGGCCTTGGTAGAGCACGATGACACTGTCGCAGAGGGAGAGATGCCGAAGGCTGTGCGTCACGTTGAGGACGATCCGCTCATCGCGGCGGGACAGTTCGTAAAGAAGGCGCGCAATCTCATCCTCCGCTTTCGGGTCGAGTCCGCTCGTCACCTCATCGCAAAGTAAAAGCCGCGGCGAACTGACCATCTCAAGAGCGAGGGCAAGGCGGCGCTTCTGGCCGCCGGAAAGCACCTGCACACGCCGGTCGGCAATCTCTTCGAGCCCCACTTCCTTTACGATGCGCTGGACGCGCTCGGCCTGCTGCTCGGGATTGAGACCGGCGACGCGGAGCTTCAGCGCACCCTCCACGCTCTCCGAAACCGTGAGGAGATCATACACTATGGCAAACTGCGGAACATATCCGATCTCGTGCGGGGCCAAGTCGCCCTCTTCCACCAAATCGCGCCCTTCCCAAACGATTTTTCCGCTCGTGTGTTCTCTCAGACCGGCTACGACCTTTAAAAAGGTCGATTTGCCGCAGCCAGACGGCCCGAGCACGGCGGCAAAGTGGCCCTTGGTCGGAAAGCGAGCGGTTACCTCCGCGAGGAGAAGCTGCTCTTCCGAGCCGTCCTGTATCTGCAAGGAGACGTTTTGAAGTTCGAGCACTGGGGGTATGCCAAGGTTGGGCGGAGGCGCTCGTTCCGCGGTTAAGGAGGCGCGATCCCGTCAGGAGTATTTCACGCTCTTTCCGGGTTCCATTTCGTAACTAATCGTGAGTTGCTCCGAGGTGTTTGGCTTGATCACTTCCGCGACAAATTTCATGTAGATCGCCTCGTCTTCGGTCATCGCCAGCTTTTCGGTCGATTCAAATTCCATCGCGATAAAGAACGGCCACAGGGACTCGCGGTCGATTGCCTTTCCGCAACGGACGCTAAGGATTTCGGGAATCTTCAGCAACTGCATGCGGGTCGCCACCATCATCTCTTCCAGCTTGGACGGCGTGACTTCGGTGTTCAGCTTAAACAGCGCGATGTGGTGGACCATGAGTGCGAGACTGTGTAGGCAGTTGGCCTTGGAAGCGCAAGCAAGCGTTTATGAATCTCCGGGCCGGGGCGCCTCACGCGGCGCCATCGCCTGCCCAGGGGGCACTTCGGAGGTTTCCGTCGAGACGCTCAGTGGAGCCCCGTCCCGCACAATTCCCAGCACCACCTTGGTCCCGATGCCTGCTTGCCGTATTAAATCGCGCATGGCTGTCGCATCGGGAATCGTTCTCCCGTTGAAACTTCGAATGACGTCCCCCGGCCGTATTCCAGAACGTTCCGCGGGAGAACCCGGTGTCACGTCGGTGACAAGCGCCCCCTTCCCGTCGGGTATGCCGAACTGCTCCGCCAGCACCCGATTCAGCGGCATGGTATTGACTCCGAGATAACCCCGCACCGGCCGCCCTGTCTGGAGAATGCTGTTGAGGGTGTGCTTCGCTACATTCGATGGAATCGCAAACGAAATGCCCGCCCACCCGCCGGTCTGCGAGAAAATCGCACTGTTGATTCCGATGATCTCACCTCGAAGATTCAGCAGCGGGCCGCCGGAGTTTCCAGGATTCACCGCCGCATCGGTCTGCAAAAACTCGACTCCACTGTCACGCAGGGCTCGGCCACGCGCGCTTACGATTCCCCGAGTGACCGTTTCCTGCAGTCCAAATGGGTTGCCCACCGCAAAGACCATCTGCCCCACACGCACCTGATCGGAGTCTCCCAGAAGGAGGGGCGCGAGGTTGTCGGCCTTCACTTTCAGGACAGCGATATCGACCGCTTCATCCGTTCCCACGAGTTCCGCCGGAAACGTGCGGCCGTCGGTAAGCTGCACGCGGATTTGCTCCATGTTCGCGACGACGTGATTATTTGTCAGAATGTGGCCCTCCCTCGATACAATGACCCCCGATCCGAGAGCGCTCTGCGTCTGCTCAGCCATTCTACGCCGCCCGAAAAAATAATCGAGCGGGTCCATCACCTGAACGCGGATCCGCCGGGCCGTGGCAACCGCGACGACCGAGGGGACCACGCTCTGAACCAACTTGGTGTATTCCGCGTCGATCGCGTCCAGCACCTTGACGTCCTTGAGGTCGATCACCGGACCGGTTGCCGGCGTGAATTTCTCGTGGGCCAGCCGCGCTCCGGGTCCGCTCTCCCACTTCCAAAAGGCAAAAGCGAGAAGGAACGCGAGAAGGATGAAAAAGATAAAGCGTCTCATTAATGGCGATTTTAGCCTCCGACAGGTCGGAACACGAGAAAAACGGCTCGCCGCTCAGCTCATTTGCGCCATCGGGATGTCATTCCGGGCCGAGAGCATCTCGCGTAAGCCAGCATTTTCCGGTGCTTCGAGGCGTGGATCGCTTTCCATAATCGCCAACGCCGAAGCACGGGCCGCTCGCATCAGGTCCGCATCGGCGATTAAATCGCCAAGTTTGAGTGGTGGCAGTCCGCTTTGCGCTGTGCCAAGAATATCGCCGGCGCCGCGTATTTTTAAATCTTCCTCCGCTATCTCGAAGCCGTTGGATGACCTTTCTAAAATCTTCAGCTTTTCCATCCCTTCTGCATCGTCCGCCGATGCGAGCAGGATGCAGTAACTCTTCTCGGCGCCACGCCCGATCCGCCCGCGCAACTGGTGAAGTTGCGAAAGTCCAAAGCGCTCTGCGTTTTCCACGAGCATGATGGTCGCGTTGGCGACATCGATGCCCACTTCGATTACGGTCGTCGCGATAAGCACCTTGGTCTCGCCGCTGCGAAACCGCTGCATGATTGCGTCCTTCTCCTCCGCCGGTACCCGGCCATGCAGCAGTTCGCAGCGCATCGGCGCCAGCATGGAGCGCCACTTCTCGAATTCAGCAGTCGCGGCCTTCGCTTCCAGCTTCTCGGATTCCTCAACTAGCGGATAAACAACGTACCCTTGCCGTCCCGCTTGAACTTTCTCGCGCAGGAACGCCGCTGCTTCCGGCAATTTGGAGCTGGCGCGCACGGCCGTCGCGATTTTTCCCCTTCCGGCAGGACTTTCGTCGAGCACGGAGACGTCAAGGTCGCCGTACAAAGTGATAGCGAGAGTGCGCGGAATCGGTGTGGCCGTCATGATCAGCACGTCCGGCGGCGCGCCCGCCGTCGAATCTCGGAGCTTCGCCCGCTGCACCACCCCGAATTTATGCTGTTCGTCGATTACGGCTAACCCGAGCCGTCCGATTCCGGCGCCTTCGTAAAGCAGAGCATGCGTGCCGACGAAAATCTGCGGCTCGGAAGCTTCGATCCGCGGACGTTCGGCTCCCGGCTTGTCCAGGACGGCATCCAGCCACCGGTCTTGATCGAAAAGCGGAAGAGGCCCGGAATCCGCTTTCCGAGCCCCTGTCCGCAAGGCGATGCGAATCCCCAGCGGTTCCACCAGGCGGCGAAAGTTTAAATAATGCTGCTCGGCTAAAATCTGAGTAGGAGCCATGAGAGCCGCTTGGAATCCAGCCTCAACGGCAAGGAGCATCGCCGAAAGCGCCACGATGGTCTTTCCCGCGCCTACATCCCCGTGCAACAGCCGATTCATCTGCCGCTGGCTGGCCATGTCCTTGCGAATTTCTTCAATCGCCCGTTGCTGCGCTCCAGTGAGAGAATAAGGAAGCGCCTTATAAAGCTGCGCTAGCAACTCCCCTCTCGAAGCCCTTGCCTCTCCCGGCAAAGCCTCGACTTCTTTCCGCCGGGCGGCGATCGTCAGTTGCATCGAAAGAAACTCGGCCAGAACAAAATAACGGCGGGCGGCGGCGAGCATTTCGAGCGTGTCTGGGAAATGGATTTGGCGGATCATTTCCAGCCGGGAGTGGGAATCGAGGACGCGGGGCAGCAAATCGGGGACATCTTCTTCCGTGAGTTCCTGGAGCGCCTCCCACACGATCTGCCGCAGTTGCCGTGTCGAGACTCCCTGGGTCGTGCGATGAACGGGCACGATTCTTTGCATATGAAGGGAAGCCTCGGCATCGTCCTCGACCACTTCGAAATCCGGATGATCCACAACGATCTGGCTCCCGCGCAGCTTCGGCTTCCCGAAGATGACGAGGCGCTGTCCGTTCGCGATTGATTTCTCGACCCAATAAGCGTTGAACCATCGACAAATTATTCTGCCGCAAAATGCGCCTGGAGATTCTTCCTCCAAAGTCGCCTCATACATTCGCGCCTTTCCGCGCAGGCGCTTTCCCCCCGCTGACCGCACGACGCCGCAGACGCACACGGGCGTCTCGGATGCCGCCAAAGGAAATCGATCGAAGCGATTGCGATCCTCATATCGGTAAGGATAGTGCGTGAGCAACTGCCCCACGGTCTCGATGCCAGCGCGCGCCAACTGCCGGGCACGGGAAGCGCCGATCCATGCCAGTCCTTGTAGCGGGGCTTCGAATCTCACAGAGGCGAATAATCAACGCCGCGAAACTTTGCATCTCCCAGCGCAAGCTATCTCAAGATGGCCATTTTCCACCTAGATTTAACAGAATTTCCGTGAGTATGGGCGGTCCATGGCAGAAAATATGCTGTGTCGGAAAGGATAGCAAATTTGCAAAATGTGTTGACCCGCCGAACGGAACCGTTACTCTCCGCCGCGATTTGTACCACATGACTTTGAGAAACTCCTTCATCCTCCTTCTGGCTGCGATAATGACGCTGGCTGCCATTTCAGCCAATGCCTCGGAGGAGTCTTTGTTCGACTCCAGTACGGCACGGAAGCTCAATCCACAGGAAATTTCGCTGTTCGGACCGCAATCCGGCAAGTTCCGATACGACAACCGGATGATCCACGCAGCGGAAATTGCCGCAAATCGGGCGCATGCTCACTCGACGGCGCGCTGCTGGCATTACGTTAAAGATGCCCTCTTTGCTGCCAATGCCGTCGATTCCCGTCCAAAAACTGAATACGCAAAGGAAGCTGGGCAGGAATTACAGCAAAGTTACGGCTACCTGAAACTCGCGATCAGCGACCCATGGATGGCTCCGCTCGGTTCCGTGCTCGTGTACGGCGGGCATGGCGCCGGGCATGTGGAGATACGCTCTGCGGCTGGCTTCGTCAGCGATTTCAATTCGCCGAAGCCGTCGCCCCGCCCTCTGCTGGGCATCTACGTCAAACCGTAGGCCGCCGGGACGCCCCTTTGCTTGCGGGCTCGAATCCGGAAGCGGATTCCAGCATTTTTGGAGTTTGAGCGATTGGTGAGGCCACGGGATTCCGCGCTTGAAAACGGCGCTTTCTCGAAGTATGGGTGATGTAGTCCTCCCCCAATGAGAATCTGTCCCCGACGTTCGGCATGGTCTTCGGCTTTTACGCTTTTGGAGATGCTGGCGGTGATGGCGATCATCGCCATCGTTTCCGCATTCTTGATTCCTGCTGCAACCACCATGATGCGCGGCTCCCAACTTTCCCAAGGGGAATCGGCGCTCGCGGATCTGATGAGTCAGGGCCGGCAGATTGCCCTCGCCCGAAACGAGTCGGTCGAGGTGCGTTTCGTCGAATACGCAGATCCCGAGGCGGCCGGGGAATTGGTGGGCGATCCTACGACGTGGAAATTCCGGGCGCTTCAGTTGATGGAGGTTGGTTCGAGCGGCGTCCCCACCCCGATCAAAGACAGGAGTTTCGTTCCTCTCCCGCTTACCGTGATGATGAACCCCTCGCTCTCGTACTCGTCGCTCTTGGGTTCCGCCCAGCCCGCCATCGTAGCTCCGACCGCGCAAGATCCGCCTCTGCCGAGGAATATCAAAAGCAATTATAAATATGTCGCTTTCAGATTCCTCCCCGACGGATCAACCAATCTCTCTCCCACCCAAGCTCAAGGCGGATGGTTCGTCACAGTGCACGGCATACCGGATTACCAAGCCTTGTCGAGCGGCACAAAGAGCATCCAGCAGGTCAATTTCTTTACCCTGCAAATCGATTCTGTGAACGGCGCCACACACGCGTACCGTCCGGTGGCGATTTAACAGGGCGAATCTTGGGCGCTTCCGGATTGTTGCGCGAACAGCGGGGGTGTTTTATCGAGAGCATGAAGATGCTCGCCGCGGAAGACTGGACCGCTTTGTGGAAATCCTCTAAAGTATAGCGCGCAAATTGCTGCACATACGATCAACGCACGCTTATGGCTCTCTCCTCCCAATTCGTCCATTCCCGGCTTCAGGCAACAGCGCGGAAATTCCGTTGGTCGCGGAGTTTGAAATTTTTACTCGGGGGCACGGCCTTATCGCTCATTTTCCTCGCACTTTTCCTCGCATTGGACGCATGGATTCATTTTGGGCCGAGTGGGCGGTGGACGGGCTTTGCCTGTACGCTCGGGGCACTGGCCGGGGGCGTCGCCCTTGCATGGCGCGTCTGGCGACCTGAAATATCCGAAGCGAGCATTGCGCGGCGCATAGAATCCGCCTCGGGCAGCGCAGGCAACGTCCTAATCAGCGCTGTGCAGTTCGATGGCGCGCTCCCCATCGGTTCACCGCTGCGGGCAGCGCTGTTTTCCGAAATGCACGATCCGTTTCCGAGTGTTCGCTGGGATGCCGTATTCGACATCCGCCGTCTCAAGCAGCTCGGGTACGCGTTTGGCGGCGTCTGCCTCGTGATCTTTGTCTGGGCGGCGCTAAAGCCAGGTTATTTTGCCAATTCGGCGGCGCGCATCTTCATGCCAGCCAGCAACATCGCGCCACTCACGCGCACGAAGATCGAGTCGCTGATCCCCGGAAACGACACGGTGGTGCATGGGCGCGAGGTGGCGATGACCGCGACTCTGGGAGGCGACCTGCCGAAGTCGGTGTGGGTGCATTTTCGGGATGCCGGATCGAGCTGGCAGAAGGCGCTCATGGAGCACGAGGCGGGGAAAGCGGAATTCACGTACGCTTGGAAAGAGGTGAAGCAGCCTTACGACTACTACCTCGAAGCGGGTGACGCGCAGTCGGCCGTTTTCCGGATCGCGGTGCGCCCAAAAACGGGGATCAAGGCCCGTTCGGCGGAGATCGTGCCGCCTGCTTACACAGGCCTGCCGCCGGAGAGTGTGAACGATTTCAGTGTCTTGCAAAATGTAACGCCAGGGTCGCGCGTAACGATGGGCCTCGAGTTCAATAACCCACTCTCGGAAGTGAAAGCGTCGGACGACAAAGGGGAGGCGATTTCTGTAACGCGCGGCAGCGAGACTCATTGGACGCTTTCGACCGCGGTGCTGACGAACAAAACGGTGAAGCTTGAATTTAAGGACGCCCTGGGGCTCGCGGATCAGACGATCTTGCAGATTTCCATCCGAGCCGATGATCCACCCAAGGTCATCGTGATGGACCCTTCGGAAGGGCGCGATCTCGTGGCGGCAAAAGGTGCGAAGCTCTCAATCCACTTCACTGCGAGCGACAATTTCGCGCTGGGATCAGTCGCGCTCTACCAGAGCACGAATGACAAGGAAGACGCGAAGCTCATTCAGGATTTCCCGCAGGCGTCCGGAAAGAAGACGTTCGATGCGACTCTGCCCGTCGCCTTGGCTCCGATCCTCGATGAAGAGAGGGTGACCTTTCGCGTGATTGCGAAGGACAGGAATGATGTGACCGGGCCCGGGGTGACGATGTCGCGTCCGATCGTGGTGTCGCTCACTTCCCTGCAAAAGGTTGAGGAGCAGATGAACGACGCGGCCAACAAGCTGGCGAAAGGGCTGGAGGCGCTCATAAAACTCCAGCAGACAAATCTGGACGAGACGCGCGCTGCCGCTCAGAAGCCTGCGGCTGCGCCGCTCACGCCGCTCGTGGATCGCGAGGTGCAAGTGCAAGACCTCGCGCAGAAGCTCACTTTCGCGGCTGATCTGCTTTCACCGGATGTGCGGCGGGAGCTGCAGGCTCTGTCTCAAAAGGAGATAAAGGATGCAATCATCGCACTGCGAAACGGAAGCTCTGCGCCGGGAGACGCACGGACAAAGTTTCTCGGCGTGGCCGTTCAACTTGAAACACTCGTGCTAGCCCGGCTTCAAGGCGTCCCCGCAGCGGCCGAGGAAGACAAGAAGAAGTCGGCCATCACGGATCTCATAGCGGGAGTGGAAGATCTATTGAAACGGCAGCGCGAGATCGTACAAGGAACCAAATCGGGAGGCGTCCAAGCTGCCCCCAAGCTTGCCGAACAGGAAGACGCACTGGCCGACAAGGCGACGGCAGTCCGGCGCGGGATCGACGCCGACAGCAAGCGCGCTTCGGTGGGCGATCAGGACTTCCGCAAGCGGCTCGCAAAGGTATTCGTAATGTTTGGCGAGCTCAAAATCTACGAGGACATGGTCGGCGCGGCGGAACAGTTGAGTGGAAAAAAAATGGCCGCCGCGGAGCAGACCGAAGTGCGAGTCGTCGGCAACCTTTCCAAAATGGTCGAACTGCTCAACGAGTGGCAGCTCGCCGAGGCCGAGAAAAAGGCGGACGACCTAAAGAAGGACGCCGAGCAGATGAAGCAAAAGCTCGAGAAGCTGGCGCAAATTCAGCGCGACATTGTCGAGAAAAGCAAAGACATGGCTCGCAAGGATGAATTCCGCCCGGAAGACATTGCCACCGCGAAGGAGATCCAGGAGCAGAAGGATCTCATGAAGGAAGTGATCGAACAGATGACCACCGACCTGCAAGCTTTCCCCGACATGAAGCCCGGCAACGAGATGAAAGTAGAGTTGATGGAGGTTTTCGAAGATGTGCAGCAGACCGACAAGGCCGAAGTGGCGGCCGGAAAGCTGAAGTCGGAAGACATCGCGGTCCAAAAGGAGCAAGGCATCCTGGATGCCCTCACCCAGGCGCAGAAGATCGCCGCCGATATGGAGATGTGGCTGCCGACCAAGAACGAGACGCAGAAGTGGCAGCTCGAAAACTTCGACAAGACCGAGATGCCCGACATTCCGAATCTGCCCCTGGCGGATGCCATGGAAGATCTGGTCGGAGACCTGCTCGACGAACAAAAGGATCTCGACAATCAAGACGCGGCGTCCAACCAAGCTTTCGCCATGAACCCGGCAAACGGCTGGGAGGTGACAGATGGACCGCAGCCAGGCTTCGGAGCGCAGGGCAAGAGCGGCAATGAGAAGCCGAATCATAACGAGCAGATGGGCCGCTCCAGCGGGGGCCGCGAAGGAATGAGCGATGGAGAGATGGCGGGCCAGGAAGCGAGCAATCTCAAGGGCGACACGCCCGATGCGCGGCGGACGAAAGATCCGATGCAGCAAGGCCAGGTGAAGGACGAAGGGGGCATCGGCAAGACGAAGGCAACCGGCGGGGGAAAGGCGGGCGGCTTTTCCGATCGAAACGGAATGGATGGAGATGCGCCTGTAAGGGCTGTAAAAGCCCCCAAGACGGAGGTGCAAAATGCGAACGCCGTGAAACAGGCCATTCTGGCTCAAAAGACCTCGAAGAAAGCCGCGCAGGCCAGCCTCCTCTACTTGAAGGGCGACGGATTGCAGCAGGTGTCACAGCTCATGAACGATTCGGCGCAGGCGATGAAGGAAGGCCGGATGAAGGACGCCCAAGGCATCCACCAGAAAATTATCGGGCGGCTCCGTGAAATACAGAACGGAGTCGCCGGCAATGAGGTCGTCTCGGTTTCGACCGGAGGAGCCGCAGCCGGGCAAGATAAGCAGCTCTTGGGAGGGAACGAAGGCGATGCGCCTCCGCAATACCGCGAGCAAGTGGCCGATTACTTCCGTTCCCTGGTGGAAGATAAATGATCCTAGATTCCCGGCGGCGGCTCACCTGCCGGGTTGCCGCCTTGTTCTGCAGTGTTACCATCGGCAGACACGCGGCCGCTCAGCAATGGGCCATTCCCGATGCGCCGTATCGTGCCGTGGTCCGCGCAGGCAAGGAAGCGCCCACTTCGCCCGACACTGGCTGCGCAATCGAAATTCCCGAGATGGGCCAGACGATGGCTAATCTCGCCGACGTTGTTTTACTGGATGCGAAGGGCCAATTTCTGCCGATTGCAAAAGTCTTCCGAGCCGAGGGATCCAGCGCGATCCTGCTCGCACAGACGCTGACGGCCGGCCAGGACCATTTTCTTTATTTCGGAGGGAATCGCCAGAGGCGCGATACGCCCTGGCAGCCAAAAATCAGCGTCCTGATGGAAACACGGCGGCTTCCGGCGGGCACGAAGCTGGACGACTGGCCCGCGCTGGACGCCGCGTGGAAGCACGCCACACCGGTGGACGGAGCAGGATTTGTCCCTTTGATCGACAAAGGTGAAAATCCTTTCGGCGATGACGCAGGGTTTATCAGCCATTTCACCGGTTGGCTTCGCACCGACGGGAAGCACATCACGCTCTACACGCTTTCGTCAGACGCGTCTTTCGTGCTCGTCGGCGGACGGCTTGCCTTCGGCTGGCCGGGAATTCACGACGCGCGCGCCAACAAGAATACCGTGCCCAGAAAAGAGGTGGATACGCTTCCCGGCGCCACCCAAATCGACTACTACCAGGCGAAGGCTGGCGATGCTCCGCCGACGATGCTCCTCGGCTGGGACAAAGGAAAAGATGAAGTCATACCGCCGTCCGCCTGGCTTCATCCCGCCGCTTCGGAGATTGTCCGAATCGAGCAGGCACAAGGCTGGCCGCCACCGCTCGTCGATGTGCGAGTGCATTCTTATATGGGGTGGAACGGCCTCTGGCTCTACGATGCCGAATGCTCGCTGCGCGGACCGCTCCCGGCTGGCTGGACTGCGGAATGGGACTTTGACGATGGATCCAAGATGCTGGGCGAAAAGGCGGAGCGCGTGCTCCGCGGACCGGAAGCGCGCTCCGTACGGCTGCTGCTCTCGCACGGCAAGGATCAGCAGAGAGGCCTGGCGCGCATCGCGTTTGCCGGAAGCATACCGGAGGCAAAGACGGAGCAAGCCGCCCAGCGCGAGCGTTACTTGAGTCTCCTCGATCGCGAGAATCCCGCCTTGCTCTCCGCGGAGACACTCAAAGCCGACTTCCAGTTCGTAAGTGAATTTGGGACCGATCAGCAGATCGGAAAGTTTGCTACTTCCTGGATGGCGAAGACTTCGGACGTCAACGATCCACTCTGGCTTTCCGGTGAACTGGCGCACCTTCGCTCCCTGGCGCAGTCGAATCCGCAACAAGCGATTGCCGAACTCCACCGCGTCGATGGCGCCGCGCACGTTAAATACGCAAAGCAGCTCGCCGTCGCGGAGCTGGAGATACTCGTCTTTTACTTAAAGGATCCTGCCGCGATTCAAGTGGGAAACCGCGTCGCTTTCGACTTTCCCAACACCGACACGGCCCGGCTCGCAAAGATCCGGATCGGTGATCTCTACCGCCTGCTCGGCAAGACGGCGCAAGCGGTCGAACAATATCGCTCCGTGCAGAAATCAATCGTGGATGAGACACAGGGGCGCAAATATGCCGCCGAAGACCGATCGGATTCCATTACGATTTCTGACCTTATCGACAAGCAATATCGGCATGAGGCGGCAGAGAAGGTGATCGAATGGGAGCTTGCGCACCCGATGGCGAAATACGACAGCGATTTGCTGCTCGTGCGGGGCCGGGTGCTCATGCTCTTCGGACGCTGGAGCGAGGCGCTGCAGGAGATTGATTCCTTCCGCCAGATGCAGCCCGATAGCCCCTATCAGATCCCGGCGGATTTCTATAGAGCGCGGGCGCTGTTTGAACTCGGTAAGAAAGATGAGGCCCGCAAGATATGGACGGAACTTGCGTCAAAGTATCCGAAGCACGAGCTTGCTTCAGAAAGTCGGCGTCTTGCCGCTCAGAAATAGTTATGCCTGCCAAACTTTTTGCATGTTTCCTCGCGATTGCCGCCGCTCTGGCCTCGCTCCCGGAAGTCTCGATGGCCCAAACCGCCAATCTATACACCAAGCCGCACACGGATGCGCCCGGTGGAATCGCCGGGCGCGTCGATAAGGAGCTGACGCACGCGATCGCTCTCGAGCATGACCGTGTGTCATGCTATAAAGCGGAGCTTTCAGACGGAGGCAAAGCGTTCCGATTCCCAGGTCTTCCGACGGGTAAGTACGATCTCGTGCTTATTACGAAAGCGGGAGCGGTTTACGAGGGTCTTACTCTTGGCGGCGATGCCGACAACGTGTCCGGCGCGAAGCTGAAGCACCTCCAGGAGCGCGTGACGAAGGCCGACACCTTTTTTAACAAGGCCCAAATAGACCGGTATGGGGTGATCGATGGCGGCGACCGGCTGCTCGCATTTGTGGAGCGGCTGCGTGACAAGGTGACACTTCGGCAGTCCGGCGACGTTCTCGACTCGAATCTCCGGCGATTTGAAGTGATCGAATTCGACAGCGCGACGGACGACTGGCAAATGATGACGAGCCGGCATCTCTATCGAGAGGAGCAACCATCGGGTCCGGGCATGCCCTTCCTCAAACACCTCTGCATCCCGGAGGTCGGCAACATCCGCGTCGTTGACACCGTCAAAGACCTCGGCACGATTCCCCTGCCCGAGATAAAGTAGCCCTTCCCAAAAAAATTCTCATGCCACTCATCCGCGCCCGCGCCGGCCATCTTCAAGGCCACACATTTCCACTTGGGGAGGGACAGCTCGTCATCGGACGGGATCCGACAAGCGATATCACCCTTAATCCAGAGTCGTCCGCATCGCGGAGGCACGCAGCCGTGTACCCTCAGGAGGGTCGCTGGCGCATACAGGATCTCGGCAGTGTCAATGGCACCATCCTCAACGGGACGCGTCTTGAAGATGGCGAACTCACAGATGGCGACGAGATCACGATTGGAGACGAAGTATTCATGTACGAGGACGAAACCAGGGGGAATGGAACGCACGACGGAGTCGCGTCGGCGGCAAAAGCGGTGGCCGGCGCCGCGCCTGCAGCCCGCGCCGCCACGGTTCCCGTACAGGTTGATTCGCCCGAAGTTCTCGCGCTGATCCGCGAGATGAGTGAGCGCACCAAGGTTATCGAGCACGAGATCGGAAAGGCGATCGTCGGGCAGCTCGACATCGTGCGCGACATGCTCACGGCCATCATTTCGCGCGGCCATGTTCTGCTGATTGGCATGCCCGGCCTCGCGAAAACCACCCTCGTTCGCACCATTTCCGAGGTGCTGCATTTGCAGTTTCGGCGCATCCAGTTCACACCCGACCTGATGCCAAGCGACATTACAGGCACTGATATTCTCGAGGTCGATGACAACACGGGCAAAAAGGAGTATCGCTTCATCAAGGGTCCGATTTTCACCCAAATCCTGCTGGCGGACGAAATCAACCGGACGCCGCCCAAGACACAGGCGGCGCTGCTCGAGGCGATGCAGGAGTACCGGGTAACAGCGAGCGGCCAGACTTTTCCCCTCGACCCTCCCTTCTTCGTTCTCGCCACGCAAAACCCACTCGAGCAGGAAGGAACCTATCCGCTACCCGAGGCGCAGCTCGATCGTTTCATGTTCTCGCTGTGGATCGATTACCCGTCCGAAGCCGAAGAGGAGCTAATAGCGAAGTTCACGACGTCGAGCGCGCGCGTCGAATTGAAGAAGGTGCTCGATGCAAAGCAGATCATCGAACTCCAGAATGTGGTGCGCGACCTGCCCGTTAGCGATCACATCGTCAAATACACGGTCCGTCTCGTTCGGTCCACGCGTCCAGGCGATCCGCGCGCCCCCGATTTCATTAAGAAATGGATTCATTGCGGCGCCGGTCCGCGCGCGGCGCAGAATCTTATCCTCGCCGCGAAAGCGCGCGCTGTCATCGATGGACGAATACTCGTTACGACGGATGACGTGCGCTCCGTCGCGCGCCCCGTCCTCCGCCACCGAATGTTCACGAATTTCACCGCGGACTCCGAAGGGATGGATACGAACAAGATCGTGCAAAAGCTGCTCGAAACCGTGCAGGAGCCTGGCGAGAAGGATTACTAACTCACTCACAGCTTCTTCGCCGCTGGGAGCGCCCTTACGCTTGATATCGCCAGCTATTTATCGGAGTGCGCTATCAATGGTTTCTGGGCGACAAGACTGAGCCGCCTCCACCACCAGACTGTCTTCCCGTCTTCCTCGCCAATTTTGTATTCGGCAACGATCCGAGGGGTTGCGGTCGCGATCAGCCGCCGGACTTCCTCGCGATTCGCTGCCGGGGTAGATGCGGTCTCGAAGTACCAATCGAGGTCGGGCTGTTTGAACGGCGCGACCTCCATCCATTCAATGGAGAGAGCGTGCCGCGCACACATCTCCTGCCATTTTCGCGGAGAGAGAAGCCGATTATGGCTCGGGTCGCGAAGCTTCTCGACACGATGCAGCCACTCTTCGGCTTCCGGCTCATCATCGGGAACTGTCCCGTCTATCAATAAGAGCCAGCCGCCGGGAACCAGGACACGCGAGGTCTCCTGGACGAATCGCTCTGGCGAGGAAAAGTGATGTGGAGCCACGCGGCAGGTCACGAGATCGAATGTCTCAGGCGCGTAAGGCAGAGTCTCGGCGGGATGCTGGCGCGTCTCGACCGAAAGACCGCGCGCTGCGGCAGCCTCCTTCACCCGGTCGAGCATTGGCGCCGCGCTATCGGCTAGCACAACATCGTGGCCCAGAGAGGCAAGATGCAGCCCGGTATTCCCAGCGCCGGCAGCCACATCGAGAACGCGCGCGGGATTTGGAATGGCGATGTGACCGCGCGCTGCATCGACGTCCTGCACATCGGCGAGGATATGCCCCGCTCCATAGCGGGCTCTCTGCTTTCCGAATTGCGACTCTGCAGCTTTTTGGATTTCATCCAACGCCATTCAGGCACTCTGCAACATTCCCGCACTTCAGGAAAGCGATAATGATTCGCGCCCCGCACACTGTATGCTCACCGGGTGATCGATCTCATTCTGCGCCAGCTTATCCACTTGATCGAGCCGATTGGCTTCGTCTGGCTCTGCCTTCTTGCAATCGGCATTCAATCCCTCCGCAAACGCCGCTTTGGAATGGCTGTCTCCGCGCTCGCGCTCTTCGCTATTCTGACTGCAATCGGCTGCACGGGTCTTGCAGGGAGCCTGCTAGCCGCTCTCGAGCGCCCGTATGCCGCAGTCGCCATCGATGCTTTGCCGCCGACGGATGCGATCGTCCTTCTGGGGGGCGGCGCCGAACCGTCACGCTATGAGGCCGATGAGATGCATCTCACACCTGCGGGCGACCGGTTGAATATGGCGCTGCATCTCGTGCGCCTGAAAAAGGCGCCGGTGTTGGTGATCGGTGGCGGAGTTGCGGTCCTCGATGGGATCCCCGTAGGCGAGTCGAACGTAGTCCAAAGCTGGTTCGCTGGGCTGAAGGCAGACGGCCTCATCCCATCCGGCATCCAATTACTAGCGCTTCCACCCTGTGGAAACACGCACGACGAAGCGGTTGGAACCAAGGCGCTCGCCGTGCGCAATGGGTGGCGCCGCGTGCTTGTCGTAACCTCAGCGAATCATATGCGCCGCGCGCTCGCGCTTTTCAACGGGGTGGAACTGGATGCGACCCCGGCGCCCTGCAACTTCTTGACCAACATCTCGACTTCGCCTGAACCGTCGGCGATCGGCCTCCCGTCGATTTGGGGATTTGAGCGCATGACAACATGGCTGCACGAAGAGTTCGGCTGGATGGAATGCAAGCGGCGCGGATGGATAAAGTAATTATCAAGTCGGCCTATCGTTTTTCGATCATAATCGAGAGCAGCGCAACGTCGGATGGTGTGACCCCGCTGATCCGCGATGCTTGACCCAAAGTCTCCGGACGAACCTTCGATAATTTTTGGCGCGTTTCGGCGCGAAGCCCATTGATGACGTCGTAGTCGATCGACGCCGGAATCCGCTTCCCGTCTTGCGACCGGAGGCGCTCCACCGCTCCTTCCTGTCGCACAATGTACCCCGCGTATTTCAAGTCGATCTCGACCATCTCCCAAATGGATTCGGAAAACTCAGCCGACAAATTGGCCTTCGAGGCTGTATTCTCCGGACGGCGCAGCCATCGGGAAAGCGGAATGCCATCCTTCTGAATACGATCCGCCTCCGCCTTGGCGGCTGCCAACTGCCCTGACTTTTCTCGGACCCGCTGCGCACGCGCCGCCTCGACGATCCCCGCTTCGAATGCCAGCGGCGTAAGACGAAGGTCTGCATTGTCGTGACGCAGCAACAGCCGATGCTCGGCGCGGCTCGTGAACATGCGATACGGCTCCGGAGTGCCCATGATCACAAGGTCGTCGATCAGGACACCTATATAGGCGTCGGCCCTGCTAAGGACGAACGGCTCCTTTTTGGAGATCTTCAACGCGGCGTTTGCGCCGGCGATCAATCCCTGGGCGGCAGCCTCTTCATATCCTGATGTGCCGTTGATCTGTCCGGCGAAGTACAGGTTTGGAATGCGTTTGGTCTCGAGCGTATGTTTTAATTGCGTCGCCGGACAATAGTCATACTCGACAGCGTACCCCGCCCGCATGATTTCCGCTCTCTCAAGCGCGGGGATGCTGCGAATGAACGCGTATTGAACTTCGATCGGGAGGCTGGTGGATACCCCATTCACGTAGATCTCCTCCGTGTGCCTCCCTTCAGGTTCGAGGAAGACTTGGTGTGACTCCTTCTCGCCAAACCGGACCACTTTGTCTTCGATGGAAGGACAATAGCGCGGGCCAACTCCTTCGATTCGACCGGCGTAGAGCGGCGATTGGTCCAAGTTGGATCGTATGATCTCGTGCGTCTCGCGGGTCGTATGCGTTATCCAGCACGCAATTTGTTCCACATGGAACACTCCGTTGGCAAAGCGATTTAAGTCGAAGACATCCCCTGCTCTACCGCCAAGATCCTCCGGATTGAATGTGAACGGTTGTGGCGGGCAGTCGCCCTCCTGCCGTTCACAGCGGTCGAAATCGATGCTGCGACCGTTTAATCTGCATGGAGTACCCGTTTTGAAACGCCCAATCTCAAATCCCAGGTCGCGAAGCGAATCGCTCAAGGTTGACGCCGAGTCCCCCATCCTGCCGCCGGCCCGACTCTGCATGCCGACATGCAGAAGCCCTCGCATAAACGTACCCGTCGTTATAATGACCGATCGCGCCCGATATTCGACCCCGAGATCCGTCGAGGCGCCGCGAACACCGTCGAAATCACAAAGGATCGCCGTTGCGTTGCCCTGCTTGATATCCAAATTGACGTGCCGCTCAAGCACGGCTTTCGCTCGGAACTGATACGCCTTTTTGTCACACTGCGCTCGGGGAGACCGGACGCTCGGTCCCTTGGATGCGTTCAGCATGCGAAACTGAATGCCCGTTGCATCGGTATTGAGACCCATTATCCCACCGAGAGCATCAATTTCGCGCACGATTTGCCCTTTGGCTTGACCACCTATCGCCGGATTGCACGACATTTGCCCGATTGAATCGAGATTCTGCGTCAGCAGAAGCGTCCGCGCTCCGATCCGTGCTGACGCACACGCCGCCTCAATCCCGGCGTGACCGGCGCCGATCACAAGGACGTCATAATCTGTTGGGTGACAATACATTCCGAATGTTCTACGTGGAACACTCACGGCTAGCCAAATCGGCTGCTGCCAGAAGGCTAACGCAAGATTGCAAATTGGGAAATGCAATCACCTGCTCTGAGCAACAAACAGACGGCGGACGCCGCTCATTCGACAATTCTGGGCCAGCCGAAGGTTCTATCTTGCACAGTTCAAGACACGTCTGTAAAGGTGAAGGCTGATCCTGCCGACGTATGGAAACCGCTGTCAAAACTAACGACTACGCCTCCGCGCAAGTAAACGCGTCCCTCACTTCGGAAGACAAAATCCACTACCTGCGGGATATGGTGCGCATCCGCCGTTTCGAACAGGAGGCGCAACGAAACTATACGCAGGACAAGATGGGCGGCTTTCTTCATCTCTACATCGGGCAAGAAAGTGTAGCCGTTGGAACGTGTTCCCTCTTGGGCTCCAACGACCACGTCATCACCGCATATCGCGATCACGGGCACGCACTCGCCGTCGGGATGTCGATGAACGAGTGCATGGCGGAACTCTTTGGAAAGGCCACCGGATGCTCCAAAGGAAAAGGGGGCTCGATGCACTTTTTTGCGCCAGATAAGAACTATTGGGGAGGCCACGGAATCGTGGCCGGACAGACTCCGCTCGGATTGGGCCTGGCGTATGCGGTCAAGTACAAAGGTCTCACGGGATCGGCGCTTTGCTTCCTCGGTGACGGGGCCGTAAATCAAGGTGTGTACTTCGAGAGCTTGAATCTCGCGTCCCTCTGGGATCTTCCTGTAATCTACGTCATCGAGAACAACCAGTATTCCATGGGCACCAGCCTGGAGAGGTCGAGCGCTTTCCGAACCTGTCTTGCAGAGCGGGCCGAGGGCTTCGCCATCGACTGGGATCGCTTCAACGGCGAGGATCTGTATGAAGTGCGCGCAAAGACTCAGGTGGCAATCGAGCGGGCGCACCGCCAATCGCGTCCCACGGTATTGGAAATCGAAACCTATCGCCACTTCGGACACTCTATCGCGGACGCGAAGCATAAAACGTACCGAAACGAGGAGGAAATCGAACGGTACAAACTAAACCACGATCCGATTCGGCTTTGGAAGGCGCGATTAATGCAGGAAGGATGCTTAACGGAAGAAAAGTACGACGCAATGGAGGCCGAAGTGAAGACGGAGGTCGCTGAAAGCGTTCGGTTCGCAGAGGACAGCCCCCTCCCAGCGGACGAAGCAATCACGCAAGACGTCTATTATGAGGTCGATCGTCAAACACTCGCGGGGCGAACGGGACGGCACTTCTTCAACCATTAAGGCCCCGCCTCAGAATCCTAAAGCTATTTCCATAAATGCCAGAGATTACATACCGTGAAGCGTTGCGCCATGCGATGGCGGAAGAGATCGAGCACGACTCAAACGTCGTGATCCTTGGCGAAGAGGTCGCTGAATACGACGGCGCCTATAAGGTTACCGAAGGTTTGTGGAAGAAGTACGGAGACAAACGCGTCGTCGATACACCGATCAGCGAGGCAGCTTTCATCGGTATGGGCATCGGCGCGTCGATGCTCGGCCTTCGTCCGGTGATTGAACTCATGTTTTGGAGCTTCTGCACGGTGGCGTACGACCAAATTATCAATAACGCAGCGTGCGTTCGATATATGAGCGGCGGTTTGATCAACTGTCCGATCGTCATTCGCGGCCCGGCCAACGGCGGAACAAACGTAGGCGCGACGCACAGCCACACGCCCGAGAACTGGCTCGCCAATAACCCCGGCCTCAAAGTGGTGTCACCGGCCACCCCGTATGACGCAAAAGGCCTTCTCAAGACGGCGATTCGCGACAATGACCCCGTGCTATTCATGGAGAACACACTGCTTTATGGCAATAAAGGGGAGGTGCCCGAAAACGAGTACCTGATTCCTCTCGGTGTCGCCGACCTAAAGCGCGAAGGGAAACATGTCTCGCTCATCGCGCACGGCCGCGCCGTCCTCACGGCGCTCAAGGCGGCGGAATTGCTCGCCGCCGAACACGATATCGACGCCGAGGTTCTCGACCTGCGCTCGATCCGTCCTCTCGACGAAGAAGCCATTTATCGGTCCGTGCGCAAAACACACCGCGCCGTGCTTGTCGAAGAGAACAAGCCGTTCTGCGGCGTGGATGCGCAGATTGCCAGCATGATCCAGGAACATTGCTTCGACGATTTGGATGCGCCAGTGCTCCGAGTAAGCACGATCGATGCGCCCGCGATTTACAGCCCAAAATTGGAGGCGAAGCAACTCCCGAGAGCCAGCGACATCGTTAACAAAGTTCTCAAGATCTGCTAACGGCTGTCCGCCGCGCAGCACCGATAACTTACACGCGTCGCCAGGCTAAACGCCTCTCCTTGAACTAAGATCGGGCAGGGGATCCTTCACTCTTACAAGACATGCCAATATACATCGAAATGCCGAAGCTTGCGGATACCATGACGGAGGGCACTCTCGTCAAATGGCGCAAGAAAATCGGAGACAAAGTAGAATCCGGCGATGTCGTCGCGGAGGTCGAGACGGACAAGGCAACGATGGAGATGAATGCATTCGACGATGGCACCTTGCATCGGCTTCTCGTTCAGGAAGGGGAGAAAGTCCCCATCGGCGCCCGGCTTGCCATGTTACTTGAAAAGGGTGAGAAGGATCCCGTGGAAGGCCAGGAGGCAAAACCATCCGAGGCTACAAAACCCAAAGCAACGGCAGCCGCGTCGAGCACCTCTCCAAACGAAGTAAAAAAAGAGAGCGCCGCGTCCGGATCGAAAAGCTCGCCGCAAAGCGGCGAACGAATCAAGTCTTCGCCTCTGGCTCGGAAACTTGCGCGGGAGAAGGGAACCGAACTGGCCCAATTGCATGGATCGGGTCCGGGCGGTCGAATCATTGCGCGGGACGTAGAAAATTCGGTTGCGACCAAAGGCGCATCCGCTGCGAAGACTGGAGGTTCGCCAGCGCCAGCCGCCATTCCTTCCCTTCCTGCTGGGGCAGGGGATACGCGCATTCCGCTATCTGGCATGCGCCGCGTGATTGCCGAACGCTTGCTCGCAAGCAAGACACAAATCCCGCATTTCTACCTGCATATCGAGGTGGATGCCGGTCCGGTCCTCAAACTGCGCGCCGAACTGAAGGCTGTTTCCGAGGCATCCGGCGGACCGAAGTTCACCATCAACGACTTTATTTTACGGGCCGTGATCGCCGCGGCGGCGAAAGTTCCCGCGGTGAACGCGAGCTTTGCCGGCGATGCGATCATTCAGTACGGCTCGGTAAACCTAGCCGTCGCCGTCGCCGTCGAAGACGGCCTCGTCACGCCAGTGATCCGGGACGCTCAGAAGAAATCACTGCGGGAAATCAGCGAGGCCGTGAAAGATCTGGCAACGCGCGCCCGGTCGAAGAAACTAAAGCCCGAGGAGTATGCCGACGGCACGATTACAGTCTCCAACCTAGGCAGCTACGGGATCGAAAGCTTTAGCGCCATCATCAATCCGCCCCAGGCAATGATAGTGAGCGTCGGGGCCGTGGTTAAGAAGCCGGTGGTCGGCCCCAACGACGCAATCGTCGCCGGTGAACGGATGTCGATCGGCCTGAGCGCTGACCACCGCGTCGTCGATGGAGCAATCGGCGCTCAATATCTGGCCGAGTTGCGGAAGCTGATTGAAAATCCGGCGCTGATGTTTCTATAACAGGGGCGTCCGCTCGAATTTCTAACAATGCTTTGCGAAGAGTGCCAGGAGAGGCCCGCTGCGTTCTGGACCACGCGCAAGGACGCATCCGGCATCGGCAATAGACAGCTCTGCCGAGTCTGCGCGGAGCCGCTGCTGCATGCGATCGACTCTTCCTACGAAGCAACAGACCCTCGCGCGTCGGCCGAAATAGTGGGCGCTACTTTCCTAACGCAGGAAGGCGCCGGAGCGGACTCACTGCCAGCCGAAACCGCGTTGCCAGACGGCATAACAGTGAGCGAACTGGCCGCCGTGCTTCACCTGCATCCCTATCAAATCGCTGCCAGTCTGCTCCGGATAAATCCCAGCATTTCGCTGGCGGGAAACCTAGCTTTCGCGGACGCTGCAGCGCTCTGCGATCGCATCGGCGTCGCCCCAATTCAAGCCCAGGGAAAACCCAGCGCCTTGCCCGGTTGACGCAGCTTTCCCAGTAAGTCATTACCACCAGACACACTTGTGTGCGTTCGGAAGAACCTCCACCGGGGCGAAAGCGAGGGGGTTGACGAATAACACACAATATGTCACCAAAAGGGTCTTGCTTGACGGCGGTCGAAATGCTACGAAATCGCAATGTCCCTCCCGAAATCCTGGTTTTTATACGTTGCCGCAATAGCGCTTCTTGGGACTGGATTGCCATGGGCCTCCGCGCAGACCTCGGTGCCGATCACCGATCCGGTGGGGCTGATCACATTGAACGTGGCTGGATCGGGTTCGACATCGCAAACGGCGATGACGTTCGTCGGCCTGGGGTTGACGCGCACCGTAGTGTTCGACGGTGCTGCGACTGCCGTTGGAGCTAATGCGCTCGTGGTGAATTCCGCTCCGTTTACGCAGGACGAATTTGATGGGGCGGCAGGCGCTTTCAATGTTGAGATCACTTCCGGACCGGCTGCTGGGGTGACGCTGGATATTCAATCCACGACTTCTAGTACGATCACGACAGCGCAGCCGCTTCTGAGCAGGGTCGCGGCGGGCGTGACCTTCAAGGTGCGGTCGCACTGGACGATCGCATCCGCATTCGGGCCGAATGCGGAGAGCGGTTTGCAGAAGGGGCGATCACGACGGCGGACCAGATTCTTGTCTATAACAACAACACGGGCGGCTATAGCACCTACTATTATAAGATCATCGGGCTTGGAGGGGTCGGGTGGCGCGCTGCGGGAGCACCTTTTGTGGACGCCAGCAAGACGGTCATTTATCCGGATGAAGGGTTGATGATCAAGCGCCAGCAATCGTCGAATCTCGCCATCGTGATTACCGGATCGGTTAAGATCGGGCAAACGTCCATCC
>JBBSFI010000021.1:0-68948 GCA_038238905.1 Chthoniobacterales bacterium | reverse complement strand
CTAAATAGCCATAGGCTGGCTCCGTCATCATCCCGCTCATCTTTTCCGTACGCCAGTCGGGGATTTCCTGCCGCCCGATGTTATCCAATTCGGGCGTGGCAAAACCTTGGTTCTCGCGGTCGAAACCGACACTTTGCGACGTGGACACTTCTGCCGGTCCTCCGACCCCCCGACGGAACGCTCCGCCGCGCGCTTAATCCGCTGGTGAACCGGAGGCCGGCTTAGGTGTCGCGTGTCCATTTGCGTGCGCGCCATCAACTCCCGCATTCGGCCCTTTTCGGCCAGCCTCGGTAGGTTCGCCGCCGCCCGCAGGTGCGCCTGCTTCACTACGATTCTGTTTCGCTTCGGACCCGATACGCGTTGCAGCGTCTTTGACACCTCGTCCGGCTTTCGGACCTTTTTTGTCGGCATCGGTAGGTTCGCCGCCCGCGGGTGCGCCTACTTCACTTCGATTCTGTTTCGTTTCAGACCCGGTACGCGCTCCAGCGTCTTTGACATCTCGTCCGGCCTTCGGACCTTTTTTGTCGGCGTTGGTAGGTTCGCCGCCCGCAGGTGCGCCTGCTTCGCTTCGATTCTGTTTCGTTTCGGACGCAGTACGCGTTCCAGCGTCTTTGACCTCTCGTCCGGCTTTAGGTTCAGTGTGACCAGCTTCGGCTCCCGGCCGTGGTGGTTCCGCGCCCGGCCTTGCGTCCTCTCCAGCGGTCCGTGTCCCGTCTCGTCTCATATCAAGGCCGCCGCGTTTGCCGCCGGTATCTGTCCCGCCGACCCCGTGAACGTCGGCGCCTCCTTCAGCCCGACCGGAATGCCCGTCTACCGCGCCACCGCGGCGTCCATCGCCTCCAAAGTAAGTGAAACTTTGTTGAACATACGACGTGTCCAGCCTGCCACCAGCCACGATGCGCGTGTGCTCGAAGACTGGAGCGCTGACGAGGCGCTCACGAGTAATTTGATTGAGAACGATCGTATTGCCCTCGGAATACGTAACATCTTCATACGGGACAAAGACGGTCCGAGCACCAAGAACGCCGCCTCCTACAATCGTCGAGACGATTTGGTGTTGTTCGGGATCAACGACAATGTACTCAATGTGGCCGGCATCTGCGCCGTCGGAAGTATGAATGACGTGCTGATCCTGGCAAATTTTGAACACAGAGTAATCCGCCGAGTAGCTTTGCGATGCAGCGCAAATGAGAGTGGCGGCAATGGAGGAAACGAGAATGGTTTTCATGTTATAAGAGGAAATCGAACAGAAGCACAGAAATGCGCTTACGCCCCATTCCAGCGAGCTAAACGACCGCCCAGCTTCAAAGCGGACGGGCAGAGCCGCCAGTCGTCCTTGTATGTAACGCCAAGCCTACATACGCCGATCACCGCACGGAAGCAGTTGCCATTACGATGCCTCATTCTTAGAGTTCACGCCCGTAATGGAGGAGGCGAGGTAAGAAAGACACGGTTCAGCGGGATTCGATGCCCGCGCAACTGTGATGTGGCGCGAACTGGAATACAGAGCGCGCCCCATGAGCAAAAAACCGAGATCGAGGTCGCCGGGAAAATGCTTTCCATCTCGAAGTGCGAGGCCGTTTTACATTCCAAAGTAAATTTCGCGAAACGGATGGTCATCGACTATTTCACTCGCATCGCACCCGTGCGCCTTCCGCCACTCCCATGATATCCAACCGCGCTGCCTCCTTCCTGCTCTACGCCGTTCCCGCTGCAACGCTCCTATTTTTATCCATCTTTTTTCTCCAAGGAAATGGACCAGATCCCTTCATGCCGCACGCGCATTGCTATCTCTTCAATCGGAAACTCATAGCCTTGCATGGCGGTTCGGATTTCTTCATCGGTCTCTCCTACGTCGCGATCTCCATTACGCTCACCTACTTGGCCTTCCGCTCTCGGCGCGAACTGCCGTTCCATTGGATGATGCTCGCCTTCGCGCTCTTTATCGTCGCCTGCGGAGGGACGCACTTCATGGAAGTCTGGACGCTGCAGGCGTCGCAGCCACCCTATTGGTTTTCCGGCTGGGTGAAACTCCTCACCGCCATCGCTTCTGTCACGACTGCTATTCTTCTCCCGCCGCTCGTGCCGCGCATTCGCGCGGTCCTGCAGGCCGCCCACCGCTCCGCCGCGCAGACGCAGGAACTGGAAGCCGCCAACCGCGACCTCAAGGCCCTCAACGCGGAGATCACCGACGCGCGTGATTTATTGCGCAACGAACTCGACAGCCAATCAAAAACGCTCGCGCAACTCGCCACCGAAGTTTCCGTCCGCGCCCGCGAGCTGGAGAACGCCAAGGAAGAAGCTGAAGCCGCCAACCGCGCCAAGGATCAATTTCTTGCGGTGCTCAGCCACGAGTTGCGCACGCCGCTTACTCCGGCGCTTGCCGCCGCGAGCAATCTCACGAGCGAGACTGACCTGCCGCCCGAGCAACTAAGCGAGTCGCTCGCGCTCATCCGTCGCAACATCGAACTCGAGGCGCGTCTCGTGGATGACCTCCTCGATCTCACCCGCATTAGAAAGGGCAAGCTTCAGATTCATGCGGGCACGATCAACCTCCATGAAACGATCCGCCATGCCGCCGATATGTGTCAGTCGGAAGCGCACAACTATCGCACCGAGCTTATCCTAAGTCTTGACGCTGCCGAGTTCTACGTCAATGGCGATGCCGCGCGCCTCGCCCAAATCGTCTGGAATCTCATCCTGAACGCCCTCAAATTCACGCCCAGCGGCGGGCGGGTGCAAGTTGTCACCCGCAACCCTCAGTCCGGAGCCGTGCAGATCGTCGTTATCGATAACGGGATCGGCATCGAGCAAAAAATGCTATCCCGCATCTTTGAGCCTTTCCAGCAGGGGCAGGAAGGCACCACGCGCCGCTTCGGGGGTCTCGGCCTTGGCCTCAGTGTCGCCAAAGGCTTGGTGGACGCGCACGACGGGACCATCCGCGCCGAGAGCGCGGGTGTGGACCGCGGCGCAACCTTCACTATCGAACTCGCCACGGTGACGCCGCCCGACGCCCCCTCCCCATCGATCTCCACCGATGCGCCCGCCCACGCCCGGCGCGAGCTCCGCATTCTCCTCGTAGAGGACCATGAAGACACCCGCCTCGTCCTCAGCCGTATGCTCACCCACTGGGGCCATCACGTCACTGTTGCGGACACCGTCGCGAAGGCTCTTGCCGAGGCTGCCGCCGTCCGCCCCGAGTTGCTAATCAGCGATATCGGCCTCCCCGACGGCACCGGCATGGACCTGCTCCGCCAGCTTCGCGTGCATGGAGATCTCTTGGCGATCGCCATGTCTGGCTACGGCATGGAAGCCGATCTTGCCGCGAGCAAGGACGCAGGCTTCATGAGCCACCTGGTCAAACCTGTCGCCGCTGACCGCCTCCGTGAGGTCATCCATCGGCTCGCCGACTTTGGAGAGAACAATAGCCCGAAAAGCGTGTCCGCCAAATGACGAACACGATTTGGATGGCGTTTCAATCAAACTGAAGCTCCGTCCCAAAGGGCCGATGGCAAATAATCCGGATCGGGACTGACTCGCCCGATTTATCGGGCCAACCCGCCCGCAACTCTACCGACGCCGCGGGGTTTCTCACTGCGTGGCGCGAAATGTGCACTTGCATTGCGCGCCTAAGTCTCGGGGCCAAACCGTATTGAAGTAGGAGACGGTTCCCCTCGGAGACCAATTATGAACCGTCTGCTGCTTGAAACGCCACAAACTGAAATGCAAAGCCCGCCACCCACTCCGCGGGGGTCGGAGGCGCAAATGCTAGCGGAGATCTACGTCGCGATCGGGACCGGCACTCCTTCGAAATTCGCCATCGAGCACGGCGAATATCTCATCGGGCGCGATGAAAGCTGCCACATCAATATCGACGCCGACCGCGTCTCGCGGCACCATGCCCGACTGACTTTTAGCGCATACGAGCTCGTCATCGAAGATCTCGAAAGCTCGAATGGCGTTTTCATCGATGGCGTGCAGTTGCAGCTTCCGACCCGCCTCGGCCCGGAGCAGGAGGTGCAGATAGGAAGCGCGCGGCTATCGGTGCGGCTGAACGAAGCCACTGCCCGACAAATCGCGGACGCACTCTGGGACAACGATCTCGGCCTGGCGCCGATCCGCGAACAGCTTACCGGCAAGAAGTACAAACAGCTCACGACCGTAGCCCGGGGCGGGATGGGCATCATCCTCCAGGCGCGCGATCTGCGTGTGCGTCGCACGGTCGCAATGAAGGTGATGAAGGCTTCCGCGCAGTTTTCCCGGGAGAATGTGCTCCGCTTCATCGGCGAGGCGCAGCTTACCGGGCAGCTCGATCACCCCAATATCGTGCCGGTGTACGAACTCGGAATCGAACACGGTGGCGAGGCGTTCTACACGATGAAGTTCGTCAACGGAATCACGCTTGACGAAATCCTGCGGGGCCTCCGCGCCGGGCGAGCGGAGACGATCGAGAAATATCCGCTTAGCGCGCTGCTCACTATCTTTCAAAAGGTGTGCGATGCCGTCGCCTTCGCGCATTCAAAAGGTGTCGTCCACCGCGACCTGAAGCCTGAGAATATCATGGTCGGATCGTACGGTGAAGTGTTCGTGATGGACTGGGGTCTCGCGAAGCAGATGGCCACCCTGCCGCAGCAGGAGACCGGCGACGATCCCTCTCTGGACACGCGCCCGCACGATCCTTTGCGCGGCTTTCAGACAATGCACGGCGTGGTCGTTGGCACCCCGCCTTTCGTCTCTCCAGAGCAGGCGCGCGGCGCTCTCGACGCGATCGACCCCCGATCGGATATCTACGTGCTGGGTAGTATCCTGTACGCGATTCTCGCTCTCCGCGCCCCGATCCACGGCGGATCTTTGCAGGAGATGCTCGACCGCATCATCGCGGGTCATGTCGAGGCGCCGATTCAGTTTAATCACAGCCCGAAGACACCGCAGCCACACCACGGCCTGGGCCCGGAAGCGGGAGAGATCATCTTCGCCCATTGCCCCAACAAGCGCATCCCCGAAGGGCTTTCGGCCATAGCGATGAAGGCGATGAATGTGGACCCCGCCGGCCGCTACCAAACGGTGCCCGAGTTGCAGGCGGATCTTACGGCGCACCAGAGCGGCTTCGCGCCCAAAGCGGAGCGCGCGAGTCTTTGGAGGCAGGCGCTCCTTTTTGGCGCGCGCCACAAGCGCGAGGTCGGCCTGCTCCTCGTGGGCGGCCTGCTCTTCAATATCCTCGTCGTCGCCTTCTTCATAAGGGTCACGCAGGAGCGCAATCGCGCGCTGCGCAGCGAAGAGCGCGCACGGGCCAGCCAGGGCGAACTCGCCAAAGTCGTTTCCGAATTGCGCGGAACGGCGCCCACCTTCGCAGTCGAGGCAGCGGCGCTGCTCGAAGCGCAAAAGCCGGACGAAGCGCTGGAGAAGATCGATTACGCCCTCGCACAGTTGCCCAACGAGGCTTCGTACCACAGCCTGCGCGGGAATATCTTGCAATCACTTCTCCGCTTCGACGAAGCCGCCGTCGCCTACGAAGGCGCGCTCAATCTCAATCCAGCGGACAAGCAGGCTCAGGAAAATCTGGCGCTCACAAAGAAGCTGATCGCGGAATTGGGGACCGAGAGCCAGATCACACCAGGGATCCTGCGGGAACTGCACACGGCCATGGTGGGCCAGAAGCGCGTGGGAGAAGCCCTGGGACTTCTCGACGAGATCGGCCACGATCGGCAGCTCTTTTTCAAGACTTGGAAAGCGACATTTGAAAAGCGAGGGCTGCAGGAGCGGCTGGAAACGAAAGAGGACAATACGCTCAATATCGATCTCAGCCGTGTGCCGTCGCCCGATTTGCGCAAGCTGCGCGATGCGCCGGTCAGCGGGCTGAATCTCGACGACACGCGCGTCGGCGACCTGAGCGCCCTCAAGGGCTTGCCTCTCATCTCGCTCTCTCTCAGCCATACCAATGTGCACGACCTTTCTCCGCTCGAAGGCATGCCTCTGCGGACGCTGAATCTCGATGGCACTCCGACCGCAAACCTGCGCATGCTTTCGGGACTGCCGCTGGTCACCTTGCGCTTAAACGGAACGCCCATCGAACATCTGGCGCCCTTGCGCGGATTGGATCTCGAATCGCTCAGCCTCGCCGGGTGCCGCAATGTGAAAGATCTCAAACCGCTCGCAGGCATGCCCCTCCAAAAGCTCGACCTCAGCCGCTCCGGTGTCTCCAATCTCCACCCTCTCGTCAATTCTCCTTTGCGAGAACTCAATCTCGAGGGTTGCACTGACTTGACCGACCTCCATCCGCTTTCCGAAATCGACACATTGGAAAGCCTCATCATACCAGCGCATTGCAAAGATATCGAATTCCTCAGAAATCATCCATCGATCAAAAACCTCTCATTCACACGCCTCACCCAGCCCGCCTCCGAATTCTGGCAGAAATGGGACGCCCGGCCGAGCCAGGAAAAGACTGTCGAGAAACCGTAGCCTTCACGGCGGAGTGTCTGACAGTGGGTTTATTGGAAACCCCTTACCTGCGCATGACCCATGAGTGGTCGCTGCGCCTGCGTGCGACAGGTCACCTCACCCACTCCACCGCGCCCGCCTCCCGCGCATGGCCCTCCATGACCTCGGCAAACGGGCCTTCCGCCGACACCCGCGCGAGCGGCACATGATAACGGATCGCCTGCTGCTCCCATAAATCGAAATGCGCCCGGTATGCCTCTCGATACAGGCCTGCCACGCCTGGATCGACCCGCTGCAGACGGATCGCGCCCGACTCGCAATCGCGCATTTCCAGATTACCGCTCCACTCCGGCTCCGCCTCCGCCTGCGAGCGAACCGCATAGATAATCCCGTGCCCCTGCCGGTCGCATAGCATATTGAAAAGAGGGTGCGGATCTCCGGGCCAGAGCAGATCGGATATCAGCACCCGCAGCGACCCATGGCGCCAACGCACATTTCGCAGAAGCTCCAAATCCGCCGGCGGATCTTCATTCACCCATTCGTGGCTCAGTATCGATTCCGTCGAGAGCGGCTCCGGCCCGTCGGCTGCGAGCGCAAAGCAATGGAGCGAAGCGCCCGCCTGCAAGGCGCTCTCAACCGCCCAATAAAGCAGCTCCGCCGTGCGGCCCGCTTTCTTCTCATCGACAAACATCGATCCGGAGCGATCCAACACCAGATCGACCGCAGGACTCACCTCCTCCCTATATAGCTTCATCGTGTACGCGCCCGATCGCGCGTACGCCTGCCAATTGATATAGCGCGGATCGTCTCCCGGCACATAGGGGCGATGATCTTGAAAATCGATCGAACTTCCAGTCCCCGCCCCCTGCCAGTTCCCTTGAATCCCACGCCATGCGCGAGTTCGCAGCGGAAGGCGAAACTGCGCGGCGGTCTGCCGCGCGCTGGCGTGAAGCTCCGGAAGCGGCCTGTGAGGCTTTGCGATCATGCAGCGGAACCGGAGCGAGCGAGTGCCGATGTCTCAGACTGTTTATTGCGCCGTATATCCTCGAAAAGCGCCCATGTGTAACGCCAGTACGGCAGCATAAGCAGTTCCAAAACGGTCCAATAACCGGCGAAGGAGATCCATCCAGCGATGCACCACCAATACACTTTCGATCCCGAAGCAGGATCCCGGATGAACCAAACGCCGACAGGCGGGAACGCCGCGAGCCATGGAACATCGAAGGGATGATCGTTGCCAAGCACGCGGACAAAGCTCGCGATCACTCCCGCGAGAATAAAGAACAAAAAGTATTCCGCGACGGCTGTCCTGCTATAGCGGCGCAATGCGCGGTACAGCACCGGCGCCGTGAGAAGAGCCGCGCCAGCGAGGAGTATGCGCGCCACGAACAACTCATGCTGTGCTGAACCAGCCGCAATGTGAGTTCCCAGACCGATAACAATGCCCGCGCAAAGTAAGAGATAGAGCGCCGCGCTCGCAGCTCCTGGCAGGATCAACACGGCAAGCGCAAAACCGGGCGCTCCCAGCTTGGCGTATGGCGCCAGGTGCGGACGGATCGGAGACCAAAAAGATGCTGTTTGATGGAGTACCGTAAAAAAGGAGAGCACCGCGAAAAACATGAGCTGCGAGAAGATGACATCGTCGCCAGCGCGCAGCAGCATCATCAAAGGAACGGGAAGCAGCGCCGCAAGCGACACCATGCGTTGAACGCCTGCGTGATTTTCCGCCGGGGGCGCTATGCTCTGCGCCGCGAGGTCGAGCGCGAGCGCCACCACGACCGCCGCATTCCACACGATCACCGGCCACGCCACATCTTCCATTGAAAAGCTTGCGCCGCCGCGCATTCCAAAAGCTACTCCCATCGAGAGCGATGGCAGCAGCAGCACTCCGATTACGATCACACCGATGCGGACAGGCAGCGGCATCCCCGATATGGCAATTGCAAGCGCCGACAGGACCGTGCTGCCGAGAAGCATCCATCCGAGCATGCTCAGATCCTCCAGTAGATTCACCGAACCGAAATAGTATCGCAGAATGCCGTACGGAAGCACCGCAGCCAGGAACAACAAATTTTGGAAAAGCAGCGAGACCCACTTCCCAAAGACGATGCGCCACGAAGTGAGGCTCGTCATATAGATCAGCTCCAAGGTTGCGGCCTTTCGCTCTCCGGCAATCTCGTTCAGCGCCCGCAAGGGTGTGATGACGACAAGCTGCGCCCCGACTAGCATCCAGAAAACAGTGTGCAGTCCGCTCGGGTCGAACTCCGCCGGTTTTTGCGAATACAGGATCGCATTGAAAACCAGCGTGAGCACAAAGATCGCCTGGAGGCCGACAAAGCTCAGCACAAAGGCGCGTGTCTTTAGTCCCCGGCGCAATTCCTTAACCAGGATCGGCCCAATCCAATCCGGAAAATCGCTGGTCGTCGGCGCTGGTGGTGAAAGCGTCATGTTAGTTAAGGGTCGCGGGCAGCGGCGGCGGCAGCATCGCTTCGGCGCCGGCGCGGAGGACATCGACGAAGACCTCCTCGAGCCGGCGCTCCTGCCGGTGGAAATCCACGATCGGCAACCCGGCGGCAATCATCCGCCGCAACTCCTCCGCCACATGCTTCCGGTCGCCCGATTCGAAAGTCGCGCGCACGGATCCTTTCCCAGAACTGATAATGCTCCATCCCGCGCGAACCCGAAGCCACTCGACGAGCGCCGCCTCCGCGCCATCCACCTGCATATCGACTATGCTCGCAATCGCTTCGTCGCGCTGCTTCAAGGCATCGGCAGTTCCGTGGTGAACGATCCGACCCTGGTCGATGAAAAGGAGCGCGTCGCACATCTCACTGAGCTCCGACAAAATGTGCGAAGAGATCAGGATCGTAGCGCCCTGCTTCGATAGGATTTGCACGAGGTTCTTAAATTCGATCCGAGCCTTCGGATCGAGCCCCGCTGCCGGTTCATCCAAGATCAGCAGCTTGGGATCGCCCAGCAAAGCGCGCCCAAAGCAAAGCCGCTGCGCCATTCCTTTCGAGAGCCCCTTCATGGGCCGGTCCGCGAGCAGCGTGAGATCCGCAAATTCCATTACCTCCCGCACGCGAGCGACCCTCTCGGCGCCCTTCAGCCCGTACGCGCGCGCATAGAAGTCCAAATAATCGAGCACCGACACATCTCCATACGCGCCGTAGGAGTCCGGCATCCAGCCCACCATCCGCCGGACCTTGCCAGGATTCTCGAGAATGTTATACCCATTCATCCATGCGCCCCCAGAGTCCGGAAGATCGAGCGTCGTGAGGATTCGCATCGTTGTCGTCTTGCCCGATCCATTGGCGCCGATGAAACCGACAACCTGGCCCGGCATGACATCGAATGTCACCCCCTTGAGAGCCTGCACCCCTTGAAAGGTCTTCACCAAGTCGCGTACGCGAATCGCTGGCTCCGTTGTTTCGCTCATATCGTCGATCGATTGTTGCGCGCTCAATGCTCTTCCGGCGCGCATGGGCCGAAGTACACGATCGTTTCGCTCGGCCACTTTACAGATCGGAGTGTTTCAATCGGAATCTCCGCGGTCGCGTCCGCCTGCGCATAAAAGCAGCCTGGCCGGTGCGCAACGCGTGAGAGTGTCGCGCGCATATTGGCGCTGAGTCTTGCGGACACCCCGCTTACCCATGCGTTATATGCCTCGTCCGTGCTCGGAGCGAGTGAGGCCGCCCTGCCAGGTGTTATTTCATCGGCATGCCACAGTTGCCCCGCCGCGTCACAGTAAAAGACATCGCGCAGTGCTGTGGCGGCGCTCGATAGCAACACCGGGGCCGTTCCGGAAGACGATTGCAAAACGACCTCTGCCCGCGTCGGAAGCGCCATTCGAAGCGTCTGCGCCTGGAATGCCCGGCTGTGGAACCAGTCTCCCTTTAGCTCAGTCCCCGACCGCTCGAAGGTGCGCGCGCTGTCGGTCCGATTGCGGGCCGGGAGCTCGGCGATCGACGCCTCTTCCGGCGCGGTAAAACTCCGCTTCACGAGCAGATGGGAGCGACTCGCCTGCTCCTGCTGTATGCTGCATCGATTCTCGCCCGCGGGCAGGCAGGCGAGTACGTTCCTGCCTCCGTTCGCGCCGATCCCGTCGCCAGCCGCGATGGCGCAGAAAAGGATCGCGATGGAGCCGAGCGAGATCGCTGGAACGGTGAAAAAAAGCCGGTGCCGGCTCCGGCGCGGGGCAAACCAAATCAGGTTGCACGGCCCGATCACCACCGCAAACAGAGAGACAAACGCGATGATGAGTGCCGCGTTGAGCCGGGGCTGCTCGAACTTCTCCAGCAGCGACCACTTCGATGTGTAGTCTTCGCTCGCGGCCGGTTGAGGCGCGCTGTCGAGATCGAGAATATCGTCCGCCGTTTCCTTCGGGGGAAGCACGTTATCATTTGCCGAAACCAGTTTCACTTGTCCGAAACCGATCGCAACCGGCGCTCCCGTTTTGAGCTTCTTCAAGAGGCCTTCCATCGGCTCGGATTCGCGCTCGCTCGCAACAAAAAGACGGCCCCCGTCGATTACCCATTCGCGCACCGCCCGGCGCAGTTCCGAGGAAAGTCCATTCCAGTCCGCGCTCGAAAGCCAGAGTGCGGCGAAGCCTGAGAAGGCGCGTGCATCGGCGGGCATTTCGGATAGCAGCACCGAGCTGCCAAGCAGCCCACGGGCGCTCGTGCCGATAGAGGCGAATCGCAGTTGGGCGAGTTCTTCTCGCGATTTTGTCCCAGCCGATGCTTTGATCTCCGCTCCGATCGCCGACCACGATTTATCCGCCAGCGTATGACTCATCGCGACATACGCGGTGTCCACCGCGCCGCTGTAGCTTCCCCCAAAGAAGAACGCAGCGTCCGACCGTTCTATCCCATATCCCGTGACTTTCCCCGAAAGGCGCGCCGCGCCCGTCCGCCCTTCTGCAAGGGACGCTTGTGGAATGTGAAGGTCGATTTCCCTCGCCTCGCCAGCGGCGGCTCCGATCTTTACCGAATAGCCGAGGCGCGATCCGCCCATCACGCCCGCTTCCAGTGTCCATTCGTGCGGCTTCGAGGTCTTGTTAACAATGCGAAGATGCAGCGGCAAAAAGCCGCTCCTCGGCTCCTCGCTCAGCGGATTGCAGATTTCAATCGAAATGCCCGAGTGATCCTGCGTCGTGATACTGCGAATGTTATAGGCGCCACAATGAAGCGACAGCGCGAAGTAAAGCGCGGCCATGAGCACCAGTCCATTCCGCCCGCCGCAGCCTTGCCGCGTGGTCAAGTCAAGGTGACCGATGCGTGGCGCCCTTTGCAAGACGGGCGGAGCCATGCTGGGCCTCATCTGATCTTAGCCGAGAGCAGCGTGGATGGGATCGGTTCACCGGCCGGCTTCACTTCCGCCAGCAGCGCCGCCACCACATCGGCGGAGCTTTTCCCGGCCACTCGCGCCCGGTAATCCAGCAGGATGCGGTGCTGCAAGACCGCGCGCGCCACCGCCTGCACATCCTCGAAGCTGGCATTCAATCGGCCAAGCAGCAGGGCTCGCGAACGCGCCGCCGCCGCAAGCGCCAGCGCCGCTCGCGGACTCGCTCCAAATTTCACCCCTTCCGCCGCTGCCGAATTTCCCGTGTGGCTCGCGTGGACAAGTCGCGCGATGAAATCCGCCACCACCTCCGGCATATACACGCGGCGCGCGAGCGCGATGCATTCACCAAACTCCGCCGCTGTCATCGCTTCATTCACTACTGGCTCGACCCCGATCTCCCGCTCCATTACGATCCGCTTCAGCACATCGGCAGGGTTCCGGTGGATCTCGATTTTGAATAAGAACCGGTCTAATTGCGCCTCGGGCAGTGGGTAAGTTCCCTCCATCTCGATCGGATTTTGCGTGGCCAGAACAAAGAAGGGATCCGGCAGCGCCCGCGTTTCGCCCATCACCGTCACCTGGCGCTCCTGCATTGCCTCCAGCAGCGCGCTCTGCGTCTTCGGCGATGCCCGGTTGATCTCATCCGCCAGCACGATATTCGCAAAGACCGGCCCCGGCTGAAAGACGAAGCGCCGCTGCCCGTCGATCTCGCTCAGAATGGCGTTTCCCGTGATGTCCCCCGGCAGTAGATCGGGCGTGAACTGGATGCGCCGCTGCGTGAGCCCGATCGCCTTCGCCACGGCCTTTACGAGTTCGGTTTTTCCAAGACCTGGCAATCCCTCCAGCAGCAGGTGTCCGCGCGCCAGCATCCCTACGATGACGCTCTCGACGAGCATTTGCTGGCCAAAGAGCACGCCGTTGAGCGTAGAGAGCAGCGCGCTCAATTTCGGCCCTGCCGCCGCGAGATCGGTGTCGGATGCGAAGCGCTGGCTCATGTGGGGAATGCCTTCTATCCGCCCGCGCCTCGTTCCGCCAAACTTATTTGAAGAATTGCTGAAGCTGCCGTTGCTCCTGCGGCGTGAGATTCTGTTGCGTCCAGACCGTCCCCGCTCCCGCCCCCTGCGATCCGTTTCCGCCCGATTGCGCGCGGTTCTCCGCGGTTTTATCCACATCGTGCTGTCCAGCGGAAACCCCGACCGTCTGCCCCAGCGCGGCGTGGCTCATATCGGGGTTCTCCACAGCTTTCGTCGCGCTCGTACTGAGATTTGCCGGATGATCTTCAAAAGAAAGCTTCGAGGCGCCGGGCCCGGGCGAAAGTCCTCCCCGCCCGCCCGGCTCGCCTTCGCTTTCTTCGTCTTCATCGGAGCCGCCTTCCTTGCTTCCCATTGCATCTTCTGCAGCCTGCTTCGCATGCTCCAGCCGCTGCTTCAGTTCTTTCATTTGCTGCGGTGAAATATCCCGCAGTCGGCTCGGGTCGAGCTTGCCGAGCTTCCCCATCAGTTCCTTATCCAGCGCAGGCACATTCCCCTCGAGCGCGCTCAACGCGCCGGAAAGCTCCTCCTTGAGTTCGCCGGCCTGCCCTTCAGTCATCGTCGCATCTCCAGTCGCAGCCGAGAGGAGCGACTCCACCTTCGTCGCATTCTGCTCCAGCGCTTTGATCCCCGAGGAAAGCTGATTCTTTAGATGATCGGCCGCCTCGAGTCCCGCATGGGAATACCACTCCTCCGCGGACTGGCGTCCGAGTTGCTCTGCCTCCTCCTTCATCTGTTCGAGGCTCGATGGGTCCACGTCCGGCGATTTCTCGAGCTTGTCGATCCACGCCTCCGCCTTCGCAAGCGCCGGAGGCTTGGCAGTCGGGGGCGGCAACGGCGGACGCGCCAGCGGAATCTCCACGAGGAACGCACCGCAAATCAGCGCCGCGCAGGTCGCCGGGACGATCGACAGCCGCCGCGCATTCCATCTCCACAACGCCCCCTTCCACATCGCTGTTTCCGGCCACGGACCGATTCCCTCTGCCGCAGACGCGAGCCGATTGTGCAATCGCAAGGTGGAATCGACTTGGGCCCGGGCCTGCGCTGTCGAAATGAATCGCCGCCGCGCCTGCGCCAGACTGAGCACTACCAATGCGCACGCGGAAAGAACGCCTCCCGTCGCCAGCGCACGATCGCTCCACCCAACCCGCCTTCCCGCGAGCACCGCAATCGTAAAACCGATCGCCCCCAAAAAGAGCAGCGGCAGCAGCCGGTCCAGCACCCATCCCACATTGATCCGCAGCCGCACCCACCCAATCTTCCGGCGCCAGAATGTGAAAGCATCGACAGACATCTGCACGCCATACTCACCCGGCGCCCACTCCCACTGCAAGCTCAACAACGATGAACTGCTTCCCCAAATGAACTTCTTAACTCGGGAAAAGCTTCAGTTGCGCCTGCCTTAAAGTGAGAAAAGTTGCATTTGAGGCCTTTGGCACTCGCTTATATGGCGGAAAAATTCCGAACCCGGGATGAAGTCATCGTCTCGTCTAAAGAGACGACTCTCGCCGTTCACCGTCGGATTTCTGATGGATCGTTGCGGAAGCTAGCCTCACGCCTTTACACGAGCAATCTGCGCGATGCGCCCGAGGCGATCGTTCATCGCAACGTTTGGAGGATCATAGGTGGGTTTTATCCCGGCGCGCTGGTGGCCGATCGGACGGCCCTGGAAAACCGCCCAGCGAGAGACGGTTCCATCTTTTTGGTGCACGCGAAGACCACGGAACTGGCATTGCCCGGCCTGCGCATTCGCCCGCGCAAGGGGCTGGGCCGCTGGGTAGCGACCGCGAGTTTCTCTATGGATTGAAGTTTTCCTCGCCCGCCAGAGCGCATTTGGAAAATCTTCGCCCCTCTCGGTCGCGGGCGGGCGCCGTGACACGTACGTTTTCCAGGGAGGAGATGGTTGCGCATCTCGATGGCTTGCTTCGCGCCAGCGGCGAGGACGGATTGAACCGTCTGCGGGATGAAGCGCGCCATCTCGCGCTGGAGCTGGACATGACCGTGGGATCGGAGCGTTTCGACTCACTCGTCGGAGGTCTTCTGGGGACGCGCAAAGCCCAACTCGGCTCCGGCTTGGGCGCGGCTTATTCGGAAGGCGCGCCGTACGACGTGGAACGCATGGAGGCTTTTGAGGCGCTGCGCCAGAGGCTCGCCGTCGCGCCGCCCGCCCATCTTTTGACAAAGACATCAGATGGTGTCGCGCTCCCGTTTTTCGAGGCATACTTTTCCAACTACATCGAGGGCACGCAATTCGCCGTCGATGAAGCCGAGGAAATCATCTTCAAAGGCAAGGTGCCGGCCGCCCGATCGGAGGATGCCCACGACATCATCGGCACATTTGAAATCGTACGAAACGAGGCGGAATTGCGTCGCGCTGTCACGACACCAGAAGCTTTCATCCGGATTCTATGTGAGCGGCATGCGCACATCATGGCAGGCCGGCCAGCACTTACGCCTGGTGTCTTCAAGGTGGAGGCGAATAAAGCCGGAGCCACCGTGTTTGTCCATCCGCGCCACGTCCGGGGCACACTCGCCGAAGGATTCGCTCTCGGCCGCACACTGCCCTCGCCGTTTGCGCGTGCCATTTTCATGATGTTCCTGGTCTCGGAAGTTCATCCGTTTGCGGATGGGAACGGCCGCGTCGCGCGAATCATGATGAACGCGGAGCTTGTTACAGGGGGCGAAGCTCGGATCGTCATACCTACCGTTTTCCGCAGCGCGTACCTCCAGTCGCTTAAAGCCATGAGTCACAATCGGCGGCCGGACGCACTGCTCAACGTGCTCACCTATGCGTGGCGCTACACGCATCAGATCGATTTCTTGTCACTTGAAACGGCGCGGGATCAGCTTGTCGCGACCAATGCATTTGAGTCGCCAGCCGAAGCGTTTGGCGCAGGGCCGAAATTGCTCCTGCCAGCGTCCTTGCGCCGTTAACTAGTTAATACCTCCGTAGTTCATACCTTCACTTTTTCACCCTCACCAGGTGCGTTTCTGTCCGCAGAAACAGCGCTCCATCGCATACCGCACACGAAGCGAGCACCCGTTCTCCGATCGCATTCGTCGCGAGCAGTTCGTATTTATCGCCTGTCTTCACGATAAAAGTCTCTCCACTTTCACTCGTGAAATATACGCGTCCTTCCGCAGCGAACGGAGAGGCGGAGAAGCCGCCGCCCAGCCGCTCCCGCCACCGCACGGCGCCTGTCTCTGGATCGGCGCATGTGGCTATCCCTCCATCCGAGACAAAATAGAGATCGTTCCCTGCCACCAGAGCCGATGGCGTGCATGGCGCCCCTTTTCGATCGGTCCACACGACATGATCGGCAGTAGCATCGCCCGCCGCGCCGTCTGGCTTGATCGCGTACAAAACCGGCGCGTCGAACCCGGAACTCACGAAAAGCAATCCATGCGCAAAGACCGGACGCGGCACCACGGAATACCCTTCGCCATATAGAACGCGCCACAATTCCCGTCCATCCGCCGGATTGTATCCGCCCACGAATCCGCTGCACGGACTGATGACCTCCGTTGCGCCCTTCACCTGGATCGCGAGCGGCGTACAGAATGAGAAATGCTTGCGCGCCGTGGTGTTCCTCGCTGTCTTCCATCGCAGTTCACCGGTCGATGCATCCAAAGCGGCGAGCGCGGGATCGTCAGCCCCATCACATCCGAAGATGAGCATGCCATCCAGAAGGATCGGCGAGCCGCCATTTCCATGCACCGGCGCGTACTTCACGCCGTTCTGCCGCCAGAGCACCTTTCCATCGAGATCCAGCGCCGCTGTCCCCATGTGTCCAAAATGTACGTAAAGGCGGCCATCGGACACGATGGGTGTGGGACTCGCCGCGGAATTTTTCGAGTGCATGGCAGATACGCTGGCGGCGTCGGGATGGAAGACCTCCGAATCCCAGACCACCCGCCCATCGGCTGCGTCGATGCAGATGGCATGCAGCGTCGTATCCGAGCCGCCCGCCGCGGTGACTGCGCTCGTGATGTAGAGCCGCCCGTGGGAGAGGACCGGTGACGACCAGCCGCGCCCGGGCGGCTCCATCCGCCAGGCAATATTTTTGCCCTCACTCCATTCGATCGGCACCCCCGAGGCCGCGGAGATCCCTTGACCGGTCGGACCCCGGAACTGCGGCCACTCGGTTTCTCCGGCGTGCAGCACGAGATAGCCGCTCAGCGCAAAACAGGCGATATTCCAGAGTTTCATGCGTAGTTGATTTGGCGAAAGTGCAGGCTGGCCGGCGCCCTGTCCATAGGATAGCGTCCCCGTCATCGCGATTCGCTCCGAATTACCCTCCGAACCCGCCTCCGCCGCCATCCATCTCGGGACATGCGCGTGGAGCTTTGACGACTGGTCTGGGACATTCTATCCGCCGCATCTACCGCCGCAGCAGCGGCTCGCCTTTTACGCCCGCTATCTCAATGCGGTCGAGATCGATTCCACCTTTTACGCGGCGCCGGCTCGCGCCACCGCGGAGCACTGGGCCGCGGCCACTCCGCCTGATTTCGCCTTCGTCTGCAAGGCGCCGCGCGAAATCACGCACGACCACATGCTGCGCGATTGCGACCGCGCGCTCTCGGAATTCTGCGAAGCGATCGAGCCGCTCGCCGAGAAACTGGCGTGCATCCTCGTGCAGTTGCCTCCGAATTTCTCTCCGAACGAAGGCGAGCACGCCCTGCGCGATTTCGTGAGGAGCCTGCCGCCCGCCTTTCGCTTCGCGATCGAATTCCGCGACAATGCATGGAACGTCCCGCGCATCGCCGAGCTGCTCAGCGAGCACCGCGTCTGCTGCGTCTGGAACGACCTCACTCCGCTCGACCACCGCGACGAGGCGGCCTTCGCCCTTCATCCACTCACCACCGATTTCATCTACCTCCGGCTCATGGGCGATCTCACCGTGAAATACGCTCCCGACCGCGAGCCGCTGAAATACGACCGCCTCATGTGGCCGCGCGACGCGTCGCTCGAAAGCTGGGCCTTGCGCATCCACAGGCACCTCCATGAAGTCAAACGCGTCCTCGTCCTCTGCAACAACCACTTCGAAGGCTTCGCACCCATCACCTGCAAGCACGCCGCCGAGCGTCTGCATGTGCAGATGGAACTCCCCGAAGCGGCACGCCCAGAGACAAACCCACCGGACACCGCGCAACTGGAATTGCCCCTTATGTGAAACACCAGCGATCGATATGCGCTCATCCCAATCCGACCGCACCTACCCCCCCTTCTCTGCGTTCGAGGTCTTCGGCTTTCACGATGATTCAGTTAGATCCGGCACTCATAAAAAGCATCCGCCGAAATGACAATCCTACAGCAAACTCGAATCGTATTGCCGCCGGAATACGCATCCTGGTTTAGGGAGCATTCAATCGCCGCCGTTCTGCTCGCTGGTTTCTGTCTCTGGGCAAGCGCGTCGCTCATCGTTCGGATGTGGCTGCTCCATCGCCGGACGCCATTTCTCAAGAAAGCTTCATGGTCCCTCGTCCTGCTGGTTCCGCTGTTTGGCTGGGTCTTCTACGCAGCATTTTTCCGAATACCGGGCTTCAGTGATATTCCGTGTCCCACGGAACATTCCAATTCCGCCATTGGTGGCGGCGGTCACCTATGAAGGTCGCACTCCCCCCGAAACTCCCGCGGATTCGAATCTGGTTTGCGGCTTCACTGACTTTGACTGTCGGGGAGCAGTGAAGGCCATTTTGCTGAGGCCTCATCTGTCCGGAGGCGATCGACCGTACTACGAAGTCTTGATTGTTCCGGCTTGTTCTCTGCTCCTCGCCTCTATTGCTGTTTGCAAAAAAGACGCCGATCTTTCACTGCTGGGAACGATCACGCTCATCATCATCATCGCGCTCCTCCTGCTGGCGGCATTCCCTGTTTATTAGGCCGCGTTGGCAAATTCTCTCCGACTTGCGAGCGCGAAGCGGACCTCCGCGTGACCCTCATTCAAGCCCGGATCGCCGTGCGTCCACCCCACTGCCCCATCCCTCCCTCCGCGCCCCCGCGTGACCCCGTTCCCGCATCGATTCCACATCGATTCCTCCGCGTCACCAATTGAAGCTTGCAAGCTTCTGCTAAGATCGGCATCCCTTTTGCGGTCATTTAAACGCACATCCTTTCATCATCATGTTTCTCCCATCTCTTCGCACTTCACGGCGCACCTTCCTCAAAGGAATGGCCGCCACCGCGGGCGGCATCGTCCTCCCCAATATCCTCATCGCCGACGACAAAGTGCCGGCGAGCCGCAAACTCGGCATGGCCTGCATCGGCGTCGGCGGCAAGGGATGGTCGGATATGGAGCTCGCCGCTAAGGATAACGAGATCGTGGCGATGTGCGATGTGGACTCGGGCAACCTGGCAAAGGCCGCGCAGAAATTTCCAAATGCGAAGCAGTTCCGCGATTTCCGCAAGATGCTCGACGAAGTGAAAGAGATCGACGCAGTCACCGTGTCGATCCCCGATCACGCCCACTACCCGGCTGCCATGCACGCCATCGCCCTCGGAAAACATGTCTGCGTGCAGAAGCCGCTGACAAATACACTCTGGGAAGCGCGCGAACTGCACAAAGCCGCGACGAAAAAGGGCATCATAAGCCAGATGGGAAACCAAGGGCACACCTTCGATGACAACCGGATGCTGAAGGAATGGCTGGATGCGAAGGTGGTCGGCAAAGTGACCGAGCTGCACGTCTGGACAAACCGTCCGATCTGGCCTCAGGGAAAATCGGTAACCGCAAAGCCCGGCGACGCACCGGCGAGCCTCGACTGGCAGCAATGGCTCGCGGTGACGCCGGATCACCCTTACTGGAACGAGGTGCATCCCTTCAAATGGCGGGGATTTATCGAGTGGGGCGGCGGCGCGCTCGGTGACATGGGGTGCCACAATATGGACCCGATCTTCTGGGCGATGGATCTCGGTATGCCGCAATCGATCGAGGCTTCGCCGGAAGAGCTCACCGGCATCGCGTGGCCGCGCGGATGCACGGTGAAGTACCATTGGAAGAATCACCCGCGGTGGGGCGACATCAGCATGACGTGGTACGAAGGGAAGAAGGAGGATGGCAGCCAGAATCTGCCGCCCGTTCCGAAAGAACTCGGAGACCAAAAATTTGGCTCCGTCGGTTTCCTTATTATGGGAACCGAAGGGGTGATCTACAATCAGCACGACCAGTGCAGCAGTCCGAAGATTTATCCTGAGGAGCGGATGAAGGATGTAATGGCAAATCCTCCCGCCAAGAAGTATGATCGCAGCCCCGCTGCCGGCTCGCCGCAGATCGAATGGAGTATGGCCATAAAGCAAGGAAAGGCCTTCCCTTTCATGTCGCAGTTCGACTATTCGGTGCCGCTCACGGAGCTTTGTCTCATCGGCGGGCTTGCGATGCGGATGGGAGTGCCGATCGATTGGAACTCGGAAAAGCTGGAGGTGACCGGCTACCCGGAGGCTTCGGAATTCATCAAGCGTCCGCGCTACCGGGCCGGATGGGAATATTCGAGCGACAAGGTCTAGACAAAACAGAACACTCTAGGCAAACAAGGGCCGGGGAACTGTAACCGGTGCAGCACGCTGCAGCCTTCTGGCGGAAAGCGTGCTAGCTTTGGCTCTCCGCTCCATTTTTCTTAACCATGAAGTTCACGACGATTCTCGCCATATCCTGCTGCGCACTCTTCCCGCTCACACCCGTTCTTGCGAAGGATAAGGACAAAGATGCGCTATCCCTCATCCAGATCCCGGAGACACCGGAAGGGCTTTGGGTGCAAGTTGATGCACAACGCAAAGCGCTCGGCGAAGCGATCACCGCTGGAAATGCGAACGGTGCGAGCCTTACCGCGGAAACGCTGAAGGCGCTCATCAGAGCCGTGCCGAGCAAATACCCTGGATTGGCCGCCGAAAAGCGCAAATCGGTGCATCACGAGACCAAAGCGGTCGGCCACCTTTGCGACGATGTGCGGGAGGCCTTCGCTGAAAAGCGGCCCGAACAGGTCGCCGCGATCCTGGAACAGATGGATGGCGCGATCAAATTCGTGAAGGGCGAGGTCGCTCCTCCGAAGAAATAAACCACGCTACAGCCAGGGGAATTCGCGCTCCCCATTGCGGCGCTGGGAAAACCGCGTGGAGAACAGAGCCGCCACCCCGCTGCGGCACGAAGAGTTTGTCTAAGACTATGAAAACTCTGCCCGCACTCGTCGTTGCCCTCTCGCTCCCTGCATGCCTCTTCGCGGATGATACCGCGACCGTTACAGCGCAGCCAAAGGCGGTGGAATCCCCCACGCCCGCGACCGTTACAACCGAGACAAAGACGCTGGAATCCGCCCCGCCTGCTCGAGTGGCGCCGGATCGGTTTGTGATGGCCAGCGGTTCCGTGCTGTCCATGCATGGCGCCGAAGGCTCCCGCCTTACCAGTGACGTAAAGCTCGCCGATGGGACAGTCCTCTCCTCGGGGGGAACCGTAATGCGTTCTGACGGCTCGCAATCGGCGCTCGCAGATGGACAGTCCATCTCGATCAATGGCAAGCTCGGCCCGATCCCAGCCGCAGCCTCCACCACGGGCGCGACCATCCAGGTCGTGAAACCGTAGGCTGCCGAAAGCAATACGCTCACCGGAGGAGACGGGCGATTCCTACTTCGATCGCACAGAACAGGCGGCTTCCCATCGGCGCCGAAGCCATGGATGGGGGAGTTCATTTCCGCGTCTGGGCGCCGCGCTCGAAGACTGCCGGGATCGGCTTCGAGCGATCGAAGGTCGGCGCGCGGACCAGCTTGGAACTGGAGGCGGAAGGAAATGGCTACTTTTCCGGCTTCTCGCGGGATGGCGCGCCCGGAGCGCTGTACAAAGTGCAGCTTGATTCCGGCGCTTATCCCGATCCCGCTTCACGGTTTCAGCCTGCCGGACCGCACGGGCCATCCCAGGTCGTCGATCCGGGCGCGTTCCACTGGACGGACGAGGCTTGGCCGGGTGTGACGATCGAGGGCCAGGTGCTGTACGAACTGCATATCGGCGCCTTTACACAGGAAGGAACGTGGCGCGCTGCTATCGATCGCCTAGCGGATCTCGCGGAACTCGGAGTCACCATCCTTGAAATCATGCCAGTCGCGGATTTCACAGGACGTTTCGGCTGGGGATACGACGGGGTGAATCTATTCGCGCCGACACGGCTCTATGGCGAGCCGGATGACTTGCGCGCCTTCGTGGATCGCGCGCATGCGGCCGGCATGGGCGTCATCCTCGACGTGGTGTACAATCATTTCGGGCCGGATGGCTGCTATCTGCGCGAATTCTCTAAAGATTACTTCAGCACGCGCTATGAGAACGAGTGGGGCGACCCGATCAATTTCGACGGGGAAAACAGCGCACCTGTGCGCGAATATTTCATCGCAAACGCAGCGTATTGGATCGACGAATTTCACTTGGATGGCCTCCGCCTCGATGCGACACAGCAGATCTTCGACGCGTCGCAGCCCAACATTATGGCGGAAATCTCCGCCCGCGTACGCAGCGCCGCGAAAGGCCGCGGCGCCTATATCGTCGCTGAAAATGAGCCGCAAGACGTGAGCTTGGTAAAACCGATAGCCGAGGCCGGCCACGGCATGGATTCCCTCTGGAACGACGACTTTCACCATTCGGCGATCGTCGCCCTGACCGGCCGGCGCGAAGCGTATTACACCGACTACCACGGCGCCCCGCAGGAATTTATCTCGATGGTCAAGTACGGCTACCTGTACCAGGGGCAGCGCTACAAATGGCAGAAGAACCGGCGCGGCTTCGCGAGCCTCAATCTTCACGCGGCGCACTTTGTCAACTTCCTGCAAAATCACGATCAGGTCGCAAATTCGCTCTGTGGAAAGCGCATCCACGAACTCTCAAATCCCGGGGCTGTGCGCGCGATGACAGCACTCCTCCTGCTTGGCCCCAATACGCCCATGCTGTTTCAGGGGCAGGAATTCGCCGCATCCGCGCCGTTCCTCTATTTCGCCGACCACGGGCCGGAACTCGCGCGCCAGGTTGCCGCGGGCAGGCGCACTTTTTTATCGCAATTTCCCAGCGTAGCCTCCCTCGACGCCGATCTGGACCGGCTTCTCACGCAGCCCGAAAGCGAACAAACATTCCGTCGCTGCAAGCTCGATCACTCGGAGCGTGAAACACACAGCGAGGCCACCCGGCTCCATCGCGATCTGCTGGCCTTGCGCCGGAGCGATCCTGTCTTTAATGGAGCGATGCGCGAGCGGCTCGACGGCGCCGTCCTCGGCGAGAGCGCGTTTGTGCTTCGCTTCTTTGGCAAGCACGATGACGATCGGCTGTTGCTGGTAAATCTGGGAAGGGATCTCCTCCTCGATCCCGCGCCTGAACCGCTGCTGGCCCCAGTCGCCGCATGCAAATGGAAGGTTCTCTGGTCCAGCGAATCGCCGACTTACGGCGGCTGCGGCTGCCCCGCGCCGGACACCGATGAAAATTGGCGCCTCGCAGGGCACGCCGCGCTTGTGCTTGCGCCGCGTAAAATGGACGATGCCTCGCCGAAATATGCAAACGCTCCATAATCCCGCCGCGCAGATCCGACGCATTCCACTGACAGAAGCTGCGGGCGCGGCGGCGAGAGAATTGATCGGGCGCGAATGGCTCCTGACGAATGGCTTGGGCGGATACGCCTCTGGAACGATTTTTGGGAATGTCACCCGCCGCTACCACGGGCTGCTCATCGCGGCGCTTCCCTCGCCGCTCGGCAGAGTGATGATGTTCAACCATCTCGCCGAGACTGTCGTGATGGGGGATGGACGGAAGATTCAGATTGGTGGCGATGAGCCCAATTTGCTGGAAGACGCCGCCGGGGCGGCTCCGCATTATCTCACCGAATTTCGGCTCGAACGTGGCCTCCCGCACTGGCGGTACAAGGTCGAGGATGTCGAAGTCGAGAAGCGGGTCCTGCTTATCCACGGGCAGAATACGGTTCACATTAGCTACGCCTTGCTTTCGGCGCAGGAATCGGTGCGGATCGAGCTTCGGCCCGCCGTTCACTTTCGCCTGCATGAAAACGATGTAGCCGAGCCGCTCCGCGACGATTACGAGCTCGCCATTCGCGGGGCGCATTACGAAATCTCAGCCGGTGAGTCGGCGCCGCACCCTTTCCCGCCATTGCGGATGATGATCGAAGGCGACGCCGGATCCTTCACTCACGATGGAGGCGCTTCGCGAGAGATCTCCTACCCCTTGGAGGCCGAGCGCGGATATCATTCACACGGCTTGCTCTGGAGTCCCGGCTTTTTTCATGTGAATCTGCGCCCGCGGCGCGGCGCGACACTCATCGCATCCACAGAATCCTGGTGCACGCTCCTGGCGCTCACGCCCGCCCAGGCCGAAGTCGCGGAGCGCGAACGCCGACGCCGCCTTCTTTCCCAGGCCGATCCCAAGGCGCACGATAGCGCCGGAGCCCAACTCGTGCTCGCTGCGGATCAGTTCATCATGACACCGGCTGGGCGCATCGAGGACGCCGCCCGCGCGCGAGCGTCGGGAGACGAAGTGCGCTCGGTGATCGCCGGCTATCACTGGTTTACCGATTGGGGCCGCGACACGATGATCTCACTCGAAGGGCTGACACTTACCACAGGCCGCTTCGATGAAGCCGGATGGATCCTCCGGACATTCTCGCACTATATCAAGAACGGGCTCATCCCAAATTACTTCCCCGATGGCCAGAACGACGGGGTCTATCACACGGCGGATGCGACGCTTTGGTACTTCCATGCGATCTCACGTTACCTCGATCGCACGGGCGACCGGCCCACGCTGCAATTGCTGCTGCCAAAGCTGCGCGACATCATCGAGCATCACCTGCGCGGGACGCGCTTTGGAATCGGAGTCGATCCGCGCGACGGGCTGCTAAAGGAGGGCGCCGAGGGATATCAACTAACATGGATGGATGCGAAGGTGGATGGTTGGGTGGTGACACCGCGCCGGGGAAAGCCTGTCGAAATCAATGCCCTCTGGTATAATGCGCTGCGCCTGCTGGAGGGGTGGCTTCGGGAGGAGAACGACGAGGGCGCACAGCAGATCGGCGAGCATGCGCAACGTTGCCGGGACTCTTTTAACAAGCGCTTCTGGTCGGAGCAATGCGGCTATTTATACGATGTCGTGGATGGCGAGAATGCCGACGACAGCTCATGCCGTCCGAATCAGATTTTTTCCTTTTCGCTCACACATCCGGTGCTCGACGAAAGCCGGTGGACTGCCGTGCTGAATGTCGTCCGGGAAAAGCTGCTCACTCCAGTCGGCCTCCGCTCTTTGTCACCGGACAGCCCCGATTATAAACCGCGCTACTTTGGCGATCTCCGCGCGAGAGATGCTGCCTATCATCAAGGCACCGTATGGGGCTGGCTCATCGGACCGTTCATCGATGCGTGGCTCAAGGTGCATCCCGAAGACCGGGCTGGCGCTCGCAAATGGCTCGAAGCCTCGCTGCCGCATCTCGACCGCGCCTGTGTGGGACAGATCAGCGAGATTTTCGACGCCGAAGAGCCGTTCACACCGCGAGGGTGCATCGCACAGGCGTGGAGCGTCGCCGAGACGCTCCGCTGCTGGGTGAAGACGGCGGAGTAAAGCGGCCTGCGCTGCACAGACCGCTCTCATCCCCTCTAAACTTGGCCGGGCGTACGCGGCGCATCAAAAATCTCTGCACTAAAATCGGCAGCCGCGTCGATTCTATAGTGTGATGCCTGCCAGCGCGCTATCGATCGTCCCCGCCGCCAGCGAGCGGGAGCCGTGGCGCGCCTGCTACCGCGACCTCGCTCCCAAGCTGCTCCTCTTCGCGCGGCAATGGCTGCCGTCCGCCGCCGATGCCGAGGATGTCGTGCAAACGGCGTTCATCCGGTTCTGGCAGAAGCAGCCAGGGGCAACGCCAGAACATTATCCCCTGCTCTTCGCGGCAGTTCGCACCGCTGCCATCGATTGCCTCCGCGGCAATGCACGCCGATTGAAGCGCGAGCATGCGTTTTACGATGGCGGCCCCGGCGAAAACCGTCCGTGGTTCGAACCATCGCTGGAGGAGCGCGAACGGACCGATCTGCTGCAGGCCGCCCTGCGCGAACTGCCGGAGGAGCAGCGCGAAACGCTCGTTCTACACATCTGGGGCGAGCTCACCTTCGCGCAAATCGCGGAGATTCTCTCCCTATCCATCAATACCGTCTCCGCGCGCTACCGCTATGCGCTGCAGGCGCTGCGCCGCTCTTACAATCCAAGCACCTATGAACGATTCTGAATTTGAAGCGGAATTGCGCGCCCTTACGCCAGCGACGCCCCCCGGCGCGATGCAACGCGCCATCGAGAGCGAACTCGCGTCCGGACCGAGGATCCTCACTCATGCGAGCCTACCCGCGCAACGCTTGAACGGTCACCTGAGCCGCATGCACGGGGCCGTGCGGGCGCGACTCTTCCCAGCACTCTGCTGGGCAGGCGCCGGGGCCGCGGCAGCCGTGGCGATTGCCACACTTGCAACGCATAAGGTTCCCTCGATCGGCTCACCGGCCCCACGCGCCGTCGCCGAAGGCGGCGCGCTGTTCGACACTGGTATTGCTTCGAGCGAGCTCCTGGCCATGGACGATGCCGGGGTTTATTACACCGGCGACCACCAGCCCGCCGAGCTGCTCCACTACTCCTCTCTGGAGCGCCATTCATGGACGAATCGCGCCACGGGAGCGCGCGTCGAAGTGGAAGTGCCGCGGGAGGATGTCGTGCTCGTTCCGCTCTCCGTGCAGTGACAAATCTTACCTATCAAACAATGAAACCACATCCAATCGCTCTCACCCTCGCAACCGCCCTTGCCGCCGTCGCGGTGTTCGCCGAGGAGCCCCAGGCTCCCGCCCCGCCGACACCACCTCAGGCGCCCGCGACGCCCGCTCCCCCGGGAACCCCTCCCCAGCAGCTTGCGCCTCCGCCCGCTCCTCCTTTCGATGTGAACCCACCCGAGCGGCCGGCCGGCCCAAGACCGCCCCGACGCGACCCTCGTTCCGGTTACCGCCCGGAAGACGAACGGCGTGGCGCCCCGGCCAGACCGCCAACGGGCGATCCCGAACGCGGACCGTCCACCCGACCCGGTGACGGGCCTGAGGATCGCGGCCCGGCTCTTGAGCCACCAGGCGGGCGGCGCCGCGACGACCGGCAGGCCGGCCCGCGCCGTGAAGAAGACGCGCCACCTCCCTTCATGCGGCACGAACAGCACGGCCCCCGCCCATTTCTGGGCGTGATCACCGCGGATCTGCCCGTGGAAATGTCCACGCAGCTCGGCTTGCCCGAAGGCTTCGGATTGCTGGTGCGCGAAGTCGTTCCCGACAGCCCTGCTGCGTCTGCCGGAGTCGAGAAATACGATGTGCTCACGGCCATCGACGATCAGCACCTTGTCAGTCCCGATCAACTCGCGAAACTCGTTCGCTCGCTGGGCAAGGATAAGACGGCGTCGCTAACTATCATTCGCAAAGGAAAGGAGCAGCATCTCTCAGCGAAACTAGCCGAACGCGAGGGACCTGATAGCGGCGGCCCCTTCGATGAGATGAGGCGTCTCTTCGGTCCCCGAGTCGAGGGCGGCTATGGTGACGACATCCGCGAGTCCGTCCGCAAGTTGGGAGAAAAGGCGAGTGAATGGAACTTCCGCGCTCGCGACGCTGCCGGGGACGTCGAAGACAAGGCTCGGCACGCCGCGGACGAAGCCCAGCGTGCGCAACGCCGAGTGGAGGAACAGCTTAAACAAAGCCTGCCCAACGGGCGCGGACCCGATGTCCCGCCGGGCGATCTCCTCCGTGAAGCCCGTCCCGGAGGCGGCTCGCGCATCGAGCGCTACAACCAGAATGGAGTCACCACCGTCGATGGCGCAAAGGCGCACCTCACGCTAAAGGACAATGACGGCGAGATCGAAGTGGCCGCCGAAAACGGTCACCGTGTGCTGACCGCCCGCAATCCGAAAGGAGACGTCGTCTTTACCGGGCCGGTCGATACCGAAGAACAGCGCAAGATCGTCCCCGAGCAGTTCCGCAAAAAGCTCGATGCAATCAAAATCCTGGAAGCGAACGGATCGAGCGCATCCGCCGGCGTGGAAACGCCGCCGCGCTAGACTCTCAGGCGCCCGCGGCTTTCGGCGCCCAAATCGCGAAGCAACCTGGTTCCGCGTGCTCGACGACACGCTCCAATCCACCCCTAGGCTTTCCATGAACGCCTGTGCTTCGGCGCTCCCGCCGCGTCCATCGGGATTGGGAACCTGCGCTTCGACATCTCGATCACGACGGTGGCCGGAAGTATCTGGAGCCCCAGACGCTTTTTGACGACTACGCCGGTCGCGGCGTCGCCGAGAAAAACGCAGGACATGACTATCCGCGACACGATGAATGCAAAGGACAACAAGCTCATCCCGCCAACGCAGCTCACGCCCGAGCAGCTTCAAAAGTGGAACGCCTACTATGAGCCGCGGAACGCCGAATTTCGCGCCGCCAACCTCAAGGGCGACGATCTCGTCCGCTGGAAATACCAGCGCTACATGCACGACTACCTCGGCTGCATTCGCGCGGTCGATGAAAGCGTGGGTCGCCTGCTGAAGTATCTCGACGATGAGGGCCTCGCGGAAAACACCATCGTCATCTACACGAGCGATCAGGGCTTCTTCCTGGGCGAGCACGGCTGGTTCGACAAGCGCTGGATATTCGAGGAATCGCTGCGCACTCCGATGCTTGCGCGCTGGCCCGGTGTGACGAAACCCGGCGCCGTGAACGATGACATCGTCTCCAATCTCGATGTCGCGGAGACCTTCCTCGACATCGCCGGCGTCCCGATTCACGCCGGAATGCAGGGCCGGAGCCTCGTCCCGGTGCTCCATGGCGCAACGCCTGCGGACTGGCGAAAGAGCTTCTATTATCAGTATTTCGAGTTTCCCTCGCCGCACCACGTCCGTCCGAAGTACGGCGTCGTCACCGACCGCTACAAACTCGTCCACTTCTTCGGCACGGATGTGGACTACTGGGAGCTCTTCGACTTGAAAAAGGATCCGCACGAGATGCGCAGCGTCTTCGACGCGCCCGAGTACCGCGACGAGCAGAAGAAGCTCGAAACCGAGTTGGACCGGTTGCGCAAGGATCTGAAGGTGCCTGACCAAATTCCTCCGAAGTGGTTTGGATAAGGCCGCCCTCCCGCCGGACCGAAGGAACCGCAAGCAGCGGATCACGCGGCTTATTTTCCCTCCTATGAAACGACCGATCATTGTTGCGATCACAGTTCTCGCCGTGGTCTGCTCCGGCGCGACGCAAGCCGCCGGGATCAAACGCCCGAACATCCTCTTCATCCTATGCGACGATCTCGGCTACGGCGACATCGGCGTCTTTTTTCAAAACCAGCGGCGCGACAAAGCCGATCGCGCGGAGCCATGGCATCTCACGCCCCACATCGACGCGATGGCAGCGGAGGGCGTCCGGTTGCCGAATCATTATTGCCCCGCGCCGGTGTGCGCGCCGTCGCGGGCATCACTGCTGCTCGGCGTCCATCAGGGCCATGCGAACGTGCGCGACAACCAGTTCGACAAGGCTCTCGAGAACAACCACACGCTCGCGAGTGTGCTGAAGGGCGCGGGCTATGCCACGGCGGCGATCGGCAAGTGGGGCCTGCAAGGCGGGCCGGAAGAAAAAAGCCCGGCGGGCGAAAAAGCGACGCCCGCCATGTGGCCGGCGTTCCCGACAAAACGCGGCTTTGATTTCTATTTCGGCTACGTACGACATCAGGATGGGCACTGGCATTATCCCAAGGAAGACGGGCGGCAGGTGTGGGAAAACGACCGCGAAATCTCCGCCGATCTCGCGGGATGCTACACGACCGATCTCTTCACCGCGCGGGCGAAAAAATGGATCACCGACCAACGCGCGACGCAGCCGGGGAAGCCATTCTTTCTCTATCTCGCCTACGACACGCCGCATGCGAAGCTCCAGCTCCCGCCCAGTTCCTTTCCCGCCGGAGGCGGTGTGAATGGCGGCGTGCAATGGCTCGGCAAACCGGGCGCGATGATCAATACCGCGAGCGGCACACCGGACAGCTACATGCGGCCCGAATACGCAAACGCCACATGGGATCACGATCACAACCCCGCGACGCCCGAGATGCCGTGGCCCAATGTGTACAAGCGCTTCGCGGAAGATGTACAGCGCATCGACGACTGCGTGGGCGACCTGCTCGCTCTGCTGCGCGATTTGAAAATCGACGACGACACGCTCGTCATTTTCACCTCCGACAATGGCCCGAGCCAGGAGTCGTATCTGCCGGAGAAATACGAGGCCGATTTTTTTAACTCGTTCGGCCCATTCGACGGCATCAAGCGGGACTGCTGGGAGGGCGGCATTCGCGTCGGCGCGATCGCCCGCTGGCCGGGCATCGTGCCCGCCGGGCGCGTGAGCGACGCGCCGAGTCAATTTCACGACTGGATGCCCACATTCGCCGAACTCGCAGGTGTGCCTGCGCCCGCGCGCACCGATGGCGTCTCGCTCATGCCGACGCTGCGCGGCGCCGGCGAGCAGCAGCCGTCGCGCATTTACGTCGAGTATTTCGTGAAAGGGAAAACGCCCGCGTATGGCGACTTTCTCCCCGCGCATCGCGGCCGGGACCGCTCGCAGATGCAGGCGCTGCGGCTCGGTGATTTCGTCGGCGTCCGCTACTCGGTCGCGAGCCATACGGATCCGTTCGAGATTTACAACATCAGGACCGATCCGCAGGAGGCGCACGACGTCGGGCGCAATACCGAGTACGCCGCGCTCAAACAGGAGATGCACGACACCGTGCTCCGTGTGCGCCGACCCAATGCAAGTGCGCCTCGGCCTTACGATGCGGAGTACGTCCCCGCGCTTCCGGCGAAAACACTCGCGCCCGGCGTGGAGTGGCGCGCCTATGAGATCGCCTCGCCGTGGGTCGCGAAGCTCGACACGATGCAGCCAAAAGCGCGCGGCGTGCAACCGCAGCCCAACCTCTCGCACGCTCCGCACGCGGGGGATTTCGGGATGTTTTTCACCGGCGTCATCGAAGTGCCCGCCGATAGAGAATACACCTTTTCCCTGAAGACCGACACCGGCGCGCTCCTGCGCATCCACGAAGCCACCGTGCTCGATTTCGACCGCAGCTTTAATGTGGAAAACGAAGTGACCGGCACGATCCGCCTGCAAAAAGGCGCGCATCCTTTTCGCCTCTACTACCAGCATAGCGGCGCAGATGAACCCGCGCTGACGCTGCGCTGGAACCGCGCTGGCGAAGCGCCTGCCGACATCCCGGCGAGCGCGCTCTTTCACTCCGAACTCAACCCACCCGAATAATGAAACTTCGCAACCTCCTCGCCGCACTCGCCGCACTCGCCGGCATCGCAGCGTTCGCGCCGCTGCGCGCGGCGTAGAAAAGATGAACGTCTCTTCATCGCCGTGGACGACATGAACAACGACCTCGGCCGCTACGGCTTCGCGTCATGCCTAATCCCCCCAGGAAATGTGCGTTTCTCTGCGCCGATCTGTGGACACCTCACCCTGCGGATTTTCTGAGGCTTTGCATGACGCATGGGAAATGGTAGATTTCACTGAAATGCGCCCGTAGCTCAGTGGATAGAGCAACGGTCTTCTAAACCGTGGGTCGGCAGTTCGAGTCTGCCCGGGCGCGCTTTGTTCGAGATAGGAGCGCATCGTGATTTTTGGCCTTCGCTTTCTTTGCCTGGGCGATTTAACTGCTTGAACTCCCATGCTTTCCGCCTCCCTCCGCTTCGCCCTATTCGCCACCGTCGCTTCCATCGCATCGACCGCAGTCGAGGCCCAGGAGCATCAATCGATCGTGTTCCAGGGAAAGACGGGCGCGGGGAAAGGGAAGCATGTGGTCTTCCTTTCGGGGGACGAGGAGTATCGGAGCGAGGAGGGGCTTCCGCAGCTTGCGAAGATTCTTTCGGAGCGCAACGGCTTCAAATGCACGGTGCTCTTTTCCATCGATAAGAATGGTGCGATCGATCCGAACACGTCGAATAACGAACCCGGAATGGAAGCGCTCGACACCGCGGATGCGTGCGTGATGCTGCTGCGCTTCCGCAATTGGCCCGATGAGCAGATGAAGCATTTCGCTGATTATTACCTTGCCGGGAAGCCGTTCGTGGCGCTTCGCACAGCGACGCATTCGTTCGCGATGGATGGCAAGTCGCCTTACAGCAAATATACGTGGGACAACACGGTGTGGCCGGGCGGTTTCGGACGTCAGGTCTTCGGCGAGACGTGGGTGAATCATTGGGGCGGACACAAGAGCCAGGCGACGAAGGGAATCGTCGAGGCATCATCGAAGGACGATCCCCTCCTGCGCGGGGTCTCCGATGTCTTCGTGACGACGGATGTATATGAAGCGGAGCCGCAGCCGGATGTGAAGGTGCTTCTAAGGGGCGAGGTGCTGACCGGGATGAATCCTACGGATCCTGCCGCGCATGGGACGAAGAAGCGGCACGACGGCGGCGAGCAGGACCTGAACGATCCCATGATGCCGATCGCATGGAGCAGGCAGGTCAAGAACGCCGAAGGTAAGACGAATAAAGTCCTATGCACGACCATGGGCGCGGCGACCGATCTCGTGAACGAGGGGCTGCGCCGGCTCATCGTCAATGGCGTTTATTGGGGTTGCGATCTCGATGTTCCCGCCAAGGCGGATGTCGCGATTGTCGGGGATTACCAGCCGACATTCTACGGGTTCAACGGCGGCAAGAAAGGCGTGAAGCCAGCAGACATCGAAAAGTAAGGGGGCCGCACACGGGCGCTGCACCACTAAGGCGCGACCGGGTCGTTCGGCGTTCCGCCGAGGTGCTCCGCGATCGAATTATTGATCGCGGACAGGCTTACCGGCTTGGAGAGAAAAGGGAAACCGCCCAGCTCGCGGTGCGTCTCATTTTCCGAAACGATTGCCGTGAGGAAAACGATTGGGACCGAGGCGAGCGCGGGATCCGATCGAATCTGCTGAGCCACTTCGCCGCCATCCATTCGGGGCATGACGATATCGAGAAAAATGATGTCGGGCCTGAAATCGCGGGCCGAAAGCCATGCCTGGCCGGCGTCGTTCTCCTCGCGGACGACATACGACCCGGTTTTTTCCAGGGTAAGCTTCAACAGCCGGGTAAAGCCTGACTCATCGTCGATAATCATCACGCGCTTCTTGTCGATCATGGGAGTGGTGCTTGGTGACAACCTGCCTGAAGACCTTTTATGTAATCGGAAATGGTATGGGAAGGAGAAAAATGCGCGCTCAGGGGGTCTCTCGAACTCGAAGCCGCCGGCCCGTCGAAGAGGATCGCTGCCGGGTCACTTTTCACGACCTGTGACGACCGGACACCCACATCCGCCATTCCGATTCCGACAGTCCCCTCCCCGTGGCATCCGTCGCACGCCTTGAGAAAAGTAACACACCCCGCCTTTCTTCGCGGCTTCGCGTGAAACTAGGCTGGCAGCGTAATGGTCGCGCGGGCGCCGCCGGTTGAAAGATTGCGCAGGTCGATCGAGCCTCCATGCAGATCGATAATCGTTTTTACGACCGAAAGGCCGAGGCCAGTCCCCTTCCCGGTCGGCTTCGTGGTAAAGAAAGGCTCGAAGATTTTCCCGAGCTTGTCTTCAGGGATTCCCGGTCCGGTGTCGTCAACCTCAGCGATCACGACCGTTTCCCCGATGCGATAAGAACCAGAGGAGCTATTCGAGATATTTTGGCCAATCCCGGTGAGCTGCCGCGAATAGGTCCGCACCCGCACCGTGCCCCCCCCTTCCATCGCGTGGATCGCATTGGTCAATAGATTGATCAACGTCTGACTGAGCTTGGCGGCGTCGATGCGCACGGGCGGCAAATCGTCTTGAAATTCGCGGACGATGTTGTAACCGCCCTTCAGCTCGGTGCGGACATGCCGCAGGGCATCCTCGACGATGAGGTTCAGATCGGCTGGCTGCAAATCGAGACGGGTTGGCGCCGAAAAATCGAGCAGGCCCCGGATTACCCCATCCGCACGATGCACGGCGTCGGACATCTCTTGCAGGATGAGCGCCGTATTCTCGTCCTGAAACTCGATGGAGCTGAGGTATTCGACACCCATTTTCAAAACGGCGAGCGGATTCTTGACTTCATGGGCAACGCCAGCGGCGAGGCGGCCCACGGTCCTCATCTTCTCAGCCTCGATGAGCTGCATCTGGACGGCCCTCAGTTCCCGGTGGGCGGCCTGCAATTTATTCATCGCGCCGAGCACTTCCTCACGGCTCTGCGCCACTTCCGCGTAAGCACGCTTCAGATTTTCCTCCGCGAGCTTCTTCTCCGTGATGTCGCGGCTGATGCAAACCAGTCCAAGCACGTCGTTGTTCTCGCTGTACCACGGAACCCGCGTCATGAGCGTCCAGCGCTCCTTTCCATCGGGATCGACGAAATGCTCCTCGCAATTTACGAGCGGCTGGTTGGACTCGAAGACCTTTTCATCCTCGACATGCATGCGGTCGGCGATGCCCGCGGAATGAAAATCGTGGACCGTGTGCCCCAGGATTTCCTCGGCGCTGGCGGCGCCGAGCGATTCGACAAACGCTGCGTTCACAATGAGAAACCGCCCAGCCACATCCTTGAGGAAGATGCAGTCGGGAAGATTGTCGATGACGCTTCGCAGGAGCTTGCGTTCGCTGTCGAGCCGCTCCTCCATCTTCTTCAAGCGCGTAATTTCCCTCGAAATGCCGCACGTGCCGACGATGCGCCCCGTCGGGTCGCGCAGTGGCAATTTCGTGGTGAGAGACCAGGACTCTGCGCCGTCGGTGCGGATCTCTTTCTCGATCTTTTCGCAGACCGGTTCGCCGCTCTCCATCACGCGGCGCTCGTCTTCCAGCGCCTCGCTGGCGTGCTCGGGGCCAAAGAAATCCGCGTCCGTCTTTCCATAGGCATCCTCCGGACGGGCGATGCGAAAAAACGAGGTCATCGCCTGGTTCACGCGAATGAACCGGCTCGAATCGTCCTTGAAATAGATGCGGTCGGGGATGTTCTCCAGCAGGGTGGCCAGTAGATTTCGCTCGTGCGCAAGGGCGGCTTCGGCCCGCGCGCGCTCGATGGCATACCGTAGCGTACGCTGGAGCAGGTGCGCTTCGATGCGCGGCTTGATGAGATATTCCTGCGCTCCGAGATGGACGGTCTGGAGGGCCGCCTCTTCTTCCTCCGGCTCGCAGAGCACCACAATGGGCAGGTGCGGAGCCTTGGAGCGAGCTTGCGCGAACCCATCGAGCGCTCCGCCTGAAATATCGAAGAGCACTACATCCACCGATGGCGCATGCATCGCGTCCAGGCTGCCGCCAACGGATTCGAGCCAATCGTGCAGCTTGAACGGCGATCGCCCTCCTTCGCGGAGCATCGCTTTGACGCGCGCGCAGCCCGCGGCGTCCCATCCAATCAGGAGGACACCAAAGCCGGCACGATTATGGGAGGAAGTCGGAGCCATCCTGCCTAGCTAGGGCGCCACCAAGAGATTCGCGCCCTTAAAGTGAAATATGCAAGCCAGATCCTCGTTTTAAGAATCCGGCAAAATCATTCCTTGGAGCTTTTCGAATCGATCACGCTGCTGATTGCGCCGCGTAAAGTCCCAAGCGTAAACGGCTTCCCGACGACAAGATCGACGCCCGGCGGCGTCTCGCCAGCGCCCGACATCAGGTCGCCAAAGCCCGTGAGCAGGATCACCGGCTGCCCGGGTTTGATCTGCTTGATCGCCGCAGCCAGGGCGTCGCCGTTCATCTCCGGCATCGCGCGGTCGGTCAGCACGAGGTCGAATTCCTCCGCTTTGAACTTATTCAGCCCTTCCCGCCCATCGTTTGCCGTGACGATATCGTGGCGATCCTCCATGAGGTAGACGCTGAGCACCTCCCGCACGAGAGGTTCATCTTCCACGACTAGAATCCGAAGGGAGCCGTTCACGGCTGGGGATGGTTTGGGGGCTTCCGGCATTTTCGCGCCCCGCTCGATAGGCAGACAAATGGAAACGGACGTCCCGCGGCCGGGCGCGCTTTGGATATCGAGATCGCCCTCGTGACGGCGGACGATTCCGTACACACTGCCGAGTCCCAGACCGGTTCCGTCGCCGCTTTTGGTGGTAAAAAAAGGTTCAAGGCACCGGCTCTTTACCTCATCTGTCATGCCGACGCCATCGTCTTTCACAGTAATCACGACCCATTTCCCCTGAGTTTCCGTGCAGATCGTGATCGTTCCGCGCTTCTCGATCGCATCTACCGCGTTGAATATGAGGTTCGCAATCGACTCGCGCAGTTCGGATTCGTTTCCGGGAACGGTCGGGACATGGCCGAATTCCGTCCGAATCTCTATATTGATGCCGGCCGCCAGCGCCTGGTCTTTCCATCTTGGTTGCGTAAACGAAATCGTCTGAAGAATCAGATCGCTGATCACGACAGGAGTGAAGACTTCGTCCTTGTCCCGGTAACGATAGAACTCGCGCAATCGGCTGACCACTTTGGCGCTGTCTTTCGCGGAGGCGTGGATGATTTCGACGTAGCTGCGTGTCTTTACCGGATCCCGAACCAGCTCGGGCTTCATGATGAGCAGCTCTGAAAAGCCAAGAATCGGCGCGAGGGCGTTATTGAAATCGTGGGCGATCCCGTTGGCCATGCGCCCCAGCGCGAGCATCCGCTCCCGCTGGACGATCTCGTCCTGCGACGATTGCAAGCGCCCGAGCGCCGTGGTGAGCTGCCGGTTGCTTTCCATCGCTGTTTCTTCGGCCCTCCTGCGCTCGGCGATCTCGCGCTGCAGGCGGACATTGCTCTCGCGCAGCGCCGCCGTGCGCTCCTGCACCTTCGACTCCAGCTCCTCGTTCGCCCGCTTTAACTGAAGCTGCACCTTCTTCCGCTCGATGGCGTACTGGAGGGAGCGCACGAGGAGGTGATTGTCCACGTGGCCTTTTACCAGATAATCCTGTGCTCCGAGCTGGACAGTCTCTATGGCGAGCGCGACATCGCGGATGCCGCTGAGAACAACGATGGGGGTGTCTGGCGCCTGTTCGATGACGCGGATGAACGTCTCAATCCCGTCGCTATCCGGAAGGGTAAGATCGAGCAGGATCAAATCGATGATCCCCGACGCCGCTTTCTCGAGCCCGGATCTGAGCGCACCAGCGGCAATTACTTCGAACCCCACGGACTCCGTGGTGTGAAGCAATTGCGTGAGGAATTGCACCTGCTCCTCGTTGTCCTCGATTAAAAGGACGTTAATCCACTGTTTATCCATGGGACGGGAATCAATCTTGCCTCGGCCATGTGTGTTGCTGAGGAAGGCTCATGTCAAGGCTGCGTACTACTTGAACAGAGAAGCACGTTCCATACCGAGCGCCGAATTTCCGCAAACTTGGGAGACCGAGCTCGGCTAACCTTTCTTCCATACAATCGCCTCCCCGATCCATCCAAACGGACCCTTTGGAACGAAAATCCGCACTGGCGAAGGTTCCCGGCACAGCGGATGTTGGATTTCCCGCGCATGAAGCGACGCAACGGATTTACGCTGCTTGAGATTTTGCTCGCCGTGACATTGATCGCGGTGATGCTTTCGCTTGCCGTGCCGAGTCTGGGAGGCCTGTTCCGCGCGCAGAAGCTGCACAAGACCTTCGACTCGTTCGACGAGTTTGTGCGCGAAGCACGGATGCGCGGCATCACGGAGCGTCGCGATACGCTGCTGGTGTGGGAGGCAGACGGATCGATCGAGGCGGTTGCGCAGGAAGGCGCAGAAACTGGCACTGCTCCCGAGCGATTCACTCCGGCTGGCAAGCTGACCCTGGAGCGTATCCAGCCCTTGGTAAAGCAGCCGCCGGGAGCCTGGATGATCTGGCGCGGAGGCACGTGCGAGCCTGTGATCGTCCATTACAAGGGGGCGGAGGGTATGTGGACTGCCCGTTATGACGCCCTCACCGGGCGCGGCAGCTTGATCGAGGAAAGTTCCAAATGAGAGCGGCGCGTGGATTCATCCTGCTCGAGGTGATGCTGGCGGTGGCGATCTTTGCGCTGGCAGTGATTCCGCTGGGGAAATGCGTGCAGGAGTGCGTGCGCGCGCAAACTTTGAAGGAGGAAGACGCCAGGGCGCGCCAATTCCTTGCAGGCCGCGAGGCCGAAATGGAGGGAGGCAAACGCCGGGTCGACGAGAGCAAGAGCGAGGATCTCAAAGCGACCGAAGACCGCGATTCGGATGAGGCGCCTTTTGCCGGAATGCATCTCGAGACCAAGTCGAAGAAGATCCAATTGCTGGACGAGCACGATCAGGAGATCGGGTCGGTCTTCGACGTAACGCTGGTGCTCACGTGGAAGAGCACGGGAGGGTCGGACCAATCGAAATCGGTTGAATTCTATGTCACGCCGCCTTCCACCTGAGCGAATCGATGCGGGGCGGCGGAGTCGCCGTGGTTTCACGCTGCTGGAAGTCGTGATCGGAATGGCCGTTCTGGCTATGCTGGTGATGACCGTTTATTCGTTCGTCCGGTCCAATCTGGCGGCGGTGCAAGGATCCAAGGACCTGGATGCCGCGCGGGATTCAGCAGGCGGCCTCGCCGCCTTTCTGCAAGGCGCGCTCGATGAACTCCCCTCGCAGAGCGACAAGGGCAAAGACTTGAACCTGCAAAAGTACGTATCGCTGAGAGGGGTCGCGAAATCCGATGCCACGACCGGGGCCGACCGTTACGAAACAGACTCGATGCAATGGCTCGCAGCGCCGGGGCGAGCGCTGCTATCGGCTTCTGCAAACGGATACTATTACGCAACGCTCGCGCTTCGACCGGTGGCCAATTCGCACGATTGGGAAATCGGCATCGACCGGCGGACCGTCGATACTCAGGCAGAGTTTGGGGAATGGATGCCGCTGATCCGGCCCGCAGCCGGACTCAAAATCGAGTATGTGGACAAGCGGCTCGGCTCGCAGCGCTACCAGTCGGCATGGAACGATCGCGCCGCTCTCCCGATTCTTGTTCGGATAACCGTCTGGCGCGTGCCTGGGGAAAAACCGGTCCGCGCGGTGCTTTCCGTCCCAGCGGCGCGGCGTCCTTAGCCCATGACATTGCATCGAAGAGCAGAACAGGCGTCGGCGCTGCTGATCGTCTTTTGGGCGATCCTGCTGCTCTCCTTTGCGATCTTCGCATGGTCACAATGGATCTTTCAAGAGGTCACGCTCGATGCGGATGCAAATCGTGGACTTGAAGCGACCGCCATGGCGCACTCGGGGATGACGGTGGCCCTCAATGCGCGGGTGCCAAAGTACAGCCCCCTGCTCGAACATCGCTTCAGCCAGGCGCAAGGTTACAGAGTAAAAATGGTCAGTGAAGGAGGCAAACTCAACATCAATTGGCTGCTTGGACCGGCAAGTCCGGACCACTTTGAGCCGGATCCGGCGAAGATCGCCCTGCTGCGGCACTGGCTCGAGACGCGGGGGCTGAACTTTCGAGAACGAGACATTCTCATCGATTGCCTCCTTGACTACATGGACCCGGACAACATCCCGCGCGCGAATGGCGTCGAAGACACCGATACATACCATGCGGCGAACCGCCCGTTTTTGAGCGTGGAGGAGATCGCACGAGTCTGGGGAGCCGAGCCGTTGACTCGCACGCCGGGATGGAAGGACGATCTGACGATTTACAGCAAGGGGCCGATCGATTTGGTGGCGGCGCCGATCGAAATATTGCGGCTCATACCTGGCCTTGGAGAAGCCCAGATCCAGAACTTCGTGAAATACCGGGCTGGACCGGATGGGATCGACGGGACGGAAGACGATCCTGAATTGAAAAACGCCCAGGAAGTCTATTCGCTGCTTGGAATCAGCCCGGCAGCACTTGAGCAATTGCAGGGACTGATTTCCGTAAACGATCCAACCATGCATATCACTAGCGAAGGGAATTCTGGAAATGTCACGCGCCGGCTGGAGGTTGTCGCCCAACGGAACGCATCCAACTCACAGATCCTTTTCTGGAAAGAATGAAAAAGAGCCCAAACGGCATAGCCCGGATCACCCCAAGCGCGCATGGATGGCTCCTGCACGAAAACGGGTCGAGCCGCCCGCTGCCCACACTCGATGAGGCGGCGGAAGCCGTTGCGTCCCATGCACGGCTGCACCTCTCTATTCCATGCCATATGGCGCTGATCGAGCGGCTGGTCCTGCCCGCGACGAGCGAGGAGGAATTGGCCGGCATGGCTCACTTGCAGCTCGAGAAGACGCTGCCGTACCCGGTGGAGGAGGCATCGAGCGCGGTTGTAGTTGTGGAGCGGATGGAAAGCTCGTCTGCCATTCTTTCGATCGCCGTCAACACCGAGGCTTTGTCGAAGCTGTGCAACCCGCTGCGCAGCCAGCATCGGACGCTCGAAAAGATCACGCTTTTTGCGCAACATTTCGCTTCGGCGTGCCCAGCCGGAGAGACCGTCCTCGCAATCTGGGAGGAGCACGAGCATCTCGCCTTCGGAATATTCGAGGATCAGAAGCTAGCCTGGGCGCATACGCTGCCCTCGGGAGATTCATTGAAGATCGCTGAAGATCTGCCCCCATTACTCCTCGGAGCGCAGATGGAAGGGGCGCCAACCGCATTCAAACGCATACTGATCGCGACCGAGTGCTCCGCCGCGAGCGAAGCGCTGGGAGCGGCCTTTCAGTGCCCTGTGGAAGTGCTCGAGACCGACCCTCCGGCGCTCCCGGCGGCTGCGGATTTGCTCCCCTCGCAATGGGGGGATGAACTGAAGAAGGCCGAGCGGTTTGACGCGCTGCGCCATAAGTTTACGCTCGCGGCGATCGGCTACCTCGCCCTCGTGGCGGCGGGGTTTCTTTATCTGGCAATCGTGAAAAGGCAGGTGCAGCAGTTGGATGCACAGATCGCTGACTTGCAACCGCAGTTGATCGACACACAAGCAAAGCAGAAGCGATGGAAAGCGCTGGCTCCTGCAACCGATCCGAATCGTTACGCCATCGAAGTATTGCGGCTGGCTTGGGAAAACAGGCCTGGGCAGGATGCGCATGTGACCGTCTTTGATTTCGCTCCCACGCAATTCAAGGTCGAGGGCGAAGCGCCGAATGCCGGAGTCGCGGTCGAGTATGCGGAAAAGCTTTTAAAGAACACGGATCTAGCGGGGTTCAAGATCCACTCGGGGCAGCCGCGAATACTGCCGGATGGGCGCGCGCAATTCAGCATCTTCGGAGAACGATGAGCACCGCCATGTCACAACGCGAAAAAGTTCTGGCCGCCTGCGTCGGCGGAGTCGTGCTGGTCCTGGTGAACTTCTTTCTGATCGGGTACTTCCTCCGCACCAACAGCGAGCTTCACGCGCAGCTCGCGGTAAAAAGGAGCCAGATGAGCGCCTTGCGTGAGCTGGTCGTGGATACGCCGAAATGGAATCGGAACGACGCCTGGCTGAAGGCGCACCAACCGCGCATCGAAAACGAAGGGACTGCTGGTGTGCAGATGCTCGATCTTACTGTGAACGTGGCAAAGAAGCATTCCATGCTGATCCAGCAGCAGGCGATCGGCGGAATCGAGCGACGACCGGATTTCATCTCCGCGCCCGTAAATCTCGAAGTAAAGGGGAGCTGGAAAGATCTCCTCGGGTTTCTATACGAACTCCAGGCGCCTGAGAGATTTATCGTATTGGAGGCCCTTAACCTTCAGATCGATGCGCAGGACCAGACCAAGATGGTTGCGAAACTGCGGGTATCGAGGTGGTTCCAGCCGAAATAGCATGCTACCGTTCCGCCATGAACCGCACTCTCCTTGTCCATTGCGCGGCGTTCTCCTCGGTCGTCGGCGCATGCGTGGCGACGGAAAGCAACGATCCGGCGCCCTTCCCCGAGGCCCGCTATGCCGCAATGAGCGAGCAATCACCATTCGCGCTTGCGACGCCCGTAGCGCCGCCGACGGTTCCGATGGCGAATTTTGCCGCGGGGTGGAAGCTTACGGGATTAACCAAGGTGCCGGTCAGCGGCGTTCCGACCGATCGCGTGACTGTGGTGACCGCCGAAAACAAATCGTTCAGCCTTACTGGGGCGGAAGAAAAGGACGGTGTCTCCGTATCCAATGTGGGGTGGTCGTCCAAGGTCGCTGGCAGCACGGTGACGCTGAAGAAGGGAACCGAATTCGCCACCGTCGAGTTCAGCCATGAAATTCCAGCCGCCGGAGCGCGCCTTGCCGTGCCGCCACTTCCCAATGCTGGAATGGCGGGGCGTCCGCCCGTGAACACGAGCCATGTGCTGGTGCCGCGTCCAAATCTGCCGCTGCCGGGTCCGAGCGGCGCTCCAGCCCCTCCGATAAATCGGCACGCGCAACGATTCATCGAAGCGCCCGCCGCGAAGTAGCCCGTTCATGGAAGCCGCGGAGATTCCGAAAGCTTCCCGACCGAAAATTGGCGGGAAAAACAACGTTGACCTGCCGTCAAGTTCTGGCTCAGACTCGGCGAGTGGATCAGCTTCAGATCAATTCCGCATTTCCGCCGACGCGCTGGACCGCGGTCCTGAACGTTCAAAAGGACGGAGATACGCGCGCGATGACTGCAGCGCTCTCCGAGTTATGCAACGTATATTGGTATCCCCTTTATTCGTTCGCACGCCGGCTCGGACACAGCCCCCACGACTCACAGGATCTCACCCAGGGATTCTTCCATTACGTAGTCACAAAGGACCTTTTCTCGACGGCGGACCGCGATCTCGGCAAGCTCCGCACCTTCCTCCTCACGACATTTCGCCGCTATCTCTCCGGCGTGTACGACTACAAGACGGCGGGGAAACGGGGCGGGCGCGCCGAGATCCTTTCGCTGGATGTCGAGGCGGGCGAAGAGCGGTATGTCGCCGAGCCGGCCGACTCGAAAACTCCCGAGCACCAGTTTGAGCGGAGCTGGGCCCTGTCGGTCCTGAGGGTCGCTCTGGACGAGCTGCGCGAGAACGAGGTGCGCGCGGGGCGCGGGGCGCAATTTTCGGCGCTGAACTCGTTCCTCTCGCCGGAAGCCGAGGAGGCGGAAACCTACGAAACAGCGGCGGATCGGCTCGGCGTCCGCGAAGATGCGGCGCGGCAGGCCGTAAGCCGTCTCCGGCGAAAGTTTCGCGACTGCCTTCGACGCCAGATCGCGGATACCCTGCGCGATCCTTCGCCGGAGCATGTGGACGACGAACTCCGCTCGCTCCGGGAAGTGCTCAGAAGCTAGGGCGGCTTGGAATCCTACGCCTGGAGCTTAGTCCAGGCGGAATTCTTGTGGGAGGACTCGACGACGGCCTCGATGAACGCCATGCCGCGAATTCCGTCCTCGATTTTAGGATAGTCGGAGACGAGCGGGCCGGGCTCGGTCCCGGCCAGGTGGGCGCGGATGCGCTCGGCAAAGTTGCGATACACATTGGCAAACGCCTCAAGATACCCCTCCGGGTGCGCGGGAGGAGTGCGCGAGGCCGCGGCGGCGGCCTTGCTGAGGTATCCCATCGCCGCGCGATAGATTTCCATCGGTTTGTCGGGCCACTTTACGAGAAGCGTATTCGGCTCTTTCTGATGCCACTCCAAGCTGCCCTTCTCGCCATAGACACGGATATTGATGTTGTTCTCTTCGCCCACCGAAATCTGCGAGCAGTGGAGCACGCCCTTGGCTCCGCCGGCAAATCGCAGGAGGACGTTGGCATCGTCATCGAGCGCACGCCCTTCGACAAACGACGTGATGTCGGCTGCAAGCTCCGAGATTTGGAGGCCTGTAATATATTCGGCCAGATTCTCGGCATGAGTGCCGATATCGCCGACGCATCCTGCGGCGCCGGAGCGCTTGGGATCGGTGCGCCAGGAAGCCTGCTTTTGGCCTGACCCTTCGATGCGCGTGGCCAGCCAGCCTTGAGGATATTCGACAACGACTTTGCGAATCGCGCCGAGCTTCCCTTCCTTCACCAAATCGCGCGCCTCCTTCACCATGGGATAGCCGGTGTAGTTGTGCGTGAGGCCGTAGAGCAAGCCGGTCTTTTGGATGACCACCGCAAGTTCCTTCGCTTCCGCGAGACTGAATGTCGCAGGCTTGTCGGAGAGAACATGAAAGCCATTTTCCAATCCCATTTTCGCTGGTGGAAAATGCATATGGTTCGGCGTGACGATTGAAATGAAGTCCATCCGATCCGTCACCGGCCGTGCGGCTTCTTTTCGGATCATCTCTTCGAAGTCGCCATAGCAGCGGTCTGCGTGAAGAAAGAGATCCTCGCCTGAGGCGCGCGATTTCTCCGGCTCGGACGAGAAGGCTCCACAGACCAGTTCAATCTGGCCATCCATATTAGCGGCAATGCGATGGACCGCGCCGATAAAGGCGCCGCGACCGCCGCCGACCATTCCGTAACGAATTTTGCGACTCATAGGGATGCGAATTTGGGTATTGTATTGGGGAGCAAGCCCGGCGTCATTGTGACGCCAAGGCGATGCAGTCGGCGAGTGTAGGCGCCTCGGCCCACGGATCAAGGTTTTACGCTAGGATGGGGCGTATGACATGTCCGTGGACATCGGTGAGGCGGCGATCAATCCCGGAACTGCGGAATGTGAGCTTGGTGTGGTCGATCCCCAGGAGATGGAGAATCGTGGCGTGGAGGTCGTAGCAGAGAGTCTTCCCCTCGACGGCCTGGAATCCGAGATCGTCGCTGCGTCCGTACGCGATGCCCGGTTTTAATCCAGCGCCTGCCATCCATGTGACGAACGATCCACCGTTGTGATCCCGTCCGAGGCTTGCCTGGGCAAAGGGAGTGCGGCCGAATTCGGTTGTCCAGATGAGGAGCGTGTCGTCGAGCAATCCGCGCTGCTTGAGGTCGGTGAGCAGGGCGGCGGCGGGCTTATCGACACTGGTGGCGACGGGAAGCAACTCTGTCTGAATATTGCCGTGGTTATCCCAGTTGTTTGCCGCGCCTTGAGGTCCGCTCCAGACCTGCACCACACGCGATCCGCGCTCGATCAACCGCCGGGCAATCAAGCAGCGCCGGCCGAAATCCTCCGTGACCTTGTTGTTCAATCCGTAGCTTTCCCGTGTGGCCGCCGTTTCCCGTAAAAGGTCGAAAGTTTCCGGGGCGCTGAGTTGCATTTTCGCGGCGAGCTCACACGAAGCGATCCGGGCTTCCATGCGCGAATCGCCGGGATGCTCAGCCGCATGCGCGCGGTTGAATTCCTGCAACAATTCAAAGCTGTCGCGGTCCGCGTCGCCTGCGGCAAACGGAAAGCGCTCGCTGGCAAATAGATCGGGCACAGGATGATCGCCTAACGAGTTGATGAGGGCGCCTTGATGCCGCGCCGGGAGAAAGCCGGCGCTGAAATTTCCCTTCTGGTTATTGGGAAGGCCGCGCGCATCGGGAAGGACGATGAACGCGGGGAGATTGTCGGAAAGGCTTCCGAGCGCGTAGGAAATCCACGAGCCCATGCACGGAAATCCGGGCAGGAGAAACCCGGTGTTCATCAGGTAACATGATGCTCCATGCACATTTGTATTTGTTGCCATGGCCATGAGGAACGTCATTTCGTCCACGCAGCGCGCCTGCTCGGGAAACACGGCGCTGACCCACTGGCCGCATTGCCCGTATTGCTTGAACTCGAACGGACTCTTCATCACTGCGCCAACCGCAGCAGTCTGCCCCTCGGGCTTCTCTTTCGGCCCGAGCATCTGCCCGTGAAGACGCGAAAGCTCGGGCTTGTAGTCGAAGGTGTCCATGGGACTGGCTCCGCCATTCATGAAGAGCTGGATGATCCGCTTGACCTTCGCCGGGTGATGCAGTCCGCCATTGAATTCCGGACGCGGTACGAATGGTTCGGCGCCCAAGCCTTCGCCGCCAAGCAATTGCGCGAGCGCGATGCCGCCGATGCCGCCGCCGAGATTCCATAAGAAGTCGCGCCTGGTGGGTGTGGAACGCAAAGAGTCTCGATGCATCGTCAATCTATAAAAAGGAATTCGTCGCTATTGAAGAGCACCCGGCAGACGGCGGCGAATGAATGGCGGTCGGCAAGCGCCTTGAATTTAACAAGCTCTCCTTCGTTCGGCTCCCGCGAGAGGGCCAGCCGAAACGCCGCACGGATACGGTCGGTCGCGCCAGTCCCCTGCTCTTCCAAGCGCTGCGCGAATCGTTCGCTGTGCCGCAGGACGAAGTCGTCGTTCATCAGTTCGAGCGCCTGGAGAGGCGACGCGGAAAAACCGCGGACAGGCGCAGCCATCGCGGCATCCGGAAAATCGAGAGCATCCAGGAAGGGATCGGTGATGCCCCGCCACACCACGCGGTAGATGCTGCGCCGGGAGGCTCCCGGGGTATCCCAATCGAAGGCGGTGTAGTCGAGAATGGGTGTGTCTTGCGGACCTGGCTTCGATCTGAAGTGCGGGATACTCGGGCCGCCGGCAGCGAGATCCAGCCTGCCGCTGACGGCTAGAACGCTGTCGTAAAACTGGTCGGCATCCATGCGGGGGCGATTCATGCGCCAGAGGAGCCGATCGTCCGGATCAACCGCTGCGATCCCGTCGCGGTCGGCCGATGCCTGCCGGTATGCGGCGCTATTGCAGATCAGCCGATGAAGGCGTTTGAGAGAACCGCCCGAGTCACGCAATTCCGACGCGAGCCAATCGAGCAACGCCGGATGCGATGGAAATCCGCCCATGCGACCGAAGTCGCTCGGCGTATTGCAGAGTCCACAGCCGAAATGGTACTGCCAGACGCGATTTGCGATACTGCGCCAGACGAGTGGATTGCGCGGATCGGCAAGCCATTCGGCCAGGGCGGCGCGGCGCGCGGACTCATCGTGAGGAGGATCCCGAAATTGAAAGCGAGATGGAAGGACGGCCACGGCTGAGAGCGCTCCGGGGCCGATCTCGGCGAGCGGCTTCTCGAGATCGCCACGGCTCAGAAGATGGATGATGCGCGGCTCGGGAAAAGTTATCACCCCACGTTCGTTTTCAGCCCTGCGCGCCGCCGCATACACCTTCAAAGGCGGCGGGAGCCTTGCGAGGGCATCCTCGGCGATTTGCCTGAGGACGGCTGAGGCGAGCCCCACTTGCTCCTCCTTCGAGCGCTCGAAATGCGCTTTCCGAAGGGCGCTTTCCGCGAGCGGTGGAAGCGCGAGAAGTCCGGCCACGGAATTCGTCGCGGAGATTCGGAACCGCCCGATCAAATGCGAACCGCCCTGCAACTGTTTAAGGACGACTACGAGCTTCGCGCCGGGATCGAGCGCGAGCGGCGCCCCAAGTTCGAATACGGCCTGATGCGGCTCACCTACCTTGGGATGAATGGCCCATGAGGTTTTTGGATCGCCATCGATGGCTTTTGCCACGCCGTAACTCACCTGCTCGAAGTCGGCGGTAGCCCGGCAAAAATGGGCTTTCTCGGGCGGGCCACCACCGTGCGGCAAGACTTGGGCCTCGAATTCCGACAAGTGCATGTTGCCGTTGTCCGCGCGGCCCGGACCTTTCGCGGGCAGCAGATCGTCGGTGAGCAGGTCGAGGCGGAGAGCGGCGATCTCCGAAAGGTCGGGAGCAAATGTGATCGTGTACGTCTCGACATCCGCCCGGGTTCCACTGGCTGAAATCGAGGCATCCGGCTGAGATGAAAGCGTCGCGCCGTTTGCGGCCACCGAACTTTCCGCGGCGAGCGGCAGCCAGGGCGCGGACTCCCCTCGGAGGCGCTCCCATTTAGTAACCAGCTCTTCATTCTCGAAACTCAGAAGCACCGCCGCGTCGCTTGCTTTCGCCGCATCGAGCAGCGCCTGCCAACGCCGGCGCTCCTGCGCGATGCCAGGGCTCTCATCGTAAGTGATGTCGCCTTTGCCGATGCCCGAAAAAACTGCCTGGAGCGCAAAGTAATCCTCCTGCGGAATCGGGTCGAACTTATGCGCGTGGCAGCGCGCACAATTGACCGTGGTGCTGGCGAAGGCGCTCATCGTCTGTGTGACGAGATCATCGCGATCCATGTACTCGAACGATTTGGGCGCAGTGCCTGCCGCGCTGGAATCGTACGGCCCCGCGCCGAGAAATCCGAGGGCCGGCGCGAGTTTCGGTTCGCCTGGGTAGAGCGCATCGGCTGCCAATTGTTCGCGGATGAACCGAGGCCACGCGACATCGCCATTGAACCGATCGATCACATAATCCCGGTAGCGCCAGGCGTTTGGACGAAGCAGATCGTGCTCGAAGCCGTGTGTATCGGCGAAATGAATTACGTCGAACCAATGGCGCGCCCAGCGCTCGCCGTATCGGGGTGAAGCCAGGAGCGCATCGACAAGCTTTTCATACGCTTGGGGGTCGGTCGATGCGACAAACGCATCGACTTCCTCCGGCGCAGGCGGCAGACCCAGCAGATCGAGATACAAGCGCCGGATGAGCGTCCGCCGAGACGCTTCATACGAGAGCGTCAGGCCTTTGGCATGCAGTCCCTCTTGGATAAATGCATCGATGGGAGAGGGCGAGCCGCCGTCTGGAACGGAAGGCCGAACCAGCGGTTTCAACGACCACCAATCACCAGGCACGATCGCAGGTTTCGCCACGGGCGGCGCTTCACGCGGGTCCGGAGCGCCGCGCTTCACCCACTCTTCCAGCGCGGCGATCTCCGCGGCAGGGAGCTTCTCCTTCGGCATCTTTAAATCGGGATCCGAGTGTCGAATGGCCCTCACGAGAAGGCTCTTTTCCACGTCCCCTGGGACGATCGCCGGACCGGAATCGCCGCCGGCGGCCCAGCCATCACGCGAATCGAGCGTCAGGCCATTCTTCATTTTCCCGGATTGATGGGAATGGCATTTATAACAGCGCTCCTCGATGAGCGGCTGGATCTTGTCGGCAAAGAACTGCGCATCCTCCGCGGAGAGCGCGCCAAAAGTGCGCGAGGCCGCGAGAAGGAGCGCGGCGGGGATGGATGCGCGCCACGTCATTTCGGGAGTGTAAATAGACGCGGTCTGCTCAGAAAAGAAGGTTGTGAAAGTAACTATTCACTGATGGTTTCCTTAGCCCGGATCACGCGGGGGCGCGGAGGGGAGGCGGACGGCCTTATGAAGAAGCTTGCATCCAGTCTCAGCGCGGGGGCCGTAAGGATGGGGCATTTGCAAAGCTGGCGGGGATTCTTAACATCGGCTTTCGAAGCGAGAGATTTCAATGAATACTTTCAAAGGATATGCGGCACTTTCAAAGAGGTCTTCCTTGCAGCCGTTCGAGTACGATCCGGGAGAATTGGGCGACGAGCAGGTGGAAATCGTCGTGAGCCATTGCGGCATCTGCCACTCCGACTTGTCGATGATCGACAATGAGTGGGGCCAAAGCGTTTATCCGCTCGTGCCAGGCCATGAGGTCGTAGGGACAATAGCGGCCGCGGGCAGCGCGGTGAAGGGCGTAAAGGCTGGCCAGCGGGTCGGTCTTGGCTGGATGTCTGGAAGCTGCATGGCGTGCCACCAGTGTCTGTCGGGCGATCACAATCTCTGTTCGCAAGGCGAATCGACCATCGTTCACCGCCATGGGGGTTTTGCGGATCGCGTGCGGTGCCATTGGGCTTGGGCCATTCCACTGCCGGATGCGCTGAGCGCGGAATCGTCAGGCCCGCTTTTTTGCGGCGGCATCACGGTTTTCAATCCGATCGTACAATTTGGCGTCCTTCCGACGCACCGAGTCGGGGTGATTGGCATCGGCGGCCTCGGGCACATGGCGTTGCAGTTCCTCAACAAGTGGGGCTGCGAGGTGCATGCCTTCACATCGAGCGAATCCAAAGGCGAGGAGGCGATGCGGCTCGGCGCCCATCATATGGTCAACTCGCGCGACGCCGCTTCGATGAAGAAGATCGGCGGTTCACTCGATTTCATTCTATCGACTATCAACGTTCCTCTCGATTGGTCTGCGGTCGTGGGAGCACTTGGTCCGAAAGGTCGGCTTCATCTCGTCGGGGTAGTCACCGCGCCGATCCCGGTGGCCGCGTTTGACCTAATCTCGGGACAGAAAGCGATCTCGGGATCACCGCTCGGCAGTCCCGCGACGACCGCGACCATGCTCGATTTCGCAGCCCGCCACGGCATTGCCCCCGTAATAGAGACCTTTCCGATGCACAGGGTGAACGATGCGCTGGAGCATCTGCGCGAAGGCAAGGCGCGCTATCGCATCGTGCTCGACGCGCAGGCGGCTCGATAGCGGTTTGCCGCTTTTCGGGGCGTGTGAGAGGGCGTGCGGCGGACTGCATTTTCGGTTGGACACCCGTCGGCGGCGTCGTGTTTACTCCGGGGCAAGTGATTTCCTTGCAGCCACCCAAATGAAGAAGACCGTGCTGCTCATAGACGACGACGCACTGTGCCGCGGGCCTGCCGCCGAGATGCTCCGGCGCGATGGATGGCTGGTCGTGGAGGCCGGGGACGGCGAAGAAGGGATCGAACTCGCCAAGCGGCATCGGCCCCAGGCCGTCATCTGCGATTTGCTTATGCCGCGCGCGAACGGCTTTCAGGTCTGCCGGGCGATCCGGTCGGATCCCGAGTTGCGCGGCACGCATCTCATCGTCGTATCGGGCAGGGATTACGCCACGGATCGCACGAATGCCATCCAGGAGGGAGCGAACGATTTTCTCGTGAAGCCGTTTGACTCCGCGCGGTTGCGGCAGGTTCTTGCAGGGATCGTGCCAAATCAGCAAGTCCACGTCTCACACCCAGAGCCATCGCGGGCCCCCGATGGACAGACTGGGGCGGTAACACTTAAATTCTGGGGCGTGCGGGGATCGATTCCGAGTCCCGGGCCGAACACGGTTCACTACGGTGGCAACACCTCGTGCGTCGAGCTGCGCGCCGATGGCGAGCACATCATACTCGACGCAGGCACTGGCATCCGTCCGCTCGGCGAATCGCTGGGGGCTGAGTTTGGCGAGAAGCCGATGAATCTCACGCTGCTCATCACGCATACGCATTGGGATCACATCCAGGGCTTCCCGTTTTTTCTGCCTGCGTACAGTGCGCGGAACCGGCTCCGGATCCTCGGTTATGAAGGCGCGCGCGCCAGTCTCGCGGCAACCCTAGCCGGGCAGATGGAGAGCCCGTATTTCCCGATCGCCCTCAAGCAGATGCCTGGAAACATCGTGATCGAGGAACTGCGCGAGATGCAGTTTTCCGTGGGGAGCGTAAGGATCGAGGCGTGCTTCTCAAATCATCCCGGCGTGTGCGTCGGCTTCCGGCTTTTCACCAGCGGGGGATCAATAGTTTATTTGCCGGATAACGAGTGGTCGCAAAACGAGTCCGCCACCGCGGCGGGAGTGGTGCCGTGCACTCTGGAGAAGAACCTCGTCGAGTTCATCCGGGGCGCGGATGTTTTAATCGTGGATTCGCAATACGACCGGGACGAATACAAGCGGCACGTGGGCTGGGGCCACGGCTGCTCGGACGATGTCGTCCACTTGGCGATGCAGGCGGGCGTGAAGCAGCTGTTTCTATTTCATCACGATCCCGCGCATAGCGACACGGACGTCGCTAAGATGCTGAAAGAGGCGCAGGAATTGGCCCGAAACGCGGGGAGCAGCCTTGAAGTGAGCGCCGCGCGCGAAGGCGAGAGCATTACACTGGGATAGGGCCGGAGGCGCGCCGGTTGCGATTCGAGTCGATTCAAACGATAGTAAGGCCATCGATGGTCCGCTTCGTTCCCACCCTCGCTCTGCCGCTGTTGCTGATGACCGGCGTCGCCCGCGCTCTTTCCCCGGAGGAAACGGCCCAGCTGCCCCCTCCCGCCGCGCGGGAGGTCAATTTCGCGCGAGACATTCAGCCGCTCTTTGAGGCGAGCTGCGTAAAGTGCCACGCACGTGGCAAGGCAAAGGGCGGCCTGAGCATCGAGACGCGGGAGCTTCTGCTGAAAGGCGGGGAGACCGGACCGGGCGCGGTGGCGGGAAAAAGCGCGGAGAGCCTGATCGTCGAAATGGTGGCGGGCATCGATCCCGATGAAGTGATGCCCAAGAAGGGAAAGCGGTTCACACCGGAAGAGACGGGCCTTTTGAGAGCGTGGATCGATCAAGGAATGAAATGGCCAGCGGATATCGCATTCGCAAAGCCTCCGGCGCAGAATCTTGCGGCACCGGCGGCGGAGTTGCCGCCAGGCGACGCTCCCCCGATCGACCGGCTCATCGCGGCCTATCTCGCCGAGAAGCAAATTCCAAAGCCGCAACCCGTGGACGACGCTGCGTTCGCGCGCCGGGCATACCTCGATGCCATCGGACTTCTTCCGACTGCGGAACAGCTTCGCGCCTTTCTTGACAATTCCGCGCCCGATAAGCGCGCCGCGCTCGTGGAACAGCTTCTCGGAGACAAGCGCAATTACGCCATCCACTGGCTGACTTTTTGGAACGATCTGCTGCGCAACGATTACCGGGGGACCGGATTCATCGATGGCGGGCGAAAGCAGATCTCGGAATGGCTATTTGACGCGCTCGTGCAAAACAAGCCGTACAATGCCTTCGTAGCAAACCTTGTGAATCCAGACCGGCTCACGGAAGGATTCACTGCGGGAATCCTCTGGCGTGGCAACGTAAACGCCGTCATGCAACCGCCGATGCAGGCAGCTCAGAGCGTGTCTCAAGTGTTTCTCGGAATCAATCTCAAGTGCGCTTCATGCCACGACAGTTTTGTAAGCGATTGGAGCTTGGAGGACGCATACGGGATGGCGGCCATCTTCAGCGACACTCCGCTCGAGCTGGTCCATTGCGACAAGCCAACGGGGAAAAAGGCAGCGCTCCGTTTCCTATACCCGGAGATCGGCGGAATTGATCCAGCCCTCGGGCGCAAGGAGCGGATGGAGCGGTTCGCGCAAATCCTTGCGTCGCAACAAGACGGGCGCCTTCCGCGGACGATCGTGAACCGCCTTTGGCAGCGGCTGCTCGGACGAGGTCTCGTCGAACCCGTTGACGACATGGAGCAGACCGCGTGGAATCCCAAGTTACTCGATTGGCTCGCCGCGGATTTTGTTGCGAGTGGATACGACCTGAAACACACGATCGGCGTCATTCTCAATTCGGAAGCGTACCGGTTCCGATCGGTCGAGACGCCGGGCGAAAAAGAGGAGTACCTTTTTCGCGGGCCGCTCACGCGCCGGCTCGACGCCGAGGAGTTTTGCGACGCGATCGGCTCGCTCACGGGTCGATTCGCGCCGCTCCCCTCCTCCATCGAGTTCGACTTAAGCGCCGGCGGAACGCTCGGCGCCTTCCAAATGCCGCGCTGGATCTGGACGGATGAGACCCTTGAGACTGCGGCTAAACGGAGCGCCTGGCGCCATGCGAAAGAGAAGGAGGACGTCGCACAAGCCAAGGGCGCGGAAGCGCAGAAGGCGGTGGAAGAGAATGCTCCCGGCGCCGAAGCTGCATCGACCGTCGCCCGAGCCGCCGCGGCAGAGGCCGCTGACGCCGAGCGCGCGGCTGCGGAAGCGCGTGAGCCCGGCCGGCACAAGGTCGTCTTTCGGAAGCGGTTCGAGCTTCCCGCCAAACCCGATCGCGCGTATGGGACCGTCGCGGCGAGTCAATCATTTGAAGTCCGGCTGAACGGCAATGAAGTAAAATCGAAGTTGAGCGATGACCTTTATAACGGGCGCATACGCATCTACGACTTCGCGCCATTCCTTGTGGCTGGGGAAAACGAACTCTCCATCCGGATCGACAGCCATACCGAGAAGCAAATGACCGAGCAGGAGCGGAAGGAATTCCCGGCGTCGGCGGATCACTTGAACAAGATCAGCGGCCTGGCGTTTTATCTGCGCGCGCGGGATGCGGATCGGATTACTGAGATCGTCTCCGATGCATCGTGCCGGGCGAGGAGAGCGCCGGAAGGCGATTGGGCGGATCCGAAGCTGGCGGACGCCACATGGGCCGGTGCGGCCACCCTGCCGGATGGCACAGGCCCCGTTGATGAAGGGCCTGGGCTCGAACCGATCCGACGCAAGGATTTCGCCAATATTCCAGTGGAACTCGGCCAGCCACTGCGGGCGGCGGTAAGCACGGCGGCCTTTGCCGGTGAAATGAGGGCGGCTCTCCGCGCGGCCGATCCTTTGCAGGCGGCGCTGGATCGGCCGAATCGCGAAATCGTGGTCTCCGTGCGCCAAGATGCGCCCACCACGCTGCAAGGACTTGAGCTTACGAATGGCGCGACTCTCAATACGATCTTCAGCGAGTCGTCCGCGCGGCTCGCGGCGAGTGCCGCTCCCGATCCTGGCAAATGGGTGGACGGGGCCTTTCTGCACGCCGTCGCTCGCAAGCCGACGCCCGTGGAGCGCGGCGCGGTGCTCGAGTTGCTGGGATCCCCGGTGCGCCCGGAAGGCGTTGCCGATTTTCTCTGGGCTCTATCGAGCCTGCCTGAGTTTCAATTTATCAATTAATCGATGTCCCATTCCCGCCGTGATTTCCTAAAGACCGCCTCTGCAGCGACGCTGGCGGCTCTTGCCGCAGGCGCTCCCAAGCTTTTTGCAGCCCAGCCAGCGAAGCAACTCCTGACACCGACCGCAGACACGGTCATTGTTCTTTGGATGGCTGGCGGAATGGCGGCGACGGAGACATTCGATCCAAAGCGGTATGCGCCCTTTGAAGCGGGAATGGAGCCGAATGCCGTCCTGAGCACGTTTCCGAGCATCGACACCGCAGTCGATAAGATCAAGTTTTCACAAGGCCTGGAAAAGATCGCCTCCGTGATGGACCGCGGAACGCTGATCCGAAGCAGCATCGGAGCCGACCTGGGTTTCATCCTCCATTCGCGACATCAGTACAACTGGCACACGGGCTACGTCCCGCCGCTCAGCGTCGCCGCTCCGCACCTCGGCGCGGTGATCGCCCGCACGCTCGGCGCACGCGATGCCGCGATGCCCCCATTTATCAATATCGGCCAGCGCCTCGATCTCGGAGAAGGCGAAGAGTTAAAGGCTTTCACCACCGCCGGTTTCCTAGGCAGCGAGTTCGGCCCGTTCAATATCCCCTTCCCACAGGATGCAGCCGCCGCCGTTCGTCCGCCCGTTGGGATGACGCCCGAGCGCTTCGAGGATCGCAACAGATTCTACAAACGGCTGCTCGATGCGAGTCCCGTTGGCAAAGTAGGCAGCGAGCATCAGCGCGACTCGTTTCTCCGCGCCATGGACAATTCGCACCGTCTGCTTGCATCGCCCGCGGCGAAGGCCTTCGATCTCTCGCTCGAACCCAAAGAGTCGCTCGCACGGTACCTGCCCGCCGGCTTCGACTCGTCGCGCTTGAACGGAGTAAAGGAGGAGCGGGACGGCTCCTACGAGAAATCAATGATCGGCCGCTTCGGGCTTGGCTGTCTGCTGGCGCGCCGTCTCACGGAGTCGGGGGCGCGGTTTATCGAAGTGACCACGGAGTACATGCCTTTCCTGAACTGGGACACTCACGAAAATGGACATGCGAGGCTCATCGACATGAAGGCAATGATCGATGCGCCGATCGCGCAACTCATACTCGATCTGGAGGAGCGCGGCCTTCTCGACCGCACACTGGTGGTGCTCGCGAGTGAATTTTCCCGAGATATGCTCATCGAAGGCAAGGACACGGCGCGCGTCCACGATCAGGTGAAAGTGCCCGATCGCATCAACGAGCGGAAATTCTATGGTATGCACCGGCACTTCACCGACGCCGGGTGCGTTCTACTTTTCGGGGGTGGGATGAAACGGGGCCACCTTTACGGAGAGACCGCGGACGAGCGTCCGTGCAAGGCGATCCGCGACCGCGTCCCGATCGAAGATCTGCACGCGAGCATCTACCGGGCGGCGGGCATTCCGCCCGACTTGGCCTACGACGTCGAGCAGCGGCCATTCTACGTCACCCGCGACGGTTTGGGAAAGCCGATCGCCGACCTCTTCGCCTGACGGCAAACAGCAAGAATGAAACCGTGCCTTGGAGTTGCGAGCCGCCTCCGTTAAACCGATTGATCGCGGGGCATGCCGCTCATTGAGACATCGCTAGCTGGCGGCGCATTAACGATCCGCTTCTCCGCGGCTCAAATCAATGCGCCGGGTCGAACGCTTTTCGCAGCAGTCAATGACGACAATCGCGAGGGATCGGCGGTCGTGCCGTTTGCGAATGGAGCCGAAGGATCGACGGTATTCCTCCCATTCCGAGCGGCGAAACTGCTTGTCTATTCGATAGCGCCAGGCGGCGCCTGCGGCCAGTTCCGGCTCTGGGACCGGACTATGTGGTCCGGAACAACATGCGTTCCAGACGGCTGCCGGGTGGTTTTACTAAAGGATTGTGTGGAACTGACAATTCCGCTGAATTGCCTCCGCGATTCGCGCAACATCACCTTTACGGCCTACGCCAAGGCGATGGACGAGAATGACGGTTGGGGACGGATGCTCCCGTTTGACGAGGCGGGGGTGGAGGAAGGAACGGGCGATTGTTATATTAGGAGATATCAAGCGATCGAAAACGGCGCCCTCGATCCGGCGTGGAGGGAAAGGCTGGGCGGCGAGCGCGTTCGCATCTATCAATTGCTGCCGCGGCTCTTCGGCAACATCAACGAGACACGGAGGGAAAACGGTTCCATCGCGGAGAATGGATGCGGCAAATTCGCGGATATATCGGAAGCGGCGCTATTAAGCATCCGCGGGATGGGATTCACCCATATCTGGCTCACGGGCGTGTTGCAGCAATTGACGGCCACGAATTACTCAAATATAGGCGAACCGGCAGACGATCCGGACCTTCTCAAGGGTCTCGCCGGAAGCCCGTATGCCGTGAAGGATTGTTTCGACATCTGTCCCGACTACGCTGTCGATCCCGCATCGAGGCTGGCCGAATTCAAGGCGCTCCTGGAGCGGATTCACTCGTTTGAGATGAAAGCGATCGTCGATTTCATCCCAAACCACGTGGCGCGATCTTATGGCTCCGACATCGCGCCCGACCTGAGTTTCGGCGCGGGGGACAACCGAGCGCTCTTCTTTTCGCCGCTGAATAACTTCTTCTATCTGCGCGCGGAAGACGCGGGCCATGGTCCGCCGCTGCTGCTCCCCACCGTGAAAAATGGCGAACCGGCGAGCGCCACATGCAAGCTGCTCGGCACATGCGATGGCACGCATCCCGGCGAACTCGACCATGGACGAGTGAGCGGAAACAACGTCGTCTCCTGGACGCCCTCGATGGGCGATTGGTACGAAACCGCGAAGCTAAACTACGGGTTCAATTTCACCACGGGCGAGCGCGCTTATCCAAACGGCGGCGATCGGGATGCGCCGCTGCCGGACACCTGGCATAAAATGGACCGCGTGCTTGCCTACTGGCAAAGCGCAGGTGTCGATGGCTTCCGGTGCGACATGGCACATATGATTCCCCCGGAATTTTGGCAGTGGGCGATCGGCCAGGCCCGCGGCCGCGATCCCGCTGTCTGGTTCATGGCGGAGGCGTATAATAACGATCCGGCCAAGGTTCGCGGCGGCGATCCGGTGCTGCTGGCGCTTGAAAACGGCGAGGGTAATGTGATGTACGATCTGCTGAGCGCCGGCTTTGACTCGGTGTACGACGATCCATCGTACAAAGTTCTCAAATCGCTCTACGACGGCCAGGGCTGGGCAAACGATCTCGACTGTGGCCGCCCGCACCTGTATATCTTTCAAAATGCGCTCCGTTACGCGGAGAACCACGACGAAGTGCGCCTCGCAAGCCGCGAGTGGGGAAGCCTCGGCCCAGATGTCGGACGCTCTGTTTCCGCGATCCTTTTCGGCATCGGACGCGGCCCCGTCATGCTATACCACGGGCAGGAAGTGGGCGAACCTGCGAGCGGAGCGTCGGGCTTCGCCGGCGATAACTGCCGCACGACAATCTTCGACTATTGGTGCATGCCAGAGTTCGCGAAGTGGGTGAACGGACATCGTTACGATGGCGGGCGCCTGTCGCCGGAACAGGCGTCTCTGCGCGCGTTTTATAGCAAGTTGATCCATCTGATCGGGCAGCCGGCGTTTCGTATCGGGGAGCTTGTCCCGCTTAACCCGGTCAATATAACAAACGAGCAGTTTGGGCGGCTGCCGGGCGAAACGGCAAGCGGCCACTGGCTTTATGCGTTTCTCCGAATTGCGCCGAAATCCGGCAATGCCTATCTCGTCGCAGCCAACCTGCATCCAAGGGAAACCCTACACGACGTTCGGATTCGCGTGCAGGAAGGCGCCAGCGCGTTTGAAGCGTCCGATATCACCTTCACAGAGCGCCTCGCCAGCGATGGAGCGCTGTCTTTTGTGCAAAGCGCCGCAATGATCCGGAGCGCCGGAATCTCAATCCCGGCGATCCCTCCATTTACACCGTATTACTTCGAGATCAGCCCAGCAAATGTTCCAGCACCATCTGGTCGAGCTGCTGGTAGTCACGCGCCGCGATGAGCTGGTCGGCGGCTTTTTGATCGAAGGTGCGCACTTTTTCCACCAAGCGCACAAACGTCCTGTGACTGTTGCGCAGATGCGCGAGCCAATGCTCGGGCGCCGTGGTGCGGAAGGGATGCACGTCGAAGCAGATATATTCGCCGCGCGCGCCGTAGCCGTGGCGCTCGAGAGTCATGACCTGATTGAATGCGCTGCGCAGGTTGACGCTTCCAAATGGCTTGTCCTGATCGAACTTCAGTCCGTTTTGATCGTTGAGGTGCAGGGACCAGAGTTTGCCGAAACGGAGCGCGAACTCGATTTCATCCGACGGGTCGAGGCCCGCCAGAATGCAGTGCGCGGTCTCGATGAGTGCGCCCGTGCGGGACGGATCGCACGTCAACTCAGCGATGGCGAGCGCGTGCCCGATGGTCGGAATGTACGCGTGATCCATCGGCTCATTCGGTTTTGGCTCGATGGCGAGGCGGATCTTCGGATCGTGGGCGAGCATCGCATTGAAGGCTTCGATCAATTGGTCGAAAGCGCGGGACGCCGACTTCGCTTCGCGCAGGTAGGTGCCTTCCCGCGCGAGCCAAAGGACGAGCAAATCGGTTCCGAGCACATTCGCGATGTCGATCGACTGCCGCGAACGATCGATCGCATACTGCCGGCACTTGGGATCGTTGCTCGTATAGGCGCCATCGACCGTTATGGGACTGAACCAAAGGCGTGGCGCCACCATCTCGGCGGCGATCCCTTCGCCATCCAGGCGGCGCTTCAATTCCTTCGCCTCCTCGATCACCTTCGCCGCCGACTTGTTGTCGATATCGGGAACCGCGTCGTCGTCGTGAAACATCATCGCGTCGAAGCCGATCGCCTTGATCTGTTTCAATTTCCAATCGGGCGTCTGCGGCGGACGCGTTGTCGGTCCGTAAGGATCCGCGCCTTCGCTGATATTCCAGGGGCCAAAGCAAAAGCGGTATTGTTGGGAAGCCATAAGCCCACCGCTCTTAAACGGTTGCAGGCGCTCGCGCAATTGTTTCGTCGCAATTTGTAGCCGGGCTTGCAAATGGCGGCGGATTGCCTCTTATCACCGGGCCTTATATGTACTCTCACGTCGTCATCTTTTGGACCCACCCTGAAAAGCCGAGCGCGCCCGAGGAACTTCTGGCGGGCGCCCGCCATTACCTCGCCGGAATTCCTGGCATCCAGAGCTTTCATGCCGGGCGGATGGCTCCCAGCCACCGCGAAGTCGTCGATCAAAGCTATCAGGTGGCCCTGCACATCGCCTTCGAGAGCAAGGCGGCGCAGGATGAATACCAAGTCCACCCGCTCCATTTGGAATTCGTGGAAAAGGCATTCCGTCCAAACTGTCATCGCGTGGTCGTGTACGATTTCGAGTAGGAAGCTCCCGCGCCGAGCCCACGCTTTCGAGATCTGACGACCCGGCATCGGCGCGTCCCATAAGCGGATGAATCTGCTCCGCATCTTTGGCTGGCAGGTGGTGCGCGACGTCCGGCGGCATCCGGTGCTTGCGGCGCTCAACATATTCAGCGTCGCGCTGGGGATCGCCGTGTTTCTCGCGATCCAGATCGCAAATGGCGCCGCCAACCGATCGTTTGCGGCGACGGTCGATCTCGCGACCGGGAAGTCGCATCTCGAAGTGCGCGGCCCGCTGGATGAAAACCTCTGGCCCGCACTCGCGCATACTCCCGGCGTCACCGCCGCCACCGGCCTCGTGGAGGGGATCGTGACCCTGCCAGACCATCCGGGCGAGTATTTGCGCGTGACCGGGATCGATATCTTCTCGTACGAGCCTTTCCAAACGTTCTTTCCAGACGCGCATCCCCTCGACACGAAATGGGAGGAGTGGCTCGGCAAACCGGGCCGCATCGTGCTTCCCGCGGATCTCGCAGCGGCGCTGAAGGTCCATCCGGGCGAAGAGCTTCGAGCGCTCGTGAATGGCGAAATCAAAACGCTCACCGTGCTGGCGGTCGCGAACTCCGGCGAGTCCCCCGCAGCGGCCGGACAGCGTTTTGCCTTGATCGATATCGGATGGGCTCAGGAGCTTCTCGGCCTCCAGGGCAAGCTCTCATCGGTCCAGCTCCGAGTTGAGCATCCCGAGCGCGCGCATGAAACCGCCGCGCTCCTCAACGCGAAGCTGCCGCCCGATCTCCGCGCCGAAACGCCCCGGCAGCGGGGCGTGCAGCTCCAGCAGATGGTGAGCGCCTTCGAGTTGAACCTGAGCGCGCTGAGCATGGTGTCGCTGCTGGTCGGAGTCTTCCTGATTTACAATACGATCTCGGCGTCGGTCTCCCGGCGCAGACGCGAGATTGGCATCCTTCGCGCGCTCGGCGCGAGCCGCCTGGAGGTGCGGGCGCTTTTTCTCGGTGAAGCGCTTCTCTTCGGAATCCTGGGAGTGACGGTTGGCATCGTCGCGGGCTGCGGCCTGGCTCAGGTTCTTTCCGGCGCTGTCGCCCGCACCGTTACGTCGCTTTACGTCCTCGTCTCCATCGGCAAGGCCCACCCCGACATGGCGCAACTGGCCATCGCTGCCTGCTTCGGGTGCGGCACGGTGCTGGCGGGCGCCTGGCTTCCCGCAAGCGAAGCGGCGCGCGTCGATCCGGTCGCTGCCATTCACGGTGGGTACGCGATCGAGCGCAGCCGCGGCAGAGCCCCTTCGCCCGCTCTGCTCGCGCTCACATGCGTCCTCCTGAGCGCGCTGTGCAGCTTCCTGGCGCTCCGCGGCGTAAGCCCGATCCTTGGCTTTGCCGCCGCATTCTTCATCCTGCTCGGGACAGTGCTCCTTGCGCGCCCGGCCGCGCGGGTGTGCGGCGCAATCGTGTCGCGCGCAGCCTCAGCGCGGGCAATCACCTGGAGGATAGCCGCGGATAATCTCCGCCGCTCCATTCACCGCAACTCGATGACCATCGGCGCGCTTGCCGCGGCGCTCGCGATGCTCACCGGTTTGTCGATCATGATCTTCTCATTCCGCACGACCGTGTGGGAGTGGATCGAGCACGGCATTGTCGCGGATGTTTTTATAGCCCCGGCATCGAATGAACAGATCGGTCTCGGCGCCACCGTCCCGCCGGCGGCAATCCGCTGGCTCGAAGCGCGATCCGATGTCGCCGGGGTCGATACGATCCGGGAGCAGGAGGTGTCCGTGTGCATTGCCTCGTGGCGCGAACTGGCACACGCGCAGCTTGTGGTCGTGGGCGGCGTGTATCGCAACAATCTCGCGTTCAAGGGCGGACACGACGAAGCGAAAGCGCGTCAAATATTTGGAGGCGGGCGCGTCGGGATAGCTGAAAGTTTTGCGCGCCGCTTCAAGGTGAATGAAGGGGCCCGCGTCGCTCTTCTGACTCCCGCCGGTCCCGCGGAATTTGAAGTTGCGGGCGTCTATTCGGATTACTCACGGGATCAGGGCGCCGTCCTGATCGACCGCCGCAATTTCGACAAGTTCTGGAATGAAAGCGGCGTCCATTCGCTTGCGATCTTTTTGGCGCCGGGAGCGAAGGCTGAAACGATCAGCCGCGACTTCCGAGCCGCTTTCGGGCGCGACGGCGAATTCTCGATCTACTCGAATCGCGCCCTTCGCGAGCGCATCCTGAAGATATTCGATCAGACGTTCGCTGTCACGGCGATGCTCCGCGCTGTGGCGTTTCTGGTCGCCATAGCAGCAGTCTATCTTTCGATGACGACACTCGTCGCCGAACGCGAACGCGAGATCGGGATTTTGAGGGCAATCGGCGCATCCGCCCCTCAAATCCAGGCGATGCTAGTCAAGGAAGCCGCCTTGATCGGGCTGGCGGCAGCGGCGCTCGGTCTTGCGGGCGGAGCGGCGCTCGCTTTTCTGCTCACCGCAGTGGTGAACCCGGCATTCTTTGGCTGGTCCATCGATTTTCGGCTGCCGTGGCCCGCCCTTCTTGCCACTCCGGCCTGGGTCGTTGCGGCTGCCGCACTCGCAGCGTGGCGGCCTTCGTGGCAGGCGGGCCGCGCCAATATAGCCGTTGCGATTCGCAGCGAATAAGCCGGGCGCGCCCTCGCTTCGGAGATTGACACCGATAGCCGCCGCTCTAGCCTGAAGGGCCATGAAGACGACACTCCTGCTGTTGGGCGTCCTGCTGACCCTCATCCTTCCCACCCAGGCCGAAAGCTATGCGACCGACATAGCGATTTACAACAGGATTTTAGCATCCGCCGATCCGCGCACGAACACCGTTCAGATGGGCGACATGATCCTGCCGGTCGCGACAGTCCGCATGTGGCGTGATGTTCTGGTCACGCAGGCCGCGGGCGGCTTTGGCAAGCAGAGCGCGACCCAGTCGGGTATAAACACATGGACGAACGGCAACGTCTATTACACCTTTAATCCCGCCGCCGGTTCGACCGTCAGCCCGGCGCATCAGAAGAAGTTTCGCGATGCGTGCGCGGAATGGGCAACGTTCGCCAACTTGCAGTTCATCGAATCTGACACGCAGCCGAATCGGATTCTTGTGAGCGACGCCGGCACCGGCTTGGACGGCGGCACCTCGAACGTCGGAATGATAGGCGATGTGCAAAGCCTGAGCGTCGGCACAAACGCATGGAACCGGCAGACGATTGTTCATGAATTGGGGCACGCGCTCGGGCTGGTGCATGAACACCAGCGGTCCGATCGAGACAACCATGTCAACATTCTGACGGCGAATATCGCATCGGGCTTCGAGGGCGACTTTGCGATCATTCCAACATCGATGAGCAACGGCCCGTATGATTTTCTGTCAGTGATGCATTATTCCAAGAATTTATTTTCGACAAACACATCACTCGACACGATCGAGCCGCTTCCTGCTTACAGCCAATATGTTAACGTGATGGGACTCGCCCTCGACCGGGTATTGAGCCGGGGAGACCGGGACGGCATGGCGATTATGTATGGGAATGGGCCAGCGCTCAGCCTGGTCGTGGCCAATACGGCAGACTCGGGGCCTGGCAGCCTCCGGGCGGCAATCTATCATGCGCTCGACCAGGAGACAGACAATCCAGGCTCGGGCGCCACTGTCACATTTCAAATTCCCACCGCTAATCCCACTGGAGTCTCCACGATCGCGGTCACAGCGCAGTTGCCTGCGCCTGGGCCAAATACCACCATCGATGGGACAACGGAAGCAAGCTTTCTCGGTGCAAGCGCGGGAGGCGCGCCGCTCATTGTCCTGAGCGGAGCGCTAGCCCAGCCGCCAGACACCTATGGCTGCGGCCTCCGCCTCGTGGAGCATGGATGCTCGATTAAGGCTCTGGCAATTGCTGGCTTCTCACAGCAAGGAATCGTGCTCACCGGATCGAACGCGACCGGAAACTCCATTGCAGCCTGTTATATCGGTTTGCTGCCCGATGGGATAACCGGGACGGCAAACGCTTTTGCGGGCGTGGAGGCCTTCAGTGGCGCGAATGGCAACTCGATCGGGGTCGCTGGCGCCGGGAACGTCATCTCGGGAAATACCGTTCAAGGGGTCGCAATTCACGACGCCGGAACCACAGGCAATCTGGTGCTCGGCAATTGGATCGGATTGAACGGAACAGGGTCGGCGGCAATCCCCAATACGAATCTCGGAATCCAAATCTACGCGGGCGCCGCGGGGAACCGCATTGGCGGGACCACACCCGGTGAACGCAACGTGATTTCTGGAAACACGCATCAAGGCATTTATATCGCGGATGCGGGGACAACGGGCAACGTGATCGAGGGAAACTACGTTGGGACCGATCCAGCAGGAAACGCGGCCATCCCGAACACCTATTCAGGCGTCGCCATCTATGGAAGCGCCAGCGGCAACACGATTGGTGGGGCGGCGTCCGGGGCTGGCAACCTAATATCAGGCAACACGAATCAAGGGATCACGATCGGCGGCGCCGGGACAAACCTCAATGTGATCGCAGGCAATTATATTGGCACGAATGCGGCGGGGACCGGCCCGCTTCCGAACGCATACGAAGGAGTCGCCATTAACGGCGGCGCGCAGAGCAACGTCGTGGGAGGAGGCGTTCCGGGCGCGCGCAACGTCATTTCCGGCAACAACACGCAAGGGGCGACGATAAACGGCGCCGGGACGAACCTTAACGTGATCGAGGGAAATTACATCGGAACGAATGCCGCAGGGACGGCTACGCTTCCGAACAAATACGCCGGTGTCCAAGTCTCTACGGGCGCTCAAAATAACACAATCGGCGGCACGCTGCCCGGCGCGAGGAACGTCATCTCTGGGAACGCTTCGCAGGGCATCTTTCTGGCGGGCGCTGCGGTTAGCGGGAACACGGTCGAAGGAAACTATCTCGGGATCAATGCTGTGGGCTCCGCAGCCGTTCCCAACGGATTCGCAGGGGTCGAGATCAATGGAGGAGCTTCATCCAACACGATCGGGGGAACTGCGCCGGGATCGGGCAATGTGATTTCAGGGAATACCTTCCAGGGCGTCTATATAAACTCGGGGGCATTTGGAAACAAGATCGAAGGAAACCTGGTGGGCCTCGACGCATCCGGCGCAAACGCCGTGGCAAACAATTTGCGAGGCGTCGAGATCGCCGGCGGCACTGGGAATTTCATTGGAAATAGCAGCGGAGGGCGAAATTATATTTCGGGGAATAAAGATTACGGCGTCGTGCTGGATCAAGTCGGCACCACTGGAAACACAGTCGAAGGAAATACCATCGGGCTGAATGTCAACGGTTCACCGGTGGGGAATGTCGCGGGCGGCATAGCGGTGTTCAGAAGTCCTACTTCGAATACCATCGGAGGCTCGGGGGCTGGCCAATCCAATCTCATCTCTGGGAATGGCGGACCTGGTGTCGGTGTGTACGATGCGGGATCGAGAGGAAATGCGATCTCGGAGAACGCGATTTACGGCAATACCAGCGCAGACCTGTATAATCCGGGCGGCGCGCCATTCCCGTCGAAGCCGATAATCTCCTCCGCCGTTCTAGGGCTTGGAACGGCCGTGACGGGGACATTTGGCGGCGCCGCCAATAACACCTATACGATCGAGTTCTTCGCGGCGCAGTCGCAATACGCGAAGGGAAGCGGAGGCGGCCAATATTTTGTCGGTTCATCCATGGTAACGACGAATGGAGGCGGCAATGCCGCATTCAATATCACCTTTCCAGCTTGTGTGCCAGCCGGAGAGATCGTTACCGCAACGGCGACGGATGCAGCCGGGAACACCTCGGTCTTTTCATTGAATCGAACCGTGACGACGATCGACTCGGGAGGCCAGGGTCTGCCGGACGTGTATGTCTCCGCGCACAATCTACCGGCGCATTCGGCGTTGCTGGACACCGATGGAGACGGCATGACAAACCTCGCCGAATTCTATGCCGGGACCGATCCCAAAAAGCCGGAGAGTGTCTTTACATTGTCGCGCCCCTCGCTCTCCCCAGGTGACGCAACTTTGACGCTCTCAACCGTGCCGGGTCACATCTATCGCATCGAATACACCGACAGCCTCTCGCCTGCCGCCTGGCGGACACTGGCCGATCAGCTCTTCAGCGCCGGGGCCACGCTCCAGGTGAGTGACCCTGGAGCCGGTGCGCTTCCGAATCGCTTCTATCGCGCCACTGTTGTGCCTTAACTATTGACAAGGCTTCCGCTTGTCCTGAAGCAAAAACAGGCGGCAAACGTGGCGGAGGTATCGCTACGTTAGTGGATTGGCACGCAAAGCCGTATCCGATGAACCCCCTCCGCGGCTGACGCCCTCCTCCTTCTCCATGCGCCACACTCCCCCCATCCGGCTCCTGCTTATCGACGACCATTATGTCGTCCGCATGGGCATCGCAGCGGTGCTTGGACTCGAGAAGGATTTTGCCATCGCGGGCGAAGCGGAGGACGCAGCCAGCGCGCTCGCGCTCTACCGGTCGAATCCGCCGGACGTGACGCTGCTCGATCTGCGCATGCCTGGCGCGGGCGGGCTTGAGATTCTGCGCCAGATCCGAGCGGAGTTTCCCGGCGCCCGGGTGATCGTGCTCACGAGTTCCGATTTGGAGGAAGACGTCTTCCGCTCGATGGACGCGGGCGCTGCAGGCTATCTGCTCAAAACGGCGTCGCGCGAGGAGATGGCGTCTGCCGTTCGCACGGTTCACGCTGGGCTGCGCGCCATTTCACCGGAAGCCAAATCGCGGTTGAGCGAGCATGCGCGGCGGCGGGCGCTCTCCCCTCGTGAAGTGGAAGTGCTGGACTATGTGCGCCGCGGTTTATCGAACCGGGACATCGCGATCGCGATGGGCGTGACGGAACACACGGCGAAGGCGCATGTGAAGGCGATCCTCTCAAAGCTCGACGCTGCGGATCGCACCGAAGCCGTCGCGATCGCATTTGGAATCGGCCTGCTGAAAGTGGAGTCCGAATAGCGCCGCAAGCCGGCCTGCCGAGGTTACACTTTGACCTGAGCCTCGATGCGCGTGCCGCCCTCCGGCAAATCGGAGATCTCGAGCGAACCGCCAAGCCGCTTCATTCTTTCGCGCATTCCTTGCAATCCGAAGTGTCCCTCTCGCGGGCCAGGCCGGTTCGCGGGATCGAAACCGCACCCATCGTCTTCGATGCGGACCGTGAGCGTTTCCTCGGAGAAAAGCAGCGTAAGGGCGATATTCGCCGCGCGGGAATGTTTGATGGCATTTGTCAGCGATTCCTGCGCGAGCAGCAGTAGATTCCCGGCAATCAGGTCGCTAACGGGGCGCGCGCAACCCTCCGATTGCACGGTGATCGCTGGCGAGGCCGGATTTTGCCCGGCGGCGGTGGCGACATCCTGCAGCGCCTGCGCGAGGCTGCGTCCATCCATGGCCTGCGCGCGGAGGTTCCAGACGGACCGGCGCACCTCCTCGCGGCTGCGCGATAGCAACTGGCGCGCGGCATGCAGATGGCTGGCGCTTCGAGCGGGCGCCTCGACGCGCAGCGCGTCCCCAGCCTCGAGCTGGAGCGCGACGCTGGTGAGCAATTGCTCGAGGCTGTCGTGGATATCCGCCGCCAGGCGTTCGCGCTCGCGCAGAGTGGCGCCAAACGCCACGGCGGCTTCGCGCCGCGCACGCATCTCGCTGGCCAATTGCGTGCTCCGGAGATCCACACGGCGGCGCAGCAACCCATTCCACACCAGCGTTCCCGCGAGCAGCATCCCGATCCCGGCCAGCAGCAGCCAGAGCCGCGCCGGCGTCCACCACGGAGCCGGACGCTCGACCTTGATATCGTCGGCGTTGTTTACCAGCAGATGGAAGCTCGCCGGGGACGGGTATTCCTGGGCGGGCCAGCCCGAGGTGAGCTCGACCTGGACCACCCCGTCGATTTCGAGTTCGCTGCCAGGCTGAAGCTTTGAGAGCGATGCCGGAGGGACATCGCGAACCAGCGTGGCTGTTACCGGGCGGCCCTCGCTTTCGATAAATAGCCGGGCGCCGCCCGTGTTCAAGGTATCCAGCTCTTCCAGCGTCCCTCGCACGCGCGCAAAAACGCCATCGGTGTCCTTGGCATTTGTAATGTCTCCACGCGGGCCCGTGCCCAGGATTTCCGAGCGCCGAAGTTCGGCAGGCGCCGGCCGCTGCGTGTGGCCAGTCTGCCGGATTACCGCCTCCCGAAGTTTCCCAAAGTGCTCTGTCAATTCCACAAATCCCGAGGCCTCGACACGATCGCCCGGAACCAGCGCCGCCGCGTCATGCGTCTCCACGCGGACTCCCCTGCCCTCGGTCTGCATGTAAAAGAACTGCCCCGGTCGGCAGAGTGTCACGACGCCCGAGCAGGCTGTCCTGTGAAAGGGCGCCCCGAACGGAGAAAATGATCGGAGCGCGGAAAGCGGCGCGATCGGCGCGCTGAATGGATCGACCGAGCCGCGCCGGAGCACGGCTAAATCGGAGTCGTCCGTCACTTTGAGATGCATGCCTACCAGCTCTCCGCGGTTGTTGAAGAACGTGAAAGCCACCCCAGTCGCTTCCACCTCGGAATCCACGAGCGCGAGAGGATTGGCCAGCGGCTCTTTCGAGTACACAGGGATTCGTCCTCCATGCGAGACCAGATCGAGGCGGCCATGCTCCGGATGGTCTTCATTATTCGAAGCGTACTGGACGACGCCGCGAAGCCGCACACGCTGCGAATCCCACCGTCCATCCAGCACCTCCGCCGCCGAAAGGGCGGTCGGCTCCGGCAAAGGTCCGCTGCCGAGAATGGTGATCTCACGCGGACACAGCACCGGTGCGAAGTGCCCGCGCCATGTCACTCCGCGGATCTCAACGCGCGTCCCGGGCGGAAGATCGTCGGGCCACGGAGCGTTTGGCGCGATCAAATCGTGTGTCCGCGAGTAATTGCGGTCCACGTAAATGCCAGCCGTTTCGTCCTGCACCGACAACGCTCCAAATGGGCCAGGAAGGCTAAACGTGACGGTCGCTCGCACGAGCACCGGCATCTCCCGCTCCGCCTCCGCCGGAGGCAGCGCGCGCAGATCCGCGCATGTCTTGAGCGGGAACGTGTCGCAGAATGCGGACTGGGTAAGCCAGAGCGCGAGCGCGCAGGCGGTTCGCAAGGGGTGCGGCACGCCGCCGACCATACGACGCGCGGCCGGCGGGGATCAATTCATTCCGGCGATTCTTTTGACGCAGCTTGCGTCGTTTCCGAAGGTTAGGCGCGGTCGTAATTCAACGGGGCCGCGAGAGGCGTCGACATCCATGGCAAATTTGGGCGCTTTCTCATCTTTGCAGTGATTCTTGCCTAAGTTTTAGAAAGAGAAAGTCGAGATTAGCCACTCCGCAAGCTTTGTGAATGACTCGACTGACAATGGTATTGAAGGCTTCGATGCGTGCACTGGTTGAACTAAGCCGCTGGCGCGGCGGGTGGGCGGAGTGATCGCCAGCGCTGG
>JBBSFI010000020.1:0-69480 GCA_038238905.1 Chthoniobacterales bacterium | reverse complement strand
GCGGCGGCAGAGCCCGCGTAGCCCGAAAAAGCCGCCAGTGCCGCGACTTTACAGGGTGTTTTGTTCAAACCGAAGGGAAGTTAGGCTAAAGCATCACGCGGAGGCTCGTGCTGGCGGATAACGTGTACTACGGGACAGACTATCTGCAAGAAAGTTCGAGGTCGAAGAGGCGTTTTGCGAACTCAAGAGCTACCTGCGGGTGCGGCCAGTTTTTCACTGGCGCCCGGATCGTATTTCTTTCAAACAGTCTGTCCCTTAGTACGTAGAATTAGTACGTACGTGTCCCTTAGTACGTACGCGAAGGCTGGGACAATCCGAACGTCTTTCAAATTTGCACACTCAACGAAACCCGCTCGGCGACGAAGAAGCGGCAGGAAATCGGTCGTGGCCTGCGCTTGCCGGTGAATCAAAATGGCGAGCGGGTTTTCGACGAGAACATCAACAAGCTGCTCGTCGTTGCGAATGAGAGCTACGACGACTTCGCCCGTTCGTTACAGACGGAATACGAGGAGGATTGCGGGGTGACGTTTGGCAAGGTGCCCAAGCTCGCCTTCTCCAAGCTCGTGACGATGGATGGTGAGGTGGAGAAGCCTGTCGGGCGCGACGAGTCGGAGAAGATATGGCAGGGTCTCATCACCCGTGGCTTCCTCGATTCATCCGGGAAGATTCTGCCGAAGTTCAATCCGCAGGCTCAAGGTTTCGACCTCGGGCTTCCTGCCGAGCAGGCTGAGCTGAAGGCGGACATCATCGAGACGCTGCAAAGCTACCAAATGGATCGCCATGTGAAGCGCGATGAGGAAGGCAAGAAACTGCGCTTCAAAAAAGAGGTCACGTTGGATCCCGAGTTCCAGGAGCTTTGGAATCGAATCAAACCGAAGACGACCTTCTCGGTGGAATACGCGACGGACGAACTCGTGAAGCGGGCGGTGAAGGCGATCCGAGACATGGAGCCGATCAAACCCGCGAAGGTCCACTACACCGAGACGCAGGCGGAGGTCGGGCGCGGTGGAATCGGCGGGACGGTAATCCGCGAGAAGGACGAGACCGTAGGGTATGCCGGCCCGGTTCCCGACGTGGTGGCCTACCTCCAGAATGGAACGGAGCTGACCCGCTCGACGCTCGTCCGAATCCTCAAGGAAAGCGGTCGGTTGACGGATTTCTTCATCAATCCGCAAAAGTTCATGGATGAGGTTTCGGCAATCCTGAATCGCGAACTCCATCGCCTGATGATTGACGGCATCAAATACGAACGCCTTGGCGATGAGGAGTGGAGCATGAGGCTTTTCGAGGAGAAGGAAATCGTCGGCTACCTGAACAACCGTTTGGAAGTGAGCAAGTCGGTGTATGACGCCGTGGTCTATGATTCGGAGACGGAGCGCGAGTTTGCGGAGAAGCTGGATCAGCGGCAGGACATCAAACTCTTCGTGAAGCTCCCGGCGTGGTTTGAAATCGACACGCCCATCGGCAAATACAACCCGGATTGGGCGATCCTCCGCCACGACGACACGGTGCTCTACCTGGTGCGCGAAACGAAGAGCACGAAGAATTTCGAGAAGCTGCGCGGCACCGAATCGCAAAAGGTGCGCTGCGGTCGGAAGCACTTCGACTCGCTGGGAGTGGACTTCGCGGTCGTGACCTCGGCGTCGGAAATCGCGTGAGGACTGAAGGATTATGGAGGATTTGAAAGACCTGCCGGCGCCACTTCGCGAAGCGGAGCCTGCCGAGGGCGTGGCGAAGGTGCCTGGCGAATCGTCGACTGGCGGCAAACCTGTGGCTGCGGTGGCGCCAGCGGCGCCGTCGCCGGTTGCGGCGGCGGTGGCTGCCACAGCGCCCGTGGGAGCAAAGCCGACGAAATCAGCTTTGCCCCCATATCTTCACAACAACTCCTGGGAAGAGGAGCTGAACTACAAGTTGTGGGTCACCAGCAGTGCGCGCTTTCGTGCTGACAAGCGGTGCTGCCTCCGGGCGCGGTGGTCGCAGCTCTCGGTTACGCTCCTCACCAGCTACCTGATCATCATCGGCATTCTGCCCCTGCTTCCTCAGCCACTCGGCAAGCTGTTTCCGGCCGATGTCCTCTCCTTCACGACAACTGCGGTGTCCATCATCCTGCTGGCCTACAGTCTCATCGAGTCGAGCAACAATTACAGCCTCAAGGCGCATCGGCATCATGAGTGTGGGCTGAAAATTGGCTGTCTCTACACGCGTCTGCGACGGGCGAAAGAGATCGCGGACCCCGACAGGAAGCTCCGTGAAATCGACGAAATCACTGAGGAGTATCAGAAGGCTCTGGAAGCTTTTGAGAACCACGAGCCGATTGACTACGCCACCTTCCAGACCACGAAGCCCGACTACTTCAAACTCAGCAAAGGGAAGTGCCGGAGCATTTGGATTCGGTATTATTTTCAGACCCTTTTCGTCTATCACGTCTTGATCGTAACGCCTCCTGCGCTCATCGCGGTTCTCGTGTTCACAACTTGAATCGTTCGGAGGAAAGTGAACCGGGTCGTCATTTCCTCCGCCCTAGCAGAATTGCAAGGCGCTGCGGGGTGAAACGGCGGTGACCTCGGTCGTGGATTAAGCCCTGTTGTCACACGACCACGGAGGCGGCCTTTGCGTTCTTGGGACGGACGGCCTTCTGCCGAGTTTCGTCAATCTTTTCGGCAGCTTGCTCTTCGGCTTCGTCGAGGTTGGCGGATGCCTGATTCTTGGTGATGTCGAGGACGGTCAAGATTTCCTGTTGCCGCACGGTCGCGGTCGCGAGCTTCTCCTCGTGCTCGAAAGGATGATCAAACATCGGAGGCACGCCGGGAGGCAGAACGGATCCGCCGCGATTCCCCCAGATTCGTATGGAGCGTCGGATGGGTGTGGCGGCGTCGTAGTTAGAATGGGATGACGAACAGTCGCTCTGTATCGGCAAAGAGCGCCCACCCGTCGCCGATATAGGCAACGGTAGCATCCGCCACTTTTCCACCCGCCTGTACGGCGGCAATCTGTCCATCGGGCGTCTTGATTTCCAGCGCCTTGGCTCCCGCGGCATTTCTGACGGCGATCTTCCAAGTTACAGGCGGAAATGTCTTGTGGATAAACTCACGCAGCGTTGAGAATTTGGGATAGCGTGACGGAGTTAGCTGGTATCGCTGCCTCGCAAGATCCGCAAAGCCGTGCGGAGCTGCTGGTTTATAGATCCAGTTTTCTCCCCAGGGATCGGTCTTTGCGCCGGTCGGAATGTCGCCTTTTGCCTCATCGAGCTTGTCTGGGAAGCGGACGGCGGACCGATAGTACTTCCGCAGCGCTCCGTCTATCTCCTCCATGCGCGCACGCGCTTCCCAACAGAGCGCCAGTTCCTTCAGAGCGCGTGTAATCGGCTCATCCCCTGTCGCGTGGGCAAATCGATCCACATCGGGCCGCCAGTTGGAAACGGGTTCCCCAGCCATCACCCGAAGGAGGATCTTCTGGAAATCTGCCGCGGGGCGCAAGACGCTGGGGAGCGGGGCGGATTCACGATCGACCAGAGCAAGCCGTGCGGTCAGAGCATCGGGCGCCCCTGGGGCAATCTTCCAAAGCTCCGGAGGAGGCGCCGCAACCACGCACGAAAGGAGGGCGAGGCTAACAATAACAAAAATCGAGAGGCGCGATTGCATGACTTTCTTTCGCACGATCAGACCAATGAGCAACTTAACCGGCAGACCCGGCCGCTGGTTCGCGAATCCGAATGACACGGGCCGGATTGCCGACGAGCACGGAGTTTGCCGGGGCATCTTTTACCACAACGGAGCCTGCCCCGATGATCGTGCCGCTCCCGATAGTCACCGGGCCTAGGATCACCGCGTTCGCGCCCACATCGACGCCATCTCCGAGCACAGGCGAAGCGCTCCCGGCGCCGTCTGGAAGAATCTTATTCCCGATCGTGGTCGATTGCCTCAGCGTGCAGTGCGCGCCGATCACGCTCGTTTCGTGTACGACAAGGCCTTGTCCGTGGAAAAGGCGAAGTCCGGGGCCAACGCGGGTTTTGTAGCGGAGTTCGACGCCGAGCACCCATTCCACCAGGACGCGGTATCCGGCGAGAAAGGGAACTCCGAGCAACCACCACGGCGCGGGGAGAGCGCGGATGGCGTGCGCGATGCGGAAGAGCAACAGCACGAGCCGTCCTTTCACGTTTGCGCCGTTTGCTTTCCAGTCGGCTTGTATTTCGGCGATCATGGCGACGCGGGTTCCAGATAGCGCAAATAGACGGCCTCGACTTCGCGCGTCATCCGCTGCGCGGAATAGAACGTGCGCACCTTTTGCAGGGCGGCCGAGGCGAAATCCTGCCGCAGGGCGGGGGAAGAGAGAAGCTTTTCGATTTCCGCCCCGAAAGCCTCACTCGTTTGACTTCCCACGAGCGCCGCGTCTTTGCCGTCAGAAAGAATCTCGGCAATTCCATCGAGTCGGGAGCTCACAATGGGAATCCCCGAAGCCATTGCCTCAAGGATCGTGATCGGAAGCCCCTCGAATCGGGAGGTGAGCAGAAGAAGATCCAACGCCGGGTAGAGCGAAGGCATGTCGCTTACAAATCCGAGGAAGCGCACTTTGTCGTCTATTCCAGCGCGGCGGGCTTGATCGCGCAGGGCCGCCTCTTCTTCGCCCGTGCCTGCAATCGCAAACTGTACGTTTGGATGCCTGGCAAGAATTGCGGAAGCCGTTTCGATGAACAAAGCGAAATGCTTTTGATAGGTTAGACGCCCGATCCCGCCAACAATAAATGCGTTCTCAGCAAGGCCGAACTTTCTGCGCGATTCCGAGCGCGCCCCTGCGCGCGGCTGAAAGCGAGCGCAATCGATCCCGTTGTGAATCGTGCTCGCACGCGCCGCCGGCACTCCTTCTTTCTCTTCCACGAAGGCTCGCGTGGAATCCGACACGGCAATCACATGCGTCGAGAAGCGATTCGCCCAGGCGTCTGCCGGCGCCGCCCAGGGCCGTGGGTCGCTCGATTTGTCGTTGCAATGGTCGTGGTTTATCCGCACCGGAACGCGCAGGAGCGCCGCCAGTGGTTTCGCAATCACATTCGAAGCTAGCAAATGGCTGTGTACGACATCATAGCGCTTAGCGGCCATCAGTGCGGCGAGCGCTGGAAGATAGCTTGGGAACAAGTGATGAAACGAGAGCGACGCCAGCGGGAAGCCCACGCTCTGGATTGCGTCCCAGAATACACCCCGCCCATGGAGGCACGCCACCTCGGGCGCGAAGCGATCGCGATCCACATTTTGCAGCAGATTCAATAGGACGACCTGCGCGCCCCCGAGCGCAAGGCTGTCGATCACGTGGAGAATCCGATAGCGCCGTTGGCTCATGTTTTTTCGTTTCGCGGCGCAAAAGGCCGTTTCGAGAGGCGCGCGTGCAGGGAGCGCGCCGCATCGCCCAGCACGAGGAGACCGGCGATCCTCAGCCACGGCAGCGCGATCGCCCGTGGCGGCCACGCGGCCGCCGCCCGCCCGATTTCCCGGAGCGCGTCGACCCGCGAGCCAGGAAGCAGGTTGTAGCCGATCCGCTCATATTGCATCGCCACCGCACGGCGAAAGTCGCCGGAGTGCCGCGTCTCTGGCCACATGGCCTCGTATGTTATGCGCAGCTCGCGGAATAGCGCGCGGAAACGGTCGAGGTTTCCCGGCGTCACACGCGACCGATAGCAGCCGATGAGACTGAGTTCATCTTCCGAAAGCCGTCTGCCAGGAAAAAGCCGTTGCACATGCATCGATTGCGCCCGCGCGAATAAATCGGGCCTGGCGTGCGTACTGGTTATCGAAGTCGGCACGATGCGCAACGTGATAAGCCTGCCAGATAGATTTGCCAGGCCGTGCCGCTCTCCGGCTCGCGACCAAAGTTCGTAATCCTGTGAAACGCGATAGCTTTCATCGTACCCACCTAGTCCCGCGATTACATCGCGCCGGAACATCACAGCCGAATGCGCGAGCGCATTGTCAAAGATGTGCGACCAGACGATGCTTCGATGTCGCAGCGGGAAGTCCTTATTCCCCAACGAGCCTCCGCGCGGGTCGATTAGCCGCGCCTGCGATCCCACAACCGCTGTGTTTGGGTGGGCGCCGAGAAACTGCGCCTGCAATTCGAGCCTCTGGGGATGGGAAATATCGTCCGCATCCTGGCGTGCGATCCATCTGCCCCGGGCTTGGTGAAGGCCGATGTTAAGACTTGCGGTTAAGCCCAGGTTGCGCCCGTTTGTTATGACACGGATCCGGCAGTCCTTGAGCGAGTTCAGGAGCTCCGGAGTCCGATCGGTGGACGCGTCGTCGATGATTAAGAATTCAAAGTCCCCGAACGTTTGGCGCAAAATACTCCGCACAGCATCGATGAGGTAAGCTTCGCCGTTGTGAACGGCCATCAGGACGGTGATAGGCGGCGCTTTCATGATCTCCGAAAACTGTCGTTACTGCAGTTCCATCTTGATGTTTTCGGGATTTAGGACGGAAGCGAAGGCTTCTTTGTGCGCCGATATCCAGTCGGCGGCGTCAAAGTATTGTTTGGCGCGCAGCCGCGCGGCGTGGCTGAAGTCCGGCCACCGACTCATGATGCGCGCGATCGCCGCGATGATGCTTTCCGGCGAAGGATAGGCCGGCACGGTCCAACTCTGCGGCACTGCTATGAGTTCGCCGCTGTCACCCCCTACGAGTTCGCGCATTCCGCCGGTGTCCGTTCCGACGACAGGGACGCCGCAGGCGAGCGCTTCGATAACCATCGTGGGGCAGGGATCATGATATTTTAGGTGGAGCAAAATATGCGATTCGCGCAGGAGGGCTGCGGCCTCCGCCTGCGAAAAAGCGGGCAGCATCCTGACGCTGGATTGCAGGCCAGCCGCTTCGATCGCCCGGCGCACCTCGCTTTCGGCGCGCGGCCACCGCAGCGCCCCCGCGATTGTGAGGCGGACATCGCATCCCGCGCCCCGCAAGAGCCGCAGCGCTTCCAGCGCGCCGAGCACGCGGAACGATTGATTATGCGTGCCTGCGGCGAGAAGCTGCAAACACCCGCGCGGCGGCGGCTCCGCTGCGGGCGAAAACGTCTCCAGATCGACCGGATTGTACAGGACGCGCGATGGCGCGCGCGCTGGCCCCAGCCAGCGGTCCGCGCTCTGCCGGCAGAACTCGCTTTGATAGATAACAAAGCTTGCTCTCTCCATCAGCTCTATCATCGGAGCGTTGATGCTTCGGCAGCTCCCGCCCGCCCAGGCGGGAAAGGCGACTCCGTTTTGATTCCACACGAGCTTCGCGCCACATGCGAGCGCCCAATCGGCAAGGTCCGCGGCGTGCTCCGGCAGGGCGCTGCTCACAAGGTACAGGATATTAAACTGCTTTTCGTCGCGCCGGAAGCTACGCGTGAGATGTGTTAACTTTACCCGGCCGCCGTGGACGACAGACCCAGCTTCCGGCGCTCCAAAGGCGATCACCGCCTCGCCAGGCGGCGGTTGAAGCGCACGCCGTTTCAGCGAGGCGCGGAAGCTCGCCCGCGCCGGGTATCCACGTATGCGCCGCGCGAGTTGGAGCAGCATTTCAGGTCGCAATCGGGTATAGCCTGGCTAGATAGCAAAGGTCCAGCAGCCTCCCAGCGATTCGCCACCACAAAAGGCGCCGGCGGATCACCCGTGGGCGTTTTGCGGAGCGATCCTTGAGAAAAACCATGCCGCGTGGCGCTTCCGGGTGCGCCGCTCCGCCGTAGACAAGACCCTCTGTCGGGAAGACTTCCAGATGGGCAAAGCAGCGGCGCGCATGGATGAGCGCGATGCATGTTCCAAGGCCAAATTGCTCCATCGGCGCGAAATTGTTCATGAGGATGGCGCCATTTTCCGAAAGCAACTCGGTCGCATAGGCCAGGTCGTGAATCACCGAAAAAAGAGCGCGCCCCGCATCGATGAAGATGAAATCGAACTTGCGCTTCTCGGCCGCAAGCGCGGGCAGGACTGCGGTGTTCGTTCCCGTCCTCAGTAAAATACGCTGCCGGAGGTCGGCCTCGATATGACGGCTCCAGATTTCGTCGAGACTCGCCGGTTCGTCCCGCGCCACGCCATCGACTTCGATAGGCCACGGCCGGCGGGCCGTCGGCGGAACAACATCGACCGACGTGATCTCCGTCGCGAGGCCGTTTTCGCGCGCCGCCTCCGCCATGGCAATTGCGCCCAAACCGCGTCCTGTGCCGAGTTCCAGCACGCGTCTGGGCCGGAGCAGCGCCATGGCGCGCTGCAAGACGAGCGCCCGCTCAAAATTCGCAGGTCCAAACTCGGCTTCGTTCCGGCGGCGCAGCCCCGTTAAAATCCCGAGTTTCCGTATGCGCTCCTTCCGCGAGTCATCGCTATGCTGTTGCCAGTCTGCGAGCATCTTAGTCGTTTGCTGCAGAGGTTCCGATGGATTTTGCACGGGAGAAGTGAAGCGCTTCGCGGCGTAAAAGCGATATGGCTCGGCAAGCAAGGTCCATACTGGAGCGAAGGCAGTCCGACACGATAAAAATTGCGTATCGAAGCCGCCGGATTGCGGGCCGCGTTTCATGCACGTAACTGGGAATCACGATGTGAAAATCACTCGGAAGAAACTGGGCGCCGCACGTGCGATTCAGCTCGGCCAGGGCGGTCTGGAACTCCGCCAGGAAGCGTGTGTACATCTCCCAGCAATTCTTCTTCGTTCGATGCTTGGAAAAGCGCTTGCCGTCGAGCAGGATCGGCTGCCATCCCCCCTTGTAATGCACGATGTGCATCTCGTCGCTCAGCGGGCGGGATTGCGTCTCATTGAGCTTTTCGCACGCTTCCGCATGGAACCGCAGCAACCGTTCACCGAGCGCAACCGCGTACTCTCGCTGGTCTTCGCGATATCCCAGGAAACGGTGGAGCGCCATTTGATCCGCCGCGCCATACGGGAGACGTTGATCGTTCGCCTGCCGAAGCAGGGCCGGATCGCGCAAAATCGTCACCGTATCTTCACGCCAGCGTCTGAAAAACGCGTTTGCGCCCTCTCCAGCGCGGCAGAGCATCACACCGGTGTTCAGGGGAAAGCCTGGGCGCTTTACGGTAAAGAGCACATCGAATTCTGCTTCGCCGAAGAAGCGCCCCAGCGGACGCAGCACGAGAGTGTCCACATCGAGCAGGCAAAGGCACTCGCCCGGCGGCTTGCCTGAGACCGCTAACTCCCACGCCAACGTCTTGCTCGATATGCGCTGGATTTTGTCGGCCTCGAGTTGGAAACGCGTCAGCACCCAGCGGACGTCCGGGCGTGTGCGTTGCATGGCCTCCAGAAGCTCGGCAGGCAAATCCTGGTGATAGACCTCGATCTGTGCATCGGGATGGGTCGCGCGCACGGAGTGAAGATGGGCGAGAAGCATGCCCGCGTGCCTTCCGCCGTAGAGCGCCACCGCGAAGATCATGCCGGCGGCAGCGCATCGAGCGCGTGTTGCACGACTCGCCGATACCGCACGGCCATCTGATCGCCCGATGGCGGGTTGGCTAGCAGCGCAGCGCGGAATTCTTGGTGCCGTGCCATCATTTCCTGAATGGCCCCGGCGGGGTCATCGCGAAAGCCCGTTCCGAAATGTCGCGCGACTTCCGGCGTGCCACCTCCGTCTTCATGATAGATCACCGGCAGGCCGCATTGAGCGCCCTCCACGAAGTGCATCGCCCCCGGCTCCCACAGCGATGCGGTGATATAAGCGTGGCACTGTCTCAGAAGCCGGCCGAGCGGCGCCCCGTTCACCGCACCAAAGATTCTGGCCGCCCGCCATGCGATCTCCTGCGGCCAGCGCCCGATCACCCAAAGCTCGACTCCGGGCAATGCGCCGTCCGCGATCATTGCATCGACTTGCTCGTAAACTTTGAAACCCTTCGCCCAGTTATCCGACCAGTGGTGGGTCACCAGGCGCAACGGCTCAGGCGGCGCCCAGGCTGCCGCGCCGAGCGGATGAAAATGGGAGGGATCGGCTCCGTTGTGGATCACGCTATGCGGGCGCCCCGTGTCGAACCATCGCTCCGCGTGGTAATCCCGCAGCCATTGGGAAACGAAAACGGTATGCGACGCGACGGAATCGAAGTCGGCAAGCCTCCGATCCATATCCTTGCTGCTCTTCCGGATGTCATTGTCATTGATCCGATGGATCACGCGGACTCGGGGTCGCTCGGCAACGTATGCCTTCAATTCCTCCAGCGAGAACGTCGTTTGCTTGTGTGTGACCAAAATGCAATCGACCTCGCGGCGAAGGTCGAAGCGCACGCTGTATCCACAGGCGCGAAGATGGCGGACCATCTGGAGCAGCCACTGGCTGCCGCCGCCCCACGAGGAATAGACGGGACGCTGGCTCATGGCGATCCGCGCGACGTCGCCGCCTGGCGCGAGCAGATCGGCGGCGCGCGCGCGCAATCTTTGTATCAAATGTGCGGGGCTAGGCGTCGGCATGCAGGCTCTCTCGGGTTAAAATCATGGCTGCAGTGCTGCGAGGGGTGGCGTCGGATTTCGTTGCTTTCCCGCCTTGACGCGCGCCTTCCACCAAGTCGGCGAGAGAAGCATCGCCGGATTCTGCCTCACGCTGAGGCGTAGCATCGTTTGAGCCATTCGGCGATCCCCGGCCGCCTCCGCCAGCCGGGCAAAGCGCATCCCCATGGTGTAATGGCGTGCGAGCACGTTCTTCGGCCACGATGCGGGGAATCGTTCTTTGAGCAACGGATCGAAAAAGCGCTGCTTCTCCTCAAACAAGAGCGCCACGTTCATCACGGTCTTCGACTCGGGCTGCCGCTGCTGAATGGCCAATACCTCTGGGATATAGTGGAAGTGAGCGATTGCGGTCATCCTCCACCAAAGCTCCGTATCCATCATGATATAGAAGTCTTCCTCCAGCGGACCGGTGCGCGCCAGCAGCTTCCGGCGGAAGAAAACAGCCGGCTGGAGCAGGTCAGTCCTTTTCTCCCACCAGTAGAGAAAGTCATCGCGATCGCCAAAGCGAGCCCGCCGCACTTCTGATGGGCGTCCGTCGAAAAAGACTTCGCGCGCGTCGCCAAAGATCACGTCCACTTCCGGTCGCGTAAATTCACGACGGACGACGTCGAACGCTCCAGGCGCATACTGATCGTCGGCATTCAGCCAGCAGACGATCTCACCTCGCGCCAGCTCGAGCGCCTTATTCAGCGCGTGAGATTGGCCCCGGTCTCGCTCGGAGTGGAATTGGAGATGCGAATGCCGCGCTGCGATTGCGGCGGTTTCGTCGGTCGAGCAGTTGTCAAAGACGATGTGCTCGAAGTCGTCCACGCCCTGCGAGAGCACTGATTCGATGCAACCTTCGATCCAATTCCCTTGATTGTACGATGGAGTTACAACCGAGAAGTATGGCGTTGGGGCGCTCATTTCAGCGTAGCGGAGGGAGAACTGGCGTGGAGTGAGAACGTGCGGCCCGTCCAGTGGAGCGCCTCGCGGGCGGTCAGTGCGAGTTTTAATGCAGGTGAGGGCAGCGCCGCATAGCGTCTCGCCCGCGTAAGCGCCGCTGATGTGATCCCGGCCTCCTCCGCGATTTGCACGATGCGCTTCAGCCCGCGCGGTATGCGCCGGGCCAGGCACTGATTGAGCGCCGCATCGGCGACCTCCGCCGGAGACGTCTTCAGAAAGGACGTGTCCAGGCCACGCGCCTTGCACCAAGCGAGAAAGGCTAATTGCACCCGCAGCCCTTCTGGAATCATGTGATCCGTGGCGGCGCATACGTTGTCTTTGTGGCGGCGCTTTCGCACGATGGCGGAAGGCGCGAAGGCAAACTCTTCCGTCATTCCCGCTCTCAGCCAGAGGTCCCTGTCCTCGGCGCCCGCAAAGGCAGTGTCGAAGCCGCCGATCGCATCGAATGTCTGCTTCCGCACTATCGCAGCGCCCGGAGTGGCTATGGAGGACTTCCAGAAGTTAGCCACGGCCGCGGCCGGAACGGCCTCCTCCGAACGGCAGTCACCATGGATCCGCCCCTCTGCCTCATCGACTCCAAAATGGATGGTCTTGCCATACACAACTCCCGCTCGTCTTACAGCCGCTCGCGCCATGAGCACATCGAGCGCATTGGGCAGAAGCACGTCGTCCGCATCCAGAAAGAGCAGCCACGGAGTCGAAGCAATTGCCGCGCCTGTGTTCCTGGCAGCCGAGACGCCGCTATTTGCCTGGCGCACATAACGGATGCGCCCGCCGAAACCCGAGGCGACCGCTGCCGTCGAGTCGCTGCTTCCGTCATCTACCACGATCACCTCGCTCGCTGGAAGCGACTGGTTCAATGCGCTCTCGAGCGCCTCGGCGAGAAACTCCGAGGCGTTGTAAGCTGGGATCACGATCGAGACGGACATAAAAGCGCGAGTCTCCCTTACACGTTGATCTTCAATTGGCCGATTGCCACCTTGAGTCTTGCCTCGCCGTGGCGCTTGTATAGATCGCGGAAAAGCAAGGTCCGGAAACGGTGCAAGCCAAAGCGCCGCAGCCTATCCAGCCCCCGCGTGAGGCTGTCGAGTTGGCGATCCACATCGTGATACGCCTCGCGCCAGGCGGTGTCTGCGTAGCGATCGATCGTTTCCAGGATCTCTGAGCGGCGGCGCGGATCGCCGCTGCTCGTCTTGTGCTCGGCGTGAAACCGGTAAAGCGAGAGAAACTCAGGCGTTCGTATGAAGTCGCAGTGCGCGGTCGCGCGGAGATACCATTCCCAATCGAGCACAAAGTGGTATTTCTCCACGAGTTCGCCCGTTTTGGCCCAAAGAGCGCGCGTCCAAAAACTGCTCGGTTGATAGATATAATCGAAGGTGCGCAGCGCCTCCCGATCGTACGGAAGGGGGATTCCCCCCTTCGCCTTCTTATTCGCCTCGTAAAACATGAGACACCCTCCATAGACAAGCGCCGGCTCGTTGCTTGCAGGCAGAAGGGACGCAATCCGCTGCAGCGTGCATGGCATATACATGTCATCCGAATTGAGCCAGCAAAGGATATCGCCGGTTGCCAGGCGGAATCCTTTGTTTATCGCCTCCGCCTGCCCGCTGTCTTTCTCGGAGACATAGTGCGCGATGGAATTGCGGTAACGCTCCACGACAGCCCCTGTCTCGTCCGTGCTCCCGCCGTCGATCACGATTATTTCGAGGTTCGGCCATTGCTGGCCGATAATCGAAGCGAGCGTCTGCTCGATGAACCGCCCCTGATTGTAAGTCGGGACAACAACGGAAATGCGCGGTTCGTTCATAGTTTAACTTGTTGCTCCGACGCACGGTCGCGCATCCAATTCCATCGAAGCAGCTCGGATTCTTCTCCACTGATCGCTTCTCCTGCAAGCTGCCGGTAAAGCGCGCGATACGCTCGCGCGGTTCTTTCCCAGCTAAAGTCTTCCAGCCGGCGCCGGCCGCGCGACGCGAGATCCTGCCGCAGCGCTTCGTCGCTGGAAAGGCGCAGCAGCGCTTCGCAGATCGATTCGATCGAGAGCGGATCGAAAAAGTGCGCCGCATCTCCGGCCACTTCGGGAAGGGAGGTGGCATTCGAGCATGTGAGAGCCTTTCCCGCGTGCCACGCTTCAAATAGCGGCGATGGCAGGCCTTCAAAAAGCGTCGGAAAAACGATAAATTGCGCGGCGCCGTAAATGGCATTGATCCGGTCGAATGGCACCTGTCCGAGGAAGGCGGTTTGTTCGCGCAGTCCGAGCCGATCGATCGCCGTCGAGATTTTGCTCCACTCCGGCTCCCATAAGTGGCCTGTGCTTGCCAGCGGGATCACGTGTCCGCGATCTCTGAGCTTAGCCAGCGCCTCGAGAAGGCGGATGTGATTCTTATGGCTCCACGTTACGGCGGGATAGTAGCAAAAGGGCGCCGCAAAGCCGAGCACTCGGCGCTCCGCCTCGATCGCCGCCTCCGATGCGGGCTGCGCAAATCCAGTGGGTGACGCGCCGGGTATCACGCGCACTTTCGCCTCCGCGACTCCGAAATGGTCGATGATATCGCGCCGCACCCATTCCGTTCCCGCTACGACCACCTGGGACATGCGGCAGGCGGTTGAATACATCTCCTCTCGGTAGGCCAGCTCCCACGCCTCGAAGAATTGCGGATAGTGCGCGTGCAGCACGTCGTGCGGATTATAGATCGCAGGCAGTCCGCACACGGTAAAATCCTGAAACGGGAAATGAATCACCCGCGCCCCCAGCGACTCATAAAACCCCTTCGAGATGGGAACCTCGGGCCACCGCCGCGGAGATGGATCGATGTAGCGCTTCAAGTAGCGCCGGATCGGTCTGTGAAGCGCGTCACGCGCCGCCGCCTTCCGTTGCGGCCGCTCGATCAGTTTCACGCGCTCGCTTGTGTGCGGTTCCAGCCATGCGCGATTCTCGGGATGCACCACGAGCAGATACTCCTCGTTCCCATCCACAAGCTCCCCGAGAGATCTTGCGAGGCCGATGATTACGCTCTGGACTCCGCCTGGCTTCAGATCCGGCGCAAACTCGGCATTGATTAAAACTCGGAGACGTTCCATGGCGAGCTAAGCTGGCTTCTTGAAAAGGAACGCAAAGATTCTCCCCGGCGTGCGATCCTCAAGCGCGTGCTTTCGGGCGGAGGCGTCGAGGAAGCCCTGCGCGGAAAGCAGCCATTTTCCAAATCCGCGCAAGCGGCGTCCAGCCAGCTTGCGAATCGTCTCGCGCCGTTGGGATTCGCTCCCGGGAAAGTAATTCAGTATCGACTCCACGGGACCCCAGACATGGGTAACACCGAATCCTGCCGCGCGCGCGGCATTCAAGTAGGCATCCAGGCTGAACGCGTGCTCCTGTCCATGGAGCTTGTGGAGCGGATGCGCTTCCAGAAAGAGCCGCAGTTCACGCTCGTCGGAAACCACGTGCTCGCGCGTAGCGAGCATCGTACCGCCAGGACGCAGCATCCGGTAAAAATCGAGAAACGCCGCGGCGAGATTCGGCAGATGGTGCAGAACCTGGCGCGCGAAGATCGCATCGAAACTGCCATTGGAGAAAGGCAGCGGCGTCGCCGCACGCTCTTCGACGGTGATTTTCGCGCCCGTCTGGCGCTGGAGTTCGCGGATCGCAGCCGCTCCGATCTCCCCGCTTGGGTCCGGCTCCAAGGCCGTGACACGCCACCCATCCGCTGCAAAGGCATGGCTGGCGATCCCATTTCCCGCGCCGATATCCAGAATGTCACGCCCCTCTCCAGCACCCAGCAGACGTCGGATCTCCAGGAACTCCTCGCTCCCGGCAAATCGCATCGCCGCCTCTACCACGGGCAGGTCGAAGTAGTTATTCCGCACCGCCTCCGCGTTGCCCGGTTGCGCGCGATACCACCGCACGGCCTCCTCCACGCTGCACGGTTCGGTGCTGGGCGTCATGGCAAAGGCGAGTTCCTGGACTCCGCCGGCGCGGTTTGGGATGCTTCTTCGATGCGCCAGCCGCCCCGCAGCAGGAAGGGGCCGTCGCCGAGCACAGGCAGCGGCCCTTTTCCACCGCCAAAAAAATCGGTTTGCACCACGCGAAACTCCGCGGCGTTTGCCATCTCATCGTAGATCACCGTGAACCTGTCCGATGGGAAGAGCGTCACCTTGAGCCGGTACAGCCCTTCCGTGAGCGGCAGCGAAGCGATCTGGCAAACTATGACCCCGCGCCGGGGTGGGTTGGCCAGCCGATGATCTCCAAAGCTGTTGGATTGTGTCACCAGCGCGGACCCGAAGACATTTGTGATATGCAGATCGCAATTGATCCGCGGCAGAGTCGAGCCGTGGGCCGCCTCGTAGTGCAGCCACACTTCCAATCCTTCGCCGCTCGGTAGCGACGCAATCCGCTCCCCCTTGAGATTGCGCAACTCGATTTCCGCCAGCCGCACTTCGCCGGAGCCCGTCCGGTCGGTCCGATCCCGCAGACACGTCTCCGCCGATAGATGCTTGTCTGTGTAAAATCGGAGCGCCTCCAGTTGCGAGCCGTCAAATTCCAGCTTTCCGTGGCTGAGGACGATGCCGCGCGTGCAGAGCTTCTCGATGGTCGCCGCGTGGTGGCTCACAAAGAGCACCGTCCGCCCATGGCGCGACACGGAATCCATCTTGCCGAGGCAGCGATCTTGAAACTCCACGTCGCCGACCGCCAGAACCTCGTCCACGATCAGGATCTCCGCTTCGAGGTACGCCGCGACGGCAAAGGCGAGCCGTCCGCGCATCCCGCTCGAGTAATGCTTTACCGGAGTGTCGATGAATTCTCCAGTCTCGGAAAATCCCACGATTTCATCGAAGCGCGCCGCAATTTCAAAGTGCTTCATCCCGAGGATCGCCCCATTCAGAAACACATTGTCGCGTCCGGTGAGATCCTGGTGAAAACCGGAGCCGACCTCCAGGAGAGACGCGACGCGTCCGCGGAGCTTCACGACCCCTTTTGTGGGGGCCGTGATCGAGGAGAGCACCTTCAGCAGCGTCGATTTGCCGGCGCCATTTCTGCCGATGATTGCAAGCGCCTGCCCTTGCGGCGCCTCAAACGAGAGGTCGCGCAGCGCCCAAAAGGTCCCCGGCTCGTCCTCCGGCTCTTCCCGCCCCAGCAGTTTGCGTTTCCAATCCGCTACGAAGGTCTGTCGCCCGAGTTCTCCCAGGCGATACCGCTTCGACACATTCTGCACGCTTACGGAGACGCTCACAGGGTATCTGAGACGGTTTGCTCCACTCGGCTAAAGATCACAAGCCCGATCAGAAAAATAGCGAGGCTCGACACGAAACTGGTAAGCAGATCGAAACGCGTCACGTCTCCTTCTCCGAGGAACGCGAAGCGAAAGGCTTCCACCACCGGCACGAGCGGATTCAGCTTCAACAGGCTCACATACGATGCCCCCTTGATCTTCGATAGCGGAAATACGACCGAGCTGGCAAACATACAAACCTGCACCGCAAAAGGCACCGCCATTTGCAGGTCGCGATAGCGGGTCGTGAGCGACGCAACGATGAGCCCGGCGCCGATCCCAAAGAGCGAAAGCTGGATCAGCAGCAGCGGGAGGCAAAGAATATACAGGTTGGGATGGAGATGAACCGGGTGCAGCGCGTCTGGAAAGAATCGCATCTTCGCGAGGTAATAAGCGAGGCCGATCAGAAACGCTATAAACTGCACCCCGAAACTCGCCAGATTGGTGATCGCCTGCCCGCATGGGACTGCGAGCCGCGGAAAGTACACCTTCGAGAACAGCGTCGCGTTCCGCAAGAAAGTCCCGGCGATCTTGTTCACGCACTCGCTGAAGAAATTGAAGAAGATGATCCCGCTCATATAAAACAGGTAGTGCGGGATGTGCTCCGTCCCGAGCCCGGCGAGCCGGCCAAAGATGAATGAGAAGACAAACGTCGCAAGCAGCGGCTGAATCACAAACCACGCCGGGCCAAGCACCATCTGCTTGTATTGCGTCGTAATATTCCGCTTCGCGAGCAGGACGATCAAATCCCGGTAGTGCCACAGCTCCCGCAATGGCACGAGAAAGATCCCGTGCCGGGGAGTAATGATTTTGTCCCACGGCTCATCCGGGGTGGGGGACATGCGCTCTAGTGCCGGCATGTCAGAAAACCGCACTGGCGATCCGCAGTGAAGCCGGGTCCCATCGCGGCAGCCGTCGTGTTCCACACAAGCGTCTGAGTGTGCCGGTCACGATTCGGCGTATGGCAGCGATGCATCCGGGTTGCCGTTCGTTCTCTCGGTGAAGGTTCGCCCGCTTCCGCGCGCTTAAGAGCCGCGCACGAGGCGCGGAACAAGCCTGGCAGATTGCCGGGGCTGGCGTCCGGCGTCGGTTTGTGAATGGAGCGGGGATTTCATCGAAGTGCGGCGCCAAGAGTGCCGCACCCGCTCTCCCCGCGCAAGCGTTTTGGACGGCGCACAGCCCGCCTCCCGTCCGCTTTTGCGATCTTCGGCGGTTCGCCAGCACTTTGCCTCGTCCTGCTGCAACCTCTCCGCGCCACCGCGTGAAATCCAACCGCTTGCTGCGCTTGCGCGCTTTGGGAGGGTTCAATACAAAGACGCTCCGATGCACAGTAAAAATATCGCGTATATCCCAGCCATCGATCATCTGCGAGGCCTCGCGGCGATGCTGGTGGCGGTCTATCACGGCATCTACTTCATCCCAGCCCTCACAAAGGTCGGGCATGCTCACAACCCGCTCTCCGCCCTCCTGTACGAGGGCAATACCGGCGTCGCCCTTTTCTGTGTCATCAGCGGTTTTCTTTTTTCCTACGGGGCCGAAGGCCGGGACTTCGACACCCGCGACTTCTGGCGCAATCGCTTTCTTCGCATCTACCCCCTCTTCTTCTTCATCCAATTCATCGCGATTTACGCTTACCCGAAGAAGTTCGATGCGCTCGCCGTCCTTCTCAATCTCATCGGGTTCGCCAATGCTTCCGGCAGCGCCGCCCTCAACCCGCTTACCGCGCAGTTTTGGACGATCGCCGTCGAGTGCCAGTTTTACGCACTCTTTCCGCTCCTGCTGGCCATGTATCGCAAGCGCGGAATTTCAGGCTTATGCCAGTTGCTTGCCCTGGCCCTCGTCGTCCGGCTTGTATGCGCTGGACTCGGCGCAAAATGCGGCGACCTCGCTTACTGGACGCTCCTCGGCCGGATAGATCAATTCCTGCTCGGCATGATCGCCGCTGTGATTTTCCGCCGCCATCCGCTTCCCCAGGCAGTCGCCGTTTGCGGCGCTCTCGCCCTCGCCGCATGCGTCTCCTCCTTTCTGCTCATCTCAAATCACTGCGGCGGAGTCGTCGATCAGGCGGCCTGGCGCACCGCGCAGCCGCTCGTAGAGGGCGGCCTCTGGGCGTCGTTCCTCGTCTGCTATATCAATGCCGCCCGCAAGCTTCCACGCTGGCCGGGACTCGCCTTGGAATGGGTCGGAGCGCGCAGCTATTCCATGTACCTCCTCAATGTCGCCGGCATCGAGATTTGCATTCGCCAGCATTGGATCCTCTTCCCCCGCAGCGGACCCTTCGCCAGCAGCATTTTAACCATGCTCATAGTCTGCATCCCCCTCCTCATCGCCCTATCCACCCTTACCTATAACCTCGTCGAACTTCCCTTCCTCGGCCTGCGCCGAAAATATCTCGGCCAAGCCGCCGTTTAGCCAGGCGCGCAACTGGCAATAAAGACCTGCTTGTGCTCAGCTATCGGGGGATCTCCAACGTAACCCCGGCAGAGTGCTTCTCTCGATTGCGAGGAATCTAGCCAAACCCATTCCGGATTGCTACCCAGCGCGCACCCGTTACAATTCCCAATCTGCGGGAATCATGGTGGAGCTAAAATCTGCGGACACCTCAAGCCGCCGCCGTCGATACAGCCTTGTAATTCGTCCGAGGAACCCGTCTCCCACGGCATTCCGGCCGCTGGCTGCACAGCCAGACGGCGTTTTCACTCACTTTCACCTCCTCCATCGCCGCTTCACATGCAGGGCAGTGCGGCGGATTCAACTCCACCTTGCTCATAAGCTTCGGCGCCCAATCCTGCACCTTCATCAAATCTTCCTCCGGATTCGCCCGCGCGGCCGTGATCAATTCATCGAGCGTTCGTGCATTGATCAGCGTGACTCGGTTCGTTTTGCCGAAGTTGCGGGCATCCCACGTGAAACCGCACGAGGCGACATACATCCCGCGCGTCGCGCCGGCGGCGACGGCCGCTTCCTGCAACTCGCGCACCCTTTCCACGGGCACCTTGTGGTCCTGGCCCATCTTTTTGCAGATCACAAGCACGCGCTCCGATTTGCGGGCAAGCGTAAAATTGCAGCCGCGTCCGCCGCTCAATCCAGCCGGCATCGATACGCGATAGCCCTGTCGCTGGTAAATCAGCGCCACCAACAACTCGAAATCTTCGGACTTGAGCGAATGCACCGCGTGTTTCATCTGAAACGGCTCGGACTCACTCGGGAGCAGGAGCGCAAGATTCTGCGGCGCAAACTCGTCCTTTGTTGATCGCCGTCTCATTCGATTCACTAGAAGCATTCCCAGGAACACCACCGGAACCAGCGTCATCTCCACCGTGTACGGCTTCGTGCCGGCCCACACCTTGGCGAGAAGACCGGCGCGGTTTATGCTCGATGGATGGCTCCCCGAAGACGCCCCCGCCGGCGCGTGTTGCTTTGCTGACAAGCCCGCGCCTGGCGGCGGATTTGCGCTCTTGTTCCCTTGCTTGGGATCGGCTGGGGTTTCACCCGGCTTCGCAATTTCGATGCCAAGTTCCGTCCACTCGCTGGCGTCCCCTCGGCTGGCGTAAAGCTTATCACTCAGTTCCTTCGCCACCTCCTTGCGGGTCGCGCTCCCCGAGAACAGACGAAACACACCTTTCAAAACGGTGGACATCAAGTCCGATTCCTCCGACGAGAAATGCGGAGCTTCGACCCCGGCGGACGACGCTGGAATGCCCTGCGCTTCCAGAAGATGCCGCTGGCCATATTTCACGCCAGCAGCCAGCAGCAGCACCAAGGCCGCCATGGTGACACATTTGATCGACAGTCGTATTAAAAATCGCATGTCAAACATGGGACAGCACAATGCGGGCCATTTACCCATAGCAGGTGTCCCTCCGCATTCCCACCCATCCGCCTCATCCTTCTGGTTCAGGCCATCGTCCCTATGAACCTGCTTCTAAAAACCATGCGGATTGCGCTTGAGAGAGACCCTTTCGAATTCCCAGTTTTCGGGAATCGGAGTGGAGCGAAAATCTGCGGATAATTCGCTGCTCACTTGGCGCGCGATCCTTCGATTAGAAAGCGAACCTTCTCCCGTAGGGCGTCGACACTGAACGGCTTTTGCAGGAAACAGGGCCCGGCGCCTTCACTGAAGTGCCTTCTGATTTCTGCTTCGGTGTACCCGCTCATGAAGAGAATCGGTACATCCTTTCGAATCTCCAAAAGCTTCCGCGCAACCTCCAAACCATTGTCGCCCGGCATTGTGAGGTCGAGGACGACCACCGCAATCTCCGCCGAGCTGCGCGAAAATTCGGCCAGCGCTTCGGCGCCGCCGGCGAACATTGTCGGCTCGAAACCGAGGGCTTTCATAATTCGCCCAGCCACGAGGCGCAGCGGCTCTTCGTCGTCAATCACAAAGGCTCGTCCGGACCCACGCCAATCGCGGTTGCCGGAACTTACCGCTGTCGGGGCGGAACATCCTGGCGAGGCGCATGGAAACAAAACTTCGAAGGTAGTCCCGGCTCCAGCTTCCGAACTCACGTTGAGCGCGCCGTCGTGGCGGCGCACAATGCCATGAACCGTCGCCAGCCCGAGGCCGCGCCCCGTAAATTTCGTTGTATAGAACGGCTCGAAGATCCGTTGAAGCACTTCGCTCGACATCCCCGGGCCGGTGTCGGTCACTTCGACCGACGCATAGCTGCCAGGCGTAAGCCCTGCGCCTACACGCATCGCGGAAAGATTCGTGGCGTCCAGTTCCGTTGACTTTGTACAAATGGTCACTCGCCCTGCGCCTTCGCCAATGGCCTCTGACGCATTGGTGATAAGATTCATGATCACCTGCCGGATTTGTGTCGGTTCAGCTCGAATGGACAAAGGACCCTGGCCAAGCCGCATGATCAATGAGACATTCTTCTTCACTGAAACTCGCAGCAGGTCCGAAGTCTCTGTAATCAGTTGATTCAAATCGACCGTGACCAATTCGAGGCTTGCCCTCCCTGAGTAAGTCAGCATCTGTTTGCAGAGATCTGCGGCTCGGGTTGCGGCGGTCTCGATCTCCAGCAGAAACCCTCCGGAGGACACGCATTCCGCCTCCGCCCGCGCGAGGCTCGCGTTCGCGAGAACCACGGCCAGCAAATTATTAAAATCATGCGCGATGCCGCCCGCTAAAACTCCCAAGCTTTCCAGCCTTTGGGTCTCTTGAAGCGCCGCGTCAAATTTGGCCCGCTCTGACTGCGCCTTCCGGAGTTCAGTGATATCCCGGCTGATGCCGACAAGGCCGATGGTATTTCCGACGCTATCGTGGAGGGGAAACTTTGAAGTCAGTAGTGTCCCAATGCCGCCCGATGGGATGGCGTAGGGCTCTTCCCGGTTGATAACGGGGGATCCGGTCTCCATTACGATCCAGTCGTCCGCCGCATAGCTTTCAGCGACTTCGAGCGGGATGTTCATCTCGAAGACCGTCCCCATGGCCTCCTCGCGAGTCCGGCCGAAGAGGCGTAAGTTAGCTTCGTTAAAGAGCACATGCCTTCCAGAGAGATCTTTCACAAAGACTGGGTCGGCGATTGCGTCTAAAATGGTCTTAAGCTTCGCTTTTTCGTCCGCCAAGGCCAATTCCGCGGTCCGCCGCTGCGTGATGTCATGGGCAACGCCGAAAACGCCAACAATCTCTCCTTCCGGATTGTGCCAGGGAAATTTCGACGTGAGGAGCCATCCATGACTTCCGTCTGGACGAGTAAATGGCTCTTCTCTATTGATGACAGGCATTCCCGCTTGGATCACCTCGATGTCGTCCGCTTCATAGAGAGGGGCGTGATCGCGCAGGCCGTCCAGCTCGAATACCGTCTTTCCGATTACCTCTTCCCTTCGCCGATGACACAAGCCTTCGTGCGCTCTGTTTACGAAAACAAACCTTCCTTCGCTATCTTTTAAAAAAATGGTGTCAGCCAAGCCGTCGATAAGCGTTTGCAGCAAGCGCTCCTTGTGCGTTGATTTCTCTGCAAGTCGCTCGCGCGTAATGTCCTGGCAGATTTCCAGCGTGGAGGCTGCCGCGTCGGCAGGATTGCCCATGGGAACGGTCCAGCATCGGCAAATTCCGGTCGAACCGTCCTTGCGAAGGTAAGCCTTCTCAGAGTCGGCGCCCCCACCCTCGACAAATCTCGCGATTTCGACGCGCGGGAACTTCGGCGACTCACCGAAGAGTGCGGGCTGTAAGTCGATCGCCTCCTCGCGGCTCCATTGAAACAACCGGGTGGCGGCGGGATTCCAGTCCAGAATGGACCCCTCGTCGGAAATGACAAATGCGGCGACGGGCAAGTGTCTAAAAATCAGTCCGTATTGCGTTGGAGCAAGCAGATCGTTTTGTGCAGGGAAGCTTGCCCTCCCGGTGATGTCCGGAAAGCTGGATTCGACAGGATGCGGCATGAAAAGAAGTTTTATTCGAGGGCAAACGGGAGCGTTACGTTTCGAGTCTGGTCCTTTCAGAGGATGGGGTGCTCGAACGCGGAAGCGCCAAAGTGAGCACCAACTGTGCCGCAAACAGAAGCAGCCTGGAAGACGGGTTAAAAAGGTCGAAATCAGCGCAGGCCGTTGCCCTTGGAGGCGTCTTTGCGCCTGTCCCCCCCCGCCCGTTTCCCAAGCCCCAACGGGGCGCCAAACCCTTCGGGCTGGGTTCCAATCCCGGCAGCCCGCAGCCTGAAGGGATGCGATCAACGTTCGAGCCCGGGCTATAAAAAGTTTTGCTCCCGGAGCACCCAGCGGCGCCGGGGACGCGAGAAGGGCGTAAAGATTGCTTGTGTCTAACTAAGCCCTTTCGTCTTGCGCACACCTCGTGCTCCCCATCCGGAATGAGCGCTTCCAATTTTCCTGTTTTGATTTGTCAAGCCAACTGAAGAACAAAATGCGCGCGCATTTCACGTTCGAACCGATAGTTTGGGATGACGAACCTCACGCGTGCCCTCGCGGGCCTGGCGCTCCTCACAACAGCTTTGCTCACGGCTTGTGACCCGCCCGCTCCTCCCGCGTCAGCGGGATCGAAGCCGGTGTCCGTCTCCCAAGTTGACGATCGTTCCGCGGGTGGAATCAAGGGGCGGCAACTCGCTTTCTTGAACCGAATCCGAGAGGCCGATCCACAGCATCGCACAATCGATAAAGCTTTGCTCAACGAGCGCAACGAACTTGGCCTCATTCTCGATCACAGCGTCGAATCGGATAAGGTTCCGCAGCTTCTCAAGGGCATGCTCGTGCAGATGGCCAAGGAATTTCCAGGGCAAGATTTAACGGTCCTCGCGTACACGCCTTCCAACCCGCCGCACAAGATCGGCACAGCGCGTCTGGATGCTCGCACGCGAAACATGTCGTACACTCCAGAATAACAAGTTCAGTAAAACACTCGACCTAAACCAACAAATACTAATATGCCAGGAACCGTAGATGACTTCATGAACCGCTTTGCCGGTGGGCAGACTGTAACCGACCAGGATGCGTCCCAGCTTCACGACCGCTTTATGTCGGATCAACCCGGGGATCGTCAGTTCGATAAACAAACGTATGCGTCGGCCGCCACGGAATATCTCGGGAAACTGCCGGACGACCAATTCCACCAAGCTGCTGCCTCCGCGATGGCCAAAGCTCCGCCTGAAGAGCGCCACGGGATGCTAACCTCAATCCTTCAATCCCTCAGCGGCGGCGGCGGAAGTTCATCCGCGCCTGTGGCTGCGGGGCAAAGCACCTTGTCGGGGATTGCTAGTATGCTGGGTTTGACCTCGGCGGATCCGCGCCAAATGAACCAAGATGACGCTGCCCGAGTCATGAATTACGCGCGAACTCAGCAACCCGCCGCCCTTCAGCAGGCTGTCGCTGATAAACCTTGGTTTCTGAAAGCGCTTGGCAACCCGATGGTCATGGGGGCGCTCGCGATGGCTGCAACGAAAATGATTAGTAGCCGTTCGAGTGCCTGATCGTGTCACTTCGCTCTGAGGATAGCGTTTAGGGACGAGGCCCGCTTAGTAGAAAGGGTCTGCGACGGGCGATTCACTCACCCCCACTCACGTCTTCAGGCCATCGTCCCACCGGACCTGCGTCTGGATGCCACGCGGACTGCGCTTCGGCCGACCTTTACTGGACCCAATCTGAACGAACCGTGGTGGAGCGAAAATCCGCGGACAATGCGCCATCGCCCGAGGCGCGCGGAAACCCGCCGCCAGGCGAACTGTGTGCGACGTATGAAACGCACCAATCCCTCCTTCCCTCGGTCCCTTGCTCTAACTAATGGCGGCCGCATTTCCGGCGCTTTGCGTGGCGCCAACCGCCTTCGCTCAGAAAGAACCGTCCCCTGACGCGATTCAGGCCGCCCAGACATCCCGCCCTGCAACGGGATCGCGTCCTGAGCAATCGTTAAGGCCCCATGACCGTTCGGACCTATTCAGCGCGGCCAATGCGCCCTCTGCCTCTGCTGTCCTCAAAACCCAGCCCGATGAGGGTGAGGTCCGCGGTTTTGATTTCGCACGGGACCCGCTCAACTCAAAGAAGCCGATGCAGACGCCGGAGGAAATCACGGCGGAAGACAAGGCGATGAAACCGAAAGTGATGGAGGCGCAGCGCCATCTTCTCGAAAGGCGGTACAATCTCGCGCCCAACCTCGATCCCGAAGCGAAGATGTCGCGCGGAAAACCGCTTGCGGTTGGGCCGACCGCCCGACTTGCAGCCGGCGCGTCGTGGGAGTCGCTCGCAAAGTTGAAGCCAGAAGTGATAAAAAAGAATGGGAGCTTCCCGTATCCGCCTCTGCCCCATCCGAAACAGGCGACCGGTGGCCAGGTATTCCCTGGCGTCGAGGTTGAGATGTTCCCCCGCCTGCAGCGTTTCGACGTGGACTTCGACTTGCCAGACGCATTCCTGCCTGAGTTTCCACCCGCGATCTTTCTCCAATCCCGCCCGGAGCTTGGCGACGTCTCCAGAGGACAGGTCGTCTCGATCAATAACTACTACGCGCTTTTTAAAGACATACTTACTCCCGTTCAACTCGACGGCTTGCGGCTCCTCCTCACTCCCCTTCCTCAGGAGGAGTTTAACCCTACGGATGATCGGAAGACAGACCAGCCGAGCCTGGGGGTTACGTGCTTCGACTGCCATGTGAATGGCCACACTACGGGCCAGTTTCACCTCACCCCGGACGTCCGTCCGCAGCAGAGGCGGATGCGCCTGGATACGCCCAGTCTGCGGGGCGTTTTCAATCAGCAAGTTCACGGGTCAAAACGGAGTCTGCGCTCGATCGAGGATTTCACCGAATTCGAGCAGCGCACCGCGTACTTCAACGGGGATCAGATCCATGCCTTTAAGAAAGGCGCGATGATCCTTGATCGGGTCCAGGTCAGCCACATGGCGCAGTTGCAAAACATGCTGGATTTCCCGCCCGCGCCTAAGCTCAATCCCGTTACGGGCCGTCTGGATCGGGATCGGGCAACGGAAGGCGAGATTCGCGGAGAAGACCTCTTCTTCGGTAAAGCGCAATGCGCCACCTGCCATTCGGGTGCAAGTTATCTCGACCACCAGTACCACGACCTGCGACTCGATCGATTTCTCGACGGACCTTCAGATGGACCCATCAAGACGTTTACGCTGCGCGGAATCAAGGACAGCCCACCGTACCTGCATGACGGGCGATGCCTTACCTTGGAGGACACCGTGGAATTCTTTAACCTCGTCCTGGAACTCAAGCTTTCTAAGCAGGAAAAGACAGACATAACGGCATTCCTGCGCACGCTCTAGCTATTGAAACATGGCAGTCGGAGCGGTCGCTCAGGGATTTTTCGACAGATTCTTAGGTATCTCCCGCGGTGGATCCATCCAGAGTTTCCTCTTTCATACCGCCTGATGGGGCGTGGACTCCGATCCCTTCTTGATTATGTCTAATCTAAACGATCCCCTAAAACCAAAAAGTTCAAACAAAGACCCCATCACGGGTGAGCCCGGAGCGCACCCCGTCGGTACGGGCGTTGGCGCGGCAGGCGCTGGAGCCGCAGGCGCGGCAATCGGCGCCGCAGTGGGCGGTCCGGTCGGCGCCGTCGTGGGAGCTGTAGTGGGCGCGGTTTCTGGCGGCCTTGCTGGAAAGGGCGTGGCCGAAGGTCTTGACCCGACGCGGGAAGACGCCCACTGGCGGTCGCGGCACCCGTCGCAACCTTACGCCGACGCGGCTCTCGGCTACCAGCATTACGAGCCCGCCTACAGGACCGGCTACCAGCACTTCCACACCCATCAGGCTGCTGGCCGCACGTTCGAACAAGCCGAACCCGCGCTTCGCGCCGAGTATGAGAAGGCGCGAGGCGAGTCGCGACTCGAGTGGGAAAAGGCGAAGCACGCGACCCGGGCTGCTTGGGATCGCGTTGCCAAGGGTGACCATCGGGCGGAGTAGCGCCGCCTCGCTAACGCTCGAGCTGGTTTCAACTCGAAACGGTTAGGCGCCGCTCGGAATTCTCCGGGCGGCGCTATTGTTTTGCGCATTCCACTCCGCTGGATTCACGTCGCCTCTTTCGATATCGCGCTTTAGAACGCGTTCGAATCCTCTTCCGCGGCATCCGATCACCTTATCAGATTCGACCCGAGAGCCGGCTGTCGGCGATGACGTCCGCGCACAGGCGGCAACCGGAACGTTTTGCCCATACGATGAGGTAAGCAATGTCCAAAAAAATCGCTGCTGGTGGCCGCATCTTTCGACTCCTCAAGCAGGCGTACAATAGCTGGTCGGAAGACAATTGCCTCCGTCTGAGCGCCGCTCTTGCCTACTACTCGATTTTCTCGATCGCCCCTCTGTTGATTATTGCGATCAGTATTGCCGGTCTTGTTTTTGGCGCGCAAGCCGCCCAGGGGCAGATTGAAGAGCAGATGAAAGGATATGTAGGCGCGCAAGCAGCTCAGGCAGTGCAGACGATGGTGCAAAGCGCATGGAAACCATCGCAGAGCTGGACGGCCGGGATAATCGGCGTGGTGACGCTGCTCGTCGGCGCCTCGGGAGTTTTTGGACAGCTTAAGGACTCCCTCAATACGATCTGGCATGTCAAACAAAAGCCGGGTGGTGGAGTAAAAGGATTTCTTCGCGAGCGCTTTCTCACCTTCGGAATGGTGTTTGCCATCGGCTTCCTTTTGCTGGTTTCCCTGATGCTTTCCACCGGCCTTTCCGCTGCCGATGGGTTCTTCGGACGTATCTTGCATATGCCTCCAATCGTGTGGACGGCGATAACCTCCGCAGTGTCGCTCGCTGTCGTCGTAGTCCTTTTCGCAACTCTTTTCAAGGTATTGCCCGATGCGCAGATCCAATGGCGCGATGTCTGGGTCGGATCGGCTGTGACGGCGCTTCTCTTCGAGGCGGGAAAGCTCGGCCTCAGTTGGTATCTTGGCCGTGCGAGCACCGCCTCCTCATACGGGGCAGCGGGATCGGTGGTCTTGTTGCTGCTTTGGGTGTACTACGCGTCGGTGATTCTGTTCTTTGGCGCAGAATTTACAAAGGTCTATGCCGGCGAAAACGGCGGGGCCATTAAGCCGTCCGAAAAGGCTGAACTTGTTGCCGAGCCAGTCCCGGTGCGGCAGATCCCCGCCCCGCACCATGAGAGTCTCGGCATGATCTTCGATCAGCCAACTGCCCGTAAAACAGTGGGTTCCGGCCGTCCCCTTCGGGAGTCATTAATCTCGCTGGCGATGGCTGTTTCCGCTGGGTTGGGCTTGGGGGTCGTGCTTCGGTTCTGGGAGAATCGAGACCGGCCCCGCGGACGTCGGTAGTGGGAGCCGACTGCAGCACCGGCTGCCGGAACTACGCAGACGTTTGAACGCCGGCCCCAGTCACACTCCGGAACTCGCCAGTGCCAGGCTGGAACTCGAACCCTCCGCAAATATCGCCGGCCTCGACGGTCCTGAGTGCGAAAACCGTCCAATTATCGGAACTCGTCGATGAACTGAAAGTAATTCCATTCGGTATGGCCTTTTCGGCCTCAATCTGGCGCGCAATCCGTATGAAGCTGGCTTCGGATAAGGCGCCGGCCAATCGGGCTTCGGCAAGATGGCGCAGCAATTGCCCGACACCGTAGCACGCCGATTGCGCGCGATTAGCGTCTCCACCGCGCTCGGCAGGCGTTTGAGATGAACCTGCTCTCTGTAGACCAGATCCCCGATCGATTGCGCCGCCGTGCTTCGCTGGGTCTTTGGATGCGGCACTCATTCCGGACCCGCGCCCCCATTATCTTCGGACCGTGGTTTCAGAAGACCCCATAAAACAAAGCCTCCGAGGAGTTTTCCAACGAACAGCATATCCCCGGCGCGCACACGGACCTTCAACCCAAAGTGGAGTCCGATCGCGCCAAGCACGCACCAGGCAACCGGATCGTGCTTGAGTTCGGACGCGTTCGAAATGGCGAGGTCTCCCGAGGAGTGGAGCGCCTGCTCGTCTTCCGCCGATGTATCCCCGGCCAAGCGTTCCCCCGCTATTTCGGGAGGCTTTCGCTTCGGAGTCTTGAGCGCAGATCGCCGCTTTCTTGTCGAGTTAGGCATAGTCGTCTTAAATCGGAGAGTTTCCATTTTGCGCACAAGCCGCGTACACAAATTCCCGCACGGCGGCCTCATACCGAACGTAGTGCTCGATGAGTCCCAAATGCTTCGCGGGTGAGAGGGTCAACAGGCGCGCATGAGGAATGCGAGCGTGAATTTCCTCGCTCGCGCTTGGCTTTGTCGTCGTATCCTTGTCTCCGGCGACGACGAGTGTCGGCACATTGATGCCCGAAAGCGTCTGCCTTGCATCGTAACGCATCATTCCCAGCATGCCGCGTGCAAGCACCGAGGGTCGCGCTTTCGTCTGGAATACGGTTGCGAATTCTACTTGGTCCGCCGACTCCGTTCCGCAGAAGGATCCGTGTTTAGTGGATAGATGGGCGCTCCCGTTCAGATAGCTCAGCCAGTTCATGAGCCAGACGAGCGGTGAGAGGGCAATGGTTAGGTACATCAGGGGCTTCAAGATCGGTGTCTCGATTGCGGTAAGAAATCCCGCGCCGGACGTAGTCCTCACCGGATTTGTCGGCGTTGTATGCGTCAAGACGAGGCCCAAAACTCGGGTTCCCAGCGCTTCAGGAGACAGTCGGCAGAAGGTCAAAGTAATCATACCTCCGATGCTGTGCCCTAATAGCACAGCGGGCTTATTGCCTGCCAGCCCCAGGACAGCTTCGAGATCGCGAGCCAGGTTCTCGATGCTGTAGTCGCGATTCGCCGGGCGGGTGGACTTTCCCAGCCCTGGCTCATCCCATATGATGAGCCGGAAACGCTCGCTGAGCGAAGCCTTGATATAGTTCCATTCCGCTCCGTGAAAACCCCAGCCATGAGTCATCACAATGGGAGTGCCTTCCTCTGGGCCGTACAATTCGACATGCAACTGTGAGCCGTCGGGTCTGCCCAGAGTTTTTACGACACGGGGAGCAACTGCCGGAAGCGCCCCCCGAGCGGCGGTGCGCTTGCTGCCAGCCGACAAGCGCAGAAACGCTCGGATCAAGGCGCCGCCACAAAGTGCGAATAGCACGAGCCCAATTGCCGATGCAAGAAGGGCCGTCTCCACATTCCAACCCAACGTTGGAGTGAAGATCGACCTCTGAAGCACGGGATCCCATCCCCATGACCGCATCTGCCACTCACGTCCCAGATAGGCCGCGCCCCCGACGACGCCTATGGAAAGAAGGCCGAGCAGCCATGTCCATAAGATAAAGGTAGGAATCATGAATGTGTGAGAGGCGTTTTGCTGGGCTAGGTTTATGATTGCTAAGACCCCGCGGATGCCTGACGCATCCGCTGGCAAGGTCACGGAAAGATCGCCTCCAAGCGTTCCGCTGGACGCCATTCGGAGTGTCGCTTCGTCCTTTTCAAATTGCTTTCGGAAATTCGGGGTACGACGTTTGCGCCACATTTTCGCTTCAGCAGTTTCCGGCGAGAACCCAATGCCGGGGCACGGCCCGCGATGCTCGGCCTCGCTACTGGCCAATCGAAAGACTCCGAGGCTGAGTCTCGAGCAGCGAGACCCGCTACGGGAAAAAAAGCCCGGAACAGGCAGATCAATGCGCGCACTCTGCCATCCTTCTCCGATTTCCACCCAAGAACGCACCTTCTTATGTTTCGCGAAAGCGCTCGCTGGCGTTCATGCTGGCGGTTTCTGGATGACCGCTCTCCTTGGCATAGTGGGCTCGATTCTCGGAGGCCTCATCGCTAAAATCTTTTCGAAGCCAAAGGATGGCGCGATGTTCCATCCTGCTGGATTCCTTTTGTCCGTAGTTGGCGCCGTTATCGCGCTCCTCATTTACAGTAGAATCGGTGAGGCAGGAGCCACCGCTTCGCCACCGGCTCGTCCTGGGGATCCAAAGGCGTACTGGGAGGGTGCGTGTGGAGTAAACGTTGAGGCCTAGCGTACTACGTCGGCGGATAGGATTGCGCTTTGCCGGGTAGATATGACGCACCACGACGCATCCAACATTTTTGAAAACGTCGCTCACGCGCCAGGCACTCGAGTCTGCCGTCGTTCCGCCGAGCGCTTCGTTCCTCCCGGCGCGTTTAGCTGGACGCCCGGCTGCCTTTCTCCAACCACTCCCGGAGGATGTCAAGATCCACTGGTTTCACCATGTATTCGTCGAAGCCCGCGCTTTTCGCTTCGGCGCGGTCCTCTTCCCGACCGTAGCCACTCATTGCAAATAGAAGTGCGCCGGTCAGCGCAGGTATCGCGCGGATTTTTCGCGCGACTTCAAAGCCGTCCATGCCAGGCAGTCCGATGTCGAGCAGGACCACATCGGGGAGGAACTCGCTGGCGGCAACGACCGCGTCGGGGCCGGTGAAAGCGGTTCGGGTCTCATGACCGCGGCGTTTTTGCAAAGCTGCTAGACTGCGCGCGGAGTCGGTGTTGTCGTCGACGATCAGGATTCGGCGGGTGGGGCCGGGCGAGGATCGAGCCGAGTGCGCATCGGCGAGTGGTTCGGGCGGCGGGGCTTCGGTGAGGATGGGAAGGTGGACGACAAACTCGGCCCCATGCCCGTGCCCGCCGCTGTGCGCCTCGACAGTGCCGCCATGCAGCTTCACGAGCCGCTGAACGAGCGTGAGGCCGATGCCGAGGCCGCCGTGCGACCGGTCCAGTGTGCGACTGGCTTGCACGAAAAGGTCGAAGATATGCGGCAGCAATTCCGGGTCGATGCCCGCGCCGTTGTCCCGCACCGTGACGACGACTTCCGGCGGATGCGCGTTGCGGTCCGTCTCGGCGCTGATGGAGATTTGGCGGCCGTCGCCGCTGTATTTGCAGGCGTTGTTGAGGAGGTTGCCGAAGATCTGTTCCAGCCGGGTGGCGTCGGCGTTGAGATACACGGGTTCCTTCGGCAGCGAGATGGCGAGTTCCTGGCTATTTGCCGCACACGTGGAGCGCACGAGGCTCATGGCGGCAGTGAGGATGCCTTCGAGCGCCACCGGTTTTCTCCGGAGCTCGATTTTACCTGCGGTGATGCGCGAAACATCCAGCAGGTCTTCGAGCATGCGGCTCATATTCTCGATCTGCCGGCCGATCACGCGCTGGGCCTGCGCGCGCTCGTCGGCGTTTACGTTGTCAGCGTTCAGAAGTTCTGCGGCGTTCCGCAGCGGCGCGAGCGGATTGCGAAGCTCGTGGGCGAGCATCGCGAGGAATTCGTCCTTGCTGCGATCCGCCTTGGTCAACTCGTCCGCGCGCGCGATCAATGCATTTTCGAGGGCGCGCCGCTCGGTCACATCGCGCGAAACTGCCAGCAAGCGCCTGGACACGCCGCTGGCATCATGAATCGAGGTGATCGCCACGTCCCACCATTTATCCTCCCCGCGCAAATTGCGAAAAAAGCCCACAAATGTCCCGGTTTCCCCGGCCACCGCCGTCGCGACGGCTGCGACCGCCGCCGCATGGTCATTGGGGTCGAGCCAGAGGTCGATCCACGAAGTGCCGATGAGGGGCGTAACATCGGTGATACCGAGCAAATGGTGGCCAGCCTCCAGCGAAAGCAGGTTCCCCTCGTGGTCGAGCACCTTGATGCAGTCCGGGCTGCTTCTGATGATACTGAGCTTAAATTCCTCGCTCACGCGCAGCGCCTGCTCGGCCTGGTGCTGCTCGGTCACATCGCTTGCCGCCCCAAACCACTCGGTAATCTCGCCCCGTGTATCAAGGATTGGCACCGCCTTCGAGATCGTCCAACCCTCGGCGCCGTCCGCCCGCCGAACGCGATGTTCGAGCGCGAAAATGCCCTTCGTGCGGATCGCTTCGCGGATCGCTGCCAGGACTTGCGGCTGATCCTCGGGAAAAATGTTGTCGTCCAGCCAGGTGCGGCTGGGTTCGAGGGAATCAGGTAAAAAATTCCGGCCATCAAGGGGCGCCAACTCGCTCCAGTCGGAGTTCATCCGATAGACTACATCGGAGCTGGCCGCGATGAAGGCGCGGGCGCGTTCTTCGCTTGCGCGCAGAGCTTCTTCGGCCTTCCGGCTCTCAGTGATGTCGCTGTGAACGCCGACCCATTCCAAGATCGCACCCGCGTCATCGAGGATTGGCACGGCGCGGACAGAGCACAGCCGCCATTCCCCATCTGTTCGACGGATGCGATGCTCGAAGACGAACATCCTCTTCTCCGCCACCGCCTGCTCCCAGGCATCGACCGTCGGTTGCGCGTCATCGGGATGCACGGCCTTGGCCCAGCCGTAACCCTGGTATTCCTCCCGCGTTTGGCCGGTGAAGTTCTCCCACCCAGGCTGTTCGTTTTCCATGCGTCCATCGGCATTGTTCGTCCAAATGAGGCTGCTGACGGTGCTCACCGCCGCGCGGAAGCGCTGCTCGCTCAAGCGTAACGCGCCCTCGACGCGTTTGAGCGCATCGACATCGGTGTTCGTTCCAAACCACTGCGTCACGGCGCCCGCCGCGTTCTTGAGGGGGATGCCGCGTGTCAGAAAGAGCCGGTAAACGCCGTCGGCGCCGCGCAGGGGGAAGGTCATCTCAAACGGCTCGCCGCTGGCGATGGCGGCTTTCCACTTTTCCAGGACCTTTGGCAGCTCGGCGGGGTGATGGACGCTTTGCCAGCCCCAGCCCATCATGGCTTCCGGCGTGGCGCCGGTGTAGTCGTACCAACGCTGGTTATACCAAAAAATGTGCCCGTCCCCGTGCGCGGTCCAAGCCAGTTGCGACATGGCGTTCGCCATCACGCGGAATCGCTCCTCGCTTGTTTCAGGCAAAGAGGGGTTCTCGTTCGACATGAGCGGAGTGTGCAGAGTGCACGAACATTCTGAGCCGGCGCAATGCTTTAATGCGCGCGGGATTTCCGCGCCTGAAGCTTCCTGAGGAGGAGGACCTGCGTGTAACGAAGTTCTCTCTGCGCCGCCACCGACCGCAACATCAACGCGCCCCGGCTCATGTCGCCACGCCCCGAGAACTCGGCCGGGTAAAGCAGCCGCGAGCCGAAGATAGGAAGCAGGGTGTCGGTGTATTTTCCTGTAGCGACACTCCCGAGAAGGACGACATCAAACGAGCCCTCGGCAGCAAGTTAGAGAGCCTGGCTTTGAGCGGAGCGGTAAAGCGCGGCTCGGCAGAATCCACCGCAACCGCAGCGAACTCGGCGAGATCAGTCGTGCCGATCAAGGTGTCAGGCGTTACGAGACCGCGGCTGGGAGTCATGATCCTCGCGCCCAGCGAGGGCGCGGTGAAATGGCGGGCGTACGCCAGCTTACCCCGAAAGGAGGCTGAGTCGGTGGGACTTTTTCTGCGCAAGTTGGTCCATCGTGCATTGCTCAGGCGATTTATCCGGGCGCCAGCGCAGCAGTTTTGTGCCGTGGCGAAAGCGCCCCCCCGTAACGTGGTCGTAGCACACCTCAATGACGAGAGAAGGCTTGAGCGGTTGCCATGTCGTGTCCTTCCCCGCGCTCCAACGACTCGGCCCACCCGGCGCTTTGCCGGTAAAACCCGGCGGCGCGATGAGGTTTTCGAGCTTCTTCGTCAGCGCAGGTCAGTCGGCCGCTGCGATGCCGGACGTGAACCCGACGTGGTCGAGCAAGCCCTGCGCGTCGTATAGGCCAAGCAGAAGCGAGCCCACGACTTTGGTCTTCGCCCCGTAGCGAAACCCGCCGACCACGCAATCCGCGCTGCGGAAGTTCTTGATCTTCTGCATCCCATCGCGCTCACCGGACCGGTAATCGAGGTCACGGCGCTTCGCGATGATGCCGTCCAACGTCGCGCCGGTGTGCGCGAGGCACTCCTTCGCCTGCGCCAGCTTCGACGTAGCCGGTGAAAGCCGAATGCTTCCACCTTCGGGAAAATACTTCGCTGCAAACTCCTCCAACTTCGCACGCCGTTCTCTGAGAGTGCGCGAAACGAGGGAGCGTCCATCGTCGCCGGCCAGAAGATCGAAGACGACGAAGATGGCGGGCGTTTCAGATGCCAGCCGCTTCACGCGGGAAGCTGCGGGATGAATGCGTTGCAGCAACGCATCGAAGGAAAAACCGTTGCTCTCTGGCACTGCGATCTCTCCATCGAGCACGAATTGTTTAGCCTTCAATTGCGACAGCGCTGCCGCCAATTCCGGAAAGTAACGGGCTAGAGGCTGCAATGATTTCGACTGGAGATCGACGGTCGCATCATCACGAAAGGCCACGCAACGGAAACCGTCCCACTTCGGCTCATACTGCCATTAGTCTCCCTTCGGAATCGTCTCGACGGAGAGTGCCTCCATCGGCGCAAGCGGTGAGTGGATTTCCAAGTCCATAGCGTCAATCGCGACCTAATGCGCCCGCATAAAGCTGCCAGGTGCGCCGTCTTCTCTTCGATATTCGGCGATGCCGAGCACAGACATGGCGCGGCAACGGTGAGTCCAGCTCTTCATAAGATCACCATTGTTTCGCCTTCAGGGATCGCACTGCGCGTCCGCAATTTTTCGAGAATGCGCACCGCCGCTTCTGCGGAGTGCAGCGAACTCGATGGAACCATCTACCCATATCTATGAGAGCACTCTGCTGGCACGGCAAATCCGACGTCCGAGTTGATACAGTTCCCGATCCGGTGATCCAGGAACCTACAGACGCCATCATCAAGATCACCGCGACCGCCATCTGCGGCTCTGACCTCCATCTCTTCGACGGCTTCCAGCCGGGAATGGAAGATGGGGACATCCTCGGCCATGAGCCGATGGGGATCGTCGTGGAAACCGGCGCCGCCGTGACGAAGCTAAAAAAAGGTGATCGCGTCGTAGTGCCATTTGTCATCGCCTGCGGTCACTGTTTCTTCTGCTCGAAGAGCCTCTTCTCCTGCTGCGACGCGACAAATCCCGGCGCGCCCGCAGCACGCAAGCTGATGGGACACGCTCCCGCTGGATTGTTCGGTTTTTCCCACCTGCTTGGCGGCTACTCCGGAGGCCAGGCCGAATATCTTCGGGTGCCGCACGCTGATGTGGGACCGATCAAGATCGAGTCTGATCTGCCGGACGAGAAAGTGCTCTTTCTCTCTGACATCTTTCCCACCGGTTACATGGCTGCGGAAAATGCGGACATTGAACCCGGAGATACCGTGGCCGTCTGGGGCTGCGGTCCAGTCGCCCAAATGGCGATTCAAAGTTGCTGGATGCTCGGGGCAGGCCGCGTGATCGCCATCGACCGCGTGCCTGAGCGGCTGGCGATGGCGCGCACGATGGGTCGCGCAGAAACGATCAATTTTGACGAGCAAGACGTTTACGAAACGCTCAACTCCATGACCCAAGGGCGCGGGCCGGATCGCTGCATCGACGCAGTCGGCTGCGAGGCGCATGGCGCCGGTGGCGTGGATGCGGTGGTCGATAAGGTGAAAGCGAGCGTGATGCTCGCCACCGACCACGCGCATGTGCTGCGTCAGGCGATTTTCTGCTGTCGCAAGGGGGGCGCCGTCTCCGTTCCGGGCGTGTATGTCGGCATGATTGACAAGTTCCCTTTCGGCGGCGCGATGAACAAAGGGCTGACCATCAAGACGGGGCAGACTCATGTGCAGCGTTATACCAAGCCGCTCTTGAAAAAGATCGAGGCGGGCGAGATCGATCCGTCCTTTGTGATCACGCACCGCTTGCCGCTGGAAGAAGCGCCCGGCGCCTACAAGACTTTCCGCGACAAGGAAGACGGCTGCATTAAAGTCGTTTTGCAGCCATAAGCCGGGGTGCGGCGCGTGCTCTATCGTCCAAACCTCCCTGATGTGCGCGCTCCTATTCCGTGGAAAGGCCGATGGTGGAAAACTTCGCCCTCGTGGAGTGCGAGAGCACAAGTCGTGAGGTGTGAATGGCCATGATTCCGAAAAGGCCCCGCTGACGAGTGAGGAACGCCGCTCCCGCAGGCAGGCGAAGCGGGAGCTACAGCGGGCGGCCAACGTGGAACGCGCGGTAAAGATGCACGCAGCGCGCCTCGAGTGGGAAAGCAACTCTTTAATCGCTCGAACATCAGCGCCCAAACCCTCCATGCGAGAGACCCACATCGGCTGCTCCGGATGGTTCTACTGGCACTGGCGCGGCGACTTTTATCCGTCGGAACTTCCCACCTCCGCTTGGTTCAGTCACTACGCCGCGCGCTTCAAGACCGTGGAATTGAATGCACCATTTTACTCATGGCCGACCGTTGCGACGGTTCGCGCCTGGCAGAGGCAGTTGGGCCGGCGTAAATTCCTTTTCACCGTCAAGGCTTCCGAACTCATCACCCACGTCAAACGGTTCACGGGAACGACGACGCTGGTCCGTGATTTCGGGCATATCGCTAATCTTCTCGGCCCGCGCATGGGCTGCTTCTTATTTCAACTTCCGCCAAGTTTCCACTACACTCCCGCCCGCTTGGAGCGCATCGTTTCGCAACTCGACCCAGCCCGGCGCAATGTCGTCGAATTCCGCCACCGCAGTTGGTGGAATGAGCAGGTCTTCGCGGCGTTCCGAGAGACCGGCACGATCTTCTGCTCCTGTAGCGCACCGCGTCTGCCCGACGAGATCATTCGCACCGCAGACGACATTTACATCCGCTTTCATGGAATCAAACAGTGGTATCGGCACGACTACTCGCGCGATGAACTGGCGGTTTGGGCAGAGAAAATGCGCGCTAGTGGCGCGCACCGGATTTGGGCCTATTTCAATAACGACCGAGGCGGCTTCGCGGTCAAAAACGCCCAAGCATTGAAGCGTCTCCTCCGCCCTCGCAAGGCAGACCTCCAATAACGTTTAGCGGGTTCGCTCACACGGAACATTGCACCGCCCCTCGTCACCCGCGCCGCTCTTGACAGCGCCGACCTCGGCGTCAGCCGCCACAAGCGCACAATTCATCGCGAAGCCGGCATGCGCCCCTTCAGCCGTGGCCGCTATGATAAGCTGCAATCCGCTGCTCGCGTTGCCCGCTACGAAAAGTCCCGGCACACAAGTCGATGCATCCTTCTCGCACAGCACGCATCCGTCCGCTTCGCTGAATTCGCACCCTAGCATCTCCGCGAGGTGTGATCGCTGATGCTGGCCGGGGGAGAAGAAAAGCGCGCGGCGGCGGTTTATGCTCCCATCCGTGAAGACGATGCGCTCCAGTTGGGCGCCTTCCCCTTCCAGGCGCGCGATGGGCGTCGCGATCACCTCCACCGCATTCCGCTTCAGCAACTCGACCGAGGCCGGGTCGCAGGCGTCGGATCCATTGGTGCAAAGCACCACCTCCTTGCTCCACAGCCGCAGTTCCAGCGCAAGCTCCGCGGCGTCCTTGTCGCAGCCCACCACTGCGATCGGCTCGCCCCGGTGCTCCCACCCATCGCAGTATGGGCAGTTGTGCGCCGAGACTCCGTAGAATTGACGGAAGTTCTCGATCTTCGGAAGTTCATCGACCAATCCAGTCGCAAGCAAGAGCATGCGCGCCGCGATGCGCTCCCCGCCTTCGAGCGTAACCGTGAAGCGCCGGTCGCCCCGCTCTGCGTCCTCCACCTTGATCTTCCGGTAGGCCACGGTTTCGTACGGCGCCAGTTGCTCCCGTCCGATCCGCAAAAACTCGGCGGGCGAGGCGCCATCGCGCGACAGATATCCGTGCAGCGCGTGCGAGGCGGCGTTGCGCGGCTCGCCGGAGTCGCATACCAGCACGCGCCGCAGGCAGCGCCCCAAGATCAGCGCCGCGCTCAGCCCCGCCGGCCCGCCGCCCACGATGATCACATCGAGCAAGTCCGTACTACTCTTCGCGGCTGGGGCGCCGTTCGGCTCGGGTGCTGGAAGAGTTCCGCGTTCGGTTTCAGATACATTCATAAAAGGGATGGGTGCTAAGTCGGAAACGTCCGAGCAGCGCATAGAGTGCCATGTCGCGAACGAAAATTCCCCTTTGAATCGGCGCCACCGCGCCGGTCGCGCGCTTCAGCGCGTTGGTAAGTCGTTCAAGGCCGCTTTCGATAGCGTAAGCGAATCGAGTTCGGACTTCGTAGGGACTGTCCGCGTAAGCAGTCTGATTTCGTATGGGCCCCGCGCGGCAGCCGTTCAACCTTTCTTGGCAAACTCGTCTCAGGCAGGCGCCGATCCAGAGACATCGAAGCACTTCTGAATCGCGTTCCAGAGCTGCGCTCCGCTAAACGGCTTCTGCAGAAAGCCGTCCACTTGCTCGGGGGATTCGCGTTCCATTCCAGAGATCATCAGAACTCGGAGCTCGGGATTGCGCATCTTGGACTCCTGCGCAAGCCGCGCACCGTCCATGCGAGGTATGGAATAATCCGTCACAACGAGATCCCACGAACCGGACTCGATAGCCAGCAAGGCTGAGGCGCCGTCCTCAGCCGTGATAACCGTGTGTCCGTCTGCGCGCAGCCCTTCCGCGGTGCAATCTCGAAAGTAAGGATCGTCGTCCACCAAAAGCAGGCGGAGACGCGGTTTCCGGACACCCTGCTCCCCACGCGTCTGAAGATCGCTTCGAATGGCTTGCAAAATCTTTGGCGCAGTCGGAACCGTCACCTCCACTGTCGTTCCCACATTTACTTCACTCTCCAGAGTCACCGTGCCGCCGTGAGCTTCCGCTACGTTCTTTACGATTGCCATGCCAAGTCCCGTTCCTTTGGACTTCCCAAAGGTGACGAAGGGTTGGAAAATCTTGCTTTGCAATTCCGGTGTAATGCCACAGCCCGAATCAGTTATCCGAAAGACGACGCTGCCGTCGATCTCCCGAACTTTGACCCATAACAGCCCGCCCGATGGCATCGCTTCCACAGCATTTTTAACGAGGTTCAGAAGCATTCGCGCGAACCGTCCGACATCGACTAGGATCTCGGCCAGGCAATCGGTTCCTTTGCGAAAGATGTGAATCTCCGGTGGGATCATGTGCTGCATTTGGAGATCGAGCTCCATGAGCACCGTGGCCACCGGATGACGCTGCATTTGAATGCTCGATTCTCCCCGGGCAAAATCGAGCAGCTCCTCACTCATCGCCAGCATGCGCTCCGTCGATTGATGGATAATCATGTAGAAATCGGCCAATGCAGGGTCGCTCGTCTTTCTCGCGAGGATCTCGCCGCACGAGCGAATGCACTGGATGGGGTTCTTTAGATCGTGGATAATTGAATTGGCCATCGTTCCTACTAGCGAAAGCCGTTCTGTTCGCATGAGTTCCGTTATGTAGTGCGCGTTCACACCGCGAAGCCGCTCAACTACGCACCGCAGGAAATTCATATGCAAGCTCCTCGGCGCGCGATCGAGAATCCGCTCGAAATCCGACCGATCCATTTTTCCTACCACTGCACGTTCGACCGCGCTCGCCTGTGCGGAACGCGGGCCGCCATCCACTAAGGCCATCTCGCCAAAAAAATTGCCCTGCTCTATAACTCCGAGCGGCTCCTGATTGCCTCGCCTCCCTTCCTTGGAGATCAGGATGGTCCCTTCGCATACAAGGTACAGGCAATCGCCCTTTTCGCCTTCTCGGAAGATGATCTCGCCGGGCTTGAATTCGAGCACACCCACCCCTGATGCAATATCCTCCAGAAATTCTCGCGACAATCCCATGAAGAGCCGGTTCTCCCGCAGGTGTTTGGTGTCACGTAAATGTTCGGTCATGGCTGGGAACTTCTGCCGGGTCTGATCGGCCGATTCTCAACCTTTAGCAGATGGCGTTCCAACGCGTTCCTCAAAGGAACCCGCACCGCGCCCACGAGTATAAGACACGTGTTGGAGATTCGCTCGCATGAACAACAAGCGTCACCTGTTGTTTATTATAGTGGTGGCGCTTGTTGCCGTGAGCGCGAAATCCGCCGGGTTGTCGTTAGCCGATCCGTTCCAGGCAGGGACAAGAGGTAACCGGGGTGGCAAACAACCGTTGCCGATAATGTCCCCTCCAAGGGCAGCACAGAAATCCCAAATCTGCTGGATTCGTGTTGGAGCGAAAATCTGCGGACAAACGCACACGCCGCCAATCTGAGTCAATCTACCGGAGAACACTCCTCCCGTCCGCAGTCAACTGGCGCGGCCGGTTTCGAGCAACAGTGCGCGGAACAGACGGGTCTTCTCGTCGCCGTCCAATTCTTCCAGTCGGGCATGCATCCGCTGCGTCCACGATCCGTGGGCGACGCCGGGCGAATTGAACCGCTCGGCGCGTCCAAAGAGATCGGTGATCATCACAACCGCGATCCACGAATTGGAATTCAGCAGCGCGCGCAGGAGAGCCGGGTGCGCCTCGCTGTCGAAGTCGTGCTGCCGCTCGGGATCGAGACCCGCGAATTCGCAAAGGATGCGCAATTCCCAGCGCGGGCCATCGCCATGCGGCTCCCGTGCTTCGCGTAAGAGCGTCTCCCACATCTGCCGAAGCGGATCGTGATCGTGCGTCGCATACATCGCGAGTGACAGGCGTTCATAGTCGGAGCCGGCGATCAGGCGCCCGTCGTGGCGCTTCTCCCATTGAGGAATCTTGTAGCCCGCAATCCCCAGTGACCGCAGGTTCGGACGGACGTAATCTGGCACTTCCCCGAGATCTTCCCCGATCACATGCCCCGCTGCAGCTTCTTCAAGCACCACGCGCAGATACTCTTCGCCCTCCCGGCAGTTCTCCGCCTTATGCTCCGGCGAATCGTCGGCCCGCGGTTGAAATCTCGGCAGCTCCCCGCCGGTGCGCTCGCGCGCTTCCTCTCGTGAAAGCGGCAGGAACTCCGCATTGCGCTCCGGCCGCCATGGAAATCCGTAGATGCGATAGAAGCCGAGCACGTGGTCGATCCGAAAGAGATCGAAAAACTCGCGCACTCCGCGCACACGGCGACGCCACCAGTCGAATCGCTGCTCCCGCAACGCGTTCCAGTTGTAAAGGGGAATGCCCCAGTTCTGCCCCCATCTCTGTACGAATTCGTCGTGCTTGAAGATGGTGTCCGGCGGCGTTCCGCCAGACCAATCCGTTCGGAAGATGGACGGCTCCGCCCAGACATCGGCGCTTTGATAAGAGACACCAAATGGGATATCCCCCATGAGGCCGACGCCGAGCGATTCCGCCTGCGCCTTCACCGCACGCCACTGCTGAAACGCAATCCACTGCACATACGCGAAATAGCGCCGCCGCTTCTTAAACGGTGCGGCGCGCTTGCCAAGCCCGGCCAGCCAGGCCCGCGCGTTGCCGATCGTGCGGTGCTCTTCCGGCCAGCCATCCCATCCCTCGCCTTTATGCAGCTCGAGCAACGCGCGAAAGAGTGTGTAATCGCCCAGCCACTCGGCCTCCGATTCGCCGAATGCGCGGAATTCAGCCCCTCTCGCGCTCTTCGCCGCGAAATGAATCTTCAAGAACCGCGCGAACGCCGCTTCAAGCAGGCGGTTCTTCAGCGCCTTAACAGCCGGGTAATCGACTCGGTCGGAATCCCGCGCGGCGTCTGGATTCGCTTTAAGGATCTCGTTAAATTTTACCCGGCTAAGATCGGGCAGCGCCTCCGGCGTCGTGCGAATCGTCGTCGGGTCGAGCGCACGGGAGCTCAGCGCGTTGTATGGGCTGTTATCTCCGCCCGTTTCGTTGATTGGCAGGAGCTTGACGAGGCGCAGCCCGATCGGCGCGGCCCACTCCAGAAAGGCCGCAAGCGAGTGTGCGTCCCCGATTCCAAGGTCGCCTTGGGTGCGAATGGCAAATACGGGGACGAGCACTCCGGCGATCCGGTCATCGAGCGGGAAATTCATGGAAAGTGACATTGGTTCGAACTCTGCGGGAAATTCAGCTTTATTCTCGTCAAATAGTCGGAAGTGCTACTGTCGCCACATGAATCTCCCTCACCGCCCACGCCGGCTGCGAGCGACGGCCGCGATTCGTTCGCTCGTCCGCGAGACTTCCGTGCGTGTGGAAGATCTCGTCCTCCCGCTCTTCGTGAGCGAAAAAGTGGTCGGCCGCACGCCCGTGGCGAGCATGCCGGGCGTCTTTCAATTGAGCGAAGCCGAGCTTCTTTCGGAGGCGCGAGCCGCTCACACTCAGGGGATCCATGCCGTCCTCCTGTTCGGCATTCCCGAGCACAAGGACGAAGCCGCCTCTCAAGCCTATGCCGCCGATGGTGTCGTGCAGCGCGCGGTCCGTGCGCTTAAGCGGGATCTGCCCGATCTCATAGTCATCACGGATGTGTGTCTCTGCGAATTCATGAGCCATGGGCATTGCGGCGTCGCCGATTTCAACGCGAACACGGTCCATGTGCGAAATGACGAGTCGGTCGATCTGCTCGTGAAAACCGCACTGTCGCACGGGCAGGCAGGCGCGGATATCGTCGCCCCCAGCGACATGATGGATGGCCGCATCGGCGCGCTCCGGACCGGTCTCGACGCCGCAGGATTTCAGGCCGTGGCCATCATGAGCTACGCCGCGAAGTTCGCATCGGCGTTTTACGGTCCGTTTCGCGACGCCGCCGAAAGCGCGCCGAAAGCGGGCAATCGGCTTTCCTACCAAATGGATGCAGCCAATGCCCGCGAAGCGCTGCGGGAGGTGGCGCTCGACGTCGAGGAAGGGGCCGATTTCGTGATGGTCAAGCCGGGACTTGCCTACCTCGATCTCGTCTGGCGGGTGAAGGAAAGGTTCGGGCTGCCGACCGCCGTGTACAATGTTTCCGGCGAGTATGCGATGACGAAGGCTGCAGCCGAGCGCGGCTGGCTCGACGAACGCGCGACCGTGATGGAGCAGATGCTGGCGTTCAAGCGGGCCGGAGCCGATCTCATTATCACCTACTGGGCCCACCAGGTTGCTGGATGGCTTCAAGCGTAATGCGGCCTTGTAACCGGCCGGGTATGCTGGTTCCTTGGAGCACTTTTTCATGAGCGTCGATGTCAAAATACCCGCGGTTGGGGAGTCCATTACAAGCGGTCTGATCTCTGCTTGGCACAAGCAGGATGGCGAGGCCATCGCCGCCGGCGAAGTGCTTCTCACCCTCGAAACAGATAAAGTTTCCACGGAACTCACCGCCGAGCGCGCCGGGACGCTGCGCATCACCGCTCAAGCTGGACAGGAAGTGAAAATCGGCGAGGTCGTCGGCAGAATCGACGACGCCACCGCGGCTGCCGCAGCGCCCCCGGAGAAGCCAAAGGAAGCCCCGAAGCCCGAGACAAACGCTCCGGCGCCTGAAGCGCCTCCAACTCCGCAAGCGGTGGCCGCGCCCGCGCCCGCTCCGGCCGCTTCCACTGCTCCGGAGCCAGTTCTGGTTGAACAAACACCATCCGAGCCCGAGCCGATCCGGCCGCCCGCAGCCGAACACCGCGAGGGCAGGACCGTCCGAAAGAGGATGTCGCCGATCCGGCGTAAGATCGCCGCCCAACTCGTGATGGCGCAGCAGACAGCGGCCATTCTTACGACATTCAACGAATGCGACATGAGCGCCGTCTCGGCTATGCGAACGCAGATGCAGGAGAGCTTCACAAAAGAGCACGGCGTGAAGCTCGGCTTCATGTCATTCTTCGTAAAAGCTGCGGTGAGCGCGCTCAAATCCGTACCCACCGTCAATAGCCGGCTGGAGGGGGAGGATCTCGTTAGCAATAACTATTACGATATCGGAGTCGCAGTCGGCACCGAGCGCGGACTGATCGTCCCAGTGCTTCGCGACGCCGAGCGGAAGTCCTTCGCGGAGATCGAGAAAGGAATCGCCGATTATGCAGCCAGCGCACGCGCCGGCAAAATCAAGATCGAAGATTTGCAGGGCGGGGTCTTCACGATTTCCAATGGCGGCATCTACGGGTCACTCCTTTCCACGCCAATCCTTAATCCGCCGCAGAGCGGCATCTTGGGATTGCACAAGATTCAGGAGCGGCCGGTTGCCCTCAATGGCGCAGTTGTCGTCCGCCCGATGATGTATCTCGCGCTTAGCTACGATCACCGCGTGGTCGATGGCAAGGAAGCGGTAACCTTCCTGATTCGAATCAAGGAGTGCATAGAGAATCCGGCGAGATTGATGCTCGATTTGTAACGCCTTTTCGCAGGTCAATTTTCCTGCGCTGCGGATAGGGGAGATTCGGCCGGCCCGCAATCAGTTCTCCCGTCGGGCGGCACGCCGCCGCGGCGGCAGCGGCGTGCAACCGGATCGGAGGGGCTTGACTCCTTCGGCGCCATGCGGTAATCCCGTTGCCGTGAAACACCTCCCAACGCTGTTTTGTGGCGCGGTCTTCTTCGCCACGGCCTCAGTTTCGTTTTCCCCCGCGTACGGGGCAGCTAGCATCGGATTGAACTTTGTCGGCGGAAATAACAATGGAACGGATACGCTGATCCCAACCCTCTCGGCTGGCGTGGTTCCGCAGACGAACTGGAACAACCTCACCGGTTCCAATACGAACAGCACCGCCGATGGCGTAACAGTCGTGGACAGCACCGGCGCGGCAACCGGTGTGACGGCTCTCTGGACGAATGGCGCGGGAAATTACGACAATTCCAGCACGAGCGGAACCGCCCCCCTGAGCACCAACGGGGACCAGATTCTCCTCAACGGTGGAATCTGGGGAGCCACACCGCGCGGCGGCGGCCCTTCCGTAACCGTTTCAAATGTCCCGTATTCCAGCTATGAGGTGATCGTTACGTCGCTTCTCGATCACGGCGGCACGATCATCAGCACCACCCTTGTGGGCGGGTCCACGGTCTATGCAAATCAGACGCAAAACCCCGCGGATGCCGGGTACATCGACGGCACATCGAGCAGCTTCACCTATACGCAGGCAACCGACACGACCGGGACCGGAACGGGCCTTGCCGATTATGCGCTCTTTTCCGGATTGAGCGGAACGAGTTTCACGGTGAGCGAGGATATCGTCAGTGGCGCGGCAACCGCTGCCAATCTATCAAGCATCGAGATCGTGAACTTGACGATCCCGGAGCCCGCTTCGCTCTTTCTGCTCGGCGTCGCGGTGCTAGGGTTCTCAAGCCGTCGGCGCGCGGTTTGATCCGCAGGCTGCCGAATGAGGCAGCACTCATGGCGCGCAATGCGCCGCCGTCGCGGACGCAGGGACGAAGCCGCCTCAGTGCGCGACCCCGCGCTCGCCCTCCGGCAGCGGCTCGCCCTCGGTCTCGGGGGCGAATGGCAGGACCGCCAGCCCCAGGAGAAAGATCGCGCACATCGTCACACCGGCATACCGCAGCGGCTCAGCCTGATCTTTATACAGATGCTTTGTTAGCAGACCGAGCGCAGCGGGGCCGATGGCCGCAACGAATCGGCCGACGTTATAGCAAAAAGAGACGCCTGTGCTTCGGAGATGCGTCGGGAAAAGCTCCGGAAAGTAAATCGCATACCCCCCGAATATCGAGAAGATGCAGAAGCCCATGATTGGCACAGTCCAATAAATCCCGGAGGCATCGCGCAGGGTGAGGAATACCCACACGGTGCTCGCCATCGCAATGACGAAGCCGATTGCAAACGCGGCGCGACGCCCGATGCGGGCCGTGATCCGGGTGAAGGCCATCATCCCGAGGAAGCCACCGAAGTTCAGAAACATCATCGTCACGCCTTTGTCGTGCGCGACCATTCCAGGTATCTTCGCCGCGGGCTGTCCCTGTGCGACGAATGTCTTCGTGAGAATGGAGCCGACGAGGTCGGGAACGAAGAATACGATGCCCCAAAGGCCGATGATACCCGCGCAGGCGAGAAGCAAGCCCACGATTGCATTGCGCCGCCAGCGGCGTTGGGAGAATAGCTCGATGTACGGGCCGAAAAATGTGGTGTGGATTTGCCCCGCCGCTTTCGCCGCCTTCCACCGCTCCGGCTCCTTCAGGTTCCGCTGAATGAACACTACGAGCAGGGCCGGGATGGCACCCACGAGAAACATCCAGCGCCACGAGGAAGCGATCACCTGCGCTTTCTCTAAATTGCCCAATCCGATTCCAATGAGCGCCGCCGCGATATTGCCGACGGTGGAAAGCGCCTGGAGCAAGCCGAGCGCATGCGGACGCGCTCTGTCCGGCATCGCCTCCGCCACCAGCGAAACCCCGACCGCAAACTCGCCGCCGACTCCTACGCCCGTAATGAACCGGTAGAAGGTGAAGTCCCAAAATCCCTTGGAAAGCGAACTCAACCCCGTGCAAATCGAGTAGATAAGGATGGTCAGCATTAAGGTCTTCGCGCGTCCGATCCGGTCGCCGAGCACACCGAAAGTCAGCCCGCCGAGCGCCCATCCGATGAGAAAGAACGACGTCGTATAGCCCGCGTACTCTTCGATGTTTTGCCCGTGCAGCAGCGCTTTCATCGCAGGCACGCGCGCCAGCGTGAAAAGCTGCTGGTCGAGACAGTCGAACATCCACCCCAGCACCGCCACCGTGAGGACGAACCAATGATAACGATTCAACAGGCGCCACCATGGGAGGGAGGGATCTTGCGTCATGTATTGCGGCAGAATGGGAGCGCGACGTCGCTGATGGCAAGAGCGGAAGCGGCAAAACTACGCGCCGTGAAGCGTCTCCAGATACGCCACGAGATCGACAAAATCCTCCGGCTTTAGCCCGAGCGTGATGCCCTCGGGCATGAGCGAGGTTTTCACGTCGGTGCGCTTCTTGATCTCCGTGCGTTTGATGATGTGCGGCAAGCCATCCGCCCCCACTACCTTGAGTTCTTCGCCGGCGTCGCTGCGCAGGACGCCGCCGAAGATGTCGCCGCCCTTCGTTTCGATGAGCACCTGCTCGAAGCCGAGCGCGATCGTCTTCGACGGCTCCAGGATGCTCGTGACGAGATCGGGCCTTTTATAATTTACCGCGATCGCCGTCAGGTCGGGCCCGACCTGTCCACCTTTTCCCCTCACGGCGTGGCATGTCGCACAGATGCCGCCCAAGCCCGCTGCGGGATCATAAAAGAGCCTCTCGCCGTGTCCCGGATTGCCGGCATGCTCCCACGCGCCGTCGCTCCTGCTGGCAAGCGCATACGCCCGCTGCTTTTCATCGGCTCGCGGTCCTGTGGCCGGTGTGTACATTCCATTGTCGAGGCCCGGTATTCTCACGGCAAATTCCCACGCGCCCCCATTATTGCCAATTTTGACAAAGAGCCGGTTCAGCCCTGCCATCAGATGAATCGAGACCGTATCCTTGTCGGCCTCATAGCTCCGCGAGCCGGAGACATCGTGGACCTTTTTCCCATTGATCCAGATGGCAATTTGGTCGTCACTCCCACAGAGAAGCTTCGCATCCGCATCGGCAGCCGCATTGAATTCCGTGTAGGCGTAGGCGCATACCATTCCATTTGTTTGGTAGATTTTCTCAAGGTTCAGATGGCCAGACTCCGCGTCGCCTGTCTGCTCCTTCCAGCCGGCATCGTGTCCTTCCGCGTTCACATACTTCTTCGCGAGTTCAGGCTTGCCCCCATTTGCCAGCGCATCTTTCTCCGGCGGATGGACCGCTTCCCACACGTTTTCAAACGGTCCGATCATCGTCCACTTTTGAATCACGCCGCTCTCGAAATAAGAGCGCACCTCCCCCTCCAATTCTTTCGATATCTTCCCGGTCGCGATTCTTTCCTGGATGAGCGGCCATGTCTGGACCCGGAATGCTTTGAGAGCTTTGAGCGCAGCGCGCCGCGTTCCGGCGTCGGTCTCGGAGAGAGCGCTCAGAAGTGTCGGAATCGCGCTGGCATCCGCCATCGAAGCGATGGCCCGCAACGCCTCCGCTTTCGATTTTCCCTGCTCGTAGAGCGCGATGAGCTTTGGCAGCGACTCCTTCGCGCGCATCGTTCCCAGCGCATTCGCGGCCTCCCGCTGAACTGCCCCCTCTTTGTCCGATAGCGCCTCGATGAGCGCCCCGGTGGCATTGGACTTGGCGCCGATCGCAGCAAGCGCTTTGATCGAAGCCTCCCGCACGGCCGCGTCCGCGTCTTTCAAATGACCGATTAACCCTGCCGATGCTTCGACAACACGCAGCCGGGCGGCGGCTTGAATCACCGGCAGCAGCGCTCCGCGGCTCAGGTTGGAAGCTGCGAGTTGAGCGATCGCCGCCTTGGCGCCGTCACCGCCTGTCTCGCTCAGCGCAACGATGGCGGTTGTCCGAAACTCTGGGTCCGCTTTTTCATCCAGCGCGATCGAGATGAACACGCCCATCGCCTCCGGATCGTGGCGCGCCCCCAGCACTTCGATCAGTTGTTTGCGGACCGGCTGCTCCGTCTCCGCCGTCAGGCGCGCACGGAGGGCGATGGAAGCCTCGTGCGCCAGCTTGTCGTCACGCCCGCCGCTGAACGCCTCGAAGGCCGCTGCCGCCGCAATCCGGACGCTGGCATCCGCATCGGCTAATCCGGCAATGAGCGCCTTGAGCGCGGGGGCGCTCCCGGCCCACGCGACCGTGCTGGCCGGTTGGCGATTCTTTACAGGCTGCGTGCCCCACCAGCCTCCATCATACGGCTTTGGAAGATACGCGGCATGCCCAAGGGCCGCCAGCGCATGGGCGCGGACGCCCGCGTCTGGGCTCGCCGTCAGCGCACCGAGCAGCGTAAGGGCGCCTTCATCGTACACGCTGCCGATTGCCAGCCATGCCTGCTCACGCACTCGCGAGTCCTGCCCATTGAGAGCCGGCGCGAGCAGCGGCCAGTCGCCGATCTTTGCAAAGGCCACGCGGCTCGCGAATCGCACCCATCGGTCTTCATCCGCGAAAAGCGCAAGCAATCCAGGCGCCGCGCTCTTCACGCGCATTCTGCCCAAAGCAATCGCCGCCTGCATCCGCACCTCCCCATCGGCGTCCTTGAGCAATGAGACGATCTCGCCAGCGGCCTCCGTGGCCTGACGGAGCGCCAGCGCCTTGATGGCCTGCGCGCGCAGGGCCGGGTCGCCGTCCGCAAGCATCTGCCGGATCAGTCCGCTTGCTTTGCTCCGCAAATCCGCGGAGGCGTTTCCAGCCAAGTCGAGCGCCCAAAGGGCGTGCGCCCTCTTCACAGCAGGGGCCGTGGAAACGTGCATCGCAGCGATCAAATCCGGCACGACCGCATCGCCGCGCTTTGAAAGCTCCCATTCGGCGCGCAGCCGCTGGTCGCGATCCACATGCCCGAGCGCGGCGACGAGATAGGACGCGCTCGCCTTGCTCTCGTCCGCAATCCGGGCAGCCGATTTTGCGTCCGGCCAGCTTACTCTCCAGACCGCGCCGACGGTTTTGTTCCCTTTCCATCCACCCCATTGCCAATCGGCGACAAGCAGCGAACCGTCGGCGGCGACGGAAAGTTCCATCGGCCGGAAATCGATCCCTTTTGCCGAGAGAAGCGGCGTCTCCTTCGCGAAGCGGAAGGTCGCCCCCTCCTTCTCGACGTCCGTGCGAAAAACCATTCCGCGTCCCCATTCGGAGAAAAGGAGCTTGCCGCGATACTCCTCCGGAAGTCCGTCGCTCATGTAGCACAGGCCACCCGTCGGCGAGCCGCCGCCGAAATCGGTCATCGCGGGAAGGAAAAGCTCATTGACCGGCAGCGCGCCTGGATCGGACTGCGGCTTCAGCGGGCCCGCCTTCATCAACCCGTTCGACTCGTCCTGCCGGTAATAAAAGGGGTAGCCGTAGTAACCGCTCTCGATCTGCTGCGTAACCCGCGTCCACCATCCATTCCCGTCGTCGGTGTTGTCGTTGGTAAAGGCGTGATCCATCGCGTCGAGATCGACCTCGAGATGGTTCCGCGTGCCGCCCGAAAAAATCTCCAGCGCAGTCCCGTCGGGCCGGCACCGGACGATGCCGCCGCCCCAGAGCGAGAGCAGCGTGCCGTCGGTCCCCTTTGCATTGTGAATGCCGCGATCGCCCGCGCTGATGTAGAGCATTCCGTCCATCCCCATCGCGAGGCCGGAGACGACGTGATCGTTCAGCCCTTCGTTTGGCGGAAGCCCGAGGCTCGTGACCAGATCTTCGCGCACATCCGCCACTCCGGCGCCTTTCGTGTCCTTGAAACGCGAAAGCAGCGGATCGTGCATCACGTAGAGCCACCCATCGTGCCAGAGCATTCCGGCAGGCGAATAAAGGCCGGTTGCAAAGACCGTCCGCTTCCGATCCGGCCCAGATCCGGAGTAGCGCACGATCGTACACTCGGGCTTCGCGGTATTGAGCCGCGCATCGCGCGGATCGTTCCCGATGTAAATCGATCCATCAGGACCGCCCGCTACGGTCGTGCAAGCCTCGACGTCGGGATAGATGGCGACACATTCCACCCTTAAGCGCGGATCGGTGACCGCCGGTGGCTTCGGGCTGCCGGCTGGCTCGGCGCGGAGCGCGTTGCAAAGGACCAGGGCGGGCAGGAAAAGGCGAAGGCATCGTTTCATGGAAGGGCCTCCGGTTAACCGCCGCTTCCGTTGTTTCTTGGGCGGCCAGCGCGGAAGCTCGCGTTTCGCACCGTTTCGCTCCACATTTTGAGACGTCTTATGTACAGCCAACTCCAAAAAGGCCTCGACAAAGCCGGCGTGGCGTCCGCCGAGCGGCATCTCCTCCTATGCCTCGGCCCCGATTGCTGCGAGTCGGCGGAAGGCGACGCGACCTGGGAATGCATCAAAGCCCGCGTGAAAGAGACGGGCATCGCCGCGATGCGAACCAAAGCAGCCTGTCTCCGCATCTGCACCGAAGGACCGTGGCTCGTCGTTTATCCAGACGGTGTGTGGTATTCCCGCGTCACGCCGGAACGCTTCGAGCGGATCCTGCGCGAGCACCTCATAAATAATGAGCCGGTGAAGGAATGGATCGTGGCAGTCAACAAGCTCGCGCGCCCGCCGGGCGGGGCCTGAATAACATTTACCAATTCCGAGGCGCTGGTGTTTAATTGAGGAAGAGCCAACTTTTGTTTGCTTTTCGATTCTCGGGCGTTAGCAGTTTTTCACCTTTACACAATGTCCCAGTTGGCAATCCCCCAGGAAGCCGCGCAGCAGGCAGCGCAGGCAGGCGAAGTCCACACGCTGGAACACGTCGATCTCTACCTGCAAGTCGGCCAGGAATCCGGCTGCTCCGATATTCATCTCGGCGTCAATTCGCAGCCAATCTGGCGGCGCTTCGGCGTGCTCGAGCCGATCTGGCTCCAGGCCGACAAACTCACCGCCGCCGACACCGAGCACCTTGCCTCGGGCTTCTTGAATGATGCCCAGAAGAAGCAACTCGCCGATCGGGGCGATGTCGATTTCGCCTACGCGACGTCCGTCGGGCGCTTCCGCGCTTCGGTCGTCCGCCACAGGCTCGGTGTGGACATCGTTTTCCGAATCATCGCCACAAACCTGCGGTCGATGGATGAGCTCGGCCTTCCGCAAAGTCTCAAGCTGCTCACGCAATATCACAATGGACTCGTCCTGGTGACCGGATCCGTCGGCTCCGGCAAATCGACTACGCTCGCTGCTTTGGTCGATGAAGTGAATCGCAACCGCCACGATCACATCATTACCCTGGAAGATCCGATCGAGTACGTGATCCCCTCGCGCAATTGTCACGTCACGCAGCGGGAAGTCCACACGCACACCCAATCCTTCGGCGCGGCCTTGCGCGGCGCGCTCCGTGAAGATCCCGATGTCATCATGGTCGGCGAAATGCGCGACCTGGAGACGATCCAATTGGCCATCACCGCTTCGGAGACGGGCCATCTCGTCCTAGGGACGCTCCATACCGGCAACGCCTCGCGCACTCTCGACCGCGTGCTCGATGTCTTCCCAGTCGATCAGCGTGAGCAAATCCGCGTCATGGTCTCCGAATCGCTTCGCGGCGTCATTTCGCAGCAGCTCATCCCGCGCGCGGATGGACGGGGACGCGTGATGGCCATGGAAATTCTCACCAACGTTCCAGCGGTCGGCGCGCTCATCCGCGACGCAAAGACTTACATGCTACCAGGCGTCATGCAGACTGGCAAGAAGCAGGGCATGAAGCTCATGGACGACTCCCTCATGGAACTCTATGACGCGGGCATCATCTCACAGGACGAGGCGTACGCTCGCGCTGAGCAAAAACAACTCATGCGGCAGCACTTCGCCACCACACGCCGGTAGCTTCAATAGGCCAACCTCCCAGAACCCATGGCGTACATCGACCAATTTTTCAATGTGCTAGTCAACGCGGGCGCATCCGACTTGCACCTCGGCGAAGGCGAACCGCCCAAGGTGCGCCGCCACGGCGAGATTGTCGCGATCCGCAACGAACCGCTCACCAACGAAGAGATGGCGTTCATGATGAGCGAAATCTGCGGAGCCGACCGGTGGGCGCGTTTCAACGAATCGGGCGACCTCGACTTCGCGTACGAGATGGACGAGAACTCGCGCTTTCGCTGCAATTACATGAAGCAGACGAAGGGGTACGGCTGCGTCTTTCGTCTCATCCCGACGAAGATCATGTCGCTCGATCAACTCGGCATCCCGCCGATTGTGAAAGAATTCGGGCATCTCCGGGGTGGCCTCGTGCTTGTCACCGGTCCGACCGGCTCCGGCAAATCGACGACGCTCGCGGCATTGCTCGATTACATCAATGTCACCTTCTCGCGGCACATCATCACAGTGGAAGAGCCGATCGAGTTCGTTCACTCGAACAAGCGCTCCATCATTACACAGCGCGAAGTGCCCGACCACGCCACTACTTTCCCGATGGGGCTGAAAGCTGCCCTGCGCGAAGATGCCGACATCATTCTGGTGGGCGAAATGCGCGACCTCGAGACGATCCAACTTGCGCTCACAGCCGCCGAAACCGGGCTGCTCGTCTTCGGCACACTTCACACGAATAACGCGCGCAAGACCGTGGACCGCATGATCGATGTCTTCCCCTCCGATCAGCAGGCGCAGGTACGCACTATGCTAGCCAACTCGCTCCGCGGTGTCGTAGCCCAGCTCCTTCTTAAGCGCCAGGACGGTGGCGGGCGCCTCGCCGTGAACGAAATTTTGATAGTCAACTCCGCGGCCTCGTCCATCATCCGCGAAGGCGCCACTCAGAAACTGCAGGATGTGATCGTTGGCGGAAAAGGCCAAGGAATGCAATTCATGGACGACGCAATCTGGAATGTCATGCAGCAGGGAATTGTCTCCCCGCAGGAAGCGTACATGAAAGCTATCGATAAAAACCGCTTCCGCATGTTTCTCCCGCCCGAACAGCAAATGCTGTAGGAAAAACCCGTTCACACCTTCGATCGGCCGCATTGCATTCGGACGAATCAGACACGATCACAATCCAAGCGCCTATGCCAGCCTCTCCATCCACCGTCGTAAGTCTGCATCCGTACTTCAAGGTTCACCCAGATAAAATGGCCGAAGCCAAAGCGCTCTTGCCGCGCTTCGTCGAAAAGACATCTGGCGAAGAAGATAACCTCTTGTACGAGTTCACTATCAACGGCGACACCATCTTCTGCCGGGAAGCCTACCTGGACGCGGCGGCCACCGAGGCCCACTTAACAAACGTAGGCGAGCTGATTGAAGAGATGCTCAAACTCTCCACACTGGAACGGTTCGAAGTCCATGGCCCCATCGCTGAGCTGGACAAGCTTCGTCCCGCCCTCGACGGACTCAACCCAGCCTGGTTCGCGCTGGAGTGCGGACGGAAGTTGTGAGTCAAGGGAAGGCGTACCCCGGGAACATGTGACTTGCGATCCTCCAAACTCGCTAAGCTGGACCTAGGAAGCAGTGCGCGGAAGGAGTGTTTGAAATTCCGCCCAGCTCCAAGGTCTGAGTTGCGCCCTTAACCTTTTCGGCGGAGCCGGCGGAAACCAGCAATTCCGAGAAGGCCCACCATGCTCAAAAGAGCCGACGGTTCGGGGACGGCGTATGCAGTGTTGAACCCTGCCTCGACAGCGGCGATTTGCACAGGGGTAAGGACCGATGTGAAGACCTCGATTTCCGCGATGTCGCCGGTGAAAAACTCGCCATTATTGGCGGAGCCGACGGTCGTAAGCCCTTGGCTGAAGGCCGATCCCGCAGCGGTCCCATCGTTTGCGCCATCGAATCGGAAAGTCGCCCCCGAGCCATCGATCGCCGTGTTAATATTGACGAAGGAAGTGGTAGGAATGCTGGTGTTGCTTTGCCCAAGATTGGCCTGGCCTTGCCTGAGATCTTCCTGGCTGGTGAAGCCATCCCCACTGATCCGGTATTGAAATGCTCCCCCGTTGGCGCCTCCCGAGACGATAGTTTGCGGATTTCCACCACCGGTGGCTTCGATGTAAGCGAAAACCGTGTAGGCGGCGGAATTGATGGACGACGTCAAATTAAAAAAATCGCCGCTGGTGAAGCCCACTGCGGAAGAGCCGTTTGGAGTCGCGCCGGGATCCAGCGAGGCACGGCTTCCAGCATTCCCGACCGTAGCATCGTTCCCGTTCGGAGATGAATCAGTCCAAACGCCCGTGACGGGATTGTAATTCGCTGCCTTGAGATCAAGCGCCGGGGTTTGGGCATGGGCGCCGGATATCGCGGCAACGGAGGCGAAAAGGATAAAGAGTCTTTTCATACGCGTAGGTGAAGAAGGAGGATTTAAAGTTCTGGCAAACACATTGAATCATGAATGGACAGGGGGTAGCAAGATATCTTTCTCTCAAGCTGAACGCTGAGGGTACGCTGAAAGGCCTAACGGCGTCCACTGGTCTGACCGAGATTGACCGCCCGCTCTTTTCACTCCAAATCAATCGCATGCGCGCTCATCCGCCGACCGTCGTCATTGAAAATCTCAAACCGCTTCTCGATGGCGGGCGCTATCCTGTGAAGCGGGCGATCGGCGAGGATCTGACGGTCGAGGCCGACATCTACAAAGACGGGCACGATGTGGTTTCCGCCGTTCTGAAATGGCGCAAGCGGGGCGAAGCGAGATGGCACGAGACGCCCATGCTTCCGATCCCCGACCAGAACGATCGATGGTCTGCGGTGTGCTCCTTCTTCGTGAATGCGGCGTACGAATATACGATCGAGGCATGGGGCGATCTCTTTCTCTCGTGGCAGCACGAGTTCCAGACGAAATTCAAGGCTGGCCAGGAGGATCTAAGGAGCGAGACGCTCGAAGGCGCCCTCCTCCTGCGGAAGGCAGCGGCCCGAGCGGAAAGCAGGCAGCAGAAAGCGGATGCGCGGCGGCTGGAGGCCTTTGCGGCGAGGATCGAGAAAGCTGCCGCAGGGGAGGCAAACGACATGGCGCACTACGGCGAGATCGAGGCGCTGATGACTGCTTACACAGACCGCTCCGAGAGCACGGAGTTTTGCCTCACAGCTCCGGACGTCGCACATTGGCTGGAGGTGGCGGCAATCCCGCGGCCGGAGCCGGCGCGGGCGCAATCGCAAAAGCATGGCGGGCGCAAACGTGCGAAGGCAATGGTGGCGGAGCCCGCCCCCGCCGCCGCCCGGCAGGTGAGCGTCAACTACCCGAGCATTACGGTCGATCGCGAACGCGCGCTCTTCAGCCAGTGGTACGAGTTCTTCCCGCGCTGCGCGGAAGGCCGCGGCGACAAAGGCTCCACTTTTCGCGACTGCCTGCCGCGCATCGACGATGCGAAGGCGATGGGTTTTGACGTGATTTATTTCCCACCGATCCATCCGATTGGGATCACGGCGCGGAAGGGGCGCAACAATGCGGTGAAGTGCGAACCGGGAGAGCCTGGCGTGCCATACGCGATCGGCAACCGCCATCAAAAATGTCCGAATGGAGGAGGACACAAGGATGTGGCTCCGGAGCTTGGAACGCTCGCTGACTTCGACTGGCTCGCCGGCGAGGTGCAAAAACGCGACATGGAAATCGCCCTCGATTTCGCTATCAACTGTTCACCGGATCATCCGTACGTCCACGATCATCCCGAATGGTTCTATCAGCGCCCGGATGGCAGCATCAAATACGCGGAAAATCCGCCGAAGAAGTATCAGGATGTCTATCCACTAAACTTCCATAATCCGACGTGGCAGAGCCTGTGGGAGGAGCTGACAAGCGTGATCCTATTCTGGTCGGAACGCGGCGTCCGGATCTTCCGGGTCGATAACCCGCACACCAAGCCGATAAGCTTTTGGGAGTATTTGATAACGAAGGTTCACGATCGCTTTCCAGATGTGATCTTTTTGAGCGAGGCCTTCACGCGCCCCAAGATGATGAAGGCGCTGGCGAAGGCTGGATTCACACACAGCTATACTTATTTCACGTGGCGGAATACGAAATCGGAGCTTGCCGACTATTTTACGGAACTTACACAGAGCGACATGGCCGATTACTTTCGAGGCAATCTGTGGCCGAATACCCCGGATATTCTTCCCTTTTTTCTACAACACGGCGGCCGGCCGGCCTTTCTCATACGCGCGGTTCTGGCAGCCACTCTCTCGCCAAGCTACGGAATTTATTCGGGGTTCGAGCTTTGTGAGAACGCGGCGCTTCCCAACCGGGAGGAATATCTGGACAGCGAAAAGTATCAATGGAAGGAGCGGGACTGGAACGCGCCGGGGAATATCAAGGATTACATCACGCGGCTGAACCGCGTGCGCCGGGAAAACCGCGCTTTGCATCAGTACCGCAACCTGCGGTTCCACGAGGCGGACAACGACCAGATCCTGTTTTACTCAAAGGTGACGACGGCGAGGGACAACATCTTGCTTATCGTGGTCTCGCTCGATCCGTGGAACGCTCGCGAAACGTTTCTGACGGTTCCTGTCAATGAATTCGGGTGGCTGGAAGGCGATTCGTATCAGGTCCACGATCTATTGAGCGACACCCGGTATCTATGGACGGGGTCTCGAAACTTCGTGCGGCTCGAACCGTCGCGTCCCGCTCACATATTCCGGGTGCGCCGATGGATGAGCCGGGAGCAGGACTTCGATTACTTTTTCTAATGAAACGGCTCCTCGTCTCGATCGCAGTTCTGCTTCTGGCAAGCGGCGCGTTGCATAGTGCAGAGTCGGGCTCCGGGTTCGGCGCGCCACACGCCTCGGCCATCGAGCCAATGCGGAGCGCGCGCGACGCGATCGATCGGCTGAACCGGATGTATTGGTCGCCTGTGGTGAAGATCTGGTTCGCGACGGACGATCTGCACGGTTATTTCGATGGGAGAAACAATCCCCCTTGGTGGCCTTCCGCCAACGCGGTCGAGCTGCTCATCGATTATATGAACGCGGCGGGGGTGGCGGATTTCGACGCCGATCTCGCGGCGCTTATGAATTACAAAAGGACGCCAGCAAGCGCAATGCGCGTCTCGTCGCGGAACTCAAACGTCGCGGCGAATGGACGGAACGGGATGCAGAAGCTATGCGCGGCAGGACGCGAAAGGAGGAGTTGCGAAGAGAAGCCGGGACGAAGGCTGAAACCGATGCGGCATCGAATCGCTACTATACGGATTTCCAAAACGAGTACCTCGACGATTCAGCGTGGTGGGGGATCGCATGGCTCAAGATGTACGATCGCACAAAGGATCCGAAGTACCTGGCCACGGCCCGAGTCATCCACGCGCATATGGCGAAAAGCTGGCGGCCGGATAAAGGGGGCGGAATTCTGTGGTGCGAAGACAATGACAAGCAACAGCCCAATGCGATTACAAACAGTCTGTTTGTGATCTTGTCGGCCCGGCTTGCCACGAGAACATCCGAGCCAGGGTATGCAGCGTGGGCTGAGAAGACGATGGAGTGGATGCAAACAGTTAAACTGTACAATGGCATTGCGGTGGTGGATGCGCCCGGGCACAAGGACGATTACTGGAGTTACAATCAGGGCGCCTACATCGGCGCTCTATCCGCGCTTTATCAGGAGACCGGAAAGCGGCTCTACCTTGATGAAGCCGCTGCCGTTGCAAAGAGCGCCCTGGAGAAAGGCGGGTTTGCGCTGCCGAATGGCATTATCGTCGAGAAGATCGGCGCCGGCGGGGACGCCGCTCTCTTCAAAGGCGTCTTTGTGCGCTACCTTGGGCAATTGCACGCCATCTTATCGAAGCTAAAGCTCGATCCCGTGGCGACGGCCAGCATCGAGCGCTGCATCCAAACCAGCGCGGCTGCGATTCGAAAGCATGCGGCCGACTCGCTCGCGCCGGCCGAATGGCAGGATGGCGCAAAAGACACAAGCGTGAGCTTCAACTCTCAACTCTCAGCGGCCATCGCTCTGCTGGCCGCAGCGGACTCGCAGTCGCCTTGAGCTGCTCGACCTCGGCCCTAGTCACCTCGCCGGCTGGTCCCAAAAAGCGGTGGGCTCGCAAGCCAGGATGGTCGAGTGACGGCATGGGTATCGAGATGGATTACGGACTCCATTCGGAGGACCAGTCCAGATGCACGAGGTCTTCCGGATCGCCGACGATGATGTCGCGCTTGGGCAAAAGCTTCTGCAACTCCGCTAGTGACTCCTCGGGCGAGACGGCATTGGCCGGACGCACCTCGAATTTCTCCTGCCCTGCGACGAGCAGCAACGTTTTGCCCGTTTCCTTGAGCTTTGCCAGCAACGGAACGGCGTCTTTTTGGAATTGTTCCAGCGTGAGCGTCATTCGCGGTGAGAATCGCAGCGCAATTTCTTTACGCCCGGCCCGATCCGGAAACGCAAGCGGACACCGTGAGCTTTGTTCGCAGCCTCCTCGACCTATGCGGCGCATGAAGTTTTGCGATCAGCAGGATCCCAAGGAACACGAACAGTAGGAGGGTAGGCAACGGAATGGCTGGCGCCGCTCATTAAAAGTTGAAGCCAGTGGAGTTTGGCTTCGACATAAGATCGAGAGCGTGCCCGACAGGGTCATGCGCGTCCCCGCCGTTTCGTCAGCGAAGCTTTACGAGATCGAGGGAGTTTTGATCGAACCACGCTTCACCTTTGCTGGCGCGGAGTTCGGCGACCAGGTTCGCGTCGCCTCCCGCCCAGTCAAAGTCGAAGCTGAACTGCTTCCACGCGCTGTTTCCAGTCGCCGAATTTTTTGGAGAACGGCTGGAGCCTGAGATACGGAGGCCGGCGCCTGCGCCTTTCGGGTCTTTTACAGCGACCACCTTCGCGGTGCGAATCCGGCCTTCGAGCCGGTATTTGCCGGGATCCAGATTCACGGTCTGCCGCCAGGAGGCTGCCCCTTTGGCCCGGGCGCGAATGTGCAGCGAGGAGACGCCGTCGAGGTCTGCCTGGTCGAGGTCGGTGGATTCGCCTTCCTGCCGCCATGCTTCCGAGGGAAGATGCGCGATGCCGCCCGCGTCGAAGGAAATGGGCTTCATGGATTCAAGCAGATGGCCGATCGCGGCGATCCTTGCAGCGATGCGATCGTGGGCATCGGCGATCCGGCCTTCGTAGTCTTTCGCGGCCTGTTCGTCGGCTTTTGCCAGGGCGTCACGCACCTTGCCTCCCACTTCCGCGGCGCGCGCGGGCCAGTCGATCGGCAGGAGGACTTCATGATAGATTTTTGCGAGCCGCTCGCGGTACGCATCGCGCCAGGCGGGATTGCTCATCACCGCGCGGCCGACGATCGAATCGGGCTGCCGGGTAATCGAAAAATTGGCGTCGCCAAACGTTTGGTCTGTCCCGTGGATGAAGAAGCAGGCCTTTCCTGAATCCGCATCGAAATAGAGGCGGTAGTTATTGCGGTTGAAGTTGTAGCCGTCCCAGTGGCACGTGAGGGCTTCGACCGCTGTAAACGAAAGGAACTCGTCAACATCCAGTATCTTTCCGAGCCGCTTCCAGCGCGTCTCGTCGTCCGGTTCCTGGGAAGCTTCTATGAGTTCCTTGACGTTCTCGCGCCGCTCCGGGTCGCCGAGACTCTTCTCCATATCTTCCGCTAGATCGGACGCGGTCCCGACTTCATACAGGTCGCCGCCAGTGTTCCGGAAGAAATGGGAAAGGAAATCCTTGTCGAACGATTCCTTGAAAACATAAAGCCCGAGATCCCGCCCCTGCCATCTCACCAAGGCGTGGGCGCAGCGGGAGGCCGGGACGCCTGCCGCGCGCGCCATCTCACAGGAAATTTGCTCGTTTAGATAGGTGTCGTCCTGCGCGCCGTTGTTGAGGCGCCACTTCAGGAATCCGCGCCACCGTTCGGCGCGCTTGAATTTGTTCATGCTGATGCTCAACCCCGGCTTGTCGTCGGGTCCGCGAAAGCTTCCGAGCGATCCTTTCAATTTCACTCCCACCCCTTCCCAGACGCGCGGATTGCCCGCCTCGGTCATCGTGCATTCCGCATAGCGGCGCGGAGCATCGTGAAGATAGCCCCATTCCGCCTTTGGGAAGTCGAAGGCGAAAGAGGGGACGACATCCTGCGCGTCGAAAAACGCGTCGATCTCGGCGCGATCCGCCGCGAGGTCAGCCTTCTTCTCTTTCATGGCCCGCTCGCCGATGCCGACGGCGGCGGCTGGGGCTGGGGCCTGCTTATGTGCGGCGATCACGCAAGGAGACGCGGCAAACAGCAGCGCCGCAATGGCGGAAGCTCCGAAGGGGATTGGCTTCATATTGTTCGCTGGGCTTCAAACGCGATTGACCGTAGCGCATTCTTGCTTTCATGCAAAAGGCCGCCTGCTGAAAGGCCGGTCATTTCTCGCTTCCCGTTGCAGTCCGTGAATCTCTGCATTCCAGAGGCGCTATCAGTGTCGGTCTCGCGACGGGACGTTACCTACGGTTTTCAACTTTAGCTCAATTCTCATCTATCATTAAGAGCGTGCGCACTACCTGGCGCATTTCTGAGAAATGACATTCAGCAGCGCCGCGTATTGCTAGGCCACGTAAACAGCCGTGGTGCGTGCAGAGAGTGCAGCATCTAGCACCTCTCGATTGACCATTCGTTCCCTCAAAACAGCCTGTTGCAATGGCGCCGGGAGGCATTCGTGAAACTTGAGAGCCTCAATCGCCTGCTCGTCGAAGGAGGCGTTGTCCTCGATTTGTTGGGTTTCCAAAGCATTGAGCTGTTCCAAGAGCTTTTCTGGGTCGGAGCACGCCGGAAAAAATAGCGCGAGGTCGTTCGCCTGGCACGAGGCGCCAGTGGTTCTTGCGAGATGGCTGCTGATGATGTCGTTAGCCACACCGCCTGCGAAGTTGAACCAATCAACTCGCCCGGCCTCTCTCTGCACGGCAAGGGTGTGGCCATCTTCCTTCACGTAACTAAACTCATTGCGGATTTTCTCCATCGCGGTTTGAGCCCGACTGCTCCAAAGAGTGGAGACGTCCGAAGACGTGAGGACTCGTTTGACGGCTCCAGCGATGAAGTGGCTCAACCCCTGTCCGCTCCCGATCCAAGCGCCGCGTCCCTTGTCGTCGCATTGCTCGACATAGACTCGGCGCGTGCGCCAGTCAATCTCACGCACCAGCCATGAGCGTCCGCCGAGGGCGATTCTGGATGGATTGCCGTCTTGAGAGCGCACGAGGTACCCCGCTTCGATTTGGCCAAGCTCACGGGTTCCATGGAAAGCGGTGAGCATTGATGGCGTCGTGAACACTGAGAGGATTTCGAGAAAGTGCCGTCGCCCGAATCGCGCTTCTCCTTCCGAGCCGAAACCCAGCTTTCCCGAGTCCTCGAAGAGAATTCCTTTTTCCTTCAGAAAACGAATGACCTCGCCGACTTGCTCAGGTTTGAGTGCGGCGAAGGGAGGCAGGCGGCCAATCCATGCATGCCAGTCTGCGGCGCCGAGGCCGCTTAGCTGGAGTGTGAGCGCCATCAATTGCTGCGAGAAAATGTGCAGCGGGCGCGGCGGGGCTGCGATGGGTTCGACGAAACCACTGCTCCACAGGTCCAGCAGCCCTGCGGCCTTGAGCAGCGCTTGCTCGCTGGTCGCCAGGAAGAGGCAGTTCCGGCTCGTTTCCTCGCGCCGCCCCGTGCGACCCAAGCGTTGAAGGAACGATGCGACGGAACTCGGCGCGTCGATTTGTATCACTCGGTCGAGATCGCCGACGTCGATCCCAAGCTCCAAAGTGCTCGTAGAGACGATGACGCAGTTCCGCGACTCCATGAACGCCTTCTCCGCCGACCGGCGCTCATCAATGCTCAGTGAACTATGCGAGAGGTAGGTTTCGACGCCGTGATTCCGCAACGCACTGGCCAGTTCCTCTACCCGACTTCTGCTGTCACAAAAGACGAGCCGCTTCTCCCCGCGATGAAGCCGGGAAATAACCACGGCGGCGTTTTCCAAGCTGCCCACGAAATCGAGAGTGACCTCCGGTGTCTTGTTGGTGCTAAAGGGAGGCGACACGACCTGCCGTTCGCCTTGGCAATGCCCCGTCGCCCAACCCAGCAGGCCGTCAGGATTGCCTACAGTCGCGGACAAACCGATCCGCTGAAGCTCACGCCCTGCGAGACGAGCGACCCGCTCCAGAACGGAGAGCAGGTGCCAGCCGCGGTCGCCGCCAGCGAAGGCATGGATTTCGTCGATGACCACCGCACGAGCCGTCGTGAGCATTTGCCGGCCGAGCGGATTGACGGAGACGAGCATTCCCTCCAGCGACTCCGGCGTAGTGAGGAGAATATCGGGCGGTGTGTCACGGATGTTGTCCTTCCGACTGCCGGAGACGTCTCCGTGCCACACCTCGCAGCGGCGTCCGAGGAGCGTTGCGTAGTGGCTGAGTCGCTGCTGAAGGTTGTTCAGGAGCGCCTTGAGGGGGCAGACATAGATAACACTGAGCGCGTTCCATTTTTCGTCGATCATCCGCGAAAAGATCGGAAACATGGCGGCCTCGGTCTTGCCGCCGGCGGTGGGCGCGAGGAGAAGGCAATGCTTGCCGTCGAGGATCGGGTCGATGCTTTCCTCTTGCAATGGCCGCAGCGACCGCCATCCGAGCGAATTGACGACGTGGTGCTGAACGAGCGGATCCAGCCGGTCGAAGGCGCTCACACGTCGAGGGAGATGTCCTCAACCGACGTGGCCGCGGTGAGGTTGCGCTCTTCTGCCGTCAACTCTTCGCTGCGCATCGTCAGTCGATAGTCTTTTGTCGGGTCGAAATCCGGATGGAGTTCGATGCGATCCAGTAGGTCAGCGACGAGTTTCTTGAGGTAAATGCGCGGGGCGATCCCGATCTTGCCGCCGAGTTGTCCGGTCACGGCGTCAGCCAGCGATTCGAGCAGAGCTTCGTTCGCGCGCCGCGCTACGCCTTCCGGGTCATTCGATCCATTGATGAAGATGTCCCGCACCTTCATTCCCACCTCCACCAGCGCAGTCCGGTCGAATGCGCGCAGGCGAATCTGCGGCGCACGCGGATTGTCGAAACGCGGGTCCGTGTCGAAGTCCGTTTGCAAACGCTGCGCGAGTGGCGGGAGCTTTTGCAGACCTTGCGGACCATCAAAAAACGCGGGCGTTCCGGTGATCACGAGAAACAGCCCCGGAAAGCGCCCAGCATCGATCTCGTCGATCAATTGCCGCAAGGCATTCAGACTTTTCTCCCGAACATCGGCCCGAACGCGTTGGAGGGTTTCAACTTCATCGAGCACCACCAGCAGTCCCGGATGCCCGGAGTCACGGAGCACTACCAGCAGCCCTTGCAGGAAGCTCAATGCGGCGAAGTGATCCACATCACCCTTGAGGTTCGCTGCGCGCTTGATCGTGGCGGAGACATTGGGCTGACCTGCGACCCACGCGATTAGTCCTTCCGCCGTCGCATTGTCACCGTCGGCTTGCGCGGTGCGATATCCCCGCAACGCAGCAGCAAAAGCCGGCGCCTTGCGCGAAATGGAATCCAGTCTCTGCTCCATCAGTTCGTTCGTGGCGGCGACCAGCGCTGCCTGATCTTTGCTGTCCACTTTGCCGCTGCTGAGCACGTCCTCTTCAAGCGCATAGAACCAGGTGTCGATGATGCTGCGGAACGCGCCCGACGATCCTGCCGCGGTGGCGATCCGTTCCGTGAGCCGGCGATAGACGGTTTCCAAGCGATGCAGTGGCGTTTCTGATTCCGAGATTTGAACTTCCGCAGTCGAAAAATTTTGCGCACGAGCCTGCTCCTGGAGCCATCGAGAGAAGAAAGTCTTTCCGCATCCATACTCGCCTCGAATCGCCTTGAACGCCCCGCCGCCTGCTCCCACACGCTCCAGGTCTTCAGCGACCGTCTTCTGAAACCGTTCCAAGCCAACCGCAAGACTCCCGAGACCTTCCTGCGGGACGGTTCCCCGCCGGAGGGCATCCAGCACTTGTTCTCGGCGGCGTGGGCTAATGGTTGGTGTCATGCGTCAATCGCCCACGGCGAACTGCTTCTTTAGGAGTGCGACATTGAGCGTAATTGTTCCGCTCGTGGCGTCGAGGTTCACCACGTCGTAGCCATCCACGTTGAAAATGCGAGCCAGGTTCGGCGCCAGTCCGTTGAGTCGTAGAAGCGGCAAACTCAAGCGTTCCGCCAGCGCCTCGCGCGGCATCGTTCCGCCCCTGGAGGAGAGGGCTTCAAGGAATACAGCCACCTGCTGCCGGTCGGGCGCGCCGCGCACTGCCAGTTTGCACTGCGCTGCGTAGATTTCTCCATCGAGCAGCTTTTCGATCCAGTCGTTCGTTCGCACTTCCGTCGCTGCGTGGGTGAACAAATCCAGTCCGACAGTAAGCTTCGTGACCACTTCGGGTGCAACCGCGGCTGCTGGGCCGGGATCCCGACCGAGCCGCCACCAGTCCGGCCAAAAAGGCGATGGCGCGGCTTCCGACCATCCCTCCGGCGTGAGGCTGTTTCGGTGAACGAGGATCGCGAGCGGAATCACGATCTCCAGCGGGCTGGCGCCGCCGTGATAGCCGCGTTTTTTGCTCGAGTACCGAATGTTGCGCGACCAGGCCAGGGTGATCTCCGTGCGTCCAATCGCTTGCTGAACCCGCTGTCCGGCGAGCCGGATCTCACCGTCCGTTGGTGCTCCCGCGTCGGCGCGATACCGATCTCCGCCGTTGGTCATGCTGGACTTGAGCGAAGTCTGATGTTCCAAAATGTGTCCGTGATCGCTCGTGAGGATGATGGCGCGACCCGCCTCGGCTGCGAGTTGGAGGAGCTCACGCAAGGGCCGGACGAAATCGAGATCCCACCTCGGGGCGATTTGGTCCGAACCGCTGAGGTGATCGTCGATGGCGTTGAGCACCGTCGCCACAACGCGGCACTTTTTGTTGGCGATCGCATCCTTCACCTCCGAAGCCAGCCCCGCTTCGCCCGCCGTCTGGAGATCGCCTTTCAAGAAAAGCACGGGGCGGGTCTGTCCGCCGCAGAGCGAGAAGAGCTTATCGTTTGTGCTGAATGCGCTTTGCTCGGTCGGCGTGGACTCAGGATGAAGTTTTCCGCGGAACAAGGCGCGTCGCGAAACCTCCGTGATCGATGGCGCCGTTGCGAGCAGTGCCGCTGGCGCTTTGGGCTGGGATGGTTGGCACTCCAGCCAATTGCCGCGCTGCACGATGTCGCCGAGCAATTCTCGAAAGACCGCGACGCTCATTCCATCCATCACCAGCAGCAGCACGGGCGCCTGGGCCGCGAGCGGGCCGACGAGCTTCTCAAGCGCGTCTTCGATCGGAATAAAGGAGGAACTCGGGAGAGCGCCATGGAGAGTCCACTGCGCGAGCTTCGTCGCAAAGTTCGCTTCAAATGCCCCGCAGATTTCATCCACGCGCGCGAGCAATCCGTCGTATGCCTTGTTCAGCGCCGGCTCCGAATCGCTCTCTTGAACGATGGTTCGCGCCCAATCGACAAAGCCCCCGAGGCGCGCATAGCCCACGACCATTGCGTCGAGCGACGGGCCGTCGGTTAGCTTCGCGCCTTCGCCTAGCCAGCACGCCAGACGAGCCGCCATCTCGCACCGTTCAATCCTTCGCTGATGTTCTCCCGCGAGCAGGTGATTCTGCAAAGCCTCGATGGCCGCAATGAGCTTTTTCTTATCGCGGTTGAGTGTGGCTCCCGGCTTTTCCCTCTGGGCGAGAACGCCGGCAAATTGACGAACGCGCTGCTCGAAACCGCTCGGCGAGAAGTCGCTCCTGGCCGCTGCCTCCGAGATTTTGAATTCCGCGAGCAGGGCATCGAACCGGTTCAGGATTGTCGAAGCCAAAGGACGCGAACTGGCCCGCTGGCGGAGGGATTGAATGACGGATCGGGCCGCCGCAGCCCAACTGCCCGCCGCGTCCACGCGAATGTTATGGCCGCCAAACCAGCTCTCCAGACGCACACGCGCCGGGGCGACTTCGGGGTGCCCGTTCAGTGCTGGATCGAAGACCAGTTCGAGCAGCAGGCCGAGCGAAATCAGGTCCGAGGTTCTGCCGGCATTGACTAGATAAGCCATCCACCCGAGCGAGCGATCCACGTTCAGACCGGCCCAGCTAAAGAATTCCCGCCGCAGTTCAAACGGCAGCTTTTCGAGTCGGCCCCGGAATCCGGCGTCGAGCGTCGATTCCAGCCATCGTGCGATACTCGTTGCCGCTTCGCGATCACCCAGCGCGCGGCCCAGTAGCTCGCACCATGCCGTTTGGAGGTCGAGAACTCCCCCGGCAACAGGCGTATAGCCATCCGATGGCGCATGCTCCACGAGAGCATTCGTGAGCGGGACGTTCGTGAGGATGCGCGCATCGACGGATGCAGCCTGAAAGAGACTTCCAAGAATCTCCGTTTGCTGTGGGGGATGCACTCGACGCTTTGCCAGCCGCGCAAGCACGTCGTCTCCGAGTTGAGCGCTGTCGAACGGACAGAGCGCCACGAGCGGCTCGTTTTCAGCGCTCGCGGAACGCAGGAGTTCACGCATTTCCAGATCGGAACGGCAAAAGGCGACAAGATGGGCTAATCCATCGATCGTCAGCCGCGGCGGGCCGTTCCACGGCCCGTCCGAGCGCAATGCAAACGCGGCTGCGGAGCGGTTCGCTTTTTTCCGAATCGCCCGCACCTGCGCTTTGATTTGGCCTTCCGTCAGAATCACGGGTTATTCCTCGGCGCGAGTTTCGACTTCGACCTCGCATCCCCATTTCGGAAATCGAAGTTTGCCCGCTTCGTAAATGGCGTCGCCAGCCAATTCGATCAGTCTGGCCGTCGTGCCGGTGACGACGATCTGCTCGGCGCCGCCAGCCGCCCGCGGAACGCTCACCTCGACCAATGCGAGGCTGCGCTGTACTTCGGGAACCCACGGCGGAATGCCATCTTCCTTGATCTGGCTTCGACGAAGGCGCTTCGTAATCGGACCCGGCTGCGGTGGTGGAATGATCGGTGGCTGCGGCGGAATGATGACCGGCGGCTCGGGGATCGGAGCGGGAGGGGGAGGCGGTGGCGCGGGTGTTGCCGCAAGCAATCCCACCGCCCGGTTCACCAGCTCTGTCGATTTCGCCTGGAAGCCGACCGCAATCTCGTCGCGCGTAAAGGCGTCAGAAAGCTCCGCAACCAACGCCTTCGCACTGGCGGCGCGAACATCGGTAACCGCTTGCAGCGCCTTGAACAAGGCCCACTGAATGCCTTCGAGCGCGCGTGTTACGTCGGCCGCACTCTTCATGCTGTGGCTCAGGACGAGCGGCTTGGCTGCAAGCGGATGCGTGATCAAGGCCTTCACAAACTGCAGTTCCCCGGCGGTGTTTTTGAGCGCCTTGAGGAGTGCGATGGACTCGCTGGCGGTTTGCACGCGCGAGAAACTGCGCGGCTCAAGGCCAAACAGCCGCGCGGTTCGATCGAGTTCGGCTTCGAGCAATTGCGAGTTCGGCAGCAGTTCGTCGATCCTTGTGCGAACCTTGGAGCAAAGCACGGAGACGTTGTTCGCGTTCACGAGCGGAGACGTGTCGTCCAATCCAAAGATGGCCTTCACGCGTTCCACCGCCGACTTCCACTCCTCCCCGCTTGGCAGGGCAACTTCGCGAAGCGTCATTTCGTCCTTCAAGTCACCGAGCGCCGGTGGCGGCACGGACGCTGTGCCGATCGTGAAGGAGTGGTTCGTTTGTGCGGCCCAGGCGCGGATGACGAGATCCTGCGCCAGACGTGGCAGTCCCATCCGAATCGGCTCATCGATCCACGCCCGCAGCTTCCCGACCGTCACCGGCTGTCCAGCGTCGCGAGCCTGCCGCTGCGCGAAGTGCAGGCGCCAATGATGGCCCATTACAAAGCGGTTCTCGTGCATCACTCCGATCTGCAGCGGATTGGCGATCTGCCGCGCGAGCCTCCGCACGGCGAAGTCGGCGACTTCGAAGCTCGGCTCTGGCGTGGTCAGCGCATCCTCGACCACTTCCAGCACTTTCGTCGCATTCGCTTTGGTGAATCGCGTCTCGTCTTCAAAGGCTGGGTGGCCGGGGTTTTGAAATTCGAGCGCCTGGTTAAGCAGGCCGTTGAGCGCGTCACGCAGATTGGGTGCGACCGGCGGTTTCAGTTTCAGTTCGCAGAGCGCCTGGAAGTGGTCCGCCTGATCGAGCTGGTTGGTGGTGTCCGCGTATTGCGGCATCGCCGGCCTCAGCCCGTAAAGCGCTTCGATCTGGTTGCGAAGCTGGTTGTGGAGTTGGTCGCGCTGATTTTGCAGCAACGGCTTTGCCGCCGCCTGATCTTGCTCGGAGAGGTGCGCCACGAATGTCTTGAAGCGATTCTCGGAAAGGATGTGCTCCAAGCGCACCAGGGTCCCGATGGCCTTCTGCGCCTCGTGATTCAAAAAGCTCGGCAGCCAGCAGATGGTCTGCTGCGCCGGAAAGGTAGCGCGGAATGTTTCGAGCCGGTCGAGGTCCTCGTTC
>JBBSFI010000019.1:0-69622 GCA_038238905.1 Chthoniobacterales bacterium | reverse complement strand
GGCAAACAGGGCGGCGGCGATCGGGAGCACGGATTTCATACGAGGAGTCCGACTCTATCCCAAGCGCCGCCATCGCGTCAATCGCCCCCCCTATTGCAGCTTTGCAGCAGGCCTTTAATCGACCGAGAAGCGCTTCGTGCTCACGATGCGCATTTTGTAGTATTGATCGATATTAAGCGTCGTGTCCGTTGCGAAATCGACTTTCGCCAGTTCGGGGTCGTTCAAATCGATATAACGCTCAATGATGGAGGACCCTCTGTATTCGCCCAGCACCTGATCCTTCCCGCTCACCCACTGATCGGCCGGAGTGCCCAGCGCCTTTTTCAGTGACTGGACGCGCATATGAACGGTGAACGTATTCGACTTCGTAGTCAGCCGCGGATAAAGATCGACATACGGCTTCTCGCGTACGTTATCGCCGGTGAGACTGTGCTGCCGCCAAAAACCCGCCATGCTCTGCACCGTTTGCCCCGGCGGAACGAGGTTCAGTTCACAGATTTGGGTTGCCGATTTGAATATCTGTTTCGCGGCAAAAACCGATTGGAACCCGCGCAAAGTCTGCGTCATATCGATCGAGAGCCGTCGATTGGCAGTTACCTGGTTGGTGTTTCCGGGGTCGAGCGGCTTATAGTTCGCGTAATCGCCGTTGTCGAGCGCAAGAAACTTGGTTGCTTTCATCACGGCGTGAATGCCTGTGCTTCTCTCCAGGTATGTGAAAGGCTGAATTTCGTAATTCATATTGATCTTGCCAGCAGTCGCAAACGGCTGGCTGATCGCGTACGGCTCGACAGCAGGCATCCAAAAAAGATCCGCGAGCAAATGATCTTTCGGCCCAGCAAGACCGGGATGGGACGGATCCTCAGGCTTCGGATCGAACAAGAGCGTCTGCCACGGGAGAAATCGCTGAACGCCCGTTGGGATGGAGCCAAACATCATCGGCGAAGGAAGCTGGCGGCAGGGCGAGAAATTCTCCCGGCTCGAAGCTGAGAAGCCCTGCCCGAAACCGAAATTGTATGGCAACCGGATGCTGCCCCCCTGTCCATCGTTATAGGCTGAATCGCCCTCGTCGGGCTTGTTGATATACGCGCCATCCTTCTGGTCGCCCACGCCGGTATCCCAATCTCCAGCGCCACCATCCGCCCGCTTTACCCCCGTGTCCTTCGCTCTGTCACCGACACGGCTCGGCACATCCGGTTGTCGCGTGATGCTTCCATTCTGCTGGTAGTTAGGCACGTTCGCGAGTCGGCCAAATGTCGCTCCCTGAAACCAGACTCCCACCGCGGAAAGGAGGCCATGCGCGAATTGGACCCCTCCCGCGGATTGATTCATGTAGTCCTTATGCTGCTTGAACCGCGGGGACGGCACAATCGCTAGTCCCTCGATCATACGGGTGTCGCCCGCAGAACCATCGTATCTCGCATTGGGCTGCCCATCGGCCTGTTGCCATAGAATGCCGGACGGTTCAAGGCCAACCACCGTGTCGCCGCCCTGAACCAGCCCAAAAGTTCCGCCGTTGATCTGCCGGGCGCTATAAGTAGGCATTTTCAACGTGGTCGAGACATCCGGAAAATGAAGATGTACGGCTTGGATCTGGATCCCCGTATCAGCCGTCTTTACAGTCACCACAATTTCAGAGCTCGGAGCGGCGCTTCGGAACATGAACGTCGGAGGTGCGGTCTTCGGCAGGATTATAGGAGATGTAGGCGCCGGAGTCGTCGCAGGAGTGGGCGTGGCAAACGGGTATTTGCCAGGAGCGTTGCTCCCAGGTGTGAAAGGCTTCGCATTTCCGCTGGAATCGAGGAACGCGACCACCACTCCTTCCGTGCCACCCAAGGATCGTCCATGGAAGCTGTCCAAATCCGTGTGATCCGTGTAATTGGTGCCGTTGTTGGAGCCATTACTAACGAACCCTAGTGATTGCCATCCCCCGCCTCCCACAGCGACCTGCAAATTCTCCAATCCGGAGACCGTATAAGCTAAATTATCATTCTTGCATCCCAATCCCTGCATCGGGTCCGCAAACTCCAGGATCAAGTGTGCGCATAGATAGTACGTCGAAGGCGTGTTCGGAGGCGAGTTGGCCGGAGGCGCCTGCTGGTATAAATAGAAGAGAATATCGGCTTCGGATATACTATCGAACCGTCCGAAACCTTGTGTATTCCCGATCTTGATAGGCACGACCTCGCCCGCGCCTGGATTTCGGAATATTGGTGTGTACGGCGTCGCGGCCGTGATATCCTGTAAGTTAGCGCACCGGATGTAGTCAAAGATATAGGTGAGCACCTGGTCACAGTCGCTGGGCGGGGCGGCTCCGCCCTGCGTTGGAGCCGCCGTGGGAGATCCGGCCAGCGGAGCCGGGTACTTTTTTTGAAACGACTGGCCGCCGAATCCCGGCACCGGCTGGCTCGTCAGCTTTTGCAGGTACTGATATAAAGCCGAATTTCGGGCTGTCAGATCTCCGGTGCTGTTCCTGGCGTTGGCTGGCGATCGTGTGAAATAATAGGGATTTCCCAGGCTGGCGCTATTTCCACCGATTGTGCTGCAAAAGGCCGAAAGGGAGTCGAATCCGTTCCTCTTCGACGGGGTGACATCGACCGGCCAGATGGATACGCGCGGTGTATTATAGAGGGTCACCTCCGGAGCCATGCTATTCGCCGTCAGGAAGAATTTGGTTTTCTCCAGCGTTTGTTTCGTGATCAAATTTGGGGAAGTCCCGGTGGCCGTATTGGGTACGCGGGCCGTCCCGCTGAGCAGCGGTGTGAACATCAGTTCGTCCACGGAAGCATACAACCGGTCTTGCTTAATCGTGAGAACCTGAGTGGGCTGCATCGTTCCGCTTTCGGACCCGCCGGGAGTGACGCGCGGCGCGAGCTTGTCGTATGCATCGAAATCCTTGGCAGTGGTCGCGGTGATCGCCGCGGGCGGTGTCACGCTTGGGAGCCATTTCCCCAGGATCGGACTGAGGGATGTCGTGGCTGGATGTCCTGGGTAGCGCTGGTATTCATGCTGTGCAGGCTGGCAAATCGCCATTCCTGGCGTCCCGATCGCGGTTCCGCTCCCCGTGTGTTTCCCGTAATCCTCCAACGTGTATGTCCTCGGCACGTCCCAATAGACTCCCTCCGATGCGGTGTTCACATTCACTTTCGACGTCTCGTCGTCGGCCCAATAAGCGATTCTGCTCACGATCGGATTCGTCTTCGATGGCCCGGAAGTTGTGCCTGCCGCGAGTGGCTTGAATGTTGTTATCCCGTTCGTCGATGTGTCGGGTGTCACGAGCGTTCCGTCGCGCAAGACATAGAGCCACTTCACTGGCATCGGCGCCTGGTTGTTCGACGCCGACGCCGGCTTGGTTCGGTCGAATCCACCAGGCGCATTGTTAATGGCGAAGCCATCCACGAACTGCGCGGCATCGGGATCGACAATCGGATATATCAACTCTTTGTTCGAATCCATCACCGGAGCGTTCAGATCGGTGTACAGGTCGGGATAAGTACTTCCCGTCCAATCCGTCGGAAGCGCCGCCAAATCCGGTATATAATCGGTGGCAGCAGGCGAAAGATCGTCCGCGGAATAAAGCTTAAAGACCTTCTGAGGCATCCCCGTGCTGTCGTAGGTGCGGATCATTCCAGGCTGAGACGCCCATGCGAGCTTGGCGCTGGCATCCCTGCCCTGTCCCCTAGTGGCGTCGAGAATCTGTGCCTCCACGAGATTCACCACGACTTCGGAGAGCATCTTCGCGGATGCGCCGCCGCTGTACGCCGCAGCGCTGGAGTTTTCCGTCGTAGCCGCGGAAAAGAAGGCGAGGACGAGTCCAGTAATGATGACCAGGAAGAGAAGGACAAGAATGAGAGCGATACCGTGTTCACCTTGGCCGCGGGGGCCGGCCGGCGCCGATCTGAGTCCGTAAGTAGATTTCATATTAGACAACCATGCTTAATTGCGACTCCATTTTGCAGCGCGGATGCTCACATTCGTAGTGAATACGCGATAACTTATCCGCTTTGCTCCCAAAGTGCTTTCGAGCGTCTGCAGATCGGATTCGTACTTGCTCGCAGTAGCGCTCGCCGTGCTGCTGCCATCGAAGAGGTTTTCAATTCCGAGAACCGGAGGGGTCGAACCGGTGGCCATGCGCAAGGCTGCACTTTCCGGGATGGCAACGAGCGTAACCCGGACGAGAGGAGGAAGCTGGTTCGTCGGATCGAGCGCCGGATTGGACGGCTTTGGGTTTTTTGGATTCGGCGCCGAATCGTAATGGTACGCAGGCGCAATGAGCGTCCCCTCGGATGCACCCGGCTGGATCTGCTTCTCATCCTCTTGCGACAGCTTCGGCAAGATAACCATCGCGATGATATTGTCGGCCAGAACGTGCACGGGCGGAGGCGGCTGTTGCGAACCCAAAGCCGCGGTAATCCATTCCCTGCCGTTATAGCTATTGTTCTTGGGACTTCCCGTTGCATCCGCGCCCGACGTATAGCTATAGATATTCAGCCCGTTCGACGGCTGGGTCATCTCATACAGTCTGAACCGAAAGCGCTCAGTCAGCGGGGGCGTTAAAGCGCTTAAAAACGCCGGGCGCAGCTTGGCGTCTCCGCCGAATTCGAGGTAGTAACCCCACGTATTGACCAGATTCGAGAGTCCCTCGAAGGAAGTGTCGTCCACAACACCGAGCGGCGCCTGGAAGAATATGGAATGGAATGGGCGCGTTACACCGGTCGGCAACGTGATGTCATTCGCCGATCCAGAGAGAAACCGCAGGTCGGACTCGCGAATGTACTGCGTAGGGGTTTGCACCCCGCCCACAGACTTGTATTGGTATCCCCAGTACGTGTTCAACGTTGCCTGGCTCAGTCGTCGAGTCACCGACTCGAAGGCGTCGCGAGCGCCGCGAAACTCTTCGACTTTATTCGATCCAAACACCCACGCATTCTGGGTCTGCGTGACCATGTTCGTTAGGAATACGAGCAGGAGAAGGATGATCGCCATGCTCACGAGCATCTCGACCAGCGTAAAGCCGCGCTGCACCCGATATCTAGCAATCATTTGGCCTGCGTCTGCGTCTGGTTGCGCGCGACGTACGCAATATCCGTCCAAATGTGGAACTTTGGAGGCACTTTATCGAAGTCGCCCGGCTGTGCGCTATGATTTGGGTCCACTCCGAGTTTAATCACGAGCGTGAGCAGATTTGAGGACGACGCCGCTTTTGGCAAAGGCGTTGGCAAAGGCTTCACGGTAACGAACGCAGTGTACAACGACTGCGAGACCCTCGGATCAGTGGCCTCGAACTCGTTCCCCTCGTCATCGAAATAGCGCGTGGGAATGCCCTGTGAAACCAGCGTATCGAAGTCGGTCTGCTCGGCGTCGGTGATGATGCGCTGGACGATCTGCGTGTGGACGGAGGTCTGGAGAGCGGTCTTAAAAAGACCCATCCCGATCGGAAGCAGGCCGAAAATGGCGATGAAACCGAATGCCACGATGCTGATTGCAAGGACCACCTCGATGAGGGAGAAGCCGCTGCTCGGGGCAACAGCACGCCGACACGGAGCGAGGGGAAAACTGTGGTTCTGGGGATTCACAATGTAAATACAAGATGCTGCTGTTTTTGAGGGCGTCAACACGCAAAGTTGAGCCGTTCGATAAAAGTTCTAAATTTGTCGAATAAGCTTGCCATCGCACCCTCCACTCGCTAAACGTCGTACTTTCTCCGCACCCATTGAACTGGATTTCATCCAGCGTGATCGGCTATCGTCACGATTGGCGGCTGGAACGATGGCGGTCGGGACACGCAGGCATACACCGTCTCCACCAGCATTGATGGCGGGACGACCTTCCAGCCACTCGCAACCGTCAATTTCGACCCGACAGGCGCGGGCGACCGCACCAAACAAGTCGCAAGCCAGGTGACCCTCGACGGCTTTGCGCCAATCACGGGCGTCAACGAGATTAAGTTCGATTTCGCTTCGGCGGAGAACGGTCACCAAGGCATGGCTGAATTGGCCGCGACCACTGTTCCCGAACCTGCCACGTTTACGGCGATCCTCGGTGGAACCGGAATGCTCCTCGGTCTGCGCCGCCGCAGGGCGTAGTCGTCAAAGTTTTGAGGCGCTCCTTGAGGGCGGACAAGCCGGCTTCGCCGACTTTCAGGCCATTGAACGCGACTTCCCCATCGGCCGAGATGTCTATCTGATAGACGGTGATCGCTGACGCGTCGGATGGCGCAGGCCGGCCTGGCAGATCGACCTTTATTCCCTTCTCGGTCTTTTGCGAACCGGCGATGGCCATGAAGAAGAGAAGCAGGACGAATACGACGTCCACCCTCGGAGCGATTTGGAATCCGCTGCCGCCGTCCTCAGAATGAACGGAAGCGGCCAACAAATCTAGCTAAAGGTGAGGTTCTTTACGTCGGCGTATGCGCAGGCGTTCAACACATCGACGATCCGCTCGTGGCGGGTGTCCGGACTTGGCCGGATGATTACCGGATCTTCCCCGCCGAACTCCGCGACGAGTGTTTTAAGCTTCTCCTTCAGAGCGAGCAGATTTTTGTCGTCGGGCGATCCCATCGGATCGCCGTTCAAGCTGATCTGGCCTTCGGGAGTGATATCGATGGAAAGCGGTGTGACGGTGCTTTGTCCAACAGCCTTCGAGCCGCTCGGGAGATTGATTTTCAATTCCTGCTCCACCACTTGGGAGCCAGCGCTCGCCATGAAGAAAAGAAGGAGAACAAAGACCACATCGACCATCGGGGCTATTTGAAACCCCATGTCTCCATCTTCGGAACTTACGGAACCGCCCATATGATGTGTTAGTTAGCGAGAGTTTTACTAGCTTCCGGCGCCGGGCGAACCGACTTCCTTGTCCACAACCGCGAAAGTCACATTCGTGATGTGCGCTTTTCCAACGGCAATCAACAACTGCCGAAGATATTCGTATCGTGATTCCTTGTCGGCGCGAACATAAACGCGCATCTCAGGATCCACCTCGAGACGCTTCATCAAAAGGGGGATGATATCGTCTGGCTTGTCGTACTTGTGATCGTCCATCTCGATGGCGCCCACGTTGTTCAACGAGTTCCAGACTATGTTCACAGTGGACTGCTTTGCGTCCTTCCCTCCTTTCTTGGAATCCTTGGCGACCGGCAGTTTGACCTCCTGATTCGCCTGAAGCACCTCCGTCGAGGAGATCGACATAAAAAAGACCAGCAGCACCAAAAGAATATCGATCATCGGAGCGATCTGGAATTCCGGGTCCTCCTCGGGCGCGGTCCGCATCGCGGCGCGCTTTTCTTGTGATGACTGGACTCTTGCCATGGGGGGCTTTTAGAGATTGTAAACGAATTACGCGGCCCAATCAAGCGTCGCGCCGCAGTGCGGACACGGATTCGCTCCCGGAGCGACCGCGCCGTTGCAGACAGGGCAATTGGTGGTGAGCGCCATCGATACCTTGCGCACGCCACCGAGGGCGGGACCGGCGCCGGTGCTGAAGTCCTCGCCGATGTGCATCCCCTCGAGTTCGGCGTACGGAATATCCTGGACGAGCTGGTTCACGATATCGTCGGCATGCACGACGCAGACCTGCGTCACATTGCGGAAGACGTAATAAAAAACAAAGGCCGGGATCGCGATGAAGAGACCACTCGCCGTCGCGATGAGCACCTCGCCGATTCGCTGCGAGAGGGCTCGTGGATCGGAGATGCCGGATTTACCCAGCACCGAGAAGGCGCCAATCATTCCGATGACCGTTCCGAGCAATCCGAGCATCGGCGAGATAACGCCGATGACCGAGAGGTATGAGTTGCGCGTGCGGAGGAGAGTGGCTTCGCGAAGACCATGCTCGACGATCGATTCATCGACCGCCTCCTTGCCGCGTCCGATGCGGGTGAGGGCAGCCTTCAGAACGTTTGCGAGATAATTGTCGTTGGCGTTGCATATTTCCCACGCCTCCTGGTAGTTGCCTGCGGCGATCGTCTGCCGTAGGGAATCGACGAGCGGCGGCGGGGCCAGCTTGCTCTTGCGCAACTGGAGAAGATTTTGGACGATGAGCGTCACCATCGTCACGGAGGTGCCGATGATCGCCACCCAGATGACCATGAGAAGCGGGCCACCCTCCTTGATGGATTGCATGAGGCTCTTGTCGGCGACTGAGGCAGCGGCGTCTGCGTCCTGTGCGAACCCGTGGGCTGATGAGAGGACGAGCGCGAGGAGCGTGAGCGCCAGTGGGAGGTAACGGCGGAGGTGGGTCTTGGTCATAGAGGAAAGTTTTGGGAAGGTGATGGGGTTATTTTAGGGGACGAAAACGGCGTGCTGCTTGCGCAAAGCATCGGCCTTGGCCTGTGCGATGCTGACGGCAGCGGGGTCATAGTAGAACAACGAAACCGTTCGTAAATAATCTTCGAGCGCTCCTTGAAAATCGTTTGCGGCTTCCTTGACCTGCCCCATCACGAGGAAGGCCTGGCTGTAGATCGGCCCATCCTGCGGTTTCACGACGGCGTCCTTCAGCGCCTTTTCGCAGATCGGCGCGGCGGTTTTCCTGGCAGCATCGTACTCCTTGTTCGCCACGGCGATTCGGGCGCGCCCGAGATCAGCTTCGCCGTTTCCCGGGTATGCCCGCGCGAAATCGTCGAACGCGGCCTTCGCCTTTGCGATGTCGCCTTGCTCCAGATAAATATTCCCGATCATTGCCGTAGCGGTCACGGCCCAAGCCGCTGGAAGACCCTTAAAGCGATCCGCAACGGCCTTCGCTTGCGCGAGCGCCTTCCCCCAATCCTTCGCTTTGAACGCCTCGATGGCCGCGGCGCTCTCTGGCGGCTCCGCCATGCGGACTTCCTGGATCTGCGCAAGCGGAATCCCCTGCTCTCCATATTGGCCGCGCACCATCAGGGCGGAGCCTTTGACGCCGAGAACCTTCATCACCACCGGCTGCTGGGGAGCTGCCTTTGTGAATACGTAGGCATCCTGCTGAGCGAGTGCGCTTGGGAGCGGCGCTGCGAGCAGGGCGGCAAAGAAAATAAAAAGAAGTTGCTGGAGGGGGAGGGGAAAACTTAGCTTCATGCGCTTTTTCGCAACTGGCCGAACCTAGAGAGGCCCGAACGAGAAAGCAATTCTATTTCCCATGGTCAATATAATCCGCCGCTTTCAGCAGCCCGTGCTGCTATTCGTCACCGTCGTCGTCATCATCTCCTTCGTGTATTGGCTCACGACTACGACCAGGGGGGATCGCGATCGGATGGGCGGCCCCGTCTGCATCATCTACGGGAAGCCGGTTTCCCAATCGGCCATCCAGCGCAACTTTAACGTATTCAAGGTCGCCCAGGTGACTGCCCCGGCTCTCATCGAAGGGCTGGTGGGACTGGAGAAGCTCATGCAGGCGCGCTTCGGGATGATCTCCCAGCAGGTGGTGGCCGAGGAGTTCGCGTTCAATGACTATGTGCTGCGCCACGAAGCGATAACCTTGGGAATTGAGCCGACCACCGATGAAGTGGACGACACGGTAAAACATATCTCCGCGTTTCAAACCAACGGCGCATTCGATTCAGGGAAACTGAATGAGTTCATCCAGGAGGTGCTCGCGCCGAGCGGCATGGGCGGAGACCAGATCGAGGAGGCGGTGCGCGACGAATTGAGGCAGCGCAAGGTGAAGGAGCTCGTTGCCGAAACGATTCCCGCCACTCCAGAGCAGATCCGCTCCTCCTATGTATCGCGCAATCAGAAAACCGATGCGTCGCTTATCCGCCTGAAGCTCGAGGATTTCAAAGCGGCGGCGCAGGTCACCGAGGACGACACAAAGAAGAGTTTCGAGGAGCGCAAAGAGACGCTCAAAAGCCCGGAAAAGCGGAAGGTGCGGTACGTCGATTTCCAGTTGGACGAGAAGAATCCGCCAGCGGGCCCGGCGAAGCATGAAGCGCTGCAAAAGCTCGCGGACCGGGCGCAAGAATTTTCAGCGGCGATGGCTGCAAAGGATGCGAAGCTCGACGAGGTGGCGGCCAAGGATGGCGCTACGGTGAAGGAAAGTCCGGAATTCGCGGCGGGAGAACCGCCAGCGGGGCTGGACGAAAAAGCCGATGCCGCGGCTTTCCAACTCACTACGGAGCAGCCGAACAGCGACGCCATCCTCAATACGGCCGGGAACGGCTACGTGGTGCTCCAGTTGACAGGGATCATGCCGAGCCGCCCGCTCACGTACGAGGAAGCCAAGCCAAAGCTCGAAGAGCAGATCAAGAACGATCGCTCGCAGGAGGCGATGAACCTCAAGGCGACGGAGATTCGCGGGAAAATCGACACAGCGCTCAAGGCGGGAAAATCGATTACCGATGCTGCAAAGGATGCCGGAGCCACTGCGGAAGATCTCGCGCCGTTCTCCGCAAGCGACAGGGCGAAGCTGCCGCAGGCGGACGCGAACGCGATCCTTCCGACCGCGCAACAACTCGGGCAGGGGGAATTGAGCGCATTCGTGCCGTCCGAAGGCGGCGGGATCCTTCTGTACGTCGCGAAGCGGGAGCCGATCGACGAAGCGGATTTTGAAAAGCAAAAGGCGACGATCACGAAGAACGTGGAGAATTCGCTCCAGCAAGAGACATTCGCGGAGTGGCTGAAGCAGAAGAAGAAGGAAGCAAACATTCGATTCCCGAAGAGCTAGCCCGCGGGCTCCCGTATGCCGGACAACGTGGAGGAACTTTTCGACGACGCGAATGGCGACCTGGCAGTCGGCGATCTGGACGCCGCCGTCGGGAAGTACCGGCATTGCGTAGAAATCGATCCGGCCTTTTTTGACGGGTGGCATGCGCTCGGCATGGCGCTTATGAAGCTGGGGCGCTTTCTCGAAGCGATCGAGGCCGGCAAGCAGACCGTTGTTCTCCGCCCCAACGACCAGCTTGCCTGGTCGAGCCTCTCGCTATTCTACGTGCGCAACGGGCAAATCCCCGAGGCGGAGTCCGCCGGGGCAAAAGCCCGCGTGCTGTCGTGGGGCGGCAAGATTAAAAAGGAGTGAGCGCGCCGCCCGGCGTCACCCTTGCAGCGCCCGGCTCGGATTAAGCCTCGAACTGCGCCACGCCGGATAGAGGCCGCTCGCGAGCCCGACCCCGACGGCGATGGCGACGGACAACGCCAGAAGGCTGGCGCTCAAGTCAGGCTCAAGCAGTCCGCGAATTGCGGGGGCCTTTGCGAGAAACTTCACCCCGATGGCCCCGATAAAGACACCACCGATCCCGCCTATAAGCCCGAGCAGCGCCGATTCCCAGAGGACCATTCGCATGATGCGGCTCCGTTTCCAGCCCAGCGCCAGCAGGACGCAGATCTCCTGAGTGCGCTCAAAGACCGTCATCAGCATGGTATTCATCACGCCCAGCACTCCGACAAAAACGGCAAGCAGCGATGTGCCCCAGCTCATGGCGTGGATGATTTTGAAGCCCTCGCTGTGCGTGATGCTTTCGCCGGCCGGATTCGCTTTGCCTTCGGGAATCAGCGCATTGATTTGCGCGCAGAGCTGCTTGATCTCTGAAGCCGTCGTGCCCGGCGTGACGCGCACATCGATCACGCTGACCTTGCCCTGATTGCCGGTGATCTCTTGAAGAAGCGGCAGCGAAAGGATGGCGCAACCGTCTTCGACCCAGGCATGGCCATCCACGATCCCGACTACGGTCAATTCCTCGGTCTCGATCTGAATCGGATCGCCGACTTTCTTTTTCAACACCTCGGCTGCCGTCTGCCCAAGCACGACAGCGCGTTCCGCTGGTCCAGATGGCATCCGTCCGGAGATCACCTTCAAATTGTCCCACGTAAAACCGCCCCATTCGCGAGCGGAGATAAGCATCAACTGCTCGGTTTCGATGCTCGTGAGTTCGACCAAAAGCGTGGAAGTCGCCGAGACGTGGGGCAGATGAGCGATGAGATCGCGTTTCGCGGCGTCGAACGGCTTCGGTGTCAGCGCGCTGGCGGTGTTGCTCACGACGATATCGGTGCCGCGCGCCTTCATCCCGGTCTCCCAGCTTTTGCTGAACCCGCGCGAAATGCCCACGAGGGCAACAACGGCCGCGATGCCGATCGAGATGCCGAGCAGGGTGAGCCCGGTCCGGACGGGGCGGCGGATCAATCCGCGTGTGACTACGGCTAGAAAGGTCATAATTGCGAGACAACGCTGTCTGGGGAGGCATGGTCGGACACGATGCGGCCGTCCTTCATCTGGATCGTGCGCAGCGTTCGCTGTGCGATGCTCATGTCGTGGGTCACGAGCACGAGCGTCATCTTTTGCTCGCGGTGCAGCGTGCGGATCAACTCCAGAATCGTCGCGGCATTCTCACTGTCGAGGTTCCCTGTCGGCTCATCGGCGAGCAGGACGCCGGGGCTGTTGGCAAGACTGCGCGCGATGGCGACGCGCTGCCGCTCCCCGCCGGAGAGTTTGGAAGGATAATGGTCGATGCGATGCTCGAGACCGACTGATTTCAGCAAAGCCGCCGCACGATCGCGACGCTCTGAGAGCGGAATATCCGACTCGAACATCGGGATCTGCACATTTTCACATGCGGTAAAGGTGGGGAGCAGATGGAACGATTGGAAAATAAAGCCGATCTCCCGCGCACGATAGCGGGGCAGATCGTGCATATTGGGGAGCGACTTCCCTCGATAGAGGAGGCTTCCGGCCGTAGGGCGGTCGAGCGCACCCAACATCTGGAGGAGGGTCGTCTTGCCGCAACCGCTCGGGCCGGTGATCGCGACGAATTCGCCCTGCACGATCTGAAACGTGACACCCCGCAGGGCGCGCACCTGGCCATCGTCGTACTGCTTCTCCAAGGCGTCTGCATCGAAGACGATGTCGGGATGAGTCATTTCAGTAAGTGAGCCGGGGGATTCGATGAGATACAATGCGCAAATGAACGTGCAGGGAGATCGCGCGCGCGGCGCCGGACGGTCCCACGAGGAGACAGAAGATCGCGGCAAGCGTGTAGATCCGTCAGTGCGAGCGCTGGCGCTCCCATTGGGCGCCCGCACGGGGGTCGGGAAGATTGCGGAGGAGATGCGCGAGGGCGTGGCGGTAGCTCGGAAATGGCGGCAGCTCGGCGGGCGTTGCCGGGGTAAGATCGGCGGCGTGCTCGGGAAGCTCCGGATGGGGAAGCCCCGGATGCCAGTGATGGACGCCATGGTACGGCTCATGCAATAGGGTGAGCGAGACGAGGCTGCCGAGCCACCCTTTGGAGACGATGCTTCGTGTGGAAGAATTCACGGTCGAGCCTTTGAGACCGACGTGCTCGATGTACTTCCGCCAGCTCTGGAGATTTGCCGCAAGCATCGAGGGGGCAAGGTACATCCAAATGAAATATTTCCACGCGCCGAACAGTGCGACGCCTCCGAGGAAAAGAGACCAAACGACGACGATGAGCCCAAATTCGCTCCACACACGCCTGCGGAGTTTCTTGTTCCGAATGGGCGTGCCGGTGCGCAAAAAGATGCGCAGGAAGAGGAAAGGCGTGAAGACGATGCCGAGGTTGAGTTCAAAAAAGGCGGCGAGCACCCGATGCCAGCGTGGCGAGCCTGGGATTGCAAACGGCCACAACTCCTCATCGCGCTCCGACGCCAGGTGCGCATGGTGCAGTTGATGCGCCGCACGGTAGAGGCTGAAGCTCATGAAGCTAAAGACGCCCATCAGAACGCCATCGAACTCATTGAGGCGCCGGTTCTTTCGCAACAGCCCGTGGGACGCTTCGTGGAATCCGATAAGAAGGCCGTGCATGAAATGGCTGGCAACCAGCACGAGCGGCACGGCGAGCCAGATCGCGCCCGCGTGCACGGCAAACGCAAGGGCGCCCTGCGTGAGAGCCATGAGGATGACGAGCAACTGAAAAGCAGTGCGGCTTACCCAATGCGGCCGCTGCGCGGCGGGCATTTCCGGTGCTGGCGATATCGCGGTCATCATAGTTAAGGCCCTAGAGTGGCAAGGCGGCTGTCTGGCGTGCGGCAAACGGATGCCAGGATATTCTGGAACAGGCTCGCCAGCTTCTCAATCTCCCGTTGAGGAAAGAGATGCTGGCGCGAAAGCCATACGACTTCCAATCCGTGAGCAACCACGGTGATCTCGCAGCCGATCTGAAATCGAGCCGTTCCGGTCGAGCGCATGGAAAGCTTTGCCGAAAGTCCGCGCAGGGAAACATCGGGAACCGGATGATTCTGCAATGCGAAGCGCACGTCGAAAACGGGATTGTAACCGGGCGCGGCGGAATCGGCCAGGCATCGCGCCAGCTCGGCGAATGGCAGGGCGTTGGCGAAACAGTCCAGGGTGGTCGCGTGCACCGCCTCCAACATCTGCACGAAGGTGCGCGTCTCATCGACTTGCCTGCGGATGGGAACAACGCCCGCGCAGTAACCCATCGTCTCACGCACGGCCTGGTTTGCGCGGTTCGCAACCGGCGTGCCGACGACGACATCCGCAACCCCGGTCCAGCGCGCAAACGCGATCTGGAAGGCGGAAAGCAGCGTGCTGAAGAGCGTCGATCCGGTGGAGCGTGCAAGCTCACGCGCGGCATCGGCGAGTTCCAACGGAAAGTAGGAGACGGTGCGGACAGCGGCTCCCGAGGTCGCTCCGATCGGAGAATCCCGCGTTCCAATTCGGCGGCATCCAGACAAGGCCGCCCGCCAGAACGCGGCTTTAGACTCGATTTCGGCAGGCTGCCAAAGAGCGCGCTCCGCAGCTCCCCACGCGCTGTAGGAAAGCGGCACGGGCGGGAGCGCTTCGCTGGCCATGCCGAGCAGGCCTTGCGCATAGGCGATGCAGAGATCTTGAACGAAGACGCCCAGACTCCAGCCGTCGGCGATCGCATGATGTATGGCGAATACCATGATCTGGTCGTCCACCGAGCGCTGGAGCACGTTCACGCGATAAAGCGGGCCCTGCAGCAGATCGAAGGGCTTCAGAAAAGTCTCACTCGCAATCTCGTCCACGGCGTCCGCACCGCGTTCACCGGCTGAGAGTTCGCGAAAGCAAACATTTGCAACGCCGGTTTTGCGAATGAACTGCAGCGGCCGCTCCTTGCCAGGCAGGAGCGAGAGCCGTAAAACCTCCTGCCGCTCCACCACCCGCTGAATCGCGCTCTCACAGGCGTCGCGCGTGACGACACCGCGCACTTCGATCAGGCAGCAAATGTGATTTGCCGGATCCGCGACCGGAATCGGCGACGCCTCCCACAACTCGCGCTGCGGAAGAGCAAGTGGTTCGACGCGCGCCTTTCCGCTTGCAAGCCACTCTTTGAAGACTGCTCGTTTATCCGCGGACATAGACCACAGCCGGGAATCGGCTAGCTACCGGCGCCCTGCACGGGTTCGGAGAGCGAGACATCGCCAACCAAGGCATCCAGATCGTCGTCGGAAATGGCATCCAAATTCACTTCATCCGTTAAAACCGGTTCGGCAACACCCGCATGGGCGAGGGCCAGAGCCGCGCGCTTTGCGCCGAGGTGTTCCGCGATCAATCCGACGATCTGCCCGATGGTGCGCGCCCGCAGGAGGCTGGCGGGCGGAAGCGCGACGCCGAGGGACGCCTCGATGGAGTTCTCTATCTCGACACCCATGAGGGAATCGAGGCCCAAATCGGTGAGAGGCTGTTCGTCCCGGAGGGTCTCTGGCTTGACCCGCAACACGGAACCGACCGCCTCCCGGATGGCCTGTCCAATAATCCGCTCCTTATCGTCGGGAGCGGCAGACTCCAATCTGAGACGCCAGTCGCTGGCGGGCCCGCCCGCATCGTGACTCTCGACAGAGGCGAAAATACGCTCCATCATCGGATTCTCCTGCATTCCGCGGAAGAACTGACGCCATTTGGCCCAATCGACCCGGATCGCCATGGCCTGCGTCGCGGCGGTGGAAAGAAACGACTCCAGCAGCGCCATGACTTCCTTCGGAGCGAGTTCGGCAGTCCCCTGCCTCGCCAGGAACTCGGCGACCCGCTCGTTGCGGGCGACAAATCCTTCTCCTCCAAGCACTCCCCAGTTAATCGCCAGACCGGGAAGGCCCAGCGCGCGCCGATGATGGGCAAGGGAGTCAAGAAATGCATTCGCGGCGCTGTAATTGCCCTGCGCCGGGTTCCCAAAGATGCTCGATGCCGATGAGAACATGACGAAGCAATCGAGCATCATCTCGCGGGTCGCCTCGTGGAGCAGCCATGCGCCGTGCGCCTTGGGTCCCATCACCGCAGCCATTCGCGCGGGCGTGAGCGAGACGACCGGCGCGTCGTCGATGACCATGGCGAGGTGAAAGAGACCACGCAGCGGCCGCTTGGAGGCGCGAATCCCAGCCATCGTTCGAGCGACGTCGCCGGCTGATGAGACATCGACACGCGCTGCGACAGCCTCCACGCCTCGATGCGCCAGGGTTTCGACAAACGCAGCCGCCTCGGGCGTGGACGCTCCACTCCGGCTGGCGAGCACGAGATGACGCGCGCCACATTCCACAAGCCATGAGGCGACGACCTTGCCGAATCCGCCGAAGGCTCCTGTAATCAAATACCATCCCTCGGGATCGACGCTAAAGGGAGGGGCCAGCGGCTCGACCAGCGGAGGTAGGAACGGCTCTGGAAATGCGACGATCACTTTCCCGATGTGCTTGCCCTGGGCCATGAGCCGGAAGGCCGATTCGACGCGGGACGCCGGGAACGAGCGAAACGGAAGCGCGGAGAGCACCCCGCTTTCAACAAGCCGCGCGATGTCGGCGAGCAGCCCGCGAGTCAACGACTCGTCGCCCGAAAATACCGCATCCATGGCGACCACGCTGAAGGACGCGTTGCGGCGCAACGGCCACAGCGGAATGCGGGAGTTTTGATAGATATCGCGTTTACCGATTTCAATGAAACGCCCGAACTCGGCGAGGCACGATAGACCCATCGGGATCGCTTCTCCGGCAAGCGCGTTGAGCACGACATCGACGCCGCGCCTTCCGGTATATTCCATCACCTCCTCGGCAAAGTCGCCGCGGCGCGAATCGATCACGTGCTGTACCCCCAGCGTTTCGAGCAGCGCTCGCTTTGCCGCGCTGCCGGCGGTTGCGATGATATTGCAACCGAGATGGAGCGCGATTTGAATCGCGGCCATCCCGACTCCGCCAGCGCCTGCATGGACGAGGATGGTCTCCCCCTTGCGCATCCGCGCGACGTTGCATAGGCAATGCCACGACGTCATGAAGACGACCGGGAGCGTCGCGGCCTCTTCAAAGCCAAGACCGGCTGGAATTCGCAGGATATCCCCACCCCTCGCCAGCGTCTGCGAGGCGAGTCCAAAGACTGCGAGGCCAAACACGCGATCGCCAGGAATGACGTGTGTGACCCCTGCTCCGACCGCCGTGACGATTCCCGCCACCTCATCCCCAAAAATGCGCGCATCCGGAGCTTCGCCGGGATAGAGCGCCAGCGCCTTGAGCACATCGCGGAAATTGAGGCCCGCGGCCTTAACATCGATAAGCACCTGGCCTTCGCCGCACGCGGGCAGGACAAACGGGGCAAAGCGGAGCGTATCAAGATGACCGCGCTCGCGCGACTCCAAGCGGAGCGGAGTGGACGGATCGGGCTTGGCTTTGCGAACGGCACGTCCTCGATCGAGGCGCTGTGCGTAGCGGGCTTCGCCACGAAAGGCGACTTCGCGTTCCGGGCTTTCGCGCAAGAGTTCGCTCCATAGCAAACCGCCATCGGCAGGCAAAGCGGTCGGCGGAAGGTCGATTGAGCGTCCGGAGAAAGTCGGGTACTCGTTCAAGATCACTCGGAACAGGCCGATCGCGGGCGATTGCGCCAAGGCGACCGGTGTGCTCCCGCTGCCCGTCGGCTGCGCCCCGCGTGTGACAAGGTCGATCCGCGGCTTCGCCGGATGTTTAATCAACTCGGCTGCCTGGATAAAGTGGAGCAGCGCATCGACGCCGAGGAGCGCGGCAGAGCCTGGACTCGTCTGGTCGAGGCTCCACATATAGACGTAACGCTCTGGAATCTCCGCGGTCGCGCAGTCGCGCAGCAATTGCTTCCAGTCCTCGCCAGAGTCGGGTCGCAGCGTCAACGCATCCGTTCCAAAGCCTCCATACGCTGCGCCTGGCAGCACGACTCGGCAGCGTGCCCCCGCGGCGCGCAATCGGCAGGCCAGACGATTGCCTTCGCCGGAAGCGTCTGCAAAAACAAGCCACGACTTTTCCGCCAAGCCTTCCTGGATCGGCGCGGGCGGCTGCAGCGCCGGCGCCCATGCTTTGCGCGCCAGCAGCCCGATCTGCCCTTCGCCTTCGGGGCCGGGCTGGCCTTCGATGGAGGCTGTCTCGCTGAAGCCGCTCTCCTTCAACAGAGACTCCCAATGCGCGCGTTCAATGAGGGGACTTTCGGAGCGGACATCGCGATCGGTGAAGCGCCACCAGCCTGCGGTGAGGCCAAACGTCGATTCGGTCCACAATTGCGGATTGGCGACATCCATGAACACGAGGCTGCCGCCGGGCGAAAGCAGGTCCCGCAGGTGGCCGAGCGTTGAGCGCAGGTCGCGGACGGCGTGCAGGACGTTTGTTCCGACGATGAGGTCAAAAGAGGCATTCTCGAGCCCTTGCTCGGAGCCGGGCTTCTCCAGGTCGAACACTTTGAATTCCACTTTCGGGAAAGCGGCGAGCTTTTGGGAGGCTCCGTGGAAAAATGCGGCCGAAACATCGCTGTAAGTGTACGAGTGGAGGTCGGCGTCGATCAGCGGAAGCATATGCGCGCTGAGGCCGCCGGTGCCGGCGCCGACTTCCAGGATGCGAAGGGAGCGGCCCTCGGGCAGGTGGCTGGCCGCTTCCGACACGGCCGCTGAGATCGCCGCGAGCCAGTGTCTTGTGAAAACCCCCTCACCGTAAAATTGATCGAGCAACTCTGCGCCAGCGCCGGAAAACAACGCTTGCACCGCGTCCTTCTCTCCGCGCAGGATCGCGCCGAGTTCACCGCAAGTCGCCTCACACAGCAGGCCTTCGGGGATGTGACCGGGATGCTCGGAGATGAACCTTGCGAGAGCGCTTCGGGACGAATTGGCGGAGTCGTCGAAAGTAGGCGACGGCCGATAGCCAGCTCCTGATTTTGCCAACAGCCCGCGCCTGGCTAGCTTTACCATGAGCCGCTCAAAAACGGGCCGCATCGGCGCGGCGATTTCGAGAGAATCCGCCGTGAATGCGTTTGGCGCATTCGAGACGACGCCCATTTCCTTCAGGCCGCTGGCAAGCATTGCCGCAGCGAGATCGTCGCTGGCGAACATCGCCTTTTGCAGCGCGGCGGAGCCTCGTATGCTGAGTACACGCTCCATCGCATCGTGGGCCGCGGCTCGGAGCTGTTCAAGCGGAGGCGGGGCGAGCCCGGCCGGGGCCGATCCGAAGGGCGTTCGCTCCCAGTCAATATGGTACACCACGTTCCGATTTCCCTGGCCCGAGCTTCCGCGCCGCACGCCGGAAACGCTGATCGCCCGGAACCCTTCGACGAGAACACACGGTTTCCCCTCGGCATCGTATAAGCGCAGCGACCCTTCCAGAAACTCGTCCGTGCATTCCTGAACGGCGGCGGAAACGTGGCTGGAGGCGCCGGGGGAACGCAGGAAGAGAATGCGGGCGAACCGTACGGGCAGCTTCAGCGCGGCCTTGCGGTCTTCGACCGTCGCGGCCCCTGCCGAGAAGATTTGAAGGGCGCCGTCGAGAAGCACGGGATGGAGCGGATACTCGGCGGCGCGTTCGCCGATCGCTTCGGACAAAGCGACCCGGCCTTCGGAGCGGCCCGCGCCCGCGGACAGTTCGCGAATCGGGCGAAACTCGGGGCCATACGGAAGGCCCATCTCGCTCATGTATTGATAGAAATCGCCGACATCGAGCGACCCCGCGATTGCCTCGCGAGGCGCGTCCCAGGAAGAGGATGCGAAGCTGGAATCCGTTCGCTCGCCTCGCATCGATCCGACAACGTGGACTGACCATGCGGCTCCCTGCTCGAATTTGCTTTGTATCGCGAAAGTCCGCTCCGCGGGATCGTACGAAATCTCCAACTGCAATCCAGAAGGAGGATCCGGCAAAATGAGCGGCTTTCGGATCTCGAAATCCTCCACCACAAAGGGCCGACCTTCGAAATATTGGACACCGGCTTCGAGCACAAGATCCACGAATCCCGCCGCCGGGAAAATGACCATGTTCTCGACCTTATGGTCTTTCAAGAAAGCCATGTGCCGGCCGTCGAGGCGGGCGATCCAAGTCGGCGTTGCGCGCGGAAGCCGCACATTGAGCAAGCCGCGGCCGCCGGGGCCGAGGCGCCCTTCGCGCCAATCGCTCGACTCGTGCCACCACCGGCTGCGATTCCATGCGTATGCCGGAAGCGGCAGGAGCCGCCGCGAAGGCGACATCCTGGAGAAGTCGAGCGCAACGCACGACCGATGCAAAGTCATCGCAGCCTCAAGCAGGGATTCGTGCTCTCGCTCGCGGCGCGCGGAAGAGACCACCGTGGCCTTGCTTGCTCGCTCGCCGAGACATTCCTGAATTGAATGCGTCAACGCGGGATGCGCGCCGATTTCCAACCAGATATCGATCCCGAATTCACTGAGCGCATCGACAGCGGGAGCAAACTGGACGGGCTGGCGAACGCCCCTGCCCCAATGCGCCGCGACGCAGCCGGATCCTGCAAGACGGCGGCCCGTCACCGTGCTGAAAAAAGGTGTCGTTTCCGGAAGCGGAACCAAATCGCGCAGCGCTTGTTCCAACGCCGCGGCGGCAGGCTCCATCAAGGGGTGATGAAAAGGATGATCGACCCGCACGAGCCGCGCGAAGACTCCTCGCGGCTCCAATTCGGCGACCATCGCCTCCAGCGAAACGCGCGGCCCGGCCAGCGTGAGCGAGCGCGGACCGTTGAACGCTGAGATCGTCACCGTCCGATCATGACGTGAGATGAGTGAGCGCGCCTCCGCCTCATCAAGGCCGACTGCGAGCATGGTCCCTTCTCCGCGCGCGCATTCATCCATGAAACGGGCGCGAAGCACGATGACCCGCGCGGCGTCTTCGACGCTTACAATGCCGGCGACGCATGCGGCGGCGATCTCACCGACACTATGGCCGGCGATGGCGGACGGCTCGACACCCCACGATTTCCACAGCGCCGCGAGCGAGACTTGCATCGCAAATATCGCTGGCTGCGCGACTTCCGTGCGATGCATCCGTGACGTTTCCTCGGAGCGGCCCAGCTCTTCGGAAAGCGAAAAACGCGCCCACTGGCGCATCGCGGCTTCGCACCGCTCCATCGACTCGCGAAAAACCGGCTCGCTTCGCATCAATTCACGGCCCATGCCCCACCATTGCGGACCCTGCCCGCTCATGATGAACGCGATGCGCGGCGGGTGCTCCGGACGCGGAGCGAACGCGGACTGAAGCTTGGGAGCCGGCTCGCCAGCGGCGAACGCCGCGAGTTCTTGCGAAACTTCTTCCAAAGAGCTGGCAACCAGGGTCAGCCGATGGGGGTGGTGATTTCGCCGCGCGCCGAGCGTGTATGTGAGATCGGGGAGGACAGGCGAAGCCCCGTTCGCCTTCGAGCGCTCCTCGACCCACGCACTGAGACGCCCGGCCGATGACCGCAATGCGTCCTCCGATCGCGCCGAGAGCACGATCGGCCATGGCCGTTGGGCGTGATCGCCGAAATGCGGATGCGCTTGCAGTGGCGGCGGCGCCGACAAAAGGACATGCGCATTTGCTCCCCCAAACCCAAACGAATTGACTCCGGCGATGCGCGGCCCATCCGTCTCCGGGAACGGCTCCAGCTTCGTGACAACGCGGAGCTTCAACGCCTCAAAATCGATATGCGGACTTGGTTTGCTAAAATGGAGGCTGGCTGGGATCTGCCCATGCTTCAGCACGAGCATCGCCTTTACCAAACCCGCGACACCCGCAGCGGTCTCGAGGTGTCCCAAATTAGTCTTTACGGAGCCGATTGGGAGCGGTGTCGCGCGGTCCTCGCAAAGAGCGTGCGCAAGAGCATGCGCTTCGAGCGGATCGCCTACGGCGGTGCCAGTGCCGTGCGCCTCCACGAAGCCAACTTGGGAAGGAGCGATGCCAGCGTCGATGCATGCGTCCCGAACGAGGCGCGCCTGCGCTTCGGAACTCGGAAGCGATATTCCGTTGGTGTGCCCGTCCTGATTGAGAGCGGTGCCAATGATGATGCCTTGGATGGGATCGCCATCCGCCAGCGCCGTGGAGAGCCGCTTCAAGAGGACCATGCCGGCTCCTTCACCACGCACAAAGCCGCTCGCGGAGGCATCGAATGCCGCGCAGCGGCCCTCGGGCGACAGCATTCCGGCTTGGGAGAATCCGATGAAGCCACCCGGCGTAATGATCACCGTGACGCCGCCAGCAAGGGCCGTGTCGCCCCGTCCCGCGCGGATGTGCTCACAGGCCGCATGGACGGCTGTGAGAGCAGACGAGCAGGCCGTGTCCATGGCAACGCTCGGCCCCGTCAAATTGAAACAGTAGGAAATGCGGTTCGCCGCGATGCTGTGGGCGCAGCCCGTCGGCGAATGCGAACTGATGCCGGCATGCTCGTAAGGGGTGCCTTGGATGCCCTGATAATCGTTGTGCGAAATGCCGACGAATACTCCGATGTCCGATCCGGCCTCGATATCGAGCACGAGACCGGCGTCTTCAAACGCTTCCCAAGCCGTTTCAAGCAGAAGCCGGTGCTGGGGATCGACATACGGCGCCTCCCGCGGCGAGATGCCGAAAAACTGGGGATCGAATTGATCGATCGAATCCAGAAATCCTCCGCGGCGCGCCATCGACTTTCCAGGGATCCCGGCTTCGGCATCGTAAAAGCGCTCGACATTCCAGCGGTCGGACGGCACGTCCGTAACCGCTTCGCGGCCTTCGACCAGCAATTTCCAAAACGACTCAGAATCGTTCACTCCTCCGGGAAAACGGCAGCCTACCCCAATGATTGCAATGCTCTCTTTAGACATAAAGTGCGTTTCGTGCGCGACGAGCGGACGCACTTAAAGGCTCATTCCGGTCGTGACAAGTGAAAGCTGATTCGAAGTCCGACATGCGACGCATCGATATACCATCGCAAATGGGGGCCGGAATCGACGTCGATTTCATTACCGAAAGCAAGCAAGCAGCTTTGGTTGGAGCGGGCGGCGCAACCGGAAAGCGCGGCGTCGAAAACGGTTGAACCCATGGGATGCTGAGTTACAGGGCCACCATGTGCGGCATCGCAGGCTTCGTAGATCTCTCCGGGCGACAGACATCTCCCCCAGGCGTTATTCAGCGCATGACGCAGGCGATCATTCACCGCGGACCGGATGAGCAGGGCTACTTCGAACGGCGGGGGCTGGTGCTCGGCTCCCGCAGGTTGAGCATCGTCGGCCTCGCCGATGGGCAACAGCCGATGCACAACGAGGACCGGACGGTCTCGGTCGTTTATAACGGCGAGTTCTTCGATTACCCGGAGAAGCGGACGGAACTCGAAGCGCGCGGGCACAGGCTCACAACGCATTGCGACACGGAAATCATTCCGCACCTTTGGGAGGAGAGCCAGGAAGGGATGTTCGAAAAGCTGCGGGGTCAGTTTGCCTTTGCCTTGTGGGATGAAACCCGGCGCCGCCTCGTCCTCACTCGCGATCGATTTGGAATCTGCCCTCTCTATTGGACGCGGCAGGGCAACTGGCTGCTCTTTGCATCCGAGATCAAGGCGCTGCTCGCCTCCGGAATGGTCCGCGCCAAACCCCACCTCGGCGGCATCAACCACGTCTTCACCTTCGCAGCGCTGCCGGGACCGGCGACCTGCTTCGAAGGCATCCATCTCCTGCGGGCCGGACATTTTCTCCGGATCGTCCCGACAACGGAACACGGCGCCTCGTTTGAAATTACGGAGCGATCCTACTGGGAAATGGATTTTCCCGACAAGGGCCAGGAAGTGCGTGGGGAAAATCAGCGCGCACTCGTGGATGAATTTGAGCAACTCATGCTGAAGGCCGTCGAGAATCGGCTGCGGGCGGATGTGCCGGTGGGATCGTACCTCTCCGGTGGCGTCGATTCGAGCATGATCGCGGCGCTGGCGTGCCACCTGAAAGGAGACGCGATCAATACCTACACGATTCGGGTGGATTCTCCGGAACTGGACGAATTGAGCGCTGCAAGCCTCGTCGCCAGGCACATCGGAACGAAACCGCCTGTGGTGCAGGAGTTTCGTCCCAATGACGCGATCGCGACGTATCCCGCCCTCATCGAGGCAGCGGAAGCCCCTGTGATCGACACCTCGAGCGCCGCCCTCCTGCAGCTCGCACAGCGGGTGCATGCCTGCGGACAGAAAGTGGTCCTCACCGGGGAAGGAGCGGACGAGTGGCTCGTCGGCTACCCGTGGTACAAGGCCGCCAAAGCGATCGGATATCTCGATTTGTTCCCCGGCCTCCCATTGGGCGATCACGCAAGACGCGCGTTTTTGCGCTTCCACAATGTGCCGCAGTATTCCGCGGAATTTCGGCGCCGCCAGGAAGAGGAGATCGGCGGGCCAAATCCATGGACCGATGCGTACGGTCTGCTGGCGATCTCGAAACTCCGCTTCTACGCGCCATCCATGCTGGAGGCGCTCGCGCAATCGAACCCATGGGCGGATCTGCAAATGCCGCTGGAGCGCGCGAAGCGGTGGGATCCGCTGAATCGCGGGATCTGGGTCGCTGGGCGCGTGACGCTCGCCGGTCATCTTTTGCAAGCGAAGGGCGACCGCGTATCGATGCACTCCTCCGTGGAAGTGCGATACCCCTTCCTCGACGAGGATGTCTTTGCCTTCCTCGCCAAGCTTCACCCGCGCTGGAAGTTGCGCGGCTTCCGCGACAAACATCTCCTGCGGCTGCTGGCGGAGCGCTGGCTCCCTCCGTCGATCTACAAACGGGGAAAAGTGATTTTCCGCGCTCCGCTCGACAGCTTCCACATGGATCCCGAACCGGTCTGGGTCGGCGAACTGATGAGCGAAGAGTCGCTGCGGAAGACGGGTTATTTCGATGGCGCGTCCGTGCGGCGTTGGCGGAAAGACTTCCGTAAAATGCGCGCCGGATCGCTGCCGAGACTGTCTGTCGAAATGGGACTGGCCGCTGTTGTTGCAACGCAGCTATGGCATCACCTGTACATAAGCGGCGATCTCTCATCCCTGCCCGCGAAAGCCAGGGCGGAGCCGGTTGTTAACTAATGTCTGGGCAGGCAATCGGGAATGAGATCACGCATAACTCCACAGCGAACGCACGACCGCCGCGCAAGGCCGTCAATCCACATCGCATAGTAAAAAGGCGGGCATTTTCGCCGAAATGCGCGATGTTGTGGCCCGCGTTTTCTCGTACATGAGCGCCCTCCGTCTCAATATTATTTTAGCATATCTCAGCGCCGCCGCATTGTCGGTCGTCTTTGCCTGCGCTGCCTTGGCCGCGCCGGTTGATTTCAACTCGCAGGTCCGTCCGATCCTGTCGAATAATTGCTTTAAGTGCCACGGCTTCGATCCCGAGACGCGGAAGGCTGCGCGGCGTCTCGATACGCGGGAAGGCGCGCTCGCCGAGAAGGACGGCGTGCGAGCGGTCGTGCCCGGCAAGCTGGATGAGAGCGATCTGTCAGCGCGCATTCACTCGACTGACGCGGACGAGCAGATGCCGCCCGCAAAAAGCGGGAAGACACTTTCCAAAGAGCAGATTGCCATTCTGGATCGCTGGCTCGTGGACGGCGCGCCCTATGAGACACATTGGGCATTCCAGAAGCCGGTGCAGGCTCCTCTGCCCGTGGTGAGCCGGCCCGGCTGGTGCAGGAATGCGATCGATCGCTTCGTCCTGGCCCGCCTCGATCGCGAGGGTCTGGCGCCATCCGCCGAGGCGGACGCCTATACTCTGATCCGCCGGGTTTCGCTCGATCTCACGGGCATCCCACCCACTCCCGAAGAAGCAGACGCGTTTGCGAACGACCCTTCGGAGGACCGCTATGAGCGCCTCGTCGATCGGCTTCTCACGTCGCCGCGCTATGGCGAAAAGTGGGCGCGCCGCTGGCTCGACCTCGCCCGCTATTCGGATACCAACGGCTTCGAGAAGGATCGCGACCGGCCAATCTGGCCTTATCGGGATTGGGTCATCAAAGCGCTGAACGCCGGGATGCCGTTCGACGAATTCACGATCAAGCAACTCGCTGGCGATCTCCTGCCCAATCCGTCGGTGGATGACCGGGTTGCGACCGGCTTTCATCGCAACACGATGCTGAACGAAGAGGGCGGCATCGACCCGCTGGAATACCGTTTCAATGCGATTGTAGATCGTGTGGCGACAACCGGAGCAACCTGGCTCGGCATGACGATTCAGTGCGCGCAATGCCACACGCACAAGTACGATCCGATCACCAACCGCGAGTATTACCAATTCATGGCGTTTCTTAACAACGCCGACGAGCCGGAATTGGATCTGCCACCGCCCGATCTTGCGCGGCAGCAGCAGGAGCGCGAAGAAAAACTTGCGAAACTAATTGCGGAATTGCCGCAAAAGTTTCCGCTGCCGCGCGACACGACCTGGCAGGCGCTCCGCCCCTCTGCGGTTGAAACGAGCGCGGGAGAATCACCGAAACTGCTGGATGACGGCTCGGAACTCTTCCCTGGGGCAAGCCCCGACAAAGCGGCCTATGTATTCCATTTCGACGCCGTTGCAGGGCCGGTCGAGAAGCTTCGCATCGAAGCACTCCCGGATGCATCGCTTCCACATAATGGGCCGGGCCGGGCGGAGAATGGAAACTTCGTCCTCGGCGAAATCCGCGTGATCGCGGCGCCGGCGGACGCTCCCGATCGCGCGGCTGAGGTGAAGCTCGGGCGCGCCGAGACCGATGGATCGCAGAATGGATTTCCTGTGGAGAGCGCCATCGATGGCAAGGAAGAGACAGGGTGGGCCGTGGATCTGGGGTCTGGAAAGCTCAACAGTGCGCATACGGCTATATTCACACTTGATAAGCCGATCCAATTTCCCTCAGGCGCCCGCCTTACGGTCACGCTCAGCCAGCAGTACGGAAGGCAGCATACCCTTGGGCGGGTTCGCATCAGCGCGGGCGCGAACGGCGCCGATTCGCGGCCGGAAGAAGCGCGCCGGCGCGATCATTTGCAAAAGCGCTTTGCCGAGTGGCTCGATCAAGAGCGGAAGCGAACGGTGAACTGGACTGTGCTGCGTCCGGTCGAGATGAAATCCAATCTGCCGCTGCTTACGCTGGAACCGAGCGGCGCGATCTTCGTGAGCGGCGACATGACGAAGAGCGACTGGTACGACATGAAGTTCCAGGCCCCACCCGCGGGGATCACGGCGGTGCGACTCGAAGTCCTGCCTGACGAACGGCTTCCCGCGCATGGGCCGGGCCGGGTCTATTACGAAGGGAATAAAGGCGATTTCTTCCTGAGCGAATTTACAATGACGGCGGATGGCGGTCCTGTGCGGTTTGCCAAAGCAGCCAGCAGCTATGCCAGCGACAAATTCGCCGTCGCAAATGCGATCGACGGCGATCCGCAATCCGGCTGGTCGATCGATGGAAAACAAGGTCTGGCTAACGAAGCGGTCTTCGCGCTGTCCGAGCCGCTCGCGCACGCCGGCGAGATTCATATTCGCATATTATGCGAGCGCTATTACGCGGCTGCTCTCGGGAAGTTCAGGATCTCAGCGACCTCCGATCCGGCCGCATCCGCTGAACCGCGCTCGATGAGCGACGACGCCGTGCGCCTGCTCCTCGTGCCAGATGCCCGGCTTTCGACGCAGCAGCGTGAACGGTTGCGCCCGGAATTTCTACTCAATGCGCCAGAACTTGCGGCGGCCCGAAAGGAGATCGATGCCTTGCGCAAGCCGATCCAGCCACAAACTTCGCTCGTGATGCAGGAGCGCCCGCCGGCCAATCCCCGCCCCACGCAGATCCATCATCGCGGCGAATTTCTCCAGACGCGCGAAGCGGTGCAGCCCGAAATTTTCTCGGCGCTCGGGACGCTTCCTGCTGGGGCGCCGCGCAACCGGCTCGGCCTTGCGCGCTGGCTTGTTTCCACGGAGAACCCACTCACGGCGCGCGTCGTCATGAATCGCGACTGGTCGGCCTTTTTTGGACGCGGCATTGTCCGCACGATCGGCGACTTCGGTTTCCAGGGCGATCCGCCGTCGCATCCGGAGTTGCTCGATTGGCTTGCCGTGGAGTTTGTGAAGCAAGGCTGGACCGTGAAGAGAATGCACAAACTGATCGTGATGAGCGCGGCCTACCGGCAATCGTCGGCGACCACTAAGGAACTCGCGGCGCGCGATCCGGAAAATGCGCTGCTCGCGCGCGGTCCGCGATTTCGGCTCGATGCCGAGGCCATTCGGGATTCCGCCTTGCTGGCGAGCGGACAGCTCGTCGAGAAAATCGGCGGTCCAAGCGTTCGCCCTCCACAGCCGGCGGGAGTCATGGAGGTGGCCTATGGCAGTCCGTCGTGGACCGCGAGCGTCGGGCCGGACCGCTGGCGGCGCAGCCTCTACACGTATAGCAAGCGCACCGCTCCATTTGCCCTTTACAACACCTTCGACGCGCCGGCCGGCGAGGCGTGCATCGTGCGCAGAGATCGATCCGACACACCGCTGCAAGCGCTGGCGCTCTTGAATGACACTGTCTTCACCGAGGCGGCCCAGGCGCTGGGACGGCGCATGGCGAGCTCGCAGGAGCCGCTGGGTGAGCGCATCCGTATGCTGTTCCGCCTCTGCCTCACCCGCCCCGCAGATGCCGAAGAGAGCGCGGCGCTTACCGCTTTTTACAGTCGGCAAAAGGGGCGCTTCGAGTCGGGTGAATTGAGCGCCCAACCCATTGCGGGCGAAGGAACAGGCACGCCCGCCGAGCGCGCCGCGTGGACTGTGCTCGCACGCGCTCTCTTGAACTTCGACGAATTTGTAACCCGCGGTTGAATCTATTTCCCATGACACCGATCCAGCAGCACGCGCTCCAATTAACTCGCCGGCATTTTCTACAGAATTGCGGTGTCGGCTTGGGAAAGATCGCTTTCGCCGGTCTTTTGACCGAAGCGTTCTCTCCATTCGCCGGCGCCGTGGCGATGAATCCGCTCGCGCCCAAAGCGCCCCACTTCCCGGCAAAGGCCAAACGCGTCATCCATCTTTTCATGGGCGGCGCGCCGAGCCAGTTGGACCTCTTCGACCACAAGCCCGAGCTGGCCAAGCTGGAAGGAAAACCGCTTCCGCCATCGGTGATCGGAGGCCAGCGCTATGCTTTCATCCGTTCCGACGCGGCCGTACTCGGGCCGCGTTTTAAATTCGGAAAGCATGGAGCGTGCGGAACGGAACTCTCGGAAGTGCTGCCGAATCTTGCGAAGATTGTCGATGACATCTGTCTCATCAAATCGGTCTCGACGGATCAATTCAATCACGCGCCGGCGCAGACGCTTTTCAATACAGGCTTCCAGCAGCCTGGCAGGCCATCCCTCGGTTCGTGGGCGCTTTACGGACTCGGCGCCGAGACGGAGAATCTTCCCGCGTTTGTCGTCATGAACACAGGCTCCGGCCTCAGCGGCGGGTCAGCGCTTTGGTCGAGCGGCTTCATGCCCACCCTCTACTCCGGCGTCCGGTTTCGCACACAGGGGGACCCCATTCTGGATGTTTCGAGCCCCGCTGGAATAGACCCCGCGCTTCAGCGCGAGACCCTCAACCTGATCGCCTCGCAAAACGAACGCCGCATGGAGCGCGACGGCGACCCGGAGATTGCAACCCGACTCGCCAATTACGAACTCGCGTACCGCCTGCAAACATCGGCGCCCGAGTTGATGAATCTTTCCGGCGAAACCAAGGAGACGCTCGATCTCTACGGATGCGACCCTGCCAAGCCATCCTTCGCGCGCGCCTGCCTGCTCGCCCGCCGGATGATCGAGCGCGGCGTGCGCTTTGTTAACATTTATAACGAAGGCTGGGACGCGCACAGCGATGTCGAGGGAAACAGCCGCAAGATGTGCGGCGACACCGACCGGGCAAGCGCAGCGCTCGTGACGGATCTCAAGCAGCGCGGACTCCTTGACGACACGCTCGTCATCTGGGGCGGCGAATTCGGACGCACCCCGATGGTCGAGACAAACCCCGCATTGGGACGGGCGCTGGGCCGGGATCATCACCCCACCGCTTTCACCATGTGGATGGCGGGCGGCGGCGTGAAAGGCGGAATGACATACGGAGCGACCGACGACCTCGGCTTCCACGTCGTCGAAGGCGCCGTCAATGTGCATGACATTCAGGCTACGATTCTGCACCTGCTCGGATTCAACCACGAGCGGCTGACGTACCGCTTCCAAGGCCGCGACTATCGTCTCACGGATGTCTTTGGGAATGTCGTGAAAGGCGTTCTCGCTTGATAAGGGAGTCACCTATCCTGGATGCATGCAGAACGCGGTGCTTTGCCCGCAGATTCACGCAGATGAGCGCAGATTTACGGTGTGGGGACGGGTGTTTAGATTTCAAAGAGCGAGCAGGGAGGATATGAAAATCCGGCCTGTGGCGCCGCACGAGGCTGAGGCGCCGGCTTTGGCGTCGCGGAGTTTTACTTCGCGCGATGCCGCAGCCTGCGGGCAGGTGGAGAATTCCTGCCCGAGGAACGGCTAAATTGGGACGGGATAGACTGGGTCGGGGAGGTGAGGGAGGGTGGAGAACGATTGGGAACTGCGAATTGAGGCAGTTGCGAGGAGCGGTTTGTGGGAAGGCGTGGGCTGGAGGATCGCGAGGATTATCCAGACGCAGAGAATTGCGGCAGCAGCGGCGCAGGAAAGGCCTGGGATCGGAGACGGGCGCTGGTATTGAGACCGGCTGACTCTCGCAGCAGATTGCGAGAACGGCTCGGTTGGCACGGCAGCGGATTGCGCGCGTAAAGCGGGGGCGGGCGCCGCATTGACACACGGTTCAGATGGTGACGTGGGTCGCGCTTTCTGGATAAACGGGTTGGGATCAGGCAACGCGTCAGCCTGAGGCTGGTTAACTCCTAGCTCCAGCTTGAGGCTGGTTACAACTTGCGCCTGAGTGGGGTTAACTTCCGGAGCAGGAGATTGCGCGGGACCGTGTTGCGGGTTGGGGGACGCGTATCGGGCGGCCAAGCCGGGAGAGACAAAGGCTCGCGAAACGCCGTCCTCTGTGAAGTCTTCGTACGCTTTGCGCAATCGGGGGAGTTCTCCGGGGAAGACCATATTGCCGCCTTCGAGAAGATGCTTGGAGCGTTTGGCGCCGAGAGGGCGCATTTCGGAGGAGCCGACGACGCCCTTGTGAGAGTATCGGAGCCACGTGGTCCAGGCGCGGGCGTCGCCGGAGCGCGCCTTGGCGAGGATGGCGTCGATGGCAGGAGCGCGGGCGGACTCAACCGCGACGTCGATCGCGCGACTTATATCGGGGCAGCCGTGGCACCAACGGTCGTAAGCGGACTCGTCGAGGCCGCACAGGCCGCAGGCGGTGCGGAGCGGGTAGCCGGCTTCGATGTGCTGCAGCAGAAGCGTGAGGCGCTCGTTGGAGAACGGGAAGTCCCATCCGGTGTCCGCGAGGGAGGAGGCGACGACGTCGCTGAGAGGTCCCAGCCTTCGCGGACTATGGCTTGCCACGGGGGGGCAGGTTTCACGCGGTGACTGCTCGCCCACCCTGCATCCTGCCGTTGCCCCAACCTCCTTCTCGGCGGCGGTCGCGGAGGGGTGGGTTGCTGTGCAGCCTTCGGCTACTACGGCTTGCCAAGGGGCGGTGGGCGCACTGGTTGGCAGGGCGTTGGGTGTTGGGGGCGGGGGTTTCACGGGATGGCGCCAGCCTAAGGCTGGCAAACGATCTTGGATGCGGTGTTTCTGAGACTGACTTTAGCGACTGGGCAGGGCTGTTAAAGAACAAACAAGTAACAGGAAGCCGATAAACTCAGATTTATTTTCTCGGGAGGGGTGTCTATGGGTGTCCGATCGTGGTTTTCTCAAATAAAAGAAGGGGCATAGCGAGGCGCGGCAAACGTCGGCTCCCCGACGATGGCTTGATTTAGTGAGTTCCGGGGTTGAAACTCCCGGCAACCTTCGGGTCAGGGCTCCGCGATTCCGGTGAGCGGCGCACCTGATACGACTCGTGCCATTATAACCGAAAAAATGACAGAACAAGGGGGTCTCGCGAGCTTCTACCGGCGCACCTAATGGAATGTCAGACGATAATCACGATCGATCCGGGCAGCTTTCTCTGGAGCTGCTCGGTCAGCGGCAGGGACCAAGTGAAGGAGAGCCGTTCACGCCGCGAGCGGCCTGTAATGAAATAGCGGATGCTCATAGTGCGGGCAAAAGCAATGAGCGTTCTCGCGACATCGCCTCGCTCCACGACTACGCGGGCGCCGAGCTGGCGCGCATAGTCAAGGTCCTGCTTTGGAACCGGATGCACCGTCGCATACGCCCGGTAGTGGAGATCTGGCTCTTGCACTACATGGAGAACAAACCACGTAGCCCCGAGCCTTTTCGCAAGATCCGCGCTTAGCTCCAGCAGCGCGCGAGCGTTCGGGCTGCGGCTCGAGATAGCTACCATCAGTCTGTCGCCGGAACTTGGAATGCGCGTGACAATCGCCGGTTTTTCTTTCATAGAGTTTGGTGTCGGAGTCTTCGTCAACGCCTTTCGCAGCCCAACGAGAGGACTGGCGAATGACTGCCAATAATCGGGAATGTTAACGCGCCGCGGACTGATGGTAGGAGAAAGAGTGGGGCATCTTCGGCTAGCGCTTCATTGGTCACACCTGGGCGCGTATAAACTCTGTTGTCTGACGATTGCCAAGTGTGATCGCGCCGGTATTGTCTATAGCGAATCCAAGAAAAATGCGTTGCTTGATGCTGCCGAGCCTGTTTGTTTCGGCCGGTAATGGCTAGGTGCCAAACCCAAAGGCAGAGGCCTTCGTGATGAGGTCACGCATCATCTTGCGGATGCGCTGCGAGACGGTAATCTTGCGTCGAAGCGGTTGGCCCAGGTAGCGCGTTTTCATTGGAGCACACCCTTTAGCATCGCGTGTGCCAGCCTTTCCGATTAGATTGCAAGCGGCTCGCGCGCAGTTACTTACAATAGTCCATCCGGTTCCGAGCCGCATTTGCATCGTGCATTTTTCACGAATAAGCCCACCGCAGGATTGAATTTTGCCCGATCGGCGACGAGTACTTCCCTAAACTGAGGAGTCCGGCTTCCAAAGGGTGATGATAAGCCCTCCGGCAATGATAGGGAACCCTCCAGCGAGATCGGCAGGCTCGGGATTGTTCGGAAAGCGATGAAATGGATGGCCTGCGAGACGACGAAAAGAGTCACGACGTAGAGACCGACAACCTGCTGGAATTCTAACGGCGCCAGATCGAGCGAAAAGGCGTAGTCGAAAAGCGAGGAGTCCGAACTAGAATGGTAACAAATCCAGGATCTGGGCCAGCATTCTTGTACTCAGAATAAGCGTCGATCCGCCTCAATTGAAAGGTTAGGTTGACACTACCGTTCAACGATTTTAACGCCAACAAAGGAAACCAACGAATCGGACCATAAAAACCACCTATTGAGCCTACCCCCACTTGGATAATCCGGTTCGCCTCCTCCCCCTAGAAATTGACTGAAATAGGATCGCTCCCCGATATAGAGAAATGCGCTGCCCCTCCGAAAAGAGCCAAATCTCATAAGATTCATTTGGTTCTGGAATGCGTACTGACCCGCCCTCCAGCGAAGCGATTCTTCTGTATTCCTTGATTGTCCTCCACCTTAATATCCTGAACCATACCCAGATAGTGTAGATTACAATCGCTACATCCGCGAGCAGGTTATATGAACTTATAAATGACCAACCACCATGGCTCATTACGCTTCGAAGACTCGTTGCAAATACAATTCCTGCTACAATTAGGAGCATGACGCGCGACGCTATGTATCGCTTCATTGAAATGAATGACGCGCATCGCGCACAATTACGTTTTCCATGGATCAATTTCGGAGGGGAGCGAAACTTCACCAAGAAGATCAAACCGCGCCGTCGCGGTCGAGAAGAAATTGTGAAGCTTTAATGCAAAGGCCAAACATCACCCCAGAGGTTGCCATAAACCCATAAATCTGGCACTTTGCCCGCAATGAAGACGACCCTCGACATTCCCGATGAACTGTATCGACAGGCCAAAATTCAGGCTGCGCATGAGAACCGGAAAATGAAAGACTTCGTGAGCGAAGGGCTGCGGATGGCGCTCGGGGTGACGAAGAAAACCCGGCCCCGGCATCTGCGCCGCATGACGAAAGCGCCAGTGATTATTCGCAGGGGAAACGTGATCTCGGCGCTCTCGAATGAGGCGATGGCGGAGCTGCTGGAAAGCTCGAGCGAGCGATTTGCCGTGAAATTTCTCGCGGATGTGAACGTGGTTTTCCCGGTGAAGCTCGTCTCGTTTGACCGCGGCTTCTCGAAGTTCACCGGCCTCGATTTTCTTCTACTCGCATCGGGGGCGGCGAAATGAGGATTCAGTTGATCCCAAGCGCGAGTATCAGCGCGATGCCGTGAAGAACGGACCATCGCCACGCTGCCGATCACGCAGCCGTCCACGTCGATGGTCTCGCGGGAGAAGATCGTTCATTTTACCATAGAGGCCGCGCGAAAAAGGCTCGTAGGTGCGGTTTTCATCGCCACGGCCTCCGCTCACCGATAGTTTCCACATCCTCCCTGAATGAGCGGAAACCACTTTCAAAATATCGACCAGCTTGAAGCCAGCCTGTGGGAGGCGGCGGATCAGTTGCGTGCGAACTCGAAGCTGACTTCGAGCGATACTGCATGCCGGTGCTCGGCATCATCTTCCTGCGGCACGCGACGAACCGCTACAATGCCGCCGTGCGTCAGATCGAGGTGGATCAGGCTGCGGGGAAGATGCCGAAGCGTCCGCTCATCCAAGCCGACTTCCTCAAGCGCCGCGCGCTTATGCTGCCGCAGGCGGCGCGCTACGATGAAATCCTCAAGCTCCCGAAAGGGGCAAGGCTCGGCACGGCGCTCGTGGGGGCGATGGAGGCCATCGAAAAGAGCTTCGAGCCGTTGGTGAATCAGCTCCCGAAGGATTACGAGAAATTCGAGAATGACCTCCTCGAAAACATCCTCCGAATCTTCGACAGCGAAACTCTCCGCACCGCCACGGGCGATGTCTTCGGGCGCATCTACGAATATTTCCTGATGAAGTTCGCCATGCAAGGCGCGCAGGACAATGGCGAGTTCTTCACGCCGCCCTCGCTGGTGCAGACCATCGTGAACGTCATCGAGCCGGAGCACGGCGTCGTCGCGGATCTTGCGTGCGGCTCGGGCGGGATGTTCGTGCAGACGAGCCACTTCATCGAGCGGCTCGGGCGGGACACGACGCATCGCGTCACGTTTTTCGGACAGGAGAAAACGGCGACGACCATCCGGCTGGCGAAGATGAACCTCGCAGTGCATGGCCTCGAAGGCGACATCCGCGAGGCGAATACTTTCTACGACGACGTGCATCGCCTCGCGGACGGAAAGCCGCTCTGCGGCAACTGCGATTTCATCATGGCGAATCCGCCGTTCAATGTGGACATGGTGGACGCGGAGAAGGTGAAGGATGACCGCCGGCTGCCATTCGGCGTGCCCGGCGTGAACAAGGGGAAGAAAGTCTCCAACGCGAACTACCTGTGGATTTCCTATTTCCACAGCTACCTCGGGCCGAAGGGGCGCGCGGGATTCGTCATGTCGTCGCAGGCCAGCAGCGCGGGACACGGCGACGCGGAGGTGCGGCGCAAGATCGTCGAGACCGGCGATGTGGACGTGATGATTTCGATCCGCTCGAACTTTTTCTACACGCGCACGGTGCCGTGCGAGCTGTGGTTCTTCGATAAAGGCAAACCGAAGAAGGGGCGCGAGCAGGTGTTGATGCTTGATGCTCGACACATCTACCGGAAGGTCACTCGGAAAATTTACGACTTCGCGCCGAAGCAATCGCAAAACCTCACGGCCATCGTCTGGCTTTATCGCGGCCAATCCGACCGCTTTATCGCGCTCGTCCAGCAACATCTTGAACGCACGCTTGCCGGAGCCGCCGCCATCGCCGGGAAAGCTGCGGCGTTCCGCACGGCTTGCGAGGCGCTGACGGATGCCGCCGCGCCGTTCCTTAAAACGCTGGCGACGGATTCGCCGCTGCGGGAAACGATGCGCGAGCGCGACGATGCGGCTAGGGCGTGCTTCGCGACGTTGGACAAATGGACGGCGCGCATTGCACAGGGATGCACAAAGCCATGCGACGCAAAACTCGCGGCGCAGAAGAAACTGCTGGGTGACATCGACGGACTGGCCACGGCCTGCCGCGATCTGGTCAAAGACCTTGACCTCGTTTTCAAACTCGCGACGCGGCTGGCGGACGCGGCGGAGAAAGACGCCAGCGCCAAAGACCATGCGACGTGGGACGGTCGCGCCATCGCCAAGCTGGAAAAGGTACTCGACGCGCGGCGCAGAGAAGCGGTGGAGCAACTCAAGAACACCGCGTATTTTGAGCGGCAGGCGCACTGGTTGCTCCACCGCTTCCCCGACGGGCGCTACCGTGATGCGCCAGGTCTGTGTAAGGTCGTCAGCGCGCCGAGATTGCGGGCGCTGAATGGAGCCTCACGCCGGGTCGTTATGTCGGCGTCGCTGCTGTGGAGGAGGACGAGGATTTCGATTTCGAGGAGACGATGCAGGACATCCGCACGGAGTTGAGGGAGTTGAACGCCGAGGCGGCTATGCTCGCGGTGAAGGTTGATGAGAACTTTGAAAAACTCTTCGGATGAAGTGGCCGAAAGTCAGTCTGAATGATATCAAGGCGCCATCTCGCTATTCATTTGTAGGCGGGCCTTTTGGTTCCAACCTCACGACGCGCGATTACGTGGATGACGGCGTCCCAGTCATTCGCGGGAACAATCTTCCGGCGGATTCGACCTTCCTCGACAACGACTTCGTCTTCGTGAAGGAGCAGAAAGCGGACAGCCTTACTTCCAACCTCGCGCACTCTGGCGACCTAGTTTTCACGCAACGCGGGACGCTCGGGCAGGTCGGTTTAATTCCTCCAGAGTCGCGCTTTTCAAGCTACGTGATTTCACAGAGCCAGATGAAGCTCACGGTCGATCCCGACAAAGCAGACGCAAAGTTCATCTACTTCTACTTCCGCTCACCAGCAACAGTGCAGAGCGTCATCAATCATGCGCTTACGTCGGGTGTTCCTCACATCAATCTCGGCATTTTGAAACGGTTCGAGGTTCCGCTTCCACCGCTCGACGAGCAGCGGCGGGTTGCGGAGGTGCTTACGAATTATGATGGGCTGATGGAGAACAATCGGCGGCGGATGCGGTTATTGGAAGATGCGGCGCAGCTGCTTTACCGGGAGTGGTTCGTCCGCCTACGCTTCCCCGGCCACGAACACAGCCGCTTTATTGATGGCGTGCCAGTAGGATGGGAACGCAAGACATTAGAGGAGATTTGTATGCCAGGCGATCGCATTCAAACCGGGCCTTTCGGCAGCCAATTGCATCAGTCCGACTACGCCGACGAAGGCGTGCCTTTAATCATGCCGAAGGATATTCTCAACTTCCGCATCTCGTTGGAGAGCATCGCCCGAATCCCGGAAGATCTCGCGGACCGTCTTGGTCGTCATCGCATGATCGATGGAGACACCGTCTATGGCAGACGGGGCGACATCGGTAGGCGGGCTTACATCTCGAAACGCCAGGTGGGCTGGTTCTGCGGCACCGGATGCATGCGCCTGCGCCCTGATCCAGTCGTGATCGACCCGCGCTACCTGTTCGACACACTCGGCGCACCTGAAACTGCGGGCGTGATCGCGAACCGCGCGAAAGGTTCCACCATGCCCAATCTCAGCGGCTCGTCGCTCAAGTCGGTGCCGATCCTCGTCGCCCCGCGCCGCCTCCAAGATCAATACTCCAGCCACGTCGTCTCAATCACCGACCAGATCGAAACGTTGGCTAAACAAAACACCAGACTCCGCGCCGCGCGCGACCTGCTGCTGCGGCGGCTGATGAGCGGGGCGATTGCGGTGTGACGCCGGAACCCATACGCTGACCCATGATTTTCGACCGTCAAAAACGTCTGCTGGCCCTCGTGGATGCGCTCGGGGGCGAGGTCGGCGGACTGGATTTCCAGAAGCTGCTCTTTCTCTACTGCCGCGAGGTCGAGGAGGTGCCCGCGTATGAGTTTGTGCCCTACAAGTTTGGCGGGTTCTCTTTCACCTCGTATGCGGACAAGCGCCGCCTGATCGAGCAGGGCCTGCTGGCCGACGAGGAGCGCGCGTGGAAGCTGACGCCCGCTGGACGCGCCGCGGGCAAGGTGGCGCCGCTGGTGCGGATGGGCATGGATCGGTTTGCGCGACGGGAGGCGGGCGTGCGCGGCGATGCGCTGGTGGCCGAGGCTTACCGGCGGCATCCCTACTACGCGATCCGCAGCGAAATGGCGGAGCGCCTGCTGGCCGGAGACGCCGGAGCGCGGGCGGCCATCGAAGCGGCGCGACCGGCGGCGGGCGCGCCGGGCCTCTGCACGATCGGCTACGATGGAAGCAGCCTGGAAGGCTACCTGAACCGGCTGCTGTGCGCAGGTGTGACTCTGCTGTGCGATGTGCGCCGGAATCCGCTGAGCCGCAAGTATGGCTTCTCCAAGGGCACACTCTCCAAAGGCTGCGAAGGCGTTGGCCTGCGCTACGAGCATCTGCCGGAGCTGGGCATCGCTTCCGAGGAGCGCCGCGAACTGAAGACGCAGGCGGATTACGACGCGCTCTTCGCCGTGTATGAGCGGGAGAGCCTGCCGAAGCAAACGGCGGCGCTGGCGAAGATCCGCGGCTGGGTGCAGGCCGGCGAACGGGTGGCGCTGACGTGCTTCGAGCGGCTGCCCGAGCAGTGCCACCGGCATTGCGTGGCGGAGGCGCTTGAGCAGCGGTACGGTCTCACTTTTGCCGCGACGCATTTGTAAATCCCACCATGCTCCGCGAGCGCACCGTTGCGCAGAGTTGACCTTGGAGCCGCTGGGTGGGATTATCCCACCATGATTCTTACACTCGATTCCAAGCGGCGGCTCACCGTGCCGACAGCACTGGCGAAGACTTCGCCGGGTGATGCCTTTGAGGCCATCTACGACGGCGAGGAGGATGAGATTGTCCTCCGCAGGGTGACGCGGAAGCGGGAGAGCTGGCTGGAAGTGATGAAGCAATGTCCGGTGCCGATGGATGACCTGCCTCCGCGCAGCCGCGAGTATCCCAAGAAGCTCAAGCTATGAAGTGGCTGCTGGATGCCGACGTGCTCAGCCAGCCGGCGAAACGCCGGGGTGACGCCCGCGTGCTGGCGTGGCTCGAAGCGGAAGAGCCGCGGTGCTACACTAGCGCGGTCGTCATTGGGCAACTGGCGTATTGGGTCCGCACCAAGAAAGGCGAACAACGCGCAACTTTGCAGACCTGGCTGCGGCGGCTGATCAATTCATTCGAGGGGAAAATCATCGGGTTCAACGTGGCCATCGCGCACGTCTGGGCGGAACAGAAAGCCGCACTGGAGGAAGCCGGCGAACGGATGCCGATCGAAGACAGCTTCATCGCCGCGACCGCCCGCCGTCACAACCTCACGGTCGTGACTGGCAACGAGAAGGATTTCCGACGTCCGGGGTTGAGGGTGTTTAACCCATTCAAGGAACCGCCCACAAGGTAAGGTTCACCAAGAACGGCAAACGTGCCTACACCGACATCAACAGCGAAGATCGGCTCGTCCAAAAGACGTTCGCCGATCATCTGCATGATGTCCTCGGTTGGGAGAGCGTCTATGCATTCAACGAGGAGACGTTCGGGGCGGATGGCACTCTCGGGCGGCCCGACACGCGCGAGGTGGTGCTCCTGCGGGATCTGCGTGCGGCGATCTCGCGGCTGAATCCGCAGATGCCGACTACGGCCGTGGAGGAAGCGGCGGCGAAGATGGTGCGACATGATTTCTCGCGCTCGCTGCTTCAGCACAACCAGGAGTTTCACGGGTTCATCCGCCACGGCGTGCCGGTGAGCTTCACGGATACGACGGGCCAGCGGCGGGAGACGCGGGCGCGAGTGATCGACTTCCAGAACGGCAACGGTGCCGACGGCAAACCGAACAATCGCTTCGTCGCCGTGCGTGAGTTGAAGATCACCGGGCTACGCTCGCCGAGCTACAATCGCCGCGCGGACATCGTGTGCTTTGTGAATGGGCTGCCGCTGGTCTTCATGGAGCTGAAGGCGGTGTATCGGAACATCCGCGCGGGCTTCGACGGCAACCTGCGCGATTACCTCGACGAGCACGTCATTTCGCATGCGTTTGATCACAACGCGTTCCTCATCGTGAGCAACGGGCACCGCGCGCGCTATGGCTCGATCACGAGCGGATGGGAGCACTTCGCGGAATGGAAGCGCGCGGATGAGAGCGACCGCGGGAGCGTGGAGGCGCAGGTGCTGCTCGAAGGGATGCTGGCTCACGACCGGCTGCTCGATCTCGTGGAGAACTTCATCCTTTTCGACGCGAGCAAGCCCGGCGCGACGCGCAAGGTGGTCGCGCGGAATCATCAATTCATGGGCGTGAACAACGCTGTGGCCTCCGTGCAGCGGCAGGAGGAATTGAAGCGGGAGTTCCCGCCGGAACGCCGGCTCGCGTATCGCGTGGTGGAGCTGCCGCGCGAGGAGGCGACGGACGCGGATCAAGCGGCACTGCGCGGGCCGCGGGCACCAGCGACGCTTCAACTCGTGGAGTCTGCGCATCCCGATCTCGGCAAGCTCGGCGTTTTCTGGCACACCCAAGGCAGCGGCAAATCGTATTCGATGGCGTTCTTTGCGGAGAAGGTGCGGCGGCGAATCTCGGCGAAGTTCACCTTCCTGCTGATGACGGATCGCAACGATCTCGATAGCCAGATTTACCGGACGTTTGTCGGCTGTGGTGTGGCGGACGAACAGACGCCGCGCGCGGCCACGGGCGACGAATTGAAGCGGCTGCTGAAGGAGAATCACCGCTACATCTTCAGCCTGATCCACAAGTTCAATCAGGACGTGGATCCGCACGACCCTTACAGCAAGCGCGACGATATCATCGTCATGTCCGATGAGGCGCACCGCACGCAGGCCGGGAAGCTCGCGCGCAACATGCGCCTCGCGCTGCCGAACGCGGCGTTCATCGGCTTCACCGGCACGCCGCTTTTCAAGCACGACAACCTGACGCGGCGCATCTTCGGCACCTACGTCTCTCGTTACGATTTCAAACGCTCCGAGGAAGACGGCGCGACCGTGAAGCTGGTGTATGAGAACCGCGGCGAAAAGCTCGGCATCGAGCGCCTCGACATCAACGACCGCATCGCCGACGCGATAGCCAGGGCCAACCTCGACACCGATCAGGAGGCGCATCTCGAAAAACTGCTCGGACAGGACTACGAGGTCATCACTGCCGACGACCGACTGGCGAAGATCGCGAGCGATTTCGTAGAGCACTGCGCGACGCGATGGGAGTCGGGCAAATCCATGCTCGTGTGCATCGACAAGATCACCTGTGCACGGATGCACATGCTCATCCTGCCCCGCTGGCAGGCGAAGCTCGCCGCGGTGCGCACCGCGGGCGTGGCGAGGGAAGCGGAACTGGCCACCGCGGTGACAGATGAGGATCGGGAGAGGCTCGCGGCGCAGTGCAGCAAGCTCACCGCGCAGGCAAAGTGGATCGAGGAGACGATCATCGGACTCATCATCAGCGAAGCGCAAAACGAAGTCGCCGATTTCAAAAAATGGGGCTTCGACATCATCCCGCACCGGGCGCTGATCAAACAGGGTTTCGAGACGCCCGATGGAAAACGGGTGGACGTGGAATCGGCGTTCAAGAAACCGGAACACCCGTTCCGTGTCGCGATCGTCTGTGCGATGTGGCTGACCGGCTTCGACGTGGAATGTCTCTCGACACTCTACATCGACAAGCCAATGAAGGCGCACACGCTGATGCAGGCCATCGCTCGCGCGAACCGCGTCTATCCCGGCAAGGATTTTGGCCTGATCGTGGACTACAGCGGGATGCTCAAGAGCCTGCGCGCGGCGCTGGCGCAGTACGCGCTCGGGGGCGAAGACGGCGGGGCGGAAGAGATCGTGGCGCCCATCGAGGAGCGGGTGAAAGCGTTGCTCGCGGCCATCGAAGAAACTGAGGCGCATTGGCTCCACATCGGTTTTGACGCAACGCGCATGATCGGCGCGAAAGGATTTGCGCGCATCGCGGCGATTGCCAATGGAGTCGAGGCGGTCATCAATGCGCGTGACGAAGGGCGGCGGCGATTCGAGATCATGGCCCGGCAGGTGTTCGTCCGTTTCAAGGCGCTGGTCATGGAGCCCGCTGCCTTCACCTACGCCGAGCGGCACGACAACATCGAGGCGATCTACAAAAAGCTCGAAGAACGGCGCGACATCGCTGACATCACCGAAGTGCTCAAGGCGCTGCACCGGATCGTGAATGAAGCGATTCGCGCGGAGCGGTATGCGGCCAGCGAAGAGCCACAGCGCTTCTACGACCTGAGCGCCATCGACCTTGAGAAGCTTCGCGACGAGTTCGCAAAGAAAGTTTCCCGCAAGGCGACCGTCATTGAGGATATGCGCAAGATCGTCGAGGAGAAGCTCGCGCAGATGCTCGCCCGAAATCCGCAACGAATGGACTACTACAAACGCTACTCGGAGATCATCGCTGACTACAATCGGGAGAAGGATCGCGTCACCCTTGAGGAAACTTTTGCAAAGCTCGTTGACCTCATGGCGGGCACCGCGCGGCCGAGGAAGGGCTATCTGAGGATGAGTTGGCGCTTTTCGATTTACTGAAAAAACCAGTGCTCGGCCAAGCTGTGCGAGAGCGGGTGAAGCTCGCCAGCAAGAGCCTATTGGAGTCGGTGACAAAACTCATTGCGCCACTGGAGCGTTGGACAGAGAAGGAACAGACCAAGGCACTGGTGGAGGCGGAGATTCTCGATCATCTATTTCGAGTGCTGCCCAGCCCGCCGTTCACCGATGAGGAAAAGCAGGGGGTCGCGAAGAGGGTCTATGAGCACGTCTGGCAACAGAGTGCTGGCGGCCATTTTGGATCGGCTACGGTTGCTGCGTGAGCAAGCGGGGTGCGGAGTCGCGGAATTGAACATCGTGATGGGGAATCGATGACTTATCCGTGCGTTCGGCTACATGGAACGCATCTGCCGCCGGATGGTAGCGCGGACCGCCGTCTTTGACTCCCAAGCGTGGGTCGCATCCCTTCAGGCTGCTGGATGCCGGATTGGAAACCCAACCCGATGGGTTGGGCTAAGGGCTTGTTGCCCCGCAGCCTCCGTGGACTACGGCTTGCCACGTGGGTCCCGGCGAATTCCTCAAACTTCACTTCGCACGATGAGCGCTCTGACGATCCAGTTTTCGGATTCGCTCAAACTTGAGGTGGAGCGACTCGCCCGAGTTGACGGAGTATCGGTGGACGCATTCCTCGCACTCGCCGCCGCCGAGAAGATTTCCGCGCTTGAGACGGGCAATTACCTGGCGCGCCGCGCAGGGCATCCCTTCAGGCTGCGGCCTACGGCGATTTGAAACCCAACCCGATGGGTTGGGCTAAGGGCTTGTCGCCCCGGTGGGGCTGGGAAGGGAACGGGGTCACGCCAGACTGAGGCTGGTTACAACTGCGGGGGATGAGGGGTGGATTGCCGTGCAGCCTTCGGGGACTACGGCTTGCCACGGGGGGGCGCACAGGTTGGCGACACTTGATGGCCGGTGCGTGCCTTTGGCTACATGGAACGCGGCAAAAAAAAGGGCGGCGGGCCGAAGCCTGCCGCCCATGGAATCTTTTTCGGGGAAACTGTTACTTTGCCTGCTCTTTCTCGTGAGCGGCACGGCGCTTCTCCATCGCTTCCTTCCATTTCGCCTGCTGGTCGGCGGTAAGAATGCCCTTCACCTGCTCCTGTTCACTCTGCATGATTTCGTGGCTTTTTGAGCGGCGATCTTCCTTCGAGAGCGCGGTGTCGTCGTGCAACGCCTTCATCTTTTCCTGATCTGCCGCGAGGATCGGCTTGAGCTTTGCGACCTGATCATCTGTGAGGCTCAAGGTCTCCGTCATCATCTTGAGGCGCTCCTCGACGCTCCGGTGTGGACCGTGCTCGGCTGGCGGGTTCGCGGGCGCTGCCGGAGCGGCAGCGTCTTCCGCGAATGAGAATTGAGTGAAGACGGCTCCCGCGAGAGCGATCGTGATCAGAATGGATGATTTTTTCATTTTACGAGTATTGAAACACGCGTTGAGAAGGAAGGTTTCCTAAAAAGACTTTTCACCCGCACGCGACGGCAGCGAGGAGGCTTCCTACTTTGCGGTCTTTTCTTCGATGTATTTGGTCACGTCGCCGACGGTGAGAAGCTTTTCTGCGTCTTCATCCGGCACTTCCACGTTAAATTCTTCCTCGAACGCCATGACGAGCTCGACGGTGTCGAGCGAATCGGCGCCCAGGTCTTCGATGAACGATGCGGTCGGGGTCACCTGTTCGGGGTTGACTCCGAGTTGTTCGACGATGATGTCTTTCACTTTCTCCTCGATCGATTTTTCTGACATATAAAATGGGATTTGCGGTTCGTTGTGTGGGTTTGCGTTGGGTTGGAGGTCTGCTTTAGAGTTGGTGTCACGGCTTGGCAACAACGAAGTGAATTTTTCCCGCTCTCTGTACGGGGGCGGAAATCCGCACTCGCATCCTCGCGGTTGCCCCTGTATGTATCGCGCCTTTATGAGCGATATGCCTCCTGAGTTCGACCTAAAATTCCTGCCAGCCTGGCTGAAGGAAGGCCCCGCCCAGAAGAGCTACGCCGATTATGAGGGGGGCGATGAAGGCGGCGACCGCCGGCGCGGGCGCGATAACTTTGGCGGCGGGAACGACCGCAGCGGGCGGGGCAATGCCGGCGGTTCGCGGGCGCCCCGCGGGCCTGGAAGCGGCGGGCAGCGTCCGGGCAACGGACCGGGATCCCGCCCTGGCGGCGGCAGCGGACCCGGAGGGCGGCGCCCTGAAGGCCAGCGGCGAGACGCAGGCGGCCCGCGGAGAGACACAGGCGGCCCGCGGCGCGATGGCGGGGCGGAAAGGCGCGGTGACGATCGTCCCCGACCAGCCGCGCCGGCGGTGCAGGCGCCTCCCGTCCGAATTGAATTTCTTCCGGAACCGACCGGAGCGGCCAATATCGCAAAGCAGATCAAGCAAAACGGGAAGGCGTACCCGCTTTTCGGCGCCGGACGGCTTTTTCTCGAGCGTCCGGAGCGGCACCGCGTCCGCATTGCTTCTCTGGACGCCGCCATCCCGTTGCATCAAATCGGGGATGGCCCCATTTCCTTCGACCGGGCGTCCATCGAAAGGAGCGCCTTCCGGATCGCCAAGGACGAATATTACCGTCAGGACGTGACCGAGGGCGAGCCGCTCAAGGGAAACTTCGCGAACGTCGCTCGCGCTCGCTCGACGGGCGCGCTGATCGGGCCGACAAATCATCATTCTTATCAGCCTGCGATTCGCCGGATCTATGAGGAGCGCTACTCCCGGCGCATGTCGTTTCCCGAGTTTGTCCAACACGAAATTGAAGTGCTCACGAACGAACAGGCGATCAACGATTGGAAAGAGCAGGCGCGCACCAGCACGGTCTTCGTGACCACGCAGGAGGCGGAGCCGGTCACTTTTAAGTCGGAGGCGGACGCCGAGCAGCATTTTCGGAAGACTTACCTGCCGCAGTTAATCAAGAGCGGGGCTTCGCTCGACTGCGCCGGTCTCGCGAGCCGCGCGCTGCCGGATCGCGCTCTCTCGAACGCGGTGCGCGAAGAATGGGAGAAGGAGCGTGCGTTCCCCGCTGGCCTCGTGAATCATCTGCGCCCCTTTCTTCTCGATGCCGGTCTGCACTTCTTCAAGCATCGCAAGCGGATTCTGTATATCTCGCCGATAAAGCCATGCCGGCACGCCTCCGGGGAAGTGCTGTCGGAAAACGTCACGGCCATTCTGCAAACGATCGAAGCCGTGCCAAAATGCACACGCCGCCATCTGGCGGTCAAAATTCTCGGCGAACAACACGACTTGCCGGAATTCGCTGAAAAGAAAGCGTCCCTCGCCCGCGATCTGCACTACCTTATTCACATCGGCAATGTGATCGAGTTTCAGGATGGCACGCTCGAACTTCCGCTGCCTCCAGGAGGGGGCGCGCCCGCCCCAAGGACCACGCCATCGCGCGACGAGGCTTCGCCTCCTTTGATTCGCTCCGCTCAATCGCTTGTTCAGAGTGAAGACGCGGCTGGCGATCCACACCCTGCCGATCCACACCCTGCCGATCCACACCCTGCCGATCCACACCCTGCCGATCCACACCCTGCCGATCCACACCCTGCCGACCCAACACCTGCGGAGCCACACCCTGCGGAGCCACACCCTGCGGAGCCACACCCTACCGATCCAACCCATGCCGACCCGGACCCTGCGGACCCACACCCTGCCGCGCACGAGGGAAATGCGGAACTTCCACCGGCCCAGGCGGAATCGATTGAACCGGGGGAGTCGCCCGAACTGGCCAGCGAGGGAGGCTTCGCGCCTGCTCCGGATCTTAACGTTTCCGAAGCAACACCCGTGGCAACTGAGCCGGCCTCCGCCGAAACCATCGCCCCGGACGAGCATTTGGTTCCTGAGGAGAAATCGGCGCCGGCGCTCAGCTAACGGGCTGTCCCTGTTCGTGTCTGCCGCCTTTACAGCTTGGGCGTCAATTGCATGCTGGTGTGCAGCGCCTCATAGTTTGGGAAGAATCCTTCCACGGTGTAGGCCTGCCCAGCTTTCATCTCGCGGGTCGGAACATCGGCAGCGTATTCGAGCCGCTCGTCGGGATTGATCGATACGATCCCCGGCTCATTGGTGAAAGCGTGGTCCTCAGACCAATGCTCGACCATCTTGCCAGCCCCATCCTTTACGATGACTTCGATGCGCTGCGATGTCGGAAATTCAAGCTGCACAAATTTGTTCGACCGATTCCGCAGGCGGACGATGACCTTCATCTGGCGCGCCGCGGAAAGCTGGACGGGCGACGGCTCGATGCTCATCGAGATCTCGACGTGCTTGTAATTCGGCAACTTGCTTTCGGCCTTTTCCTTCACGACATCGTCCTTGGTATGCGCGAGGTGAGCGGCGCGAAAGAGGCGGTTGAAGACTCCGGGATGCGGCGTCGGCGGCGCCTTTATTTTTGCGGCGGGTGACGCTGGCGGCACGTCAGCGGCATGGGCGCCTAGAAGGAATGCACAGAGGGCGACGAGCGGAAAAAGGAGGAAGCGAGCTTTCATCCTGCACGTTCTACGAAAGCGCATCGTGGTTTGCAAATGGCATCGTTGGGATGAACACTCCGCTCCCAATGAAATCCCGCGCCCGCTTTCTGCTGCCCCTCTTCGCCGTGCTCCTCTTTTCGGCGGGGGCAAGGAAGCCGGTGATCCTCCTCCGTTTCCATGCCGAGGCCAATGCGCAAGACACCAGCGTATTCGCCAACGCGGCGCAGCTTCATTACCCGACTCCCAGGAAGGCTTTTCTTGAGAAGCTGCCGTCCATTACCGAAGGGGATGTAAAAATGATTTTCCCTTTTCAAGCGGCCGATGGCACGTACGGCTGTGCATTCAAGCTCGACCAGACGGGCAGGCTTCACCTGGAAGTGCTCAGCACGGAGCGGCGAGGCTCCTCGCTGGTGCTCTTCCTGCAAACCAAGGCGTACACGCACCAAGTGCTCGATCTCGTCATCGATAAGGCGATCACCGATGGCATCATTTTCATTCCGCGCGGATTTACCGAGGCGGAGATCGACGATATGAAAAAGTGCTTCAAGGAGTGGACGCCGAACAAGTGACACGACTGGATCGCGTGTGAACTATCTTGCGCTTCTCGGCGCCATCGCGCCGGTCTTTGTCATCATCGCCGCCGGATACGCCATCCGCCGCGCGGGATGGCTCACCGCGGATGCAGATGCGAGCCTCCTGCGGGTCGTGGTGAACCTGCTGTATCCGTGCCTCATCCTTGACACCATCCTGGGCAACCCGGCGATCGCCCATGCCTCCAATACGCTGCTGGCGCCAGTCGTCGGCTTTATAACCGTCGCGCTCGGGTATTTTTGCAGCTACGCCGCAGCGCCGATGTTCGGCATACGCGATGTGCGCGCACGGCGCACTTTCGCTTTTACCACCGGAATTTACAACTACGGCTATATCGCGCTGCCGATCGTCCAAAAGCTGTTCGATGGCGCGCCGGGGCTTCCGCAACGCAATGCCGGTGTGCTTTTCATTCACAATGTCGGGGTCGAGGCGGGCCTTTGGACGATCGGCGTGATGATCCTCTCCGGAGCTTCGTCACCGCGCGATGCATGGAAGCGCGTTTTGAGCGTTCCCTTGCTCGCGATCGTATCGGCGCTCCTCCTTAATTTCGCTGGCGCCCGATATTGGATGCCGCCGTTCATGCTCGCCCCGATCCATTCGATGGGGGCGGCTGCGATCCCCGTGGGGCTTATTTTGACGGGAGCGGTATTTGCCGACCTGGCACGCGAACGGGCTCAGGATTCCCTCTTGGGTGTAAGCATCGGCGCCTGCACCCTCCGGTTGGGTGCGCTTCCCATTGCATTCCTGCTCCTCGCGCGGTTTCTGCCGTGCACCGAAGAATTGCGCCACGTCATCGTCGTTCAAGCGGCGATGCCGTGCGCGGTTATCCCGGTGATCCTGGCGAGGCATTACGGCGGAGATCCGGCGGTGGCGTTTCGCCTCGTCTTCGTAACGACGGTCGCGGGCCTTTTTACGATTCCCCTCTGGCTCAAGTTCGGCCTCTGGTTTTCGGAAGGGGCGCAATAAATGCACGCGCCAAAAGTGCGGCGCACGATCTGTACAAAACAACCTCACATCCTATAATGAAAAATCTCATCGTCCTTTCTCTTCTCGCATCCGCCGCCTTCGTCGTTGCTGGTTGCGCGCATGACGAGGCTCCACCGATCACGAGCACGACGACGACCACCGAATCCAGCCGCCATATCGTGCCCTCTTCGAGCACTACCACTACGCTGGTGCGATAGCTTCCAAGCTCGCGCGACCGCATTTTCCAGAAAGGGGAGGCTTGCCTCCCCTTTTTGTTGTTTCATATTAGCCCACATGAAATCCCTCGCCGTTCTACTCGCTGCTGCCTTGCTTTCCGTCACCTCCATCCCCGCTTTTGCGGCCGCCGGTTGGACCGACGACTACCAAAAGGCGCTTGCCCAGGCAAAAGTAGAGAAGAAGAAAGTTCTTCTCGATTTCACCGGCTCGGATTGGTGCGGCTGGTGCATTAAGCTTAATAAAGACGTCTTTTCCCAGTCGAAGTTCAAGGAGTATGCTCGCCAAAACCTCATCCTGGTTGAGGTCGATTTCCCAAACGCCAAAAAGCTCCCCAAGCATGTGCAGGAGCAGAATGCGCAGCTTAAAGACCAGTTTCATGTCACTGGCTTCCCGACACTCGTCCTGCTTGACTCAAGCGGCAACAAAACGGCCGAGATCGACGGTTACCCGGAAGGCGGCCCAGATGCCGTGATCGCGAAGCTTGAAGGAAAGTAGGCGCAGGATCGCCCCCGGGCGACCCCGCTGACTTGCGTCCGACCCGGCCACCCCACTCTTATGGACATAACTCGAACAGTGTACGGCGCATGGAACGGCGGAGTCTTCATGCACTACGGCGAACCACTCGATCAAGACCAGCTCCTTGCGTGCATCCGCCGCGCCTACGATCGCGGCATCCGCACATTCCTCACCGCGGACGTGTACGGCGATGGGGCCGCCGACAAACTCTTCGGAGACGCGCTCTCCGGCCTTCCTCGCGACACCTATTGTCTTGCGGGGATGATCGGCCACGACTTTTACAAGGGCAAACGCGCGGGATCCAAAGGCTATCCGCGGTTTACGGATCCGACTTTGCGCGGCCATAAGGAATACGAAGGGTACCTCCGCATGGCCGTGGAGGAATCGCTCGCCAGATGCTGCACGGACCATTTCGATTGTCTCCTCCTGCATAACCCCGACAGCATCGGCTACTCAAGCGATGCCGTATGGAACGCAATGGATCGCCTCCGCTCCGAGGGCATGACCGAGAAGCTCGGAATCGCCCCGGGGCCTGCGAACGGATTTACGCTCGATCTCCTTCTGAACTTCGAGCGGTTCGGCCCGCTCCTCGATTGGGCGATGATCATTCTCAATCCCTTCGAGCCGTGGCCGGGACAACTTTGTCTCCCGGCTGCGAAGGCGCACGACATCGGTATCCTTACCCGCGTGGTCGATTACGGCGGCTTGTTTCACAACGACGTGAAGCCCGGCCACGAATTCGCAAAGCACGATCACCGCAGTTTCCGCCCCGCCGGCTGGGTGGAAGCCGCCCAGGCAAAGCTCGATCGCATCCGGCCCATCGCCGAGCAGCACGACCTCACTCCGTTGCAGTTCGCCTGTGCGTGGAACCTTTCCCAGCCACCGGTTAAAAGCGTTGCCCCCACAATGATCCAGGAATCGGGATCCAACGCCCGCCTGATCGAGGAAAAGATCGATGAATTAGCCGCCTTGCCGGAGGTCACGCTCTCACCCGACGAACTCGAAGAAGTCGACCGCATCGGAGACAATACCGGCTGCATGGAACTCAAAGGTGCACACCCTTCCTACACAGGGGAACCCCTCCCCGATCGGTGGGCGATTAGCAATGACCTCGGCCTGGCAGCAAGCCGCTGGCACATAGATCCCGCCAAAGATCTCGTCTGCACGCACACATCGGCCGCGTAGCTTCCAGCCTCACGCTCCCGGTCCCAGACTTCATTAGGAGTATCGAAATACCGTAGCGTAAAACGTTACAACATCCCCGAGAGACATAAGCGATGAAGGACTGGAACATCTGCGAACAGTGCAACCTCTATGTCCCGATCGGCGCTCCATTCTGTCCAAATTGCGAACAGCCTCTCGCACTCGAAGCCAGAGGCAAGATAGCGATCTGGCGGCTCGGCGAGATTCCCGACGCAATCGCCGGCAACCTTGCTGCCGTCCTGCGTGAGGCTTTAGGCATCGGGAGCGTGATCCAGCCAGCATTTGTGGACGAGCGTCCATCCGCGCGGCCCACGTGGAAAGGCTTGTCCGCAGGCGTCTTCCTCGCGCAGGTCCATAGGCGGCACACAGAAGGCGTATTCGTTAATCTCGGCCTCACCGCACGCAATATCGTGCCTGACTCGAAGTTCAACTTCCTCTTCGGCTACGCCTATGTGGGCGCCCCAGCGGCTGTCCCTCCGCCGCGCTTTTTCCAGCTTCACCCTTCCATCGTCCGCCCGATCGAACCAAACCAGGCTTCGTGCAGTTCGCGCACAGGCCATGAGAGTTCGCTTCCATTTACGCCGATCTTCAGGTCGCGCCCGCCGACGACGCCGATGCGCGACACGTCCGTTCCGCGCCATGCTATGAGCGAAAGCACGGCTGTCGCGTTCGCCGCGGAGACACTGAGCACAATGCGCGACTGCGTTTCGTTAAAGAGCGCCTGATCGAGCCGCACCCCGGTCGCACCGAGGTCCACCGACGCGCCCAAAAGCCGCTCCTTGTCGGATACGCAACATTCGGCCAGGGCAACCGTCAGTCCTCCTTCCGAACAGTCGTGCGCGCTTCGCACGAGACCTGAGCGAATCATCGCGCGGACTGCTTCGTGTACAGCCTTCTCGCGCTCGAAATCGAGACGGGGAACCCGGCCGGCTTTGCGCCCGTGCACCACCTTAACGTAATGCGAAGCGCCCAATTCATCCCCGAGGCCTCCGACTAGCAGAATGACGTCTCCGGCCTGCTTGAAACTCTGCGTTGTGACGTGGCGCGCATCCGCGATGATCCCGACCATTCCGACAGTGGGGGTCGGATCGATCGATCCCTTGGGGTTCTGGTTATAAAGCGAAACATTCCCGCCCGTCACGGGTGTCCCAAAAGCGCGGCACCCTTCGGCGAGGCCTTCAATGCACTCGCGAAGCTGCCAGAAATTCTCTGGCTTATACGGATTGCCGAAATTTAGATTATCTGTCACGGCGAGCGGAACGCCTCCGGAACACGCGATATTCCGCGCCGCTTCGGCAATCGCAATACGGGCGCCATTTCGTGGCTCCAGCGAGCAGTAAAGGCCGTTGCAGTCGCTTGTCGCCGCAAGGATCTTATCTGCCTCACGCACGAGAAAGACGGCGGCGTCCGATCCCGGCAGCACCATCGTCCCGGCTCTCACGGTATGGTCGTACTGGCGATAGACCCAGTTCTTCGATGCGATGCTCGGCGAGGCGAGAAGTTTCAGAAGCGCTTCCCTGGCGGCGTCGGCGGCGTCGCCCCCAAGCGTTGAAAGGTCGATCTCCGCAGGCGCCGGACGCGCTTCCGCTTCCCGATCGTAGAGCGGAGCGTCTTCAGCGAGCGGACGCGCCGGAATCTCGGCCACCGTCACGCCTTCATTCACGACGCGCATCATCCCATCGTCCTTCACCGTCCCGACCCGCGCGTAAGGTAGATCCCATTTTTCGAAGATATCCTGGACGAGCTTCTCCTGCCCGGCCTTCACGATGATGAGCATCCGCTCCTGCGATTCGCTCAACATGATCTCGTAGGGCGTCATCCCAATCTCGCGCTTCGGAACCTTCGCAAGATCGATCTCGACACCGGTGCCACCGCGGCTCGCGGTCTCGCAGGTGGAGCAGGTCAAGCCAGCCGCGCCCATATCCTGAATTCCGGCCACAGCGTCCGTTGCGAGCAGTTCGAGACACGCTTCCAGCAGCAGCTTCTCGCGAAAGGGATCTCCCACCTGAACGGCCGGGCGGTCTTGCTTTGATTCCTCCGTAAGGTCGCGCGATGCGAAGGCAGCCCCAGCGAGGCCATCCCGGCCAGTCTCGGCTCCGACGTAAAAGACCGGATTGCCCACCCCTTTCGCGGCGCCGCGCGCGATCTGCTCGTGGCGCAGCACGCCCAGGCAGAAGACGTTCACGAGTGGATTGCCATCGTAGCTCTCGTCAAAATAGATCTCTCCGCCGATCGTCGGTATGCCGATGCAATTGCCGTAGTGCGCGATGCCGGCGACCACTCCGGCGAAGATTCGGCGATTCGTTTTCGCGCTCGCCCCATCTCCCTCGATCGGTCCGAATCGAAGTGAATTGAGCGAAAAGACCGGGCGCGCGCCCATGGTAAAGATATCGCGGATGATCCCGCCAACCCCCGTCGCAGCGCCTTGGAACGGCTCGATGGCGCTCGGATGATTGTGGCTCTCCATCTTGAACGCGACGGCCCAGCCGTCTCCGATGTCGATCACCCCGGCATTCTCCTCCCCGGCTTTCACGAGAACTCCCGGCCCGTCTGTCGGAAATTTTCGCAACTCTTTCCGCGAATTTTTGTAGGAGCAATGCTCGCTCCACATCACGGAAAAGATTCCCAGCTCCGTGAAGTTTGGATCTCGCCCGAGGATGCTCTTGATCCGTTCGAATTCGTCGGGCGTGATCCCGTGTTTGGCGATAAGTTCGGCGGTGATAGCTGGCTCGGTCATTTGAGCGGAGTTGAGGCAAAAGGGCGCAGGGCGGCGAGCGGAAACTTTCGACGGTCAGCCTAAGCGGCAATCCGAAATCCGAGCGTCTCAAATACGGACTCGAACAAGACGCGCCCATCGACGGTACCCAGCCGCGGATCGCACGCGCGCTCCGGGTGCGGCATCAGACCAAAGATATTTCGCTCGCGATTGCATATCCCCGCGATCGATTCCGCTGAGCCATTGGGATTTGCCGCATCGACCAGGGCGCCGTGCGCGTCGCAGTAGCGCAGGAGCACCTGGCGGTTCACATTCAGTTCAAGCAGCGTGTCGGCATCCGCGGTGTAATTTCCTTCACCGTGCGCCACGGGAATGCGCAGGACAGACCCCGTCGCGGCTGCCCGCGTCCACGGCGTCGCGCAATTCTCGACCCGCACCCGCGCGTGTTCGCACACAAAATGGACGGATCGATTCCGCACCAGCGCGCCGGGAAGCAGATGCGCCTCACACAAGATTTGGAACCCGTTGCAGATCCCCATCACGAGCGTTCCCCGGCCCGCCTCCTCCACCACAGAGCGCATGACGGGCGAAAAACGAGCAATCGCTCCGCAGCGCAGATAGTCGCCATAGGAGAAGCCGCCCGGCAGCACGATGAGATCGTAGCCAGCGCACGAAGACTCCTTGTGCCAGACGTATGAGGCGTCCACTCCCAGTTCGCGGAGGGCGCGGAAACAATCTTGATCGCAGTTCGATCCCGGAAAGCGGACGATGGCGGCTTTCATCGCTGAATCAGCCGCGCAACGCCGGAGAGAGTTCCTTAAGGCGCAGTTCGCTCTGATAATCGTTCACAACGAGGATGGCATGGACGATGCCAGGCACCACGCCCAGAAGCGTGAGCAATATGCTGAGGAAGAAACTCCCGATCCTGCCGGTCAGCAGCACGGCCAGCGGAGGGAAGACGACACAGAAAAAATAGCGAAGCGCTTTCATGTTTGCGGTGCGGGAGTATGCGGCTGGTCGGGCGTGATTTCGAGCGCGTAATCCTCGATCACAGGATTCGAAAGCAGATTGCGGCAGACTTCCTCAAGTTGCGCTTCCGTCGCGCCTTCGATCTCGATTTCCATGCATTTGCCGACCCTCACCGACTTCACCCCATGCAGGCCGTGATGAATGATCGCATCCCGAACGGCGACCCCTTGGGGATCGAGCACGCTCTTCTTTGGCATCACTATTACCTTCGCTTTCATTGGAATCGCGAGACCGTGCGGCGGCTGCGCGAAAAGGGCAAGTGAAAGCGGAGCCGCATTTCGGTGATTTTCTCCTTCTCGCAAACTTGCAGGGTGACATCACCCCATCCGCTCGCATACCTTTGAAAGATGACATGGATTCAACGCGCCGCGATCTGCCTCATTGGGGCAGGCCTCCGCGCCGCCCTGCATGGGGAACCTCCCGACGCGGCGCCTCTCTCCGAGGAAGTGCTCGCCGCCGCCATTCGCACCGACCAACTCACCATTCCCAGCCCGGGCGAATTGATGGCCGCCTTGAACAAGATCGGCAAGCCAGACTGGACCGGCGAGATACGGCCTCCCGTGCCGATGACCTTTTCCACTCGCGCCCAAATGGCCTTGAATCTGGGCAGCATCGTTGCCGATGGGTACATAGCCGTGGAAGCGGAGGACGCCCAGCAGGTGAAGAATGTCGGCGCGGACATCCTGAATCTCGCAAAGCCGCTGAGCGTCCAGCAGGACATCTTCAACCGGGGCAAGAGCCTTACTGAATTCGCGGAGCACGGCCAGTGGGACACTTTGAAGGAGGAATTCGAGTGCACGCAAAACGAAGTCAAAGGCGCGATGGCGGATAATAAGGACCAGGATCTGATCACCCTTGTTACACTCGGCGGGTGGATACGCGGCACGGAGGTGATCTCGCATTTCCTCATGAAGCACTACTCCGAAGCCGGGGCAAAGCTTCTGCGCCAGCCCGCAATCGTCGCATATCTCAGCGCGAGGCTTCAGGAGTCTCCGGAGAAGGTGCGGGACAATCCGACCGTGCGGCAGGTCCGCGCCGACCTCCCGAAAATCCAGCTAGCCGTCTCGTTTCCCCGGGATGAAACGCCGAATCTCGAAGCGGTAAAGAATTTGTACAAGCTCACCTCGGCCCTCATGAACGAGATCTCCAAAAAGGACGCAAAATGAAGCCGATCCGCACATTTTTCATTTACGCCGCTCTGCTCATTCACCCAACGGCCCGCGCCGCCGACTCGGACGATGAAGTAACGGCCCGCCGCGGGGCGCTCGCTGTAGCCGGAGCGTTTACGAACGACGGATTCAAACTGCGCGATGGGCACTGGGCCGCCCGCTTCGATGCGCATAAACCCCAGGTCATTCAGGTGAATCTTTACGCCGGCAATCAGTACTGGTTTTCCGTGGGAACGACCGATCAGGCACAGGAAGTTGCCATCTCCATTTACGACGAAAAAGGGCGCCCGCTCGCCAGCGAACCGTATGCAGAGGAGGGAAAGGCGGCAGCCGGCTTTTCGCCCGCGGCGAGCGGACCGTACTACGTCAAGGTGGAGGAGAAGAAAGGCGGCCCCGCGACCTTTTGCCTGCTCTACTCCTATAAATAACCTCGCGCGATCCCATGACATTTGAACACACCTCCACGGCGGAAAAACTCGACGGCCCGCGGGTAAATCAATTCTCCATCTTTCTAACGAATAAAGTGGGTGCGCTGATGGAGGTGGTGAAACTCCTCAACGGGCAAAATGTCCACGTCCTGGCGATCAGCGTGCAGGACTCGGCGGATACGTCGATCGTGCGCATCGTCGTCACGGATCCAGAAAGTGTGCGCGAAATCTTCCATAAGCACGACATCCCGTTTTCTGTCTGCGAACTCTGCGTGGTCGAACTCAAGGACGGCCCCACGGAATTGGGGCGGTTGCTTACGGCGCTTCTTGCTGCCGAAGTGAACATATTTGGCAGCTACGCTCTGCTTACGCATCCACGAGGCCGCACCGCCCTCGCACTGCATGTCGAGGACAATGAGTGCGCCTGCGCCGTCCTCCAGAGCCACGGCTTCGAGATCTTCAGCCAGTCAGACATTTCCCGCTAAAAATCGCTCCGCGCTTTGGATTCGAACTGCCAGCGAGCGCAAAACCGCTCGCAAACGCGGAAATCTCGGCGATTCTGCCCGCTCGAAAAATCCATGAATCTTCCCGCCGCGCGCCGTTTCGCTCTCCCGATCGCTGCTTTCGCTTCATTGCTCATCCTGCCGGCAATATCCCACGCCGAGGATAAACCAGGCGCTGGCGCTCCCAAGAGCGCAGGCAAAGACACCCCTGCGCCGGCTGGATCGATCGCCGCCAAGGAAGAAACCGCTCCGCTGCCGGAAATTGTAGCCGTGGTGGACGGCGTCCCGATCAAGAAAGGCGAGTTTGAAAAAGTGTTGAAGCAAGTGGCGGGACGGCGCGGAGCGCCGCCCAATGCACCGACTTCGGAGGCGCAGCGTGCTCAGGAGCAGCGCGCGATCCTCGATAACATGATTGCCGATAAGTTGCTCGACGAGAAATCCGCCAAGACGCCGGTAACCGATGCGGAATTCGCGTCTCAATTCGATAAATTCAAAGCGCGGTACGATGCCGACCCGAACTTCAAAATGCAGGTCGAGGCTGTCGGCGACGACCTAGCCTCTGTGAAGGAGAGCCTCCGCAGCTCGATTCGTAAGCAACACTGGGTCGAGGACCAGCTTAAAGACAAAATCCAAGTCTCGGATGCCGACGCTGAAAAATTCTACAAGGAGAACACGAAGCAGTTTGCCCAGCCCGAGCAAGTCCGCGCCAGCCACATCCTGCTGAAGCTGGAGAAGGACGCCGCCCCTGCCGCCGTCGAAGCGAAGCAGAAGGAAGCCCAGGCGATCACCGATCGCGCCAAGAAAGGCGAGGATTTCGCCGCGATGGCAAAGGAACTTTCCGAAGATCCAAGCGCGAAGGAGAACGGCGGTGACCTCAACTTTTTTACACGCGAGCGCATGGTTCCGGAGTTTTCCCAAGCGGCATTTGAGATGAAAACGGGGGAGATCAGCGATCCCGTCCGGAGCTCCTTTGGTCTCCACGTCATCAAGGTCACGGACCGGAAACCGGCAGGGACCGTAAGTTTTGAGGAGATCAAGCCGAAGCTCATCGCTTTCCTGCGCCAGCAGAAAATGCAAGCGGAGGCTCGCATGCTGATTCAGGAATTGCGTTCGAAAGCAACCGTAACGATCAACCTTCCCGCGCCTGCGGAACCGGTTACCTCCGCGACTCCTCCGCTGCCACTTCCGGCTCCCGGCGAAAAGACGGCTCCGGCCGCCAAGTAGCCGACGAGGGGATGCCGGGCGGTTAAGCCGATTCCCGGCCAGAGACGGGAGCAAAATCGATTTGGGCAAAGAAAGATCTAGCCAAAGCCTCTCGAACTAGAGAGACTAGGCCTGATCACAAATAAAACTACGTACTAGAACTATGAGAATGTCTTCTGCACTCGTCTTGGCGGTGCTCATCTGGAGCTCAGCCCGATATTTGCCCTCCTATTTTCTCGCTATCCAGAGGATGGACGTCGAAGAAGAAAAAATGGCTATCGAGCACACCCACAGCACGGCGATGCTTCACCAGATGCGCCTGCAGCAGACTCAAGCTCATCCGGCGCCCGCAAAGGGTCCCGATGGTCAGGCGCAGACCAAATTCTACTAGCGTTGACTGAGGTCGATCTGTCGGAGCCGGACCAACCGTTCGTTCGCCGCGCATGTTAAGGGGCGTCGAAAAGCGCGCGTTCAAAGCGCGAGCACAAATGCTAAAGGCCACCCTGCGGCTCGGGCGAGCCGGGGCGACGGAAGCGTTTCTCGCAAGTCTGGATAAGCACCTCGCCACGGACGGCTTGGTGAAAGTGCGCTTCGCGGACTTCAAAGAGGAAAAGAAGACGCTCGCGCCGGAACTGGCGTCGAAGACCGGGAGCGAGTTGATCATGCGGGTTGGAAACGTGGCGGTTTATTATCGGGCGAAGCAGAAATCCGAAATCGTCACATCTCTGTAAGCAGTTTCGATGCCGAGGATGGGTCCCATAGAAGATGAATTTACGGTGATCGGCAAAGCGGAACGGGGGTTGCAGGCGCGGCGATGCAGTTCGATGGTCTTCGGGTGACTCGCCGGGCAAATCAAGATCGTCGCTTATGGATGGAGCGCATAAAGTCCTCGCCCATAAGGCTGTGGGCCCTTGCCGGCTGCTTCCTCATTCTCTTGAGCGCCCTGGCTTCCGTGCTGATTTCCCGCGAGGCTGAACGGAATCGGCTAGCGATCGCTTCCACATCCGAGAAAACGGCGCAGGGTGAAAAGATTTTTAAAAAGCTGGATCGGGATCACGACGGCTTTCTCAGTCGTGAAGAATTCGGAGACAAACATGAGAGCCGCTTCGACCAAATCGACGCCAATGGTGATGGAAAAATCGACCGGGATGAAATGCGCGCGTGGTATGCGGGGCGCGAACCGCACGGCGGGCATGCCGGAAAAGGGTTGGGCCGTCATCGAGGGAAAGCGGCGATTAAAGAATTGGCGGCTGCCCACGGCAATTCGAGCCGAGCCACTCCGGCGCCTCAATAGGCGTTCGCCGCGCTTTCCACCGCCGCGGATTCGAGCAGGAATGCGGATGCTTCTGCCCAGAGCGGCGCGCTCCAACTGAAATCGATGCCGTTGTGATCCGCCCCGGCCTCGTTGACCAATCGATTCCGTCCCCCGGCAGCGGCGCAGAGGCGCGCGGCATCTCCGTGCGGCATGATGGAATCGCCGCCAGCGGTTAAAATGAAGAGCGGGCCTCGAAATCCCGCGAGGTTGGCGAGATTATCCCAACGATCGAAGAGAAGGAAGCGCACAGGCACGGTGGGGAATTGGGCATGCGCGACGCTCCGCAGGCTCTCAAAGGGAGTAATCAAGAACAGCCCCGCAACCTTTTGCGGTGAATCGTGCGCCATCGCGCAGGCGATACCCGACCCGAGCGATTCACCGAGGAGATAGACGGCGCGAGGGTCGTCGGCTGTCAGAAGATCGATCGCTTCGGCAGCCGATTTTCGGAACGACTCTTCGCCGATCGCTCCGCCCCGCGCTCCGTATCCAGGATATTCGAAGATATGGACTTCCCAGAGAGCGCCCCCCTCCAGACGCTCGAAGCCCTCGATGAAGTGGACGCGATCCAACGCATTCCCCGCGTTCCCATGGAACACGATCATACGATGTGCGGGCTGGAAAGAGCGGCGGGCGATCGCCTTCCAGCCGATGATCGATCCCGCGCGGTCGCGCCATGGAGCAACCTCATTGAGCGCGGCCTGCTTTAGCATCTCCGGCTCAGGATCGCGCTTCGGGAAGTAGATGAGCTTCCGTTGGAAGCACGCGAGCCCAACCAGAAAGGCAGCGTAGATCGCAGCGCCACCTAAAATGAGGACGATCATTCGTTGTTTTGAGCTTTTGCGCGGCATGGGCCTCTGAAAACTCTCCCGCCGCTCCGCCATTGGCAACCCGCTCGATCCGGTATCTCTTGTCCCCACGATGCGCTTCCTGCTCCTTCTTCCCCTGCTCTGGATTTCAGCTTTTTCAAGCGTTGCCAAGGACGACGCCCGCTATGAAACGCGCGAAGTGCATGATCCCAACGGAATCGGCAAATTCTACATGGGGCGAGAGATCGCGCACGTGATGGGGCACCAGGCGGCAGGATGGCTCGAACGCCCCGAGCGCGAGGAGGAAGAGCGGACCGATCTCCTCATCGACGCGCTTAAGCTGAAACCGGGCGATGTCGCCGCCGATATTGGCGCAGGGACGGGCTACATCTCTCAACGCATGGCCAAGCGCGTCGGAGAAACAGGAGCCGTCTATGCCGAGGATATTCAACAGGAGATGCTCGACCTCCTCGATCACAAAATGAAGCTCATGCGGATCTCCAATATCCGCCCGCTCCTCGGCACGACTACGGATCCGAAACTTCCCGCCGCCGCGATTGACCTCATCATCCTCGTCGATGTCTATCATGAGTTCGACGAGCCGTATGCGATGACCGAAGGGATGATCCGCGGTCTTAAATCCGGCGGGCGGCTTGTTTTTGTTGAGTTCCGCGGAGAAGATCCAGCCGTGCCGATCAAGACGGTTCACAAGATGTCGGAAGCGCAGGTGAAGAAAGAGATGAGCGCTTTTCCGGAGCTCGAATGGGTCGAGACGAACGAATCCCTTCCACGGCAGCACATTATTGTCTTTCGGAAGAAATGAAGCGCGCTGGGAAGGCAGCCAGGGCAGACACATGCTCTGCGAAAGATTGTTACAGCGCATTTCTAATCATCCTCGACACAGCGGTGAAGCGCCTGCGGCATCGCGGCGATTCCATTCTGCACACTGCGCCGTCCGTGAACGGCCTCATCTTCGGCGCGACAGGTCGCGTCTCACATGCGCCGAAATTGCTGACACCCTCGACGCATCCTGGTAGGCATTTAAAATGCCCTCCCAAACCACTAGCCGAAAGCCGCCCGCTTCCGGTCGCTTTGAAGTGACGCGGTGGAGCGTCGTGGTAGCGGCGGCGGGCGGGGATTCAACAAAAGCGCACAAGGCGCTGGAGCATCTTTGCGAAACTTATTGGCATCCGCTTTACGCCTTCGTGCGGCGCGAGGGGCACGACGGGTATGACGCGCAGGATTTGACCTAGGAATTCTTCGCGCGGCTGCTGGAGAAGCACTGGCTTGAGGCGGTGGATCGCGAGAAAGGAAAATTCCGCTCGTTCCTGCTCGCGGCGATGTGGCACTTCGTTGCGAATGAATGGGATCGCGCGCACCGACTCAAGCGCGGCGGAGGCCAGGCAGTTTTTTCGCTCGATGCGAGTTATGGAGCGCGGCTTTCTTGGATACGGCATGCGTAGTGAAAACGCCCAAGATGGCGTTTACATTGGTGGGGCATCTGCATCGCCCGTGGATAGCGAGGCCGTGCGCCAGGCGCGGGCATCGTGGTTCGGGCGGCTCTCGGATCGCTTCTGCACACTCCTGCCTCCTACGTTTATTTTCCTGGAGCCTGCGTTAATTCTGCTCGGTGTTTCCTGCCCAGCGAGCCGGCACTTGGCCGATCCCAAAGGCCGGGCCTTGGGGATTTGGTCAACCGTCACCGTGGCTGGAGTCAATCACCAAGATTCAAAAACATGGCGGGATTGCCGGGTCGTAGCCAATAAAGGCGATGACCTTGGGCCGCGATTCAGGGCCAATGGCCGGGCGATTGTGTTTCCATTTTTCCACGGTCTGATACACTACGCTGAGAATAGCACCGACTTGCACGTTGGTCATCTTGCGGTCAACCCGCACCCGGCACAGATGCTCGCCAATCGTGCGGCTCTGGCGCTTGCCGGAACCGGAGGCGATACACTGAGGTCAGCGAAATTTATGCAACAATCGTCCGACTACAAATACCCAACAGCGCAAACGGCAGACAGGAAGACGGACGGCGAATACTTCGTCTGGCGCAAACTGAGCGCCGCCAAGTGGGCCGATGCGTGGCTCGAACGGCTTGCCTTCCTCGGTCCCCAGCGAGCGATGACCATCGAATTTCCCGGCGCGCGCACCGTCCGTGTGGAAGCGCATGGCATTTCAAAGAATGAAGCCGCCGGCTTGCTGAAAATGTTTGGCGGCAAGGTGAGCCGGGCGACGCAACAAAACCCGCTTCCAGCCGAACCGCGTCCGCCGATCCGCGTTCGTGGACGCCTGCTCATCGTTTCGACTGAGGCGGAATTGCAAGCGCACACGCCGGGCAAATCGAAGGAGAGCGTCGTGCTCATTCCCGCGGGGATGGCCTTCGGAACAGGCGAACATGCGACCACCTCGACATGCTTGCGCCTTCTCGCGGATATCGCGCAGGAGGTCGGGGCCGCGCCATGGGAAGCCCTCGATCTCGGAACCGGATCGGGGATTTTGGCCATAGCAGCCAGAAAATTGGGCGCGCGCGCCGTAGATGCCGCGGATTACGACCCGCACGCCGTCCGCACGGCCAAGGCCAACGTCCGGGCGAATGGCATCAAAAAACTACGCATCAAAAGGCTGGATGTATCGGACTGGCTTCCGGATCGGACATGGGACGTCGTGTGCGCCAACCTCTTCAGCGACCTGCTTGCCAAGACCACGCCGAAACTGGCAAAGGCCCTTCCGGCAACCGGATACCTGATCTTCTCCGGCATCCTTCGGAAGCAAGAGACGGAGGTCGTGAGTGCTTTCCGCGCCGCGGGACTCACGATCGTGAAGACCGTCCGCAAAGGAAAATGGGTCAGTGGCGTGGCGCAGAGAACCCAGAAAAGGCGGCGCTCCTGACGCAAGGCGCGCCCGGCGTGTTCGACGCTCGGATTTGCGAGGCCGCCTCAAATGCCGTTGCATCCGGGAGTCCCGTGTAATACGTAGGCTTTGCACCCAAATTTCCCAGAACTCATGAAAGCCGCCGCACTCGCCTTTGGTCTCATCTTCCTCGTCGTACTGGTCGTCCTGGTCGGCGGATGCGGGAGCTACAACACGTTGAACCGCCAGAAGCAGCAGGTCGATAAAAGCTGGGCCGACGTGCAAAACGTCTATGAGCGCCGCGCGGATCTTATTCCGAACCTTGTGAAAACGGTCGAGGGCGCCGCCAATTTCGAGAAATCGACGCTTACCGAAGTGATTCAGGCCCGGCAGCAGGTGACGAAGATCCAGATCGACCCTACGAGCGCGCCGAACGATCCGGAGGTCTTGAAGCGCTTCCAGCAGACGCAAGATCATCTTTCATCCGCGCTATCCCGGCTGCTCGTTGTGAGCGAGAGATATCCCACCCTCACCGCGACTGCCGGCTTCCGCGACCTGCAGGCGCAGCTCGAAGGGACCGAGAATCGCATCACCGTCGAGCGGGGCAAATTCAACGAAGCCGTGCGGGGATATAACACCTCGGTAAACTCGATGCCGACCCGGCTCTATGCTGGCATGTTCGGTTTCCAGCCGCGCCCGTATTTTACCGCTCGCGAAGGAAGCGACGTGCCGCCTGCTGTGAACTTCGACTTCGGCGGTAAAAAAGCGGACGCACCAGCGCCGGCGCACTGATCGCCATGCGGCGGCTGCTTTTCATTTGCGGATTGTTCCTCGCGCTCGCGCTGGCGGGCTTTGGCGAGACGCTGCCGCCGAAGCCAGCGCAATATTTTAATGACTTTGCAAAGGTCGTCTCGCCGCAAACGGCTGCGGGTCTGAACGCGAGGCTGGAGCAATTCGAGCGCGATACATCGAACCAGATCCTCGTCGCGATCTATCCGAAGATGGATTCGGAGTCGTCGGTGCAGGATTATACCTTCCGCATCGCGGAGGCGTGGGGAATCGGCCAGAAGGAGAAAAACAATGGAGCGGCCTTGTTTGTTTTCGTGGCGGACCACCACATGTTCATCCAAGTCGGGTACGGATTGGAAGGCGCATTGCCGGACGCGATATGCAAGCGGATCGTCTCGGACGAAATTGGCCCCGCGTTGAAGGCTGGAAATTTTGACGCGGGTCTCACGGCGGGAGTCGATTCGATGATAAAGGCCACGCGCGGCGAGTACAAAGGCACGGGGGGGACGGCTGGGCGTGCATCGCATGGAATCCCCCTCGGAACGATTCTAACGATCTGCTTTTTCGTGTTCATCTTCATCATGCAGATCGTGCGGAGTCGGCGGGGAACGGTGTACGGAAGCTCTGGCAGCGGTTTCGCCACAGGGCTTCTCTGGGGGTTGCTCGGCAGCATGAGCAACTCCGGCGGCGGATATCGTGGCGAAGGCGGTTCGGGGGGCGGCGGAGGCGGTGGCGGCTTTAGCGGCGGCGGAGGCAGTTTTGGCGGAGGAGGCGCCGGTGGAGATTGGTAGATGAAACCGCACGAGTTTATGAATCGGCTCGACGAGGCCGGCATTGTTTCCGAGATCGCAAAAGCCGAGAAGCACACGACCGGCGAGATTCGCGTCTTCGTCTCCCGGCGAGCCATCGAAGATCCGGTTGCTCGCGCGCAGTCGCGCTTTGAAAAGCTCGGCATGACCCGCACTCCGCATCGCAACGGCGTGCTCATCTATTTTGCGCCCTGCTCCCACAAGTTCGCCGTCGTCGGCGACACCGCCATCCACGAAAAGTGCGGAGACAAATTCTGGGAGGAAGTCACTGCTGAAATCCGCACGCATCTGAAAACCGACCGTTTTACCGAGGCCGTAACCCACGGTGTCCGCAGAGTCGGCGAAGTCCTTGCCCTCCATTTCCCCGGAGAATCCGCTCCCCATGAAAAGCTGCCGAAGCGGGTCGTTGGGGATTAGATGGAGCGGGCCGCCGCGGTTTACTTCCGCGAAATCCAGGCCGATGCTTGCTCATGACTGAGAAGCGCGCACACCTCGATCGGTTGCTGGCCGAGAATGCTCCTCTGCTGGTTGCTTACAGCGGCGGGGTGGACAGCGCTTTCCTCCTCGCCGAAGCGCATAGCATACTCGGCGAGCGGGTGCTCGGCATGATCGCAGACAGCCCGAGCTTGCCGAGACGGGCGTTATCCGACGCGCTTGCGCTCGCGCGGCAGATCGGGGCGACTGTGGATGTTGTGCAAACCGCCGAGATGCAGAACCCCGAATACGCACGGAACCCGATGAATCGCTGCTATTTCTGCAAAGCGGAGCTTTTTTCGAGGCTCGATGTCGTCGCGAGGGAGCGTGGATTTCACGCGATCGCTTACGGCGAAAATGCAGACGATATCCGGCAGGTGCGCCCAGGCCGGCAAGCCGCTGCGGAATTCTCCATAGTGGCCCCATTGCGCGATGCGGGCCTTACCAAGGTCGAGATCCGCGATCTTTCCCGGAGTATCGGCCTGCCGACGGCAGACGCTCCCGCGCAGCCCTGCCTGTCGTCCCGGATTCCGCATGGCACGCCTGTGACAACCGGCGCGCTGGCGATGGTCGAGCAGGCCGAGGAATGGGTGCGCAGCCTCGGGTTTCGCGTCTTCCGGGTCCGGCATCGGGCGCAAACGAGCGGCCCGCCAGATGCGTGGGTGCAACTTGCGCCGGATGAAATGGGCGCGCTGAATCCTGGCATGGAAAGGATGCTCGTCTCGGGGCTTGCGGCCGCCGGCTACGCCAAGGTGGGAATTGATCCCAATGGATATCGCCCGGCGTAGCCGACCACGGCGCAAGGCGCACATCCAGGACACCGCGTCCGCACTGCGACGGCATCTCATCGCGCACAATTGGCAGGCGCTCGGATTCGTATTCCTGGCGACCGCAGCCTCCGCGCTGGCGTGGTGCATGGCGTATGCGATCTGCTATTGGCTGCTCCTGCTTTGGATGGCGATCACTGGCGATCCAGATGCGCGGGCGCCGGCTCGCTACCCGATATTTTTTGCCACAAGCGCGGGAGTGCTGACGATTACCGCGTGGATTCAGCGCGCCATCGGCAGGAACGGTCCACCGCCCGATCACAAGCCGATCGGCGAGATGGTGGCGGACCTCGCCCTCGCGGTGCCGCGCAGCACATTGGCGATTGGAAGCAATTTCTCCGCTTTGCGCTGGCTCAGTGCGCTCGAATTGCGGCTCGCTGCCGGACTTTTAGAGCGCATTGCCCGGGAAAGGCAGGTCTCAATCTACAATGCGCCGCTCGATATACCGGATGAGCGCATCCGCCAAAGAGTGATCTTTTCGCTGCTGCTGGTTCGCGTGCTGGAGATTCGCTTCGTCGAGGAGAACGCCTGGCTTCACCTCTCATCTGACCGCCCGAGAAGTCTGCGCCTGGACCGCTTCGCCGCAGGACGCCCGTAGGCAGGCCCGCGACCTACTTATGCACTCGCGTGATGTGCGTCGAAACGAGGAGCCATTTGCCACTCGATTTTGAGAAAATGTCGGTGAAGCGATCCTGATAATCGAAGGTCTTGCCGTCCCACACCCCGGCGGTCTGATCTTCGCCCGTGACCACGATTGAGTCGGCAGCAAGGGAACGGATGTCCATTTCGAGCAGTTTGTAAGAGTGGAGCTTGAGCCGGCCCGACCGCAGGATCTGCATCAACTGATCCTTCGTATGAACGTTCCCTTCGGGATCGATCACCTTGAAGTCAGGCGCAAGATACTGCCCGAATCTCGACATGTTATTGGTGGTAAGCGCGTCCTGCATTTCGAGCTCCAGCCGCTCAATTTCAGGCTTCACGCCGTCGTCAGCCCGGCAACGTGCGTCCATCGCAAGCAGGGTCACCGAGGAGATGAGCAGGCTCGCAACCCATTGAAAGTGTTTGGTCTTCATATCCGCTTGAGGGATTGCAACACGCATCGCTTTCGCACGCAAGTTTTTAACATCTTACATCGAATCTCAGCGCGTTGCGCGAGGCCGGGGCGTCGCCTCGCACGCGTCACGCCAGCCGGGAAAGTTCCATGAATTCGGGAAACCTCTGCATTGCTCCGGCTTCACCGGTTGCACAAGGCAATCGCGACCCTCCAGAAAGAAGCATTCGCCGCTCGGCTTGTCGTTCAGCGCGAGGCCGTCGCGATTCGGTCGGAGACGCGTGTGGCGCTCGATGAAGTCGGCCTCCGAAAGTCCCATGTGGACGGCGATTGCGGCTATTTCACGCGCGGTGACATTTACGAAGCCGGGCCACCGGCAGCAATTCGCACATCGCTGGCAATCGTACTGAATCTGCTCGTCCATTTCAGGTTCGCTCTGTAAGCTGCCGGAAACGTGTGATGACTTCCGACGATGTCAAAATACATCCGCCGCTCGATGCCGGAATGGCGGCGGCCCTCGGAGCCGCGGAATGATGGAACGAAGACATAGCCAGGGATTAAGCATCGGCGCGTTGCTGCTCCTGGTGAACGTCCTGCAGCTGCACGCGCAAACGCCTCCGGAGATTCCGTGTGAATTTCGCGGGGCATGGGTCGCGACCGTGTACAACCTCGATTGGCCGTCGAAAGCCGGGCTGCCATCCGCGAGGCAACAGGCGGAGCTGAGCGGCATTTTAGACAGGGCAGCCATCCTTCATCTCAATGCGATCCTGCTGCAAGTGCGGCCCTCCAGCGATGCGCTCTACGAATCGAGGATCGAGCCATGGTCTGCATTCCTTTCGGGCAAGATGGGCCAGCCGCCCTCGCCCCTTTACGATCCTCTGGGGTGGGCGATTCGGGAAGCGCACGCACGCGGTCTCGAACTGCACGCGTGGTTCAATCCTTTCCGCGCCCTCACAACCGCCGATGCATCGGTGGATCCGAGTCATGTCACGCGCCGGCATCCGGAATGGATCCGACGCTACGCAGGGCAACTCATATTGGATCCAGGCGTGCCAGCGGTCCGTGAATATGTCATGAGCGTCATCATGGACGTCGTGCGGCGCTACGACGTGGACGGCATCCATATCGACGATTACTTCTATCCCTATCCCGTAAAGGACAAAACCGGCGCCATCGTGCCGTTCCCCGACAATGCATCCTGGCGCGGTTACCTCGATGGCGGCGGACAGTTAAGCCAGGGCGATTGGCGCCGGGAGAATACCAATCGCTTTGTCGAGGGAACGTACCGTGCTATCAAAGCGGAGAAGCCTTTCGTCAAATTCGGCATCAGCCCGTTTGGAATCTGGCGGCCTCGCGTCCCTCCCAGCATTGAAGCTCGGCTGGATGCCTACGATCAGCTTTACGCCGATTCGCGGCGCTGGATCGAGCAAGGCTGGTGCGATTATTTCTCGCCCCAACTCTACTGGCCGACGGAGCCTGCAGCTCAAAGCTTTCCAGTCCTCTACGCCTGGTGGATGGGGCAAAATCCTTTGCACCGGCACATTTGGCCCGGCATCGCCTCCGAGCGGATCGGACCAGCCCGGCCGGCGCAAGGGATCGCCGCGCAGGTCGAGCTTACAAGGACGCTCGATGGCGCCGCACTCCCCGATCCAGGGCAAACCTTTTGGGACATGAAGAGCCTGATGCGGGACGCTGGGGGCATCGACTCCGTCCTGCGCGATGGACCCTATCGGGAAATCGCCGCCGTGCCAGCCAGCCGCTGGCTTGGTTCAGACAGCCCCGGAAAGCCGGTCGTAACCGAACACGGCGAAGCGATCGCGTGGAAGGCTGCGCCCGGCATTCCTCCCCGATGGTGGGCGGTTCAGACAAAGACCGCGGGCGCATGGCGACTGCGAATTCTTCCGGCAAATACAGCGTCCCTGCTGCCTGGGGGCGCGAACACCGTCTCGGTGCGCGCGATCGATAGGTTTGGCAATCAGGGCCCTCCTGCAATGCTGGAACTCCGCGGCTCAAAAAACAGTGTGCCGTAGCAGCGGGAAAGAGTGCGCCTGATTGAGTTTCTCAGTCGATCCAAGGCCGGATCGCAAAAAAGAAGCGAATCAGGCCGTCACAATAACTTGGGTCTTCCCATAATAGAAGTGTGCAGCGCTTCGGGCAGAGACGCCGGGGCGGGCAAAAACCAAATCATAACCACAAAACAATCGCAGAATATGAACACATCCATCACCAGAATCCTTTCCCTGGCCGTCCTTGCCACCGGAATGCTCGCCGCCGCTCCAAAAGCTTCAGCCGATGTCCTCATCGACGAATACGGACGCGCATACTACACAGATCGCCCCGTGTATCGCCGCGAGTACGTGGAGCACTACTATGCGCCGGAGCACACCTACTATCGTGGAGACGGCTACGTGCAGTACTACCGTGCTCCAGTGGTCGTCGAGCGGACGTACCCCTCAGAGTACTCCTCGTCGTACTCAGCCGCTGAATACGGCGCGATCAATCAGTACAACACGATGCACAGATAGTACGAAGTCGGACCCGGCCTGCCACCGCCGCCACGGCGAGGCCAGACCGGGTCCAGTAGAGGCGGAGATTTACCAGCGGAAGAAGCGGTAGGGGTCATCCCACTCCTGAGGCAGATCGGAGTAGAGACCGGAATTCCACCGCTTTTCGGTGGGGTCGGGCGGCTTTGAGAAGCGCTCGATCAGCGGGCCAGTGCTTGCGATATCCATATTGCCATCCCGGTCGCGCTTTGCGCCGTCGCGCAGCTTCCAATACTCGCCATAGCCTCAGGGAGACGTTCCTGAAACGCCGAGCGTACGATACGCCCTCCAATTATCCTGTGTGTACTGCGCGATCACCGGCTGCACCTCCTCCAAT
>JBBSFI010000018.1:0-70191 GCA_038238905.1 Chthoniobacterales bacterium | reverse complement strand
CCGTGAACGATATGCGCGAGGCGTTCCGCAGGCACTTGGGGCCGGAAGAATTTGAGCGCTCCTTTCCGGCCCGGTTGAGCGCCCCTTTCCGGCGGCTGCTCGCCCGCATGGTGGCAAAGGACAGCGACTGCCGGTTCGCGAATGCGGCGGACTTGCAGCAAGCGCTGCGGGAGTATCTTGCAACCCCGCCTGAAGCCCGCGCGGAGTTCACGGTTACAAGGCTGCAGGGGCCGCTTCAGGAGTCGTACGAAATGGGCAAGCGCCTCTCGTCGAACGCCCCATTCGCCGCCTACGCTGCAATCGAAAAGCATACGCGGGCGCCCGTGCGGCTTTCCGTCTTTGCGAAGACACGCGGTGATGCGCGGGACGAGGAGAATGCGGGGCGTCTCTGCGAAATGGCGCGCCTTTCACGGGAGCGGACGGCGCCGGATGTCCTGCTCAAAACGGAGGCGATCCTCTGGGCGACTGACTTTTTCGCAGCGACCGAGGAGCTGATCTCTTTCGCATCGCTCTCCGATGTCTTGAAGGCTCGGGCGGGTGCGAAGCGTCCCATTCTTTTCGCGGAAGCGGCCCTGGTGCTGGAACCTTTGGTTCAGGCACTCGACTTTCTGCTCGACCACAGGCAGGAGATTGTCTGTCTGCGCTCCGAGGATATCTGGCTCGGGTCGGGCGGTTCTTCGCAGGAAGCGGTGGACTTGGCGCGGCCGCTGACCGAATGGGGGCCTCTTCGGGTCCGATTCAGTCCGCTGTGCCTCTCTCCAGAACGCGCAGGCGCGGACTGCAATCTTGCGGATAAGAGCACGGGATCGCTGCAACTCACAGCCGATGAATTGCACCCGATCCCGGCATTCGCGCGGCTGGTCTATCGCATCGTCAACGGTTCCGATCTCGCCGCCGTAGTTCGATTTACTCCCGAAGCGTACACGCCGGCCGTTCAACTAACGGGAGCGTCGAACACGCTGATCCGGGATCTTGTTTGTGGCCAAAAGCGAGCGCTCAACGCAGGCGCCGTCTTTAAGGATCTTCTGGCGAACGAGGCTGTTTTGCGCGCTCCAGTGCTTGTAAAGGCAAGCGCCCCGGCGCCTGGAGCCGGAACCGCCGCAGTCGAAGCGATCCCCGAGCGCGAGGCGCTTGGGAAGCCCGCGGCGCCTGCCGGGCGCACGCCCGCGCTTAATATTGTAGCGCCGCGCGGCGTTGCGAAACAGCGGCTCAGGGCTTCAAAGTGGATGCCCGCCGTAGGGGGAATGGCTGCATGCGCCGCGCTGGCGATCTTTGCCGTAGAAAGGCAGAGGTTTGGCGCGCGGCCGAAGAACCATTCCGTTGCGCATGCGGTGAAACCGACGTCCGCCGCCATCGTGTTTCCTGCCTTCGTTCAATCGGCTGAGGTCTCGCACCCCGCTGCGGCTCTCGCTCCCGCCACCCCCGCCGCTTCCACCCCGGCTGTCGCCACCCCAGCTGCCGAACTCCAACCTGCAATCACGCTTGCAGCGACGCCTCCTGCCCACCCTGCGCCGGAGGGCGCATCGCGCACAGCAACCGCTCAACCGTCCGCCAGCGAGAGCCGTCCGCAAAGGAACTATTCCCCGCACAATTCGGACGGCGGGCAGATCATGCGGCCAAACTCGGCAGTGCCAGCGCTGGGGGCGCACGCCAATATTCCGATACGGCAAAGTCCGTCCAGCAGCGGCGCCATGCCTCACTATTAAGCGCCCACTACCCGGTCGGGCCGCGTTTATTTTATTTGAGCAGCATCTCGACGGCTCCAGACGCATCAGCGTGGCGCGCCAGGAGGTAAGCAGCCTTTTGGGTGAACCACGGTGGCGCTTCGGGGCGGCGCGCCAAGGTTACGACAACGTTGCGAACCCCAGCCTGGTCGCCCGCCCGATCCAGAATTTGGGCCAATGCCTGCGCGGTGACAGCATTTGAAGGATACAAGCGCCATCGCTCTTCGATCTGCTCCCGTGTGAGCCGCAACGATCCCATCGGAAAGGCGGGCTCGGGAATGCGCGCGCTCAGCAAGCCCCACGCGGACTCATCCTCGCCCCATGCGTGCAACAGACGCGCCCAGGCTCGATAATCCCTCGGCTCCAAATCGGCGCGGGTGGCCATCCATGCTTCGAAGCGATCACGCGATTTATACTTTCCGCATAGATCGTAGAACATTTGCGCCTCGCCGACAGTGACATTCGAACCTGCTCCCGACCGCTGCTTCCACCAAAGGTCGAACGATTCTCTGCCGGACTCCTCCCCCAAGTCGGCAGCGAGAACGAGGAGCAACTCCGGATGCAGTTGCGCATAATTTTGCCACGCTGACACGGCCCCAGGCACTGCAGCGGTAGCCTGAAGCGCTTGGCGGAAGATCTCCTCCTGCCTGAATCCGCTTCGGGCAATCGCGATCTGCCAATACCGAATCGCAAGCGGCGGCGATACTCGCCCGCACCATTGCGCGATGCCGAGCGGTTCGCTCCAGGAGCCTGGTGTGAGAGCAACCGCTGTCTTAAAATGGCGCTCCCACTCTGAAGAACGGCGATCGGGATCCATCAATTCGCGATACCCCGCTTCTTCGTGCAAACGCGCATCCAGCGGGAACCAGCGCAATTCGTCCAGCAACCTGCCGGTGGCGCCGGCCTCTCCTTCCTGCGCGCGCGCAAGAACACGGTTTTTTTCAAGAGAAGACCACGGCGGCCAATCTAAAACGAGCGGCAGCGACCAGTAAGCGGCAATCCCCACTACGGAATAAGCGGCCCAGCCGAGCGGCGCAGGACTCGGCTTAAGAGAGGCACTTTTCTCATGCGGCTCCTCCGACCTGGCTCGTCGCGTCCTCGGGACGGGAGGCGGGAATGCGATGGCAGCCGCAGCGATCGCAAACCCCGCTGTTGCCCAACGATGCGCTGGGACGTCGATCGCGCTGTGACAAAGGAGTGCCCCGCACGCGGCAAGACATCCAGCCATCAGGAAGGAACCGTGGCGCGCTGCACGCTGATCGCGCATCCGGCGCCCGACGGCGACAAGCACCGCAATGCCAAGCCCCGCGACTGGGATCGCCCCCAACTCGCAGAGCCATTGCATCCAACTGCTCTCGGGATGGAGGACCTCCATATCGTCCAACTGAATGTTCTGATAGAACGGAAAAATCGCGGTAAAGGAGCCGATCCCGTGTCCCATAAGCGCTGCGTCGCGCCATATCGCCCCAGCGTCGCGCCAGATCTGAATCCGGAGGGTGTTGGAAGTAATACTGTCCGGAGACGAAAAGCGGGCGAGCAGCGGGTTGCCAAAAATGAGCGCGCCTGCGCCGAGAACCAAACAGGCGCAGACGACGGCTCCAATGGCGTATCGATTTCGTCCAAATGCAATCAGCAGGCCCATGTACAAAGCGAGCCCGGCAGCGAGAGCGATAAAGCCTCCCCGGGATTGCGTCGCGAGGAGTCCAGCGAACGCCACGCCAAAGAGCGCGGCGCCGATTGTAACAAGCCCGAAGCGCCGGCGCGCGGCGGCCCTCGTAAGGCATCCACATCCGACCAATATGCCCATTGCGAGAAAGGAGGCCGTGTGATTCCGATTTGGAAACGGGCCAAAGCCGTGCCAGCCCGGTGTATAACGGAGCCCGAAGATCGCAGCGGATTCGGAATGGAGATCGCGAAGCGCGAAGCTGGCCGCCGATACGACGGCGGCGGCGGCGAGGAGAGTCCAAGCCATGACGGTGCGATTCCGCTGGAAAGACGCAACGGTCCGAACCCACTGAAACCAAAGCAGCGCGATGAGGATTGCAAGGAGGCAATCGAGCGCCAATCCCGGTTCGGGATGATGGGTCCACGGAAGCGGCAGATCGAGGTCGCTTTCCGCGCGGGTCCTCCACTCGGTGTGTCCGAAAAGGAACGATGGAAGGAACTCCTTTGCGACGAGTATGGCAGCAAGTCCAAGTGCGCAACGCGCGCCAACTTTCGTAAGCGGAAGGGCGGCGGGAGGAGACATCGCCATTCCGAGCGCCAAAAGCACGAGCAGACCAATCTGGACAACCCGATCCACCGCACCAAATGCGAGCGGTGCGAGGGCGGCAAGGAGAGCAAACAGGCCGAGCGAAGCCCAATTTCTCCATTCGGCAGCCCACCGCTTCCGCGACGAACCCGAGCCACGGCGAACCCGGACTCCGCGGCGCTTTACGAGCTCCATTTGGCCTGAGCTTTTACGAAGGCTGGCCGAAAGCATTCGGCGATGCGCTGCCACTCGCGCCTGGCATCTTCACCGTTTATCTTCAAGCCGATCGGCGCGTGAAGGACAAGCGGATCTTCCCCGCTATATCTGAGTTGCACCGAGATCGAAGTCTCATCGCCGCCGGTTGCCAGGAAGCCGACGCGATGCATGGTCTGGTGAAACACGAGCCAGAATTCCTCCCTTTCGCGGCATCTCTCAACCTCCAATTCGAGCACTTGCGCCTGCAGGAGAGCGTACTGCACGAGCCGCCGCTCATCCCCAAGGCGGTCCACGCGCTGAAGGAGATCCGTCCAACTCCGCGAAAAATGGAAGTAACGCACCATCCCTGCGGCAAGGAGGAAGATGGCGCCGAAACCAATTGGAAGTGTGCGCCCCTGGCTCCAAACGACACTGAGCCCAAGGAGACTGAACATGACGCAGAGGCCGTAGATCGCGAGCAACACGCGCCGCTTGGAGAAGCCGAGGGAAGCCAGCTTATGATGAATGTGCTCATTGTCGGCATGGAAGATCGGGAAGCCGCGAACCGCGCGTCGCAGTATGGCGAAGATCGTATCGAGTATCGGCAGGCCGAGCGCTACGATCGTAAGGAGCAGGACGGCTGCGACAGACCCCTTGTTGGCACTGGTGAGCGAGAGCGCCGCTATGCAAAACCCGATGAAATAGGCCCCGCCGTCGCCCAGGAAGATCTTTGCCGGCGGGAAATTGAAGACCAGAAATCCCAGCAGCGCGCCTGCCATGGTAAACGCAAACCACGCCACCGCGAGTTGCTCATTATGAAGGCCCACGATACCGAGCGTCGCGGCAAGGAAGACGCCGAGACCGGTCGCCAGGCCATCGAAGCCATCGATTAAGTTGACGATGTTTGGGACGGCGATAAGCCAAAAAACGGTGACCGGCAGGCTCCAGGCGCCTAGTTCCACACTCCAAGCTCCGCCGGGGTAATTTACTCGTTCGATGCTGAGTCCCAGCTTGTAAACTAGAACCGCCGTCGCCACTTGCCCCGCGAATTTTATTCTGGCTCCCAATGGCTTCAAGTCATCCCAAAGTCCCAGTCCATACATCAGGAGGCTTCCCAGAAGCACCGGAAACCATTTCATCGCGCTTTCCGGCTCAAGAGCGAGGATGACCGCCAGCCCGAGCGAGACGGCAAGCATGATGGGCGCGCCTCCCAATCGAGGCGTCGGCTCCGCATGTGTCTTTCGCGATTCATCCGGCCGATCGATGCCAACACCGATGCGCGCCAATCGAATGATCCATGGAGTCGTGAGAAACGAAATCAGGAATCCAAACCCGAGGAAAAATAGGGAGTTGATCATGGGCGGCACGATTTCGGACACGCCGTGAAGTCGGCGGAAGTGGAGTGACTCAGGACCATGCCATTTCTGAGAAAGCAGAATTTGAACCCGTGATCGTCATCTTTCCATGCCGGAGAACGGTTCGGCCAGCATACCGCTAGGGGAAAGCGATGCAACGGAGGAGGCGTCTAGCTAGCGAAACGGATCAAAACCGCCCACTTGGCGAGAGCATCGTGCCGGACCTGCAGCGGATCGACCCCCTTCGCCTCGATGGGCGGATGCCGGATCTGGGTGAGAATCCAATCGGCCACGCCGGCCGCGTCGCCAGGTCGGAATATTCCGGAGTTTGGCCGTTCGCGAAGCAATGATGCGATTGCTCCTGAATCCGGACCCACCCAGAGGATCGGTCGCGGCAGACTCATTAAAAGGCTCAACTTGCTCGGCCAAAGAAGCCCTTGGGTGGTGGGCAACTGAGTGGCGACCGTTACCTGGCAGCGTAAAAGCGACTCTGGAAGCGCCGACTCAGCGACGTAAGGACGCCACTCGCATCTTCTTAAACCGACACTCGCTGCGCAGGCCCGTGCAGCAGCCCAGGACGGACCCCCGCCCTGGAAAAGCAAGCGCACACTGCCGTCGCGATCTTCGATGAGCTTCTGGGCCTCGATCAAAGTTCGCCATTCGTGCGCCCGTCCTAGATTGCCCGAATAAATCCAAGTCCAAGGGGCGGCGGCTTTGGGAGCGCCGATTGCGAGGATCTCGCTCACTCGTTTGCCTGCGGCGAGCGATATCCAGGGTGCGACGATCTCACATTCGACGCGGTGTCTCGCCAGCAGCGCGGCCATATCCGCATCGAGCGCTACGACTCGAGCTGCATTGCGGTAGCAGAACCCGAGTAGTCTACCGATAGCCGAGGCAAGGAAGCCGGGGCGAATTTCGCCAAGCACCACGGCAATGTCGGGATAGAGATCCATCGCCCAGTGAACGTGCGGCGCACGGCGCCCCATCGAGACGATGTGCGCAATCGCGACGAGACAAGGTGGCGACGAGGCCGAGACAATTAAATCCGGCTTCGGACTCCGCAGTCCCCTCCACAGGATTCGGAGCAGCGCAGCCATCTCCCGAAATATGCGGCTCCCTCCTTTTTCTTGAGAGTTCCGATATTCCCCGGCCGCCGAGGCGAAGCTTGTTTCGATTCCGCGCTGGCGCAGATCCTCGGCGAGTTCCATCATCAGAACGCCGGTCGGCGCTGGATCCGGTGGGAAATACTGGTTGAGAAAGAGAACGCGCATCGCCGCATGTCAGCCCGGCCTGGCCCTCCTATTCGGGAGGAGCAAACACGATCGCGGGCCGAAACCCAATGTTATGGAAGCGATACTCGGCCGGTGCGCTCCCACGCGCGGCGGCGCGGCATCGAGCGGCAGTCGTATTCCAGGCGCCGCCACGCATCACGCGGCGCGCTCCTGAACTTGGGCCAATTGGATCCAAAGAGAGACCATCGCTTTCGCCAGCGCGATAATCTCCAAACCAATCCCTGCACCATTCATTCACATTCCCCAGCATGTCGGAGAGCGACCACGGGTTTGCCTTTTTAAGTCCCACGCTCCGCGGCCCCGCCAAATCACCGCCCGCAGCTTTGATGGACTGCCCGACGTAGCCTTCGGCGCTGTTCCCGCGATACCAGGCGATGGCATCGAGGGCCAGCACGGGAGGCCGGCCCGATTCAGCGGATTCCACACCATAAAACGCAGTGCGTGTGCCAGCGCGGCATGCGTATTCCCATTGAGCCTCGGTGGGCAGCTCAACCTTCCATCCAGGAGGCAGAACGGACAGATCGCGCTCCTCTTCGCGCCGGCGGCCAAGCCTGGAGCAAAAATCGGATGCCTCGCTCCAGTTTATCCAATACATCGGGAACGAGGGATCGATGGCGCCGACCACGGAATTTACGCTCCCGCCTTTCGGGACGCGCAGGTAATCGCGAATCGTGACCCCGCGTCCGTCGATCTCATACAGCGTGTCGTCGGCAATTGCTTTGGCAGTCTGCTGCAGGAGAGTCGTCCCCATTACAGCCATCCATTGGCCTTGGGTGAGCTCGGTCTCTGCAAGCCAAAAGCCATTCGTCAATTTTACGAGATGCTGCCATTCTTCATCGTGGTTCAGAGCCTCGCTCGGAGCGCTGCCCATGAGAAAAGAGCCATCGGGACACCATCGGAACCGAATTCCCGAAACTTCCCGCATCTCGCCCGAGTACCGCCCGGCGAACGCGCCTTTCCAAAACGCGAGAGCGCTTCCTTCCCCACCTGAAACGGATGGCTCCTCGACCGGCGCGGCGGGGGCTGCCGCCGCGTGCGCGGAGGCTGCGTCCGGCGTTGGAGCAGCGGGCTTGGGTGGGGGCATTTCCTTGACCGCGGGAGGCGTCGCCCGATGGCGGTGCGAGCGACCCTTGGTTTGGTGAGTCCAAACGAGAGTCGCCAGCGCCGTGCCGACCACAAGAAGAAGCGCCGCGGCAACGCCCCGTCTTGGATCGAATCTCCGAATCCCTTTGGGTCCGCCAACGGGCTGCGCAAACTCGGGCGGCTTTGGCAAGATCTGTCTTTCAGGGGTATCGACTGAGCGTGAATCCTCGACGGGCTGGATCGCGGCCGGAACGCGTTGCTCCAATGCCGGCGCCGGCGCGGGAGCAGCAGCGCGCGGGGAAGCCTGAGGAACAGGTGAGAGTTGAATAATAACCGTCGCGGGGCGCGAAGGGGGTGTGGGTCCAGGCTCGGGCTCAGTAGGCGGGAGAGGTGGTGGCGGAAGCGGGGCAGATGCTGAGGTCGCGGCCGGGATGGCCGGTCCGAACGTGGATGCCATGGCGGAGTTCGCGCGCGTGGACAGCGGCGGCTCCGCCGCTTTTGGCCCTGGCTCGCCGGGCGCAGTCCCACGGGTGCTGGGCGAGCGCAAGTACCCCTCATTCGCAAGAAACTCCTTCAGCACGCTGCCAACAGTTGCCATTTGCCGCCGCTGGCCAACGAGATCGCGAATCAACTCGTTGGACGCTGCCGTGAGCGTGACAGCGGGAACGTAGGCATTGGGGGCGACTTTGACCGCGGCAGCGACTTCGGAGCCACTCACGATACGATAAACGAGACGCGCGAACGCGCGGACGGGATGCAAATCGACTCCTGTCAATTGCATCGATCCCGTATTGCCTGTGCCAAGCAGAAAATTGCCGATTCCCGAGCCGGGTGCCGGGGGAAGGCAAATCGCGCTGAACCGGACTCCAAACGCCTCCCACTCATCCAAACCGCGGGTTAGCAATTCGGGGTCGGCAGCGGCGGCGACACCTCCGGGACCCGTGAGCCTAATTTCTTCCGAACGAAGCGCGACGGTTTCCTGCCGGCGTTCGATCAGGAAGTCGAGGGCCTCGGCGATTGGCTGCAAGACTGGAATTGCTTCCGTGAAGCTTAAAGGGCGCTTCGTCTTGGCGCGTGTTTTTAGCAGTTCTCCCAGCGTCACATGCTCGGCGAACTCCTCCGTGCATGCGATGACGTCCTCCGCCCGCACGATCGCGAGCACGCGCATGATCTCCTCCGGGCACGATGGATCGCGTGATCGGAGGGCTAAATCGTACAATCTGCGAGCGAGATCTTCTGCGCTCGCGGTCCCCTTGGCCACGCTGAGCACCGTGAGGCGGACCGGGGCGCCTGACGACTTGTCTTTTGCGTCGTACGTCGAGGAGCCGCTTCGCCAGGAGCGCCGCGCTCCAAATTCGTACGCAGAATCGAGAGTGCCAGTCAGTTGCGTGATGGCAAATGGGGTCTCGCCAGAGGTATTTGGGCGATGCAAATACTCTCGAAGGGCCTGCTGCACTTCTGTGGCGTTGCGAAAACGATCTTCGCTACTTTTCGCCACGAGGCGGCCCAGCAACGAACAGAAGCCCACGCTCAGGTGATCGGGAAAGCTCGAAGCGTACTCCTCGGGAGCGGTGTGCCGCCGGAGCGCCTCATCCATATCCTCGATAGGCGCGCCGGTTGAGTCCAAAAGAGGCCCTTTTCCGAGCACCAGATGCCAGAGGGTCATGCCAAGCGAGTAGAGGTCGCTGCGTCCGTCCACGGGCTGTTCACGGATCTGCTCGGGGCTTGCGTAAACCGCCGATCCGACAAAACGCTGGGGCACCTCATCCTGATCGAGCGCGTAATTGACGAGCCCAAAATCGACCACTCGCAGCAGCGCTTCGTGCTCTTCCAGATAGGAGGCGAGATCCTGGGCATTCAACTCCGCCGGAATTTCCTCCACCAACATGATGTTGGAGGGCTTTAGATCGCGATGCACGACACCGTGACGGTTGTGCAACTGTTTCAACCCTTTCGCCACCTGCTCTGCCAGAAGGGCGGCAGCCCGCTCGGGGAGCGGCCCGAATCGCGCCACGAGCTTGCTTAAATCACCGCCCCGGCACAGCTCCATCGCGTAGTACACTTCTCCATGATCCTCGCCGCAGCTTATGTAGTGGATGAGATTCGGGTGGCGGAACTCTGTGAGCGTCTCTATTTCGCGGATGAACTGAAACCTTTTCTCTTCGTCCCCCAAGAGTCCCGGATCCAGAACCTTGAGCGCGACGTACTTCTTGAGGACATTTGAGCCGATGGAGCTGACGCGCACCGCTTCGAATGTTTTTCCGAAGCTCCCGACGCCAAGGAGCCGCGCCGCGCCGTCCGCCGAGCAGACGATCTCGTATTCACCGTATTTGGAATGGGCGCCCCAACTGGAAAGCATGGAGGTGGTGAACTCGCGGAAGGTCGCCGAGGATGTGTTCCAGCACAGCCCAAAATACAAGCGATTAAAGAAGCAATGGCGCCGCGCTGGCGCTCGGGAAAGCTTTGAAGTACCAAAGCGTTCCGCCCGTCAGAGAACAAAAACCGCTTATGAATCCCCTAGAACAGCGCCTTCGCTACAAATTCCGAAATCCACTTCTCTTGGCGGAAGCTCTGACTCACCCGAGTTTGGGACACGAGACGCAGCGGCATCATTTTGACAATCAGCGCCTGGAATTTCTCGGGGACGCGGTTCTCCAGCTCATTTTTACGGAATACCTTTTCGATCGTCACCCCGAGTATGCCGAAGGGCAGCTTACGAAGCTGCGGGCACGCCTCGTATCGCGCGAGGGGCTTCGAATTCATGCGCGGCAGATCGAACTCGGAAAATACCTGATGATGGGGCGGGGCGAGGAAGCCAGCGGAGGACGTGAGCGCTCTTCGGCTCTGGCTGACGCCTACGAGGCTCTGATCGGAGCCCTGTACCTCGACAGCGACTACGTAACCACTCGCCGCATCGTGCTTACGGAGGCGCGTGACTACCTCGAATCGCTGGATCCGGAGAGCGCGGATCTCAATCCAAAGGGCCTTCTTCAGGAAGTGCTGCAAGCCCTTTCGCCCGAAGTCCCCGCCTATCGGATCGTGGATCAATCGGGACCTGAACACGAGAAACGCTTCGTCGCGCGCCTCGTCTGGGGCGGTGCTGAACTGGGTCAGGGCGAGGGCCGCAGCAAAAAGGAAGCTGAAGTCGCCGCGGCGCGTGACGGTTTGCGGCGAGAAGTGTGGAAAACGATCGTCGCTCCGCAAACGGCAGGGGAAGCTTTCTCGGAAGGAAACCGCGATATCGCGACCGCAGAGAACATTTCCAATAACTTGCCAACAAGCGGCGGAACGGCAGAATAACTTCGCGAAATTCACGAAGTCGGGATGCATCGCGCTCGGAAAAAGCCGGTTGTTGGCCACTTTTCCATCGTGTGGAACGCATGCTCATGGCTGCGCGGAACGGAGGTTTGGGCTGTTATTCACGCAATGAAGAAGATGAAGAAGTTGGACATTAAAAAGAAGTCTTAATCAGAAGTGTGAACAACCCGATCCCGACGGACGCCCCTTTCCGTCTGGATTGAGGGGCATCGAGAAATCTCCTTGAGTTTGCCCGCACGGCAGACAACGTTGGCCTCCCTTTTTATCCTGCATGCAAAAGAGCTACCGCTTCGTAGATTATCGATGGGATGACGCCACAGTGGCTGGCTTGGATCCTGTAGCCCGGCTTGTGTACCGTTCCAATATCTTGGGAAGTGATCAACGCATCACCAATACAGGGGGCGGGAATACGTCGGCAAAATTGGCCGAGAAGGATCCTTTGACGGGAACGGAAACGGAGGTGCTTTGGGTTAAAGGATCGGGAGGCGATCTGCGGACGGCCGGGAGGGAAAACTTTTCGTCTCTGTACCAAGAGAAATTGATCGGTCTCCAGGGCGGATATCTGGCACGTGCGGACAAAGGCCTGAAAAGCCCTGCGGAGGACGACATGGTCGGGATGTACACGCACGCAACATTCAATTTGAACCCGAGGCCATCGTCGATCGATACGCCGCTCCATTCTTTTCTGCGTGGCAGGCACGTGGATCACATGCACCCGAATGCGATTATTTCGATTGCCGCCAGCAAACGGTGCGAAGAACTAACGCGCCAGATTTTCGGAGGAGAAATGGCGTATGTGCCCTGGATGAGACCAGGATTTGAGCTGGGACTTGCGATGCAGACGATTGCGGCCGAACAACCCAAAATCCGCGCGATCATGATGGGGCAGCACGGTTTCATTGCGTGGGACGATGACGAAAAGCTCTGCTACGAGCAGACTCTAGCATTCATCGAGAGGGCGTCGGAATTTATTCAAGCAGCGTACGAGAAAAAAGGGGGAGATGACGCCGCATTCGGAGGACCTGCCCATTCGAGCCTCTCCGAAACGGAGCGGAAAGATATTTTGGCCGGGATCCTTCCCTGGCTTCGAGGCAAAGTAAGCCAAGAAAAACGCTTTATTGGCACTGTTCAGGATGAAGAGAAGATCTTGCGCTTTGTAAATTCGCGGGACGCAAAACGATTATCCGACCTTGGGACGAGCTGCCCTGATCATTTTTTGCGGACAAAGATAAAGCCTTTGTTTGTCGAATGGGATGAAAAGGGAAAAGACGTAGCTGGCCTAAAGAGCGCTCTCGAGGCGGGCTTGGTGCAGTATCGGAGGGATTACGCCGACTACTATGCACGGTGCAGGCATGCGAACTCACCCGCGATGAGGGATCCCAATCCAACGGTGATTTTGATTCCCGGCGTCGGAATGATCGCTTGGGGAAAAGACAAGAGCGAAAGCCGCGTGACAGCGGAGTTCTACAATTGCGCGGTCGAAGTCATGCGCGGCGCGGAGGCCATCGACGAATACGTCGCACTTTCTCAGCAGGAGGCGTTCGACATTGAATACTGGTTGCTGGAAGAGGCCAAGTTGAAGCGAATGCCCGCCGAAAAAGAATTAGCGAGACACATTGCGATTGTGATTGGGGCGGGATCGGGCATCGGCAAGGAGACGGCGCTGCGCCTGGTCAAAGACGGCGCCCATATCGTTTGTGTCGATCTGAACGCCGAGAATGCCGCGGCTACCGCGAAGGAAATAACAGACAAGTACGGGCTTGGCATCGGTGTCGCCGGCAGCGGTGTTTCGGCCTGCGGTCCGGCTATCGGGATCGGATGCGATTTAACGCGGCGGGAAAGCATTCGCAAAATGCTGGACGAAGTGGCTCTCTCCTACGGAGGATTCGACTCGATCTGCGTAACTGCCGGCGTGTTTTGGCCGAGCGATCCAAGTGGGCACATTCCCGATGAAAAGTGGGATTTTACGTTCAAGGTAAACGTGACGGGCAGTTACTTGGTTGCAGATGAGGCGGCGAAGGTATTTCGCGAGCAGGGACTGCGCGGATCGATCGTTCTTACGACAAGCGCCAACGCCGTGGTCGCGAAGAAAGGAAGCGTGGCGTACGATGTCTCAAAGGCGGCTGCAAATCATCTCGTGCGGGAGCTAGCGATCGAACTATCGCCCTTGGTGAGAGTGAACGGAGTGGCTCCCGCCACGGTGGTCCAGGGGAGCGCCATGTTTCCAAGGGACCGTGTCCTCGGATCGCTTGCCAAATATCAGATCCCAATGAGCGAAGGCGAATCGACCGAATCGCTGGTCGCAAAGCTTGCGCAATTCTATGCAGATCGCACGCTGACGAAAGCAGCGATAACGCCGGCGGACCAAGCTGAGGCGTATTTTCTTCTCGTGAGCAACCGCCTCAGCAAGACGGCGGGTCAGGTGATCACGGTCGATGGCGGGCTGCACGAGGCGTTCCTGCGATGACTGGCGGTCTGTTCACGCGATGCACGGAGGATTTTCTGGCTCCAGGCGATCGGTTGTGACGCGTTTGGAGCGAAGCTTGGGGCAGTGGCCCGCAGCGGCGGCCATTCTTCTCATTTTTGGATTGGGCATCTTATGGGGCATCTGGTTTCGCCTCGATTTGGTATGTGGCGACACATCCAGTTACTTTTATGCATCGCGTCTGTGGATGCGCGCCGGGAGGTTCACGGACGCGCTGAGTCTCGTATTTTCGCCTTTATACTGTGCGTATTACGCCCAGGCGATACGCGCCTTTTCAGATGCGGGAGTTGCGACGATCGTGCATCGCGTGGTGCTGCTGCTTGCAACGTCGGTTGCGATCCTCGCCGTTGGCCGACGGGTGCTTCCCCGCATCTGGGCCTGGCTCCTCGCGGCTTGGTGGATCGCCTTGCCGATAAATTGGGGTGGCATGTTCGAAGTGCATCTGTTTGGATTCTGTCTCCTCATGATCGCGTGCGCCTGCGCGGGGGCTTCACGGTCGGCTTGGGCTCGCGGCGCCGCGCTCGCGCTCCTCGCCACGGACGCCCTTCTTGTAAGAAACGAGTTACTGCTGGCAGTCGGCTGCTTTGGGCTGCTCTGCCTTGTCGAAATCGTGAGGAAGAAGACATTTCGCGGGCGGCTTGAAACCAGCGTGAAACTGGTTGCGCCTGTTCTTATGGCCGCGGTGTTCGCTCTCGTCCTCTTCGGAGCTAATATCCGCGACTTCTCATTTTCCAAAATCCGGAAGCAGTTTGTTTATCGCGAAAGGGCAAACTTTGTTCAGGTGTACGCGTTCAACTACCAACAGCGGCATCCAGAGTGGAAAGGCGATCCGTGGGTTGGAGGAGAGGAATTGCTGGTGAAGGATTTCGGACGCGGAAAAGTCACATTTTCGGAGGCGCTCGGGCGCAATCCGCGTGCTTGGATGGAATATGTGATGTGGAATGTCAGCCTCGTGCCAAAAGGCCTCCAATTGGCGATGTTCAGTGGTTACGCCGGAAGTGTAGCACCAGATTGGGGGGAATGGGCGCTGCAACGATTCCATCAGCCGGGCTGGATCATGATTATTCCGGCGGTTATTTGTGGCATCGGCATGTGGCAACTGCTAAAACGGCGCAGAATTGCCCCACTTTTCCAACGCAGGTGGACGCCTGCCCTTTGGACATGGCTATTCCTGCTCTCGTGCGTTCCGACTTCCCTTGCGGCCATCGTGACACAGCGACCCCGAGCGAGCTACATCTATCCCCTTACCCTGCTCTTGATGCTTGTCACCACGCTCTCTGTGCGACTGCTGGCTGGCAAGCTGTGTCAGATCCGCGGGTTTAATCGCAGGCTGCTCACGTGGATCCCAGAGGCGATTGCTGTCGGACTTCTTTTCTTCCTTCCTGGTTCAAATTGGCCCGCTGGCGGGCGTCAATCGCTTCTACAGGATTACGAACGTGTGAAGGAGCACCAAGCCCTGTTTACACACAACCACGTTTTCTGCACAAATCGGCGTTGCGCCGACAAATTGGTCCAATATATATGCGTAGATCCAAAGCCGGTGAAGTTAGCCGCTTGGGCCGACGTCAGGAAGCGAATTGAAGGTGGCGACGGGCCCGAGGAAGCCCTGCTGGCATTAGGGATAACAGAACTCTACCTTGACCGTCCCGACACCGCCGCGCCTGAGTTGGGCGATTGGAGACAAAGCGCGGTTGCATCTGGAAACTGGCGCGCGCTCAGTTTAGTGCATGACGGCGCGCGATCGTGGGAGTTTTGGAGCCGGATCAAACGAAGCGCCGCACCGTCACCGTGACCATGTGGGCTCCGAGATCTTGCCCAAGCCGCTCACGAGCGTGGTCCGTTGACCGGTCTGGGCGTCGAGAAGGATAAGGGCTCCGCCGGTTGCGAATATGAGGTGGCGAGAATCGGCGCCCCACACAGGATCCTGCCCTTCGCCGACGATGCGTGTTCTTCCACCGCTCAACTCGTGAATGGCGACCTGGAAACTTCCGCCCTCACGCACGTTGAATGCGAGTTTTTTGCCGTCCGGGGACCAATTTGGCTCGGTATTGTAAGTGTGCCCCGTCGAGATTGCGTGCGGTTCGCCGCCGCCCGCCGCTATCCGATATAGCTGCGGGGAGCCATGTTCATCGTACGAATAGATCAATTCCGCCCCATCGGGAGACCATGCTGGCGAAGATTCCACACCGGAGGTATGCGTCAACCGCCGCGGGCTGCCTCCTTCTCCGTTTGTTATATACAGCTCTGGATTGCCATCCTTGCTTAGTGTCACCGCGATTCGTCCGCCATCGGGCGAGAACGTAGCCCCGGTGTTGGTTCCAGGGTATTTCATGATGCGCTCTCGCGAGCCGCTTGCGATGTCTATTGCATAAACGTCCGCATAACCGCTCTGGTAACCTGTGTAGAGGAGCCGGCGCCCATCGGACGAGAGCCGCGGCCCGACGGAAATGGCACGATCATGGGTAAGCTGCACGACATTTCCGCCATCCGCCTCGGCTGTGTAAATTTCCTTCTGGCCGGAGCGGTTCGTGACAAAAGCGATGCGAGTGCTGGCAATGCCGCGGTTGCCTGTCAACGTCTCGACGATCTCATCGGCGAAGCGGTGAACCTTGCTTTTGCCGGCGCCTTGGAAGTTCTTGGCTAGAGCCGTTTTTCCCCCATGATCCGTCACCTTTCCTTCCAAACTGTCGGAGCTGGCGATGCCGCCGGCGATAAATTGCGCCTTTTCGGCGGAGACAATGTTAAAATAGCCGGAAAGCACGAGATCGTTCCGCAAGGTCTTTTCCGCCGACTGTTGTTCAGGACCTGAAAAAGCTGAAATCGCGATGGGGAGCTTGTCACTCTTGCTCACGGTAATGACGGGAGATTCGTCGGCGTGGACAAAAAGGGTGGATGCGAGCAGCGCTGCGAACTGAAGTTTCATCGAGAATGGAAGGTTCAAGATGTCAGCCTCATGTCAAGTGGGCGCACAATCCATCGCATCCCATCACGCCGTGGCCAGCCAGTCTACGTCCACTTTCTTCTTCTGTTGAAAGCGGTCGGTATAGTGGAGCGTTTTGTTAGTTGCACCGTATTCGTGCACGAGTTTTGTGCATTTTACGTCGAAACAGCAATACTCGGCGATTTCCAGCAGCTTTCCTTCGCGCCACCATCGAATGGCATCCAGCCCCTCCGCTGTCTTCCCGACACCAAGAGTCGAGCTTGCAAGTGAATCGAGAGCGAGCCGATGTCCGAGCTTCTTTTCGATTACCACGAGCATGTCAAGCGTTCTGGTCGTGTAAGAAATATCGAGGGCCGTGTAACCCCTGAGCACTTGATAGTCGAAATTGATCACGTTAAATCCGACAACAAGGTCTGCCCGGATGAGTTGATCGATAAGTTGTTGCACGTTCTTTTCCGTATAGACTCGATATTCTGCCATGCGAGTGGAATACGTCACTCCGATTGACATTCCCATGTTGTGCTTTTGATCCCAACCGCCCGCGTCGTTTGCGGTCCGCTGCGTTTCCAAATCAAAATAGACTATGTCGTGGCACATCGGCTCGATCATGCCAGCGCGGCTGGGTGGCGTCGAGAGATTTCGGCGTGAATTTCTCCTCGCTTCCTCGCGAATGCGCACGCTATTTCCATTCGTACTCGCCTGCGTCGAACGCCATCATATTCGCCAGCTTGTGCACTCGAAACTCTTCCACCACAGCTCCGTCGCTTTCGAATATCCGGAGGGCTTTTCCGCCGCTCACACGGCCGAGGACCGCCCACTTGAGATCCTTCGTTTCGGTAAGCCGGCATAGGGGAAGGCCGTCCGAAGCCGCCAGACTCGATCCGTGCGCGTCAATCACGATGCGAAGATCCAATTCATGCACAGCGTCCTTGAAAAGTGGATTTGGCTGAAGGCGAATGCGGATGCGCTCCTCCGCGGCGAACGGCTTCCCATTGTCGAGTACGGAAGCCGCCGCCGCGAATGTATCGCTGGCGAGGATCGACTTGGAGTAGGCGGTCTTCCAATTGGAAAGCGCCCCGCCCTCCTCCGGCGCTGCGGTGGTCTCATCAAGCTCCAAAGCTCGCACTCGCTGCACTTTGTCATTCCTCTCCAAGAGAGCCACGAACTCCTTTTTGGTGGATGCGGCGATTCCGGCAGGCTCCGGATCCCCTTGCGGAATGGTGAGTCTGCGCAGGAAGTCGCCTGCCGCTGAGAACTGTTTCACCGCCGCTCCCTCGGACGTTCGATCGATGACCCAAAGCGTGCCATTGGCGCCTTCCGAAGTTGCGATGGGATCCTCCAGCGCCGCCGGACTTTCAACGTCGCCCGGGATGAGTTTTCCATCTCGAATCGCAAAAGGCCCGCGGGCGCCCCTAGGTTTGAATTGCGTAATGTTTTCGCCGCTCTTGTTTGCAACAGAATCAGGAGCCGGGCTGATTTGCCCATCCTCGGCGAGCAGCATGGCGACGGCGGTTCCATCCACCCGTTTGGCAAAAACCAACAGTCCGTCGGATGCCGTCATACGAATTCCCACAATCTCCCGCACCCTCACCGGTTCGTCGTTCAAGAGCCAATCATTGCCCCAATATGCAACGCCTTCGACGTCGAGCGGCCCCACGCAATAGCCTCGCGCAAAGTATTTCGCCGGTGGCGCCAAATGTCCGGCGTCGTCTCTTCCATCCCAATGCGTTACAAGGCCATTCAAGGCCACGATGAAATCCTTGTCCACCGAAGCTTCCGCGTGCAGCGTTCGCACTAGTTTCCCGGTCTTGTTATACATGCCGAGGCTCAGCGTTCCATCCATTGGCGGCGGGAGGAAGGCGATTTGGATATGGCCCGCTTTAACAGGCGGAAGTTCATCCTGGGAGAACGCGAACGGCGCCGCGCAGGCGAGCGCCACGACGAAATGAGAGCTTAATTTAAACATAATAGCGCCAATTAACATTTGGAAAAATATTGTCACGCCACTCGCAATTTTCCAGGAAGCTGGCATCGAGCTTGCGGGCGCGGACTTGGTCATAGAGGCGCGTGAACCGCAAAATATGGTCCTTAGTCCGCTTCGTCGCGTAGTTCAGAGCGGTGCCCGTTTTCATGAGAAATGCCCAGTCGCTGGATTGCGCGAGCAGGAGTTCGCGCGCCATTTGCTTCAGGCCCCGGTCGAGTTGCGCAAGATCGCGGTTGTCGGTCGCGCCACCCGCGGGGATGACGCCATCAAATTGGCGCGCCATCTCGGTCATACGCCGCGCGGCGGCGTGGAGGTGTGGATAGATCCACGAGTTGCTATTATCGAGCCAGACCTCCCAGTATCCCTTGTGACCCCAGCTCGATGCGGATGGAGCCACCATCTGTTGGGTGTCATTTTCCGCGAGGTATTTCGTCGGGCTGGTCAGCTTGAACTCATGCTGGTCGTACGCCGCCTTTCTGATAAAGAATTTCAAGAATTCCGGCCCTTCAAACCACCAATGCCCAAACAACTCGGCATCGAAAGGGCTTACTACGATGGGATCTGTATTCATGTTGCCGCGCAATTGCCGGATCTGCTCCGCTCGGGCGTTCATAAAGTGACCGGCGTGATGATCCGCGGCTCCCATGGCCCAGTCCCTCCTGTACAGATCTTTGGCGGCGCCGGCGCCGGTGATTCGATGATACTTAAATCCGGTGAATTTCCGGATGCGGTTCTCGCCCAAGGCTGGAGCGAGGTACTCCATAGAGAGGTCGAAGCCGATGTCGCGATAGAAGTCGCGGTACGCGGGATCGCCGGGATATCCACGCTCGGCGCTCCACACTTGCTGGCTTGAATCGCGGTCCCGGCCGAACGCCGCCGGGCCGCCGGGAGTAAAGCACGGGGTATAAATTGCATATCGTGGCCGTGGATTTCCAAACATCAGGCCGTGGGCGTCGATGATAAACCATCGCAGGTTTGCCTCCTGGAGCACTTTATCCAAGCCAGGCACGTAGGCGCACTCTGGAAGCCAGATGCCCACCGGATCCCGTCCGAAAATTTCGCGAAAGTCGTCCCTGCCAATCAAAATCTGAGCGCGAACCGCTTCCGGGAAGTTTTCCATAAGCGGCAGAAAGCCGTGTGTTGCCGCACAGGCGATGATTTCCAGCACGCCGCGATCCATTAGTTGCGCAAAGGCGCTTACGAGATCTCGTTTCCAGCGTTCCTCCCACGACCAGCGCAAATGTTCGACGCGGTCGCGATAAAATCGCGCGATCTCTTCAAGTTGACCCTGCCCGCGTGTCCGCTCGGTTTCGCGAATTGCGAGATCCACCGAACGTTCCAAGTATCGCGAGGCTCTCTCACGAAGCAACGGATCGCGGAGCATGTGGCACAATGGCGGTGTCAGCGACATCGTGATTTGAAAGGACACTCCGTCGTCGGCCATGGCGTGCAGGACCTCGAGCAACGGGAGATAGGTCTCGGCGATCGCTTCGAAGAGCCAATCCTCTTCGAGGAACTCATCGTATTCCGGGTGTCGCACATAGGGCAAATGCGCGTGCAAAACCAAGGCGAGATATCCAGCGTCGGCCATGTTTAAGCGAGCGTGAACTCCTTCGCAGGCGCGGATTGCACACCGGGCAGGCGCTCATGCGGATGCGGGAAGCGATCTGCGCGGGGGAGCATATTCAAAGGTCTCGACCGCTCACGCTATCAGCCGAATGTGCGCGGACAAGGCGCAACTTTTCCATCGCGCACTTTGTTGCGCCGCCGTCATTTCGGATGTATCGCTTCGTTGAATGTGCGCTTTTACCGGAAAATTGAGCTTCGCCAATCGGTTTCTCCCGCTCTTGGCCACGTCCCTCATTCTAGGCGGCTCCGAGGTGCGACTGATGGCGGCGGAAGGCGCATCTCAAAACTATCCTCAGGAATTTCAGCAGCTTATCGCCAAGGCAGTCCGCGATTTTACCGCGCGCGATTTCGCATCCGTTTTAGCGACTCTGGACAAAGCGGACAAAATTGTCCCGGACAGCCCGGTATCCCTCAATAGCAGAGGCGCCATCGCCATCGAACAGCATCGGTTTGAGGAGGGAAAGAGACTTTGCGATAAGGCACTGGAGAAAGATCCCACCTTCTTCCCGGCGCGCTTCAACTTAGGGGAAGTCTTGTTCATGCAGAAAGATTATGCGGCGGCGCGTGCGATCTTCTCTGCTCTGCTGGACGAGACGCCGCGGAATGAGTTGCTTCAGTACCGTGTATTTGTCACGTGGCTGCTTGAAGGCAACGACGAGGCGGCCCGCGACGCGCTGGATAAGATCAAATTTCCGAGCAACACAGGGGGTTATTACTACGCGCACGCCGCTTGGGACTTTGTTCATGGAGACCGTGAAAAGGCGATCGGGTGGGTGCGGTCCGGCGATTGGGTATTCTCGCCCGCTTCCAACGTGCCGTTCGCGGACGTTTGCTACGATCTCGGCTGGATGCCGCGACCGAAGGGCGCTCCATCGGCCGTTCACAATGCGCCTCCCGGCGGCGTGAATCTTTCCTCGAACTTATCTCTCGGCGGGAATTAGTCGGCAGATTTGTATATCGTCGCAACCATTTTCAACGCCTTCTGATTTGGAAGAATTCCTGGCTCCATTTGGTTCATAAGATAGGCGAACGCAATCTCATTTTCCGGATCGGCAAATGCGTGGCTGCCTCCCGCCCCCGGCTGACCGAATGCGCTCAGAGAGGGTCCGAATAGAGATCGCTCTTTGAACCCCGATGGGTCCAACGGATCTTTCATGAAGCCCGCGGAAAAGGCGGTGGTTGTTCTCAAGACCAGATCGAACCCTTGTGTGAGGGTCCTCGTCATTGAATGCATCGTTTCCGGCGTGAAATAGCGCACGCCATCCAGCGAGCCTCCCGAGGCGAGGAGCGCATAGTATTTTGCCAGCGACGCAGCCGATCCGATTCCGCCAAATGCTGGATAGGAACCCATTCGGGCTTGGAGGCTGTTCATCGCGGCGGGGCTGTGCAACCCGGACGGAGAAGCGAATGCATTTGCTGTAAGCGATCCACGCGTCAAAAATGCAGTGTAGAACGGATCGCCTTTTGCGGGCGCGGTCCGCGGCGCGTAAATCGTCGCTGGCGCGCCGGCAAGAGCGGCTGGCATTCCGATCCAGATATCCAGCCCAAGCGGTTTGGAAAATACCCGGCTCCAGTACGCCTGGATCGTTTCGCCGCCCGTGATGCGGCGCACGAGTTCATCCAAAAGATACCCAAACGTGCGCGGATGATATCCATGACTGCTTCCTGGGAGCCAATGCGGCTTCTCGCCGGCAAGCGCTGCTGCGACGCTATCGTGATCGCTTACTGACACTTGCGACGAGACACAAGGCAGGCCCGCCTGATGTGAGAGCAGTTGCTGAATGGTGACTTCCTGTTTTTCCGACGCGGCAAAAGCCGGCCAAAAGTCGAATACTTTGCGATCGATCCCGATGCGATTTTCCTGACACGCGTGCAAAAGGCAGCCAGCGGCAAGTCCCTTGGTCGCGGACCAGAAGAGCACCGGTGTGGAAGCGGTCCATGCACGTAAGCGTTCCCTTTCCTGCCACCCGGCTGCCAGATTCAGGATTTCCCTCCCACCGCGCCAAATCGAAACGGACGCGCCCAGCTCACCATGGATAGCAAAATTCTCAGCGAAGAGGTCCGCGATTGCGCCGGTGTCCATCCGCCGAGTGGGTTAGCTAGGAGCGCAACGGAGCCAGATCCGGATCGGTGAGGGAGAATTCCCGAAACTTTCGATTCATGGAAATGCTTCGATCCAAGCGGGAGCGGGCCTCATTGAGATTGCCCAAAGCGCATTCATAGCAGGCGAGATTGTAGTAAAAAGTCGGTTCTGCTTTCAACGAGGTGGGTCCGCTCAAAAGCGTGTCGCGGGCTTCGAGCGACCGTCCAAGCTCATGCAGACAAAATGCGGCATGAATAAATCCGCCGACTTCATCAGGGCGGAGCGTGCAGAGCGCGCGGCTGCACTCCAGCGCCTCATCCAAGCGGCGCGCCTGTGTCAGCACCAAGATGCGCATCTCCGCAGCCCACGGGTGCTCCCACGCGGCTTCGGGCAGCGTGGACATTTCGGCGAGGGAATCGTCGAACATCCGCAACTCGGCGTATCCTTGCGCGGCAAGGAGCGTCCGTTTATGAGTGTCAACTATGGTCAAAGCATTGAGGTGAGGAATCCGGAGCGCCGTCACTGAAGCAGACTCTCCAACTCATCGACCCGCCGCGCGAAGAGCTGCAAACTGCGCTCGATGGGCGCTGGCGCGGACATATCGACGCCGGCCTTTTGCAGAGTCGGAATTGGAAATTCCGATCCACCCCCACGGAGGAAATCGAGGTAGCGACTTACGTCGCCGCCCGCGAGGACTTGGTCGGAAAGCGCCACCGCGGCGCTGAGGCCCGTGGAATATTTGTATACATAGAAGGCATGATAAAAGTGGGGTATTCTTAAACACTCCAGCTCCAATTCCTTGTCTATGGTAAAATCGGGTCCAAAGTAGGCGTCGAGCAAGCCTCGGTAGATCTGTCGGAAGGTGTCGAGCGTGAGCGGCTCGCCCGCTTCCTCGACCGCGTGTATGAGCTTCTCAAACTCGGCAAACATCGTCTGCCGGTAAACGGTGCCCCGGATGTCATCTATCTGCCGATTGACGATGTAGGCGCGCATCGCGCGATCGGTCGTTGTCTCGAGGAGATGATGCGTGAGAAGTTCTTCGTTAAAAGTGCTGGCTACTTCCGCCAAAAAGATTGGGTAGTTATAGGTCTGGTACGGCTGCGAAGCTTGTGAGTACCAGGTGTGCATCGAATGACCCGCTTCATGCGCTAACGTATAAACATCCGCAAATACGTCGTCTTTGTAGTTCATTAACATAAACGGCGGATTGCGATATGAACTGGATGAAAATGCGCCGGAGCGTTTCCCTTTGTTTTCGTATCGATCGCACCAACGCTGTTCGCGCAAGCCGCGCCCCAGCACTTCGCAGTATTCGGCGCCGAGCGGCTCAAGCGAGGCCAGCACGCGGTCGATCGCTTCGTCGAAACTCACATGCGTTTCCAGATTTGGGACCATCGGAACATAGGTGTCGTATTGATGGAGTTCCTCAAGCTTGAGGACTTTTTTCCGCAGCGCATAGTATCTGAAAAGCGGCGCGAGATTATTTCGCACCGTGGCGATGAGGTTATCGTAGACCGAGACGGGCACGTCATCCTCGAAGAGCGCCGCTTCGCGCGCGCTAGGATAGTTGCGCGCCTTCGCTTCAAAAACGCCTGCTTTCACGGAATTCGAGAGACTTGATGCAAGCGTGTACTGGTGCGCTTGAAATTCGCCGTAAAATTGATGGAAGACCTGTTTCCGAATCTTCGGATCGCGTTTCACCAGAAACGAGGAGTACGAACTCTGCGACAGCGGTCGGTCGATTCCCCTTTCGTCCACGAGCGCGCCAAACTGCATGTCAACGTTGGTTAACTGGGAGAAAGTCTCACCGTGGCCATGGAGCGCGCTTGATCCAAGCGCCAACAGGCGCTCCTCCCCCGAGCTGAGTGTGTGCTTCTTCAGCCGGCGCAGTTTGCGCAGTGGAATTCCCCAACCGGCGAGCGCTGGATCAGCCAGGAACGATTCAAAGTCGATATCGGAAATGCTCTGAATCTCGGGAGCGATAAACGAGGACGCCTCGCCAATGCGCGTCATAAGATTCTCGAACTGCCCTTCACGCGCAAGATTCGCGGCATCCGAACTGTCTTCCGACGAGCGAAGAGATGCGTAGTGACCCAGGCGCTCGATCTGAAGGCCGAGCGCGTTTTCGAACTCCATGCATTCCGCAAGCGAATGCGCCGAATTTCCCAATGTTCCTTCAAACCGGGCCAGGCCCTTGTAGTCCTCTTGAAGCCGCCGGAACGAGTCACTCCATTTCTCCGGAGTTGCAAAAAGCACCGTAAGATCCCAGGTGTCCTCCGACTTGACCTGGTCGCGAGTGGCGATGCCACTGCCGTTTTCCTCGTTTTTAAACATGGTTTCGAATGGGTCGTGGTGGGGAGAAGTTTTTAAAATGGCCGATGAAAGCTCAGATCGCGGCAGATTCCGGGATTTTAGACATGCGGGCTTACGTCGATATCGACATCGCGCACGCGCTTTGCAACACGGCACGCTTCGACCTGCTGGCGGAGCGTATCGCCCAACTTCAGCCGGGCCGGAACATCGGCCAGTATGAGCGTGGGGTTCAAATTGTCGGTGTTCACGAGGCGGATCGTCTGCAAGCCGACAAGCCGCGAGATGAAGGGCTCCAAAACTTCGATGTCGCGGACCCGGTACAGTTCCACCGCCTCAGTCCGCCTCCCAAATACGCCAATTTTCACGATGATACGTTCGGTCGTGAGTTGATAGACGCGGGATCGCCGCCGCAGCGTGGCCATGATCCAGAGAAGAAGCGCGACTCCGATGGGGATGAGAAACAGCGCACGCGGTCCGTGATATACGGCAGGAATGCCGATGCCCAAGTAACCCGCTGCGCCGGCGATTGTCAGCAGCAGGGCGATTACGTACACCCAGAAATTTTCCCAGGGCGAAGATGTTCCAGTCCAGATATTGGTTTCAGGCATAAAATAAAGAGGGCTTTTCCAACTTGGCGCTCATCGGTCGAAAGCGCAACAGATCGACTTTGAAAAGGAATTCATTCAAGGCGGAGAATCCGTTGCAACCAGCAGGATGAAATGGAAATTGCCGGAACGGGAAATTTCCGAGCATGCACGACGTTGCCAGACAGCAGCGAAGACAGTTGGCGTAAAGGCATTGCGGCGGGGGTGATCTTCGACAACGTTGTTCCCCTATTTTACCAATGGCCACCACGGAAAAACATGCATTTCAAGCCGAGATCGGGCAGTTGCTCGAGATCGTAACCCATTCGCTCTACACGGATAAAGAGATCTTCGCCCGTGAGCTCATTTCAAACGCCGCAGACGCATCCGAGAAGCTGAAATTCTTACAGACATCGGGCGCTGAAGTCTTTCAATCGGAGAGGCTCTTGACGATCGGCGTCTCGACGGATGACCAGGCGAAGACGATTACGTTTATCGATGCCGGGATCGGCATGACCCACTCCGAGCTTGTCGAAAATATCGGCACGATCGCGCATTCGGGGTCGCGGGAGTTTCTCGAGCGGATCAAGGCGAGCCAGGCCGACGCGAATTTGATTGGTCAATTTGGGGTCGGCTTTTATTCTGCGTTCATGGTCGCGGATAAAGTGACCGTCTATACGAGGTCGTATCTGCCCGGGGAGCAGGGGTGGATTTGGACGAGCGATGGAGCGAACGGGTACGAAATCGATCCCGCGCCCGATCTGGACCGGGGGACGCGGATCGTCCTGCACCTGAAAGATTCGGAGTTCGCGAATACGACCCGTGTCGAGCAAATCATCAAGCACTACTCGAACTTCGTACAATTTCCGATCGAACTGAACGGGGCGCCCGTGAACACCGTTCAAGCGCTTTGGACAAAGACCAAAAGCGATGTTTCCGAGGAGGACTACGAAGGGTTCTTCAAGTTCATCGCCCATGAAAGCGAGCCGCCGCTCTACCGTTTGCACTTCAGCGCGGATGCGCCCCTATCGATCCGCGCCCTGCTTTTCGTTCCAAAGAGCGGTCAGGAGCAGTTCTCGCTCAGTCGCAGCGAGACGGAAGTGCATCTGTACTGCCGCAAGGTGCTCATTCAAGCAAAAGCCAAGGGGTTGTTCCCCGAATGGTTGCGTTTTCTTCGAGGCGTGGTCGACAGCGAGGATCTTCCGCTTAATATCTCGCGCGAATCGATGCAGGACAGCGCCCTCCTGCGAAAGCTCAAGGAGGTGCTTACAAAACGGGTGCTCCGGTGGCTCGAAGACGAAGCGGCTGCGGACCCCGAGAAATTTGCGATCTTTACCCGTGAACATGGGCACTGTCTCAAGGAGGGAATTGCAGCGGACTTTGCCCACCGCGAAGCGCTGGGAAAACTGCTGAGATTCGAATCGTCCCACACAGAATCCGGAAAGGTGACGTCGCTCGCCGACTACACAAGCCGGATGCCGGAACAGCAAAAGGAGATCTATTTCCTGCTCGCACCGAATCGCGAATCGGCAGAAGCAAGCCCGTACTTTGAAGTTTTCCGCGAGAAAGGGTGGGAAGTGCTTTTCCTGACAGACGCCCGCGACGAATTCGTGATGGACCATCTTTCGTTCTTCGACGGAAAGCGGCTGATCGCCGCGGAGAAAGCCGACATCGCACTCGATCGTCCGGAAGCCAAAGAGGACGCGTTGAGCGCGGATAGCGCGCGCATGCTTGCAAACTTCATCAAAGAAACTCTGGGCGATCGCGTTGGAGAAGTGCGCGTCTCGAAGCGCCTCGTGGGAAGTCCCGCCGTGGTTGTGGACAAAGACTCCCATCTGACAACCTCGATGCGGCGGGTGTTGAAAATGGTGAGCGAGCGGCGCGGAGGAGCCGATGAATCGCTCGATTCGAAGCCCGACCTCGAGATCAATCCCGATAATCCGATCATGGCCCGGCTGGAGAATATTCGAAAATCGGATGCGGCGCTCGCGGGGCAGGTGGCAGAGCAAGTATTCGACAATGCGCTCGTGGCCGCGGGCTTGTTGGAGGATCCCCGAGTGATGCTTTCCCGGCTCAACGGATTGCTTGAGCGGCTTCTAAATGCGGGCGGAAGACCGTAACGGACTCTTTTTCACCTGTTCAACGGCCTGTAGCCTGGCCGGAGACGATATTATCGAGTATGCGTACCACACAAACCATGAAAAAGCTCATTCCTTCCATCGCGATTCTTGCCCTCTTCACCTTCGCCGGCTGCGATAAGGCGGAGGAGGATCACAAGGAGGCTGCCAAGCAAAACGCGGAAGCCATCGACAAGGAGGCCGATGCAACCCGCGCCAAGGCGAAAGCCGAGGCGGCGGACACAAAGGCCGCAGGGGAGGAGAAGGCGAAAGTACTCGAGAAAAAAGCCGACGACGTAAAGAAGAACCCGTAACGGCCACCGCATTAGCGCCGGAGCCGGTTCAATCCCCATCCGCGCTTCTGAGGCCGGGTTTTACTCGGTCGGTTCTACTAATCTCACACCCTCTTTTCGCAGCGTCTCGAAAACATGCCGCAGCAGCGTGCGGTAATGTTGCTGCACCACTGCATCGGGAGCTTCTTTCTCCAGAGCGGAGAAATCCTCGAAATCTTCCTGCAACTTCAGTGTGAGAAGGGTTTTGAGTTGATTGTCCGGGGTGCCTGCCCCCGGAGCGGTGAGCGTTGCCGCACGATCTTCGCTATCGGACGTGAGTTCCGCGATGCGCTCTTCGAGTTCATGGTTTCTTACATCGAGCTGGCGATTCAGCCGAGCCAATTCTTCCATGGATGGCTCTCCTGGCGCCACCGGCATTGTCGCTCCGCGCGGAGCCGATCCCCGGCGGGGCGGACGCTGATCGTCGTCACGCTGGCGAAGCTTTCCTTGCGCCGTTTGTAATTCCGCTCGCAAGGACGAGACATGCGCGTCGATCTGCTTAAGCGCTTCGCCGAGATTGAATCCTCCCGTCGAAGGCTGGCGCCGTGGCTGGGAAGGAACGGTCTTCGATTCGTACACAGGCCGCTGGCGGTCAGGCTCACGACGGGGCTGCGGTGATGGCGACGGTTCGGCAGACCCTTCACTGCTCTGCTCGTCGGGAGATTCCTCGGGATGGGGCTCGATCTCTTCGCCGCGACGGTCGTGCTGTTCCCTGAGGCCGGCCGGACGATCTTGATTTCTCGTAACTGGGCTCGATCCGCCCTCTTCGGTGGGAGGCTTGAGCACAGCTTCGATTTCTGGCGGCAGACTCGTCACCTCCTTGCGCAATGCATTCTGCCACTTTGTGTTCCAGCGGGAGATCGCTTTGGCGGCGGCCGCGATTGGCGCCGCCTGAAGTTTGTCCGCCCTGCCTGATTCCATCGCCCACTTGAGCACACCGAGTTGGGCGGCCGGAGCGTGAGGGAGGGAAAAGGCGGCCATGAGCGCGCAATGCACGAGGGCGTCGGCATCTGCCGGCCTTAGATCGTCGAGCTTTGTCTGCGCCACCCACGGTTTGGCGCGGCCGATGAACACGTTTGTAAAAATCTGCGCATCCCTCATGCCGACTGAGCCGGTCTCTTTGTCTCTCATCTCCTTTGCCACCCCCGTTGCCAGCTTCATGGCGGCGGGTAAATCCAGTTTGAACAATCCTCGCGCCAAGCTGAGCCGCACGCGGCGAGCGGCTTCGGTATTATGCTTTGCTAGGCCTCCTATCAGCCGGGCTCGCAGAGTCGTTTTCATTTGCGGCCAAGCTTCAGAGACCGCGGTGACGGCTATCCCCCAAGGGAGCTTGGGCAATTTCTCGACAGCTTGCTCGACACCTCCGCGATCCTTTTCCAGCATGGAGCGCAGCAGATCCGTAGCCGTTTGCTCTTCCTCGGGAGTGAGATGCCGCTTCAAGGAGCGCGCGGCTAAAGCGTCGATCGGATCGTCATCCGCCAGCGAGGAGTGCTCGTTGTCGGGAGCAGGATTTGGAAACGGCAGCGCTCCTTGGGAGTGCTCCCCAGTCTCCTCGTGCAAGCCGGGCGGCTGTTCCTCCGGCAAAGGTGGCGGCATTTCCGAATCTGGATTGGAATTCATTGAAAGAGAGTGAACCGAATAAGCGTCGCGGCGCGCACGAATGCAACCATCGGAAAGCCGCGCCTTCGCTATAGAACAAATCTGGCGGCGCAAAAGAAGAAAAACCCTCCCTGCCCGAGCGCGCCCGAGCGCGCCGGACGGACGGAGGCTTCTACCACAAGCGGGGATTTTTCTGGGCAGACCGCCATTGGCGCCATTCTTCCCATGTCTTCGCCTTAAAAACGAATCCTCGCGGGCGCGGGTAGGGATTGAGGCGATCCACTTCGCGGTCAAGGGATGGCAGAGCGGCGAAGCGCCTCGACCGGGCCGGGGAGTGCGCGCCGACCAGCGCGTCCGGCGATTTTGACACTCCATTCGCGTTCCCCTTCCGTTTTAAGGGGATGCGGTGAACGAGGCTGGGACAAGGAATCGTTCACGCGCAATGGTTCGCCACGGCCGGGGTCATGTCAAAGCGCTGTAGCGCTCTTCCGCATCGCAAAGAAGAATCGCTCTCCGCGGGACGGTTTTCATTGCCCTTTGGCGTCAAACTCCGTTCTTTCATTCCCTCTTTCCTATATGGCCCAAAAAACCGAAACTTCCCCCGATGAAAGCAAAGTCATCGCCGCACGCAACAAGAACCTCGACCTCGCGATACAACAGATCGCCAAAGATTTTGGAGATGGCGCCATCATGCGGCTCGGCGACGCCCAGAAGATGGACGTCGAGGTGATTCCGACGGGCAATATCCTGATCGATCGCGCTCTGGGGATCGGTGGATTCCCGCGCGGGCGGATTGTGGAGGTGTTTGGCCCCGAAAGTTCCGGAAAGACAACTCTCACCCTCACGGTGATCGCGCAGGCGCAGAAACTCGGAGGGCTTGCGGCCTTCATCGATGTGGAGCACGCCCTCGATCCTGCATACGCAAAACGGCTCGGGGTGAAAATCGAAGATCTCCTCGTTTCACAGCCGAGTTCCGGCGAGGAGGCCCTCCGAATTTGTGAGACGCTGGTCCGGTCCAATGCGCTGGACGTCATCGTGATCGATTCGGTAGCCGCTCTGGTAACGAAGGCCGAATTGGAAGGTGAAATCGGAGACACGACGGTGGGCGCGCAGGCGCGTCTGATGAGCGCCGCATTACGAAAACTCACCTCGCTCATCTCGAAAGCGCGCACGATTTGCATCTTCACGAACCAGATCCGTGAAAAGATCGGGGTGATGTTTGGCAGTCCCGAAACGACACCGGGGGGCAAGGCGCTAAAGTTTTACGCAAGCGTACGCACCGATATTCGCCGCATCGGCGCCATTAAGCAGGCCGATGGGACCGTTATCGGCAACCGGACCAAGCTGAAGGTGGTGAAGAACAAGGTGGCGCCGCCATTTACCGAAGCGGAATTCGACATCATGTACAATGAAGGGATTTCGTCCACTGGCGCCCTCCTCGATCTGGCGCTGGAGCAGGGCATCGTCGAGAAGCGAGGATCGTGGCTCAGCTACAAGGGATCGCAACTTGCGCAAGGCCGCGATGCCGCGAAGGACATTCTTAAGAAAGACGACGCGCTCTACGCCGACATCGAAACGGCGGTGAAGGCCAAGCTCGACGAGGCCGCCGGCCTTGCCGCGCGAGGATGATCCCGCACCGGGGTTACTTTCCCGCCTCGGTATCGCCTTTGAACCGGAACGGTTCGCCTCCCAGAAGCGCGTCGCTCGTGATTGTGGGGCACCAATACGTCTCGACATGGGAAATCATGAGCCGGGTTCCATCGAAATGGCTGACGTATGGCGGCATCGCCGGATTGTAGAGTGAATCGGTTAGATCCCGCAGAAGCACGACATGCTTCCCTTCGCTCACCATCTGCCCGATGGCGAACGGGCGGCGCAGGACGCACATATTGAGATGCACGCCGCAGACGATGACATTTTCGCGAGTCCATGGGTAACGGTCACCCTTCTTCCAGGGAGTGGCGCAATCGCATCCGCCATCCGAATCGTCGATCGGCAACGGCGCTTCCGATGCAGGATCGATTGGGCGCCAGCGCTGCAATGGCACGGGGGGAGTGGCGACAGGAGCGGAGATCGCAAGCCTCCGGCCGGGGTAATCTTTATAGAAAGCCATCGTGTCGCTCGGGCAATGGATGATGAGGACACCCTGGCGGCGCGCTTCACGTGCAAATGCATCGATCCTCGGCGCCATCTCCGCTGCTCGCGCGGCTGCATTGGGGCACGTGTGGGCATCCCAAATGTCGCAGATTACCAGCGCGGTTTGGCGAGGATTCCAAAGAAGCGGCGTCTCTTTCGCCGGCGAACCGTCAACGGATGAGCGGTTTCGGGCCTGAAAGTGAAGCAATTCCGGCTCCGCCGCTTGAATTCCAGTCGCCGAGCAAACCGCAGCGAGCAATAGCAGAATTCGACGCATGGTGGAGCTCAAGGACAGCATTCAGCCAGACCATTTGCAAGTCTGGCCGATTTTCTTTGCGATCACGGGCAGCCTCTTCTTCACTTGTAGCATGACACGCGCAGTGAAGATGCCCCGCTTCGGCTTGCCGATCATACTGATCTTGATTGCGACGCTCATCGCTGCGGGGCTGGGCTTCTGGCGGAAATCGCGGGACGCGGCGAGTGCCGGCTTCCAGTCGGCCGTGCTGGCGGGCTGCTCCGCGTTCGAGAATGCCGATGCCGCCGCCGCCATCGCAGCGTTTTCAGCGGCCGTCAAGATCGATCCGAATTCAACCGACACGCATCTCGACCTTGCCAATGCGTTTTTGCTTGCGAGCCGGAGCGAAGAGGCGATCGGGCAAGCCGTCGAAGCTCTCAAGATTTCGCCCAATTCCGCCGCGGCGCTTTATGTGATCGGGTGCGCAAATCTGCGATTAGGAAAAGGAGCCGAATCTCTCAAGACACTGCAGCAGGCGCAATTCATCGACCCGAGGATCTCCGCTGTCTGGTTTCAACTTGGGCGGGCGCATCAGGCGCTCGAACAGTGGGAGGAAGCTGCCGGCGCATTTCGCAAGGCGATCTCGCTCGAGCCGGAGCATGCGGCGGCCCACTACGCTCTGAGCCAGGCGCTCGTGCATCTCTCGCAGACCGAGGCGGCGCAGGATGAGCTTGCCATTCATCAGCAAATCCTCGCCAAACGACCGGGGTTGTCCCGCGACCCTACATACTTTGAGAAGTGCAAATACACCGCTTGTGTAAGACGCATTGCCCGTCTGGAACAGCCAGCCGCGGCGGGAGTCGCTGTGCATTTCGTCGATTCGACATCAAGCGCCTTCGGTGATCTCAGCGCTGGCATTCATGGACCCGTGGGGATCATCGATCTTCATCACGATGGAACGGTTGGCCTTCTAGTAAATGGCGCTGGTGGCTTTTCGCTTTTGTTAAAAGAGGGAGGCCGTTTTCATGCAGCAGGCCAGACTCTTCCCCCGACGCCTGGAGCGCATTACACCGAGTGTCTTGTGGGCGATTTGAACAATGACGGAAGCGATGATTTCATTCTGCTTTCGGATAAAGGGGCCAACTGTTTCCTCTCCGATAAATTGGGCGGATTGAAAGATGTGTCGGCCCAATCCGGACTGGCGAATCTTGTCGCGGAGTCCGGCGTGCTCGCCGATTTGGATTTCACGGGCAAATTGGGACTCGTTGCCGCATCGGAACATGGGATACGGGCGTTCCGAAACCAGGGGAATGCCGTATTCAGCGATGTAACGGAAGTGCTGGGATTGAAGGCGGAAGGCGCGAGGGCGCACCAGCTTGCGATCGACGATTGGAATGGAGACGATTTGCCGGACCTCTTTGCAACGCTGGAAAAAGGTTCGCCGATCCTCTGGTTAAACCAGCACGGCGGCCCGCTCAGGCTGGCGGATGCGATCGACGAGAGGTTGACACCTGCGAGCGACGTGAGCGCGCCATTGTCGAATCCAGCAAAGCCTGCCACCGCCTGGCCGGAGGGCAGCGTCATTGCAGTCGGCGATTTAAATAACGATCTGCGCAGCGACTTGGTGACGGCCCGCCCTGGCGCGATCGAAATTGCTTTCAACGGTTCGAGCGAACGCGTGCGCATTCCGACCGGCTCATTCGTAGTTAAAAAATTGCTGCTTGTCGATTATGACAACGATGGATGGCTCGACATCGTGGCGTCGGGCGCGGGCGTTCGTGTATGGCGCAATCTCGGAACAGCAGGCTTTCGTGAGACGACCTCGGAGGTCGGGCTGGACAAGCTTGTGAGCGGAGTTGTGGAGACAATTGCCGCGGTGGATCTCGATGCAAAAGGAGCGCCGGATCTGCTGGTGACGACGGCGGAGCACGGGTTGCAATGGCTGCGAAACGAAGGGGGTAACGCGAATCTTTCATTGCCGGTTCGCTTGATCGGCACGCGATCGAACGCCAGCGGCATCGGCGCACGGATCGAACTCATTGGCAACGATTGGCAGGCCAGCAGAACGGTAAACGCGGTTCCGATCGCGATTGGCACTGGCAGGCATGCTCAGATCGATTCACTCGCCGTGCATTGGTCTGATCTGGTGATGAGTCTGCGATCTATCAAAGTAGATCCCAAGGCGCCAATCGAGATTCGTGAATTGGAGCTTCCGACGGGGTCCTGCCCGTACCTGTATGTCTGGGATGGGGAGCGCACCCGTTTTGTTACGGATATTCTTGGCTCCGCGCCGGCGGGTCTGCGCGTTTCCGAGGATCGGTTTGTCGAGGCGGACTCCGAAGAGATCGTAGATTTAGGCGGGGATGCTTCAGTAAAACCGCGAGACGGAAGCTACACACTGGATGTAACGGACGAGCTGCGTGAGGTGATATATATCGACACAGCCGAGCTGATCGTTGTGGATCACCCCGAAGGAACGGAAGTTCATTCCACGAGCAAGCTCCTTCCCGGAAAGCCGTTTTCGCCGCCGCAGCTCGTGCTTCTTTCCAATCGGCGGCCGCTTCAGCAGGCGATTCGGAGTGACGGCCTCGATGTGTCGGCTTCGCTAGCTGAAAATGACGGAAGTCTTGTTTCGCCCATTGCGCTCCGCTCTCCTGAGCTGCGCGGGCTGGCTGAGCCGTTTAGTGTCACCCTCGATTTCGGACCGCTCCCGAGCGATCGGCCGCTCGTTTTGGCGCTTACGGGGTGGCTTCGCTTTGGCGGTGGAATGGCGAATGTAGCTGCGTCGCACGATCCCAAACTTCCGTTCCCATTCCCTAAGCTGGAAGTCGAGACGGCTGGGGCCGGGTGGAAGCCGCTCGATGTGGTCGTTGGAGCGCCCTCAGGCAAGACGAAGACGATTCTTGTGGACTTGGCGAACAAGCTTCCGGAGAACGCCAGACGCCTTCGCTTGAGCACCGCTTTCGAGATCCATTGGGATCGCGCGGCGCTCTTTGAACGTTCGCCAGACTCAGCGATGCACACTTCCCGATTTCTTGCTTCAGCGGCGAATCTGCACTGGCACGGCTCCAGCGAGTACGAAGATTACCCGTCGTTCCATCCGCTCACTCCAAACCATGAGCGGATCCAGCCTCGCGCGCCGTGGCTCGCCACTCCGGCCGGGTGGTGCACCCGCTACGGGGAGGTTGGCGAGCTGCTTGCCAGCCGTGATAATGTTTTGGTGGTTATGAATTGCGGAGATGAACTGACGCTCCACTTTGAGGAAGCGAGGGTCGGCGGCAAGCCGGCTGGCTCCGTGCGCGATTTCTTGTTCTATTCTTCGGGCTGGGACAAGGACGCCGACTACCACGTACAGGCTGGTTTAACGGTCGAACCGCTGCCATTTATCGGCATGGACGGCCAGCAGTACGGAAAGCAATCCAGGCCCGCCGCTGCCGGCAGCGCGCTGCAGACCAAGTATAACACGCGCTGGGTTGGTCCGATGACTCTCCAACCAGCCTCACCGTCAGCGTTAAATCAGTAACTCTCTATGAACCAAACTATCGAGCGGGTTGTCGATCTCACGGACCCGTCATCAAACTTATTGGATAACATGACGCTTCAGGATGCGAAGGAGCGGGTCCTAAGCGGAATCCCGGAGCGCGTCCGGGCCATCGCGGGTTCGTTCGCAATATTAGCGCGAGACGGAAAGACAATCCGCATGGCGCGATCACTCGATCGCCCGATGCGCTACTTTCTCGCCAAGCGATCGGAAGGACCCGCCCTGGTCGTCGCGCATCGTATCGACGCCATCTATGAATGGCTGAAGAGCGAAGGGCTGGAGGGCCAGTTTCATCCCAGCTATACTCGGATGACGCCCGCGCATTATGTTGTGGAGATTCAGTTGGTCGGCTGTCCCGACCCGGATCCCGTTTATACGCGGTACTTCTCGCCGCCGCGCGGGATTCTTTGCACCGATCTCGGCGAAATCGGCGCCGCATACGCGGGTGCGCTCGCTCGCGAGATCTGTGCGCGTCTCACTCGCATTCCGTCACATGAGCCGATCGGTGTTTGTTTCTCCGGCGGCATCGACAGCGGCGCTGTCTTTCTGACGACGTATCATATGATGAAAGATCTCGGGATGAATCTCGGACGGCTTAAGGCATTCACGCTTTCCGTGGGTGGCGGGTCCGATCTCGAACAGGCGCGCTTGTTTTTGGATAAACTGGGACTTGGCTTGTTCCACGAAGCCATCGAGGCGGATTCGTTTTCGATCCCGGAAGCCGTGGCCTTAGTCGAAGACTACAAGCCGCTGGATGTGGAGTGCGCCGCCATGGGCCTTGCGCTTTGCAGGGGAATCCGTTCACGCTATCCCGAGTGGCGATGGCTGTTTGACGGCGATGGCGGCGATGAAAATCTGAAGGATTACCCGATTGAGGAAAACCCGGAGCTGACCATCCGGAGTGTAATCAATAATACGATGCTCTATCAAGAGGGATGGGGCGTGGGCAAAATCAAGCACTCGCTTACTTATAGCGGCGGCCTGAGCCGGTCCTACACGCGCACCTATGCACCGGCGGCGAAATTGCGATTTACAGGATTTAGCCCGTTCACCCGGCCGGACGTGGTGGAGGTGGCGGAGGGAATTCCGTTTCACGAGATCGCTGGATACGATCACGAGAAGCTCTATGCGCTGAAAGGTGAGATCGTGTCCAGGGGAGTGCAGGCTGTTACTGGAATCGAAATGCCAATTTTCCCAAAGCGCCGCTTTCAACATGGGGCGGCTTCTTCGGATGCGGCGCAAGGCGGACTCGATGCACGGAATCTTGCCGCACGGGAGACAGAGTACCGGCGGCGATTCCTCGCCCTGTACGCTTAAGGCGGCGATTGCTTGCTCCATTGAACTCGATTCTTCCTGCATCTCGCGCTGAGCGCGACGGCTGGATTTTAGACCGCAGGCCGGTGCGAAAGGATCTCGACCCCTTTCGCCCCAACGGTTTTTTCGTGGAAGATGAGCGCTCGGAGTCTGGCGAGATCGTTCCGGTTGCGACGATCCTGCTACTCAATCGCGAGTGTCCATGGCGCTGCCTCATGTGCGATCTTTGGAAAGGCTCACTCGAGGCGCCGGCGCCGCCCGGAGCGATTTCTGCACAGTTGGATTACGCGCTTGAGCGGCTGCCCGCGGCGCGCCAGATCAAACTGTATAACAGTGGAAGTTTCTTTGATCCGCGCGCGATTCCCCGCGATGAGCATCGGACGATCGCCAGCCGCTTGAGTTGCTTCGAGCGCGTCATCGTCGAGTCGCATCCGGCGCTTGTTACGCGGGAGGCGCTTCGGTTTGCGGAGCTGCTGGATGGGCGGCTGGAAGTTGCGATGGGATTGGAGACCATTCATCCCGATGTGCTGCCGAGGCTTAATAAGCGAATGACGCTGGAGCAATTTAAGGTCGCAGCCCGCGTGCTTTGTGAGGAGAGCGTTGCATTGCGTGTCTTTGTGTTGTTGAAGCCCCCGTTTCTGGATGAGGCAGAGGCGCTCCTCTGGACTGCCCGCTCTATCGACTTTGCATCCGACTCTGGCGCTTCTGTCGTTTCGATTATCCCGACACGCCCGGGAAATGGCGCGCTTGATGCCCTTGCCGCCGCAGGCGAGTTTTCGCCTCCCCGTTTGGAAGCGGTCGAGGCAGCGCTTGCCGCAGCCATCGAGCGCGCGCGCGGCCGGGTGTTCGCGGATCTTTGGGACATCGCACGGTTTTCGGAATGCGCTCGCTGCCTTCCGGACCGGCGCAACCGCCTTCGGCTGATGAACTTGCACCAGATCGTCCCCGATTGCATCCATTGTGAGCGCTGCCACCCCTGAGTTCGACCTCGCAATCATAGGCAGCGGTTTCGCGGGATCCTTGCTGGCCATGATCGCGCGGCGGCTTGGCTTGTCGGTTGTGCTGATCGAGCGCGCCAGGCATCCACGCTTCGCGATCGGCGAATCGTCCACTCCACTCGCCAACCTGCTCATCGAGGAACTGGCCACCCGGTACGACCTTCCAGCGATTGGTTCCTTTGCGAAATGGGGAACCTGGCAGGGCGCCCACCCGGATATCGCCTGCGGATTGAAGCGCGGCTTCAGCTTCTTTCATCATCGATTCGACACGCGATGGCGCACGAATGGCGCACGGGCGAACCAGCTTCTCGTAGCCGCCAGCCCGCGCGACGAGATTGCCGATACGCACTGGTTGCGTGCGGATTTCGACCACTTCTTCGCGATGCAGGCGCGGGAGCTTGGCGCGCATTTGATCGAGGAATGCACTCCGATTTCGATTGGCTGGAACGGTGGCCTCGCGCGCATTTGCTGCCAGCGCAGGACAATGGATCCTTTCCTGAATTGCGCCTACACCGCCCGCTTCGTAGTCGATGCGAGCGGACCGTGGGGCTTCCTGAGCCAGGCGTTGCAACTGCCTCAAGCGCCGCGCCCCGCGAGGCGCACGGAAGCGTTGTACTCCCACTTCTCCGGCGTCGGCGGATTCGCAGCGGAGATCGCGGGCGAGGAGAAGCCACCCTTTCCGCTCGACGCGGCGGCGCTCCATCACATCTTCGATGGAGGTTGGATCTGGGTGTTGCACTTCAACAACGGCCTTACCAGCGCGGGTGCTGCTGTCACGGCGCCTTTGGCCGGCGATCTCAAACTCCACGAAGGCGCCGCATCCTGGGAGAGGCTCCTTTGCAAGCTGCCGAGCGTCCGCGCCCAGTTTGCCGAATCGAAGGCGGTTCGCCCCTTCGCTCATAATGCAAATCTCGCGTACCGATGCGGCGCGATGGTGGGGCAAGGATGGGCTCTGCTTCCCTCTGCAGCCGGATTCACCGATCCCCTGCTTTCGACCGGATTCCCCCTCACGCTTTTAGGCGTCGAACGCATTGCGCGCGCCTTGCACTGTGGGATCGGCTCTCGAGAGTTCGAGCGCGCGCTCGAAGGCTACGCTCGGGAGACCGATGAGGAACTCCGTGCCGCTGAACGCCTCATGGCGGCACTCTATGCTAACATGGGCCATTTTCCGACGTTTCGGGCGCTTACACTTCTTTATTTCGCGGCCGCGAGCTTCAGCGAAACGCTTCGCCGACTGGGCAAACCCGGCCTCGCCAGCGGGTTTCTGCTCCAGAATCACGTGAGATTCGGTCCGTCGATGCGAGAGATCTGTGTTCGCGCCCGGCACCTTCGGGAAGATCGGGAACGCGACATCTTGATTCGTGACATCCATCGGTTGATCGAGCCATTTGATATCGCGGGACTGGGGGCCGGCAATCGTTGCAACTGGTATCCCGTTTTAGCCGAAGATCTCTTCCGCAGTGCGCATAAAGTCGGTGCGACGGCAGAAGAAATTAAGGCGCTCCTGGTGCGTGCTGGGTTTCTGGATTAAGTTCTCGATCGTCACGGCGCGGCTGTCCTTCTACGCGATTACGGCGCCTGTGGGCGCAAGGACGGCATCTTTCATCCCGTGGAGCAGCTTTTTGTCTGCGGGGCAAACCGTTGCCAAGGCTCCGCGCAATTCGGCTTTGCCGTTCTCCAGAAAATAGTACGGGCAGAGTCGCACGCGGCCACGCATGGTTTGCAAGCCGCCGTCCCCCGCAAAGTATCGCTGATCGAAAAGCGCGCCTTTGTGAAAGCGCTGCAATATATGCGGATTCGATGCAAATTCGTGGAGGGCGTGGTCGATGGCGGCCTGCCAATCCCCCTGCGCCATATCCGATCCGAGGACGACGCTCCGGCTCCCCCACGCTGTTTCGTGGAAGCCGCTCACCTTTATAATCAGATCCCGCTGGCTCTGACTGAATTCAGCCAATTCGGTCCAGCCATTGATATCCAAGCCGGGAATGACCGCATGCTGCGGCAGCGGCTGCGGATCGAGCAACCACGTATAGGGGATGTGCTTCTGCAATTCGCTGAAGTGCCGCTCACTCAGTTCCCGCCGCCAGAAATCACGCAACGGACGGAGCCAGAAAAGCGCGAACCACATTTTCTCCTCGAGAAATGGTTTCGGAGGCGGAGTGATGCGAAGCTCGCCGCGCGCGCCCGCGGCCAAAAGCTCCGAGGCGCCCGGCACATTGGGCAGGTCGAACAACTCGAAGAATCGGTAGATGTTCGGCGCCTCGCCGCGACTGTAGGCCTCAGCGGCATGCACCTGGAGCGCTCCCCCCGTGCCGCGGGCAAGCCATTCCATTTCGGGCTTGTACGTAATCGCTTCCTGCGAGATGAGGATATCCGTGCGTTCCCCAAGAATGGAACGGAACCCGTCGCGCATCCCGGAAGGGCCGCCGATTACGTCGAAACCCAAAGCGGCGTATGTCTCATTTAACCATCCCGTGAGGCCGATTCCCCCCGGCACGGAATCGATCTCGGCTATGGCAAATCCGGCGTCGGTGAGCACCAGATCCGGCCGGATTACCATCGGCACTTCGGAGCGGAGCTTCTTTTCCCGCGACAGCTCGACCAGCTCCGCCGGCTTGCCGCGATCAAGGTAATCCGCGATCCAGCGCGGCTGTTTTCCGGAGATGCTCCGGTAGTAGAGCTCGTTGCAAGCGCGATTAAAGAGACTCAGCCGGTAGCCGAGTTTCTCCAACTGGTCGTGCAGTTGCGCGCTTATGCGAAACGGCTCAGCGGCAACGAGCCACTCTTTTTCCGCAAACAACCCTTCGGCGGGAATGGCTGCGCGGATCCGATCGAGAAGTTGTGTCATGGGTTTGCGCCCGATTGCGCGGGATCAGATCAATGATTTCAGAGCCTGGCGCACGAGATCTTCCGACGGCATCGTCCCGTTCTTTCCGACGATCTCCCTCACCGCTTTATGGGCATCGACCTGCTTGTACCCGAGCGAGATGAGGCCGAGGACAGCGTCCGCAATCTGCGCTTCCTGCGCGGAAGGCGCATTCGCGGCGCTGGCGGCCTCCCAAGCGGCGGCGACGCCCACTTTATCTTTGAGTTCAACGATGATCCGCTCAGCAGTTTTTTTGCCGATCCCTTTCACTTGGGCCAGCGCTTTGGCGTCTCCGGCAATGACCGAGGATTTGAAATTCGCGACCGAGCTGCCACTGAGGACATCGAGCGCGATCTTCGGTCCGATGCCGGAGACATTCTGTACGAGCAGCCGGAAAAGATCACGTTCGCCCGAAGTCATGAAACCATAGAGGATGTGGGCGTCTTCCCGGACGTGAAGGTGGGTGAGAATTTTTATCTGCGAACCGGGCGGCGGCAGTCTATCGTAGCTGGAAAGCGGGATGAACACATGATAACCGACCCCGTGCACGGCGACGACGATATGCGTCGGCAGCGCCTCGGCGAGCGAACCCTCCAGAAAGGTGATCATCGCCGCAACTGGAGAACGGTTTCGCATGGCTGGGAAGTCTTTTTCGCCGCGATTTTCTTTTGCGTCCGTTCATCTTGCGCCGAAGCGGTGGACGAAGAGGAATGGCGGATATTCCTGGAGCCAAAGTTCATGCACGCCCAAGTGGGCGCGCAAATCGCAGAGGCGCGGCAGACGGAGATCGTGGCTGGACGGCGGGCTGCGGATGCGCTCGCTCCGATGGCGCGCTCGGAATTCGATGCTTTAAAGCTTGAATGGCGCGACTTTGTCGAACGGACGCAAGCAGGGGCGGAGGCCGATCTTGCGAAGCTCAAGCCGCAGTACGTTCGCGACCGGAAAGGTGTGATCGAATATGCGGTGCTCGAATCGGGCGAGCCACTGGCCGCGAGCGCCGTGCTGGCGCCATCGTTCCTAGGTCGCTTTGCGGAAACGCTTGGGCCAAAGATCCTGGTTGTCGTACCGAATCAATTCACTGCGTACGTCTTTCCGGCGCTCGCAAGCAACTACCAGCGCTACGCGCACCTTGTCGTGCCTGCATTTCGCTCGACCGCACACTCTGTAAGTCTCGAAGTGGTGGAAATCAGTCCGGAAGGGATGCGGGCCGTCGGCGTATTCAAAGAGCCGTGACTGGCAAAGTTCCAGCTTGTGTGAGAAGCAATCCCCGATTCACTCGCACGACGGTTCATCCCCGGCGTTCCCTCTGTTTATGAAAAAGCTCCTCTTTCCGATCGTGGCAGCGGTGGCCGTGGCGGCTGCCGGTGCGGTGTTCCTTTTCTCCACTCAAAAGGACCGGCAGCCTTTCCATCCCATCGATGCGCTTCCGGCGAACACGTTTTTCTTCGCCGAACTGCCGAGCTACGCCCGGACAAGCGAGAAGTGGCGGCAGACGGCTGTGAGCCAGCTCTGGAATGAGCCGGAAGTCCAAGCCTTTCTCGAAAAGCCGAAGGCATCACTGCCGTCGTTGCAGGAATTTGAGAAGCGTCTGAGGCAAATCGACGCAATCCAGCCGCGCCACATCTTCGTCGCGGCGGTGGGCGACGATCTCTCAAATCCCGGCTGGATCGCAGGCTTTTCCTTCAAGGGGGCGCAGGCGGACGTCGAGAAGGCGCTGGAAGAGCCGCGCGCGGAGATGAAGAAGGCGTGGCCTGCAGGCAAGTCCGATATCGTTCCCTATAAGGGATGCGACATCCAGACATACACGGACGAGGAAAACGTCATCGCGGAAGCCTTCCAAAAAGAGGCCTATCTCGTCTCCAACAATGCGGATCTCCTGCGGCATATGCTCGATGCCTTGAGCATGCGACGTGAAGGCGAGAATGCCGGACTGGCAAAGGATCCCGTATTTCAAAAGGTCCATGCAGCGCTCCCGGTGGGTGCGGACCTTTCGTCTTTCATCCGGCTCAGCCTCTTCACCGACCGGCTCGCGACGCTCGCGGCGACCGCCGGACAGCAAGCGGATCCTGCTCAATTCGACGCACTGAAAAAAACGCGGGCGATCGGCTACGCGATGAAGCTCGATGGCGCGCAGATCCGCGACACGACGTTCCTCTACGCGCCCGGGCACGCGGCGCCGGCTGCACTGCCGCTGAACAGTCTTGCGACGACCACCGCGGCTACACTTGTGTACTTCGCGGGCCGCTTTCCCGCGACCGATGCGGCCTCTCAGTCAAGCATCGGCGCCCTCGCAAAGATGCCTGCCTTCGCAGAGGTGGAGAAAGCGCTGGGCGCAAAAGGGCTTGCGCTCTCCGATGCCGGCACAATTTTCGGTCCGGAAGTGAGCTTGGCATTTGACTGGCCTCAAGGTTCTCCGCCATCGACTCCATTGGTGGGCGCCGAGATTCACGACCAGGCAAAGGCGGAGGCGTTTGTGCATGCTTTGCTCGGAGATGACACCGCATGGAACAGGAGGGAGAATGACGGAACCGTGATCTTCGAGCCGTCAGCGCCGGCAACGCCCCCGGCGCAAGGTTCGCTGCTTCCGTTTGCGACCCCTCTGCCTGTGATCGGCCTTTCGGATAAGTTTATGGTAATCGGACTCGATCCGAAGACGGTCGCCGATGGATTGGCGAGGATTAAAGCGGGAGGTGCAAGTCTCGGTACGGTCGCTGCATTCGAGACGGCGCGAAAATCCGTGGCGGAGGCGGGCGCCGCCTTCGGCTACGTGGATCTTCGGAGTTTGGTCGAGCGGACGTATGGAATGTTTCGCCCGTTTCTGGTCATGTCGCTTGCGTTCAACTCCGAGGCGGCCAAGTACATTGATGTCGGCAAGCTGCCTTCCACCGAGACCCTCACGAAGCACTTGGGGCCGATCATCTATTCGCAATCGTCGAGCGCGGATGGAGAAACGATTGAATTGGCGGGGCCGCTGACGTTGAGCCAGACGTTTGCGGTCGCCTTGGGAGGCGCGGTGACTGCGGCGTATCCGATGATCGAGCAGACTCTCAAAAATGGTGTTCCGGCGCTCCCTGGACTTGGCGCCCCCAGACTTGCGCAACCGCCTGCTGGGCCTCCTTCCGTTCGCCCGCCGGAACCGCCCGCAGGCCCTGTTTCCACGGGGGTCGAGACGGAAGAAAAGGCCGGAAAACCGGCCGCTCCAGCGTCTTCCTCGGCGGCGGTTCCAAATCCATAAGTGCTTCAGCACGAGGCACTTACAATTCTGGTGCGACATTTTCCCTCGTGAAAATGGGCTATCGGTGTTATCATATTACCGTTATGCCAATCCCTAAAAAGACCGCATTTTCTCGCAGACTTCCGGATCTCGTGACTGAGGAACTCGCCGTGGTGCTCTCCTCCCGCAGCGCCTACGAATTCAAGGAACTCTTTGAACTGGTCCACACAAATCTCCGGAACAGGAAAGCTGCGAGTGCGGGCGAGGAAATGCTCCGGCTGCGCTCTTACGACAAACTGCAGCATCTCGTTCAGCTTGGGATGGTGAAGAAGGATGGTAAAAAGTATAAAGGGATTCCCAAGCAGCTCGCCACGCTGCAAACTGTGCCTCCACCAGATTCGGCGCCGCCAGCCACGACAGCGCAGGTTGCGGCTTAAGGCTCCTCTTTCCAGCCCCATCATATGGTCAATTACCTGCCGATTCTCCTCCAGATCATCATCGCCGTTGGGTTCGCTGTCTCGGCGCTTGTCTTTGCGGCGCTGGTCGGCAAGACAGGCCGCACGAATGCGACGAAGGATTCGGCCTACGAGTGCGGAATGATACCGCAGGGCGAGCCGCAGCCTCGCTTTAGCGTGAAGTTCTACTTGGTGGCGATGCTCTTTATCCTCTTCGATTTGGAGATCGTCTTCATGTACCCGTGGGCCGTCGTGTACCGGGACTTTCTTGCGCTGCACGGCCCAGGGATCTTCTGGAGCATGCTCAGTTTTGTTTCCGTCCTAACCGTCGGTTACGTGTACGCGGTTAAAAAAGGCGTGCTCGACTGGCGAAGCTGAGCTTCCGGCTTTTCTCGCAAGTTCCTCTCGCGACTTCGGCGCGGACTTACTGGGCGTTTGCCCGGTAGGCGCGGGTCGCTCCGCTGGTGGGGTCCAATTGGAGGGTGAAAAAGTTGATGTGGCTGAAGCTCGACGCATCGCTCCCGATCTTCTGTAAGTCTGCCGCTTTGTTTAAAGTGAGAAACCAACTGAACACTGGCTGCAGACTCGTAGAACCATCCGGCAGGAAGCGAAACGAGTAATAGTCGTAGTTTTTCTTAATGTTGTGCGGCATGTCCGGATCGCTCTGACCGGGCTTGCCGTACGCCGGAAGTGTCGGGTCATTCGACCCCGTCTGCGTCGAAGGAATCAAGGTGGAAAACGAGTTGCTGGCGGCGGGAGCCGTGCCCTGCATTGTGGCAGGCTGGTTGTTGAAGACAACGGTTGTCGGTAATACCTGCAGAAGTCCAACGGGAACAGATGAGCCAGAGTTATACACCTGCATAATTTGAAGAGCGCGAAATTTTCCAGTAGCCGGATCGGCCACCGTTTCACCCGGCTGCTCCGGGTCTGCGAACCGAATAAATCGCACTTCAATCATTGCGTTTTGGGTAACCGCTTGCTGGCGCGCGAGACTGATTTGATCCGTGACCATATTTGCGGCCTGCGTGAGCTGGTTACCGCGCATCATCTGCGATGCCGCGGGAACGATAAAGGCGGTAACAATCGCAATGATCGCGATGACGGCCAACATCTCGATCAGCGTAAAAGCCGGTGTGGCTGGACGATAGCGCGTCATGGATTAAATTGCTTCGTGGTGACTGTCCGAAACTTGTAATACTGGTCGAGGGAAGGCGGTGCGGAGCCTGCAGCGGGAGCGGTTACGTTTGCAAAGTCCGGAAGATTTGGATCCGCGGAATCAACATATCGTTCGATCGTTGTGAAGCCTCGGTACTCTCCCAACACCTTGTCGCGCGCTTCGTCCCAGAATCCCGCCGTCTTTGCATCATTTATATTTGCCTTGCGCAATGTCTGCACACGCATATGCACGGTGAAAGTATTCGACTTGGTAGTCACGCGGGGGTAAATGTGACCGTACGGAAACTCGCGCACGTTGTCACCTGTGTGGAGTTCCGCATTCCACCACGACGACATGCCGCTGTACGACGGACCGGTTCCTCCTCCGAGGTCCGGAACCAGGAAGATATCGCATATCTGCGACGCCGATCGGAAAATGTCCCCGCGATTAAAAATGTTTTGAAATCCGGTTAGTGTTCCGCCATCCCCTCCCCCGGAGGCATTGACCGCAATTTTGTAACGAGCACCGCCTGATTTATCGGGATCGCCGGTTTTGATTGCCATGATTTGCGTGCTCTTGAGCACTGCTCTAACACCAGTTGAACGCGTGATGTGTGTAAACGGAGCAATCTGATAATTAAGATTCACCTTCCCTGCCGTTGAAAACGGTTCACTTATCGGATACGGTTCAACAATCGGCATAGTAAATAAGTCGAGCCACAAATGATCCGGCGGGGTCTTGTACGGCGGCGTGTGCGGGGTCGAAACGGATTGTCCGAAGCCAAAATGGCTTGCACCAGCGGCCGGGTTCGGACAGAATAACAAAGTTTGCCAAGGTTTGCCGCCCTGCAGCGTGTTTCCATAGATTGCGGCTTCGGTCGCTTTAACGCCCGAAGGAAGCGAACCGAACATGATCGCCGACGAAACTTGCCGATTAGGGGAATAGCTGGCGCCATCCTCTACGATAAAAAAACCGGTGTTGTTTATCCACGCTCCGCCCCCCGTATTATAATTTCCTTCATCGGGCTTGTTGATGTATGGGCCGTCTTGAATGCCGCCCATAGCGTTATCGAAATCTCCAACACCCGCCGTGTTCTCGGCCCGCGTTTGGCCGATTGGCACTATGGGCGGTCCACTCCAGTCGACACCCGCGACAAGCCTGGGTTGGACCGGCGTGGGGGCGTTGCTGATGAATTCCGGATCTCGCAGACTGAATGCGAGCCTCTGCGTTTTGTCATTATAGTACGGGTGCGGGGTAAACGCCTGCTCTGGAACAACGTCCATCGCTGCCAAAATTCGCATATCTCCCTGGGCAGCATTTGGTTTGCTTACGCTACCTCCGGTCGCGTATCCCCGGCTTGGTGTGTCAGACGGGAAAATCACGGAACGGACGACGTCGTTATTCGAATCGATCAGCGTGCTCGGTTTTCCTTGGAACATCCGATCCTGAAAATTTGGCTTGCCCGTATACGTCGGGACAGGAAGTTGTGTGATTTCAGGGAAGTTGAAGTGCAGCGTCTGCACTAACTGCGCTGGAGCGCCGGAGAGTTTCTCGTAGCCAGCGTAAATTTTCACAGTAATCTTTCCGCCGCTGAAGTACATGTACTGTGGCTTTTGCGTCTTGGGACTGTCTGGGTTGGCCACGGATGCGCCGTTGTTTTGCGTTACGAACGGATACTGATACTCCGTATTGTTATTTCCGACAATCTTCCCCGGGTCACCTGAGTCGCCTGCCGTAGCAGGGGGATCGTTGCCATCTGGAAAGCGATGGAGGGCCGCCATCAGTCCCATCATTGCCGTACAGTGATTTCCGTCCACATATCCGACCCGTGCCGTAGTCCAGTTGAATGGCGCTCCGGTTCCGGTGTCGTCTGGGAAGCCCAGAGTCTGTGCATTTCCAGATGTATCTCCCAGTTTCCAAGGGCCGAGACCCGTAATCACGTAGCGAACATTTGGGCTCCAACTGGCCATGCCAGGTGATGGATTAAAATAATCCATTAAGAGCGCCGCCTTGATTTGCGCGTTGGCCGGACTTTTGGTCTTATCGGGATTCGTAGGGGTGGTGTTGTAGAAGACAACGGCAACCTCCGGGACAGTCATAAAGCGGCCAAATCCCTTTGTAACGGTCGGCTGTCGTGTTTCAGTATTTACCCATCCTTTGGCCGAAGGAATTGTTGCCTTGGCCATTCCGCAATTGATGACAGTCGGAACTAATTGTGTCTCGCCGGCCGCCGGTCCACCTTGTCGCGTCGGCGCGTAATCGTACTGGGGCGGATCGGTATTGGTCGCGGTGTCATAGGTATTTACACCTGTCCGGATCATGTCATACATTTCGGTCAAAATCTGGTCGCGCTCGCTTCCGGCGGATCCCGGAAGTCCTGAGTCGTACTTCGCCTGCAGGCTCCCGCCGAAGCCAGGTACATTCAAAGACGTCAGGTATTGGAGATAATTAAAGAGCACCTGATTGCGGTTGCCCGGATTCGCCGTTGCGGAGGAGCTGCTTAAGGCAAAATCCTCCCACGTACTTTGGCTGCTGGGAACGGGGTTTGCATAATCTTTTCGTCCGTCGTGGAATGCAGCGTATTGCCCAAAATAAATGTTGTAGCGCTGAAAGTAGTAGGGCTTGTAATTATTGCCTGTGCCGGTTGCAGAACAGAATGCAATCATCTGGTCTTTTGCAGTTCGATTAGCGGCCTGTTCCGGCATGGTCGGTGCGTTGGTATTGGCCTGGAGGGGCCATAAGCAAATCCGCGGTTGATTAAATAAATTGACCTCCGGCGCACGACTTGCGGTTGTAAGGAAAAACCGCAGCTTTTCAATCTGGGAATTCGTGAAGTCTGGGTCCACAGTTCGTGTAGGCGCCTGTGCCCCATACGAGCCTCCGTAATGCGTTGTAAATGCGAGTTCGTCAACACTCGCAAACAGCCGGTCGCCGTCTAATAAAATTGGGTGTTTCAGGTCCGGATGAGTGTTTCCACCCATCGAGCCGCCGTCCTGAATTCGTGGCACTAATGCCATAATAGAAGCCCGTCCGTTTGCCGCGTTCCACTTGGAACCCACGGTTTGGAGAATGGTGCTGAGGCAGGTCATGGCTGGATGTCCCGGAAAGCGTTGAAATTCGTCCCTCGCAGGCATGTTATTATTGAGAGCGGTTTCACTATTGCTCTTGGGATAATCCCAAAAGGTTCCCTCGCTCGCAGTGTTGAGGTTTACCTTTGCGGTCTCGTCGTCGGCCCAGAACGCGATGCGCCCAGTGATTGGGTTGAGTGAGGTCGGTAAGATAGATCCAAGGAATTTTACGGTCGTGCCGGACGAACTGGATGCGTCGGGACTGAGGGTCGTTCCGTCTTTCAATATGTACAGCCAAGTCGCTGGCATAGGCGCCGGGTTGTTTTGCGGAGAGCCAGTCGGATCTTTCAGGTTTCCCGCTCCGAGCCTCGAGCTGATCGTAAAACCTTCAACCGCCGAATTGGGGCTAAAGGTGCTGGAAGCTAGCGGATCCACGATCGGATACACCGCGCGATAGTTGGTATTGTTCTTTGTGACACTCCCGGTCGCATCCGGGACTAGGGCCGGGGCGTTGAGATCGGCGTATATCCCCGGTTGATTGTACCAAGTTGTCGGGACGTCGTTATCAAACTCGGTGTTGACGTTCAAGCCCGTAAGCGAGGTCATGACCATATTCCGCGCGGAATAAAGTTTATAAAATCTATAGGGATTCCCAGAATCGTCGTACGTGCGGATCATGCCGGGTTGCGAGGCCCATGCTGTAATTTTTGGGTTACTGGGATCCTCCAGTTGATATCCGGCGGTTGCATCGGTGATTTCCCCGATGACCAAGTTTGCGGCTGTATCTGCGAGTTGTTTTGTAGTGACTTCGGAGGCGAAGCTGGCGGCGGAGTTTGCGTCGGTCGTGACGCTGCTGAAAAACGCAAGGATGAGGCCCGAGATGAGGACAAGAAAGGCGAGAACCAAGACAAGAGCCACCCCAGAGTTCAGATAACGCGGACGTTGGTTAGTTGTCATGAGAGGGAGTTTCTAATTACTTGGTCTGAGCCTGGCTCCATTTTGCGCCACGTATGCTTACTGTTGTGCTAAAGATCCGATAGTTTATCTTCTTGGCAATCAGGGCGCTCTCGAGGGAGGTGGTGGATGCGGATGCTTCAAGGTCGGAATGGTAATTGAGCGCGCTGGTGAAACGGCTGTTGGAGGAGTTGAGTTGAAGGTCTGAAATCAATTGATTCGCAGCGGGCTGAGTTTGCATTAAACGCGCTGCCGACGCCTCATCGATTGCCACCATCGTGACCTCGACCGTGGGTGGAAGCTGATTGGTGCTATTTAAGAAACTGGATACGGTTGCCTGCCCGGAAGTTGCGGAATTGTAGTAATAATTCGGAGCAAGCGCGACTTCGTCCTGAGCAACGTTTTGCCCGGTTCGATCGATTCTGCCGTAATCTTGCTTTGCAAGCTTTGGCAGGAGCACAAGTGCAATTATATTCTCTGCGAGAACGTGAGATTGCGGGACCGTGTTGGCGGTTGCGTTTTGCGCGCTATTGAGGGACTGGGTAAACCAATCGAACTTCGTCGCGTTTGTGTTTTGCTGTTTGGACTCATCGGGGAGCGTATCCGAGTACACGGTGAGCAAATTCGAGGGTTGCATAAGCTCCATGAGGCGGGCGCGCACTCGTAAAGTCGGAAATCCGGTTGGTGAGAAGAGGGGCGGGCGGGAGCCGATGCTGTTGTCGTCGTTCACCTCTATGTAGTAACCCCAGGTGTTGAGCAAGCTGTCCAAACCGTGGAGGTTTTCGTACGTTGCGTCGGCGGTGTCTTGTGTGCTCGCGGGCGCGACGTATCCAAGTGGGGCCTGGAAAAACAAACCGTGTGTGGGTCGCAATGGAGGGTTCGTCGGATCAAGCGCGATCGCGCCGCCCAACGCATTTTGCATATTTCCGCAGACAAACCTTAGTTCGGACTGGCGAATGTACGCGGTCGGCCCGACTCGCTTGACCGGGTCGGTGAATTTATAGTCCCAGTAGGTGTTAAGCGTAGCCTGGCCGATCCGGCGTGTCATTGTTTCGAAGGCCATCTGGGCCTCGCGGAACTGCTCGACTTTGGACGTCGTGTAGCGCCACGTCTTGCTGGTTTGGCTTGTCATCTGGACGAGCATTAGGAGCAAAAGAATGACGATCGCGAGCGAGACCATGAGCTCGACGAGGGTAAAAGCTTGATGCTTGTTGTGAGTGTCGGCGCGTTGCATATCAGGTACCCGCCTGCGTCTGGCTAACGGCTTTTCCGTTGCGCGATATAATCCCGCTGAACGTGGTGAATCGCGTGTTGGGGGGAGCCGTCGTGAGATCCGGGGGTAAGCGCAATCCCGCCGGGTTCGAGATCACCTGCACACGAACAAGTGCAAGGCTCGAAGAGGGAACTGTTTCGCCGTCGCCGCCGGCACCCTGGGCGGGAATTTGCCCGGGCCAAGCGACTTCAGTATGCACGTCGTAGAGAATGCCATATTGCGTCCTCTGCCCTAAAGTAGGTTCAGACCCGCTCGCAAGTCCGGGGATAAGCACTTCGTTTCCTTGGTCGTTGAAGTATCGCACCTGAGCAGTTCCTCCCGCCTGATCGGAAAGGGGATTGTAAGCCGGTCTGGTTTGCGCTCCGAGCACCCTCGGCGGAGGGGGTGTGAGTGTATATCCGGCGTTCTGAATTACGCCATCGAACTCCGATTCCTGTAAATCGCTCACGACTTTCTGGCCGATCTGTGCGCCGAGCGAGGTGTCGATCGCGGTTCGGAAGGTTTTCATCCCCACGGGGAGCAGTCCGAGGAGGGCGATGAACGCGAAGGCGACAATTCCGATGGCGAGAACCACTTCGATCAAGCTGAATGCCTCATTCGGAATGCGGCGTTTCTTCGGAAGCGCACGCAACCTGCCGGTCGAGGGAAAGTTCGAGTTCATCGGGGGAAGTGATGTACTAAGTATTTATATCATACATACATTCTGGCAAGGGAAAGTTTGGCAGTTTTCGCGGGCGGCAGCTCATTTCGCTTGGTGTTGAGGGGGTATTTCGCCGAAGATTGAGCAAGAATAGTGCAAACGCTCTCCATTTCCGATCTCAAGCGCGCCACGGCCGACGCGCGTCTTCAAGCGAGCGTCCACGTCCAGGTCGATTCGCTGACCCGGCGCGATGCCCGTAATGGAAAGCCCTTCTGGGAGATGGTGGGCGCGGATGCGGAGGCGCGGATGACGCTTCGCGCCTGGAGCGATGAGCCGTCGTACAGCGTCTGCGAGGGATTGACCTCGGGAATGTTCGTCGAAGTCAGCGGAGATTTCTCCCAAAGTGCGAATTTCGGCCTGGAGGCGAAGAATTGGACTTGCCGCCCGCTTTCGACGGAGGAGCGCGACGTGCTCCTCGCAGGTTCGTCCGAGCTTCGGGCGCGGCAGGCGGCTGATTTCGCCTTTCTGGAAGAGCAGGTGGCTGGCATTGCCGATCCTCGGCTCCACGCCGTCTCCGCCCTTTTCTTCGCCGAGCATGGCGAGCGCCTTCGACGGACAGCGGCAGCGCGGCAAAACCATCACGCCCGGCGGGGCGGTCTTGTCGAGCATATGGCGCAGATGACGCGCGCTGCATCGGCGCTGAGCGCCGTCTATGGAACGTTGAATCGCGATCTGCTCATCGCAGGCGTGGTTTTCCACGATGCGGGCAAGCTCTGGGAGAATGCCATGCCGGCGGACGGATTTTCGATGCCATTCGACGAGCGCGGCGAATTGCTGGGCCACATAACGATCGGAATCGAGCTCGTCAATTCGCTCTGGCGCAAAGCCTCGGCTGCCGCGGCTCCAAATACGTGGGCGTGCCTGCGCCCGGCGAGCGAAGACGTGCGGCTGCATCTCCTGCACCTTCTGGCAGCGCACCACGGGGAATTGCAATTTGGCTCGCCAGTCGTGCCAAAAACTCCGGAAGCCTGGGCGCTGCATTATATCGACAATCTCGACGCAAAACTCGAGATGGTGAAGCTGGCATACGACGGGAAATCGCTCGGGCCGCGCATCTTCGAGAAGCGCTGGCCGCTTCCAGGAAACACCGTCGCCAGCCTGGAGCGATTTCACGCACCGGAATGATAAGATCGACTCCGCCGCTCGGGCGAGCGATGCATTCGCCCTTGCTCCCCCGGCCTCTCTCAGCCATTCCAAGATGAACACGCCATGATTCGCAAACCTCGTAAGACAGCCGGAGTGATCGGCCTGGGCATTATCGGCATGCGCGCCGCCGCAGGATTGAGGGCCGCGGGCTTTCAGACTTTTGTCTGGAACCGGACCCCGCAGCCAGCGCCGAATTTCCTGCCCACGCCCGGTGATGTCGCGGCTGCCGCGGATATCATCCAGATCTTTGTTGCGGATGCGCAGGCGCTTTTCGATGTGCTGGAGGGGATGAAGGAGCGGATGACGGCGCAACACTTGATCATCTGCAGCGCCACGGTGGGGCCGGAAGCGACCGTGGAAGCGGCCCGGCTCGTGCACGAGCGAGGCGCGCAATTCCTCGATGCGCCTTTCACCGGAAGCCTGGGCGCGGCGGAACGGCGGCAGCTCGCCTTTTACGTTGGCGGAGAGGAGGCAGCTTTCCTCCGGGCAAAGCCGGTTCTCGATGCAAACAGCAAGGCGATCGTCCGAATCGGCGCGGTTGGCGATGCGGCGATCGTGAAGGTGGTCACAAATATGATCTCGGCGGTGAGCATCCAGGCGCTCGCCGAGGCGCTGGCCATCGTGCGAAAGGCCGGTCTTCCCGATGAAGTGCTCTCGGCGGCGCTCGAGCAAAATGCCTGCCGCAGCCAGGCAATGGAGATGAAGTTGCCGAAGATGATCTCGGAAGACTACGAGCCGCATTTTTCCTTGAAGCACATGTTCAAGGACGTGCAGCTCGGCATCCAGATGGCGAATGCGCTCGATGTCGATTGCCCGGCGGCATCCGTTACTGCCGGCGCCCTCTTCGGCGGAATGAAACACGGGTGGGGCGATCTCGATTTCTCGGCCATCTTCAAGACTTATGGCGATCTCCGCCCTCGGGTCCATGCGCTCGAAGCAGCGCCCTCGCCTGAGATCGGACCGGCCGATGTCGCAAGTACACCGGATCTGCCGCTCCCTGTAAATCCAGAGCGGTCCGCGTTGGATCAACCGACCGCGGTTCCAGACCCAACGGAAAACCAACCGCTGCCTGCGCCCGAAGCCGGGGCCGTCGTCGAACCGGTGCAAAGCGGAGTCGTTCCCGATCCAGCCGTCGAATCGAAACGGACTGCGGCTGAAGTCGAGCCGTTGCCGAAGAAAGGCAAAGCCGCCAAGCCCGGCGCTGCGTCGTGAGCGCTGCCGAATACATCGATTTTCGCCAGCGGGGAGGAGTGGCTCACCTGCTGCATCGGACGATCCTGCGGCTCACAGGAGCGGATCGTGTCCGCTATCTCAATGGCCAGGTGAGCGCCAATGTCCAAACCTTGGGCCACGATGCGGGTCTTCCTGCCTGTATCACGACGGCGAAGGGCAAGCTCTGCGCGGACGTATTTATTACGTCTCTCTCCGATGCGCTCTTGATCGATGCCGATCCTGAGCTCCGGGAGCCGCTCGCCGCCCGTCTCGATCGGTACATCATCTCCGATGACGCGGCGCTCGAAGACATCTCGAATTCGGTTGCTCTCTTGCATCTGATTCCGGCGGAGGGCGTGGAAAGCCGTTCCCTGCTTCCGCTCCCCTGCCCCGTTGAGGGCGGATCGCTCCGATTGGCGCGGCGCTACGGATCGCTCGGCATCGATCTATTTGTGCCCGCATCGGAAGTGGCCGCTGTGCTCTTGAAGCTCGGCGAGCGATTCCAGATTCTGTCCGATGCGCTTCTCGAAGTTCTCCGCGTGGAAGCCGGCATACCGCGTTGGGGCCGGGAATTGGACGAAGAAACGCTCCCGCATGAGGCGGGACTCGATGCGACCCATGTCGATTATCAAAAAGGCTGTTACATCGGCCAGGAGGTCATTTCCCGGCTAAAGAGCGTCGGGCACGTCAACCGGAAGCTCTGCGGATTTGCGTCGTGTTCCCCGACTCCCGGCGATGCGGCGCCCCTTCTAGCGAGAGGCATGCAGCTTTTCGAGATGGATAGCGTGGACAAGCCAGCGGGCCATCTCACGAGCGCGGTATTTAGTTTTGCGCTCGCAAAGCCGATTGCGCTGGGATACCTGAAGCGAGGGTCGCCAAGAAGCGGCCTCGCCGCGCGCGTCGTCCCGGCGATCTCGAACGGCTCCGCAAGCTCCGGATCGCGCGAGTCGATAGAAGTCGCCGCGCAGGAACTTCCATTTATTTCATGAAACAGATTTTAGCGCTTTTACTGCTCCTCTCCTCAGGCCTGCCGCTCCTGCGCGCCGACGACATCGCCCTGATGGAGGTGCGCATCGACAACCAGAAGCAACTCCTGCCCGTAACCATCGAACTCTACGATGCAGACGCTCCCGTGACCGTGGAGAACTTCAAAAAGCTGGCGCGCAAGAAGTTCTACAACGGCCTGACGATCCACCGCGCCTTTCCCCATACGCTCTTACAGATGGGCGACCCGCTCACCCGCCACAATGACCGGACGAACGTCGGCACCGGCGGACCCGGGTACACGCTCGCGCCTGAAATCCACCGCAAACACACCGTGGGGGCCGTCGCCATGGCGCGGCTTCCCGACGCCATCAATCCATCGCGAATGAGCAATGGAAGCCAATTCTTCATCTGCCTCAAGCCGATGCCTGAGTACGATGGGAAATATACGGTCTTCGGTCATGTCGTCTCCGGAATGGAAGGGCTGCAAGCGCTCAGCGCCCTGTCAGTGGACACAAACGACAATCCGATGGAGCGGATTACGATCAAGTCGCTGCGTGTGGGGCCGAGGGAAGAGCTTTCGAGCGGAGGAGCTTCGGGCCGTCCGTGGTGGAAGCCATGGGGTCGCGAAGCGCAGGCTCCTCCCATGGCGCCTTCATCTCAGGCCGGGAATGAACGCCCTGCAAAGGCCGCGCATTCGGCCGAGGCGCAGCCCCAGTCGCCGACAGCGGCCGCCCCTACGCGCAAACCATGGTGGAAGCTCTGGTCCAGCGCAAAACAGCCCGCGCCCGCCCCTGCGGAAGCCGCTTCGCCTACCCCGCCAAAAAAACCGTGGTGGAAACTGTGGTAAAACGCTTGCGCGCCAAACGCCACGGCATTAAATAGCGCTTCCCTTTTTCCGAGACGGGTAGATACCGAAGTGGCCAAACGGGGCGGACTGTAAATCCGCTGGCTTACGCCTTCGTTGGTTCGAATCCAACTCTGCCCATTGCTCTAGGAGCAGTGTAAATCGCTGAAAACGACCAGGTTGCGTGAGGGGGACTTTTTTTCAGGTCTCACGCAAGGGCACGTCACATAACATTCAAGTACGTTGGATTCACGCTCAAAAATAGCTATGGTAGCTACGTGCCGAGGGCCGCTTATACCGTCAAATGCCAGGGAAGCGGTTGGTCCCCCGATAATCGTGCTTTCGGTCGCGATCTCTGCTAGAATGCGGCTTTCACCCGCAGGTTCTCATTCTTCCCATGCGCACCCTTCTCCTCCTCTCCTTGCTCGGTTCGGCTGCTGTCGCCGCCGATCTGCCGGTCATCCCTGCGGAGTCCATCGCCAAAAAAGGGGATCTCCTCTTCTCCGATGACTTCAAAAGTGCCACCGCCGATCCGCGCTGGCATCGTGTGGTGGATACTTTCACGCGAGAGGATGGGGCGCTCAAGGGCATGCAAACTCGGGATAAAAACATCCCCGCCGCGGATGGAAAGCCGGAGGTAACGGCCCATTCCTGCCGTTTACGGACTCGAGATTCCGACGAAAGACAGCGTCATCGAAGTGAAGCTGCGCTTCGACGGTGCGGTTGCGATGGACGTCGAGTTTGACGACCGCAAGTTCACCGGGTCCCATTACGGTCACCTGTGCCGCGCCGTGCTTCGCCTCGATAAACAGCAGGTCGCCATCCTCGATGAGCGCGACGGCATCCAAAGCAACAAACTCATTGAGCTTCGCAAAGACGCGGCTGCGAACAAAGCGGAGATCAACGAGCTTCTTGCGACCCACAGTGTTTCCTTTCCGGCCAAGCTCGAAGCCGGCAAATCGTACGATGTGGTGGTTGAAACGGTTGGCGAAGCAACGAGAGTGACCATCGACGGGCGGCCCGCGGCCTATTTTAAGAGCCCGGGCATCGGGCATGAGACCAAGTCGAAGATCGAGCTGGGTGTGAACGGCAAGAGCGGCTACTTTGAGGACATCAAGGTCTGGAACGCCACGCCTGCGAAATAGGACGGAAGCGCCGAATGGCGAACCGTGGATTACGTTTCGGACACGATCAGCCTCTCAAATTTGCGTGCTGTCGGCCTGCTGGGGATTGAAATTTGCGGCGCGCCAGAAATCCACATTTGAATTCAGCTCTGCCCATTCCTCTTGTAATGTAGCATTTATGCCGCTTGGAAGCCGATCGACCGTCCACGTTCCGTAAGCACGAGAGTCCGCATCAGCGCGCACTCAATCGGTCAACGAAACGACCCTGTTGATTCCGCCCGGCGGAGTTGCACAAAAAATAAAACGAGGGGCTGTTAGTTCGTGTCCTCTACCAGCGCAGCGCCCAAAAGGTGATGATTTTGTATTCAGCTTGCGATTGGGCCTGTGGCACGGCAGTCTTTCGCTGATGCCTTCATTCGTGGCCCCTCTGGCTGCGGACCTCGGATGGTGGGTTCGGCAAGTTGCGCAATTCGATTCATGCGGCTAACATTTTCATGAGCTGGGAAAGCCGATGAGGCTTGCGGAATTTCGCGCGGTGTTCCGGAGGCCGCTGATTGGCAATTGCGGCTACACGCAGGAGACGGCGGAGGCGGCGATTGCGCGTGGCGATGCGGACCTGATCGCATTCGGCCGTCCCTACCTGAGCAATCCCGATCTCGTCGAACGCTTCGCGAACGGCTGGGAGCTGAATCCTCCGGCGGACCTGAAAGTGTGGTCCGCTCCGGCAGCCGAGGGATACACGGACTTTCCGTTTCATTCTCAAGGGTGACTATGAAGGCGCAGGGGAACGGAACGACTAAAGGACATCGTAAAAGCGAATCCCGGCAAGGCGGAGGCCATCGCGCGCCGTAACGATAACATTCCCGGCGTTGAATCGAAGGATGTGTAGCAGGTGGCGCGCATCGCACTTGCCAGGGCAGCACGACCAGATGAATGAATTCGCACGATACATAAGTCTCGAATGAAATCTCTAAGAACTATTCCGCGAACCCTGCTGGCCATCATACCAGTAGCTGCCTTGACTGTCTCACCGGTTCAGGCCCACGACCAGTATGGTTCGGACTACGCAACGAGGGATGACGCTCATGCGGCTGCGGCTGCGCACCACGCGCGGCATGATCGACAACACGCTGAAGATGCAGCGTCAAGGGCAAACGCAACGGGCGACCCAGTAGATGTTGGGCATGCGATCGGGGATGCTCATCACTCACAAAAGGCCAACCGTCGGGCTGCCGATGCGGCGAAGTATGCAGAAGGCCACGAGAGATATCTCCGTCATCGTCGCTATTATCGTCATCATCACCACCGCTATTAAATAGCGCGGTGTCGGGCCGCTGGAGGAGGCTTGTCCCGCCTGTAGGAAGGCTCACGTAAACAACCTCCCCATAATCCTCACGCGGCGCTATCGTTCAAAAACGCTTCTGACTCTGCTGAATAAACCGCAAACTGCTTCGTCAGAAGGAGTGTATGAATAAAGCAATCTTTGCGATTGTATCCGCAGGCGCGTTGCTCGTTCTCGGTTGTCAAGCGCTGGCCCACGACGGTTATGACGACGCGGATCAGGTATACCAAGTGAATCACTATTGGGGAGGCGACGTGGTGCACTACGATCATCATCACTACGCATACGATCGCTACGGCAACGAAATCGTCATCCATCACGATCATCACTACGTGGTTCCTAATGACGATAACCAACGCCGACATGATTCTTACCATCGCCGGGACAATCTCTTCGGCTTTTTCTTCGGGCGCTAATCCGGAGGCAGGGTGGCGCGCGCGAGCAACAGGCCGTCGTAAGTGTGGTCGAGCGAAGGTTTTCCTTCGGACAGTCTAAAAGCGAACCTCGGCAAGGCGGAGTCGATCGGGCGCCGTTACGGTAACATTCCCGACGTGGAATCGACGGATGTCCAGCAGAATGGCGCGCATCGCGCTTGCCAGGGCAGCACGACCAAATTAATGAATGCGCACGATATATAAGTTTAGTATGAAATATCTAATCACCATTCCCCGCACCCTGCTGGCCGTCATACCGGTAGTTGCTATGACTTTCGCACAGGTTCAGGCCCACGACGAGTCTGGCTCGGGCTACGCAACGAATGATGACGCCAATGCGGCGGCTGCCGCGGAGCACGCGCGACGTGACCGACAACACGCTGACGGTGCATCTGCGAGGGCAAACGCAACGGGCGACCCAGAAGATATTGGGCATGCTATCGGGGATGATCATCACGCACAAAAGGCCGAGCGCAGCGCTGCCGATGCGGCTGGTTATGCGGAGGGCCACGACCAGGCACGTCATCGTCGTCATCATCACCACAATTAAGCCGGGCCGCGGGAGGGGGATTGTCCAGTTTTTGAGGAAGGCTATCCACGCAGTACAACGCGCTCCCCAGTATCGCTCGCAAAATTTTTCTCTGCGGACGTTCCGCGCAATAAGGCATAAAGCCCGCCGCGGATATTAAGATCACGCGGCGACCCGAGGGCGATGGAAACCCTGCTCCCGGAATTACCTAATCGCGGCGCTACAATATTAGGGTCTTTGGAATGACGGCAGTGTAGATTAACCGTGGTGGCTGGCAAGACAACGCCTCCACCCACTTGCGCCACTCCTTCTGCGACCGCCACGCCGTTTCGCCGAGCCCCAGAAATCCCCGGTGGCCTCGCGGAATCGTCTCCAGGGGATTGTTTGCCACTGCCTGCCTCACCGTCGTTCTCACGGCAGTCCAGGCCAGTCTGTTTGCCGCTGAGTTCAACGGCCCGCCCTCGCGGGCCGCGAAGGCCGGCCCCGCGCTCGACGTCATGTGGCGTTTCGACGGCAATGGCCATTTCCCTAATATCCATCCGCCCTCGACTTGGGCGTCCGACCGCAATGTCCTTTGGAGAAACTCCGGTGGAGGTCGGTGGCTACTCATCGCCGATTGTCGTCGGAGACAAAGTCTTCGCCACCGCCGAAAAGGGCAGCCTCATCTGTCTGAGCCTCGCCAATGGAAAGGTGCTCTGGAAAAAAGATCTCTTCAACGAGGGAAGCGGGGATCTTCCGGCTGATCTCTCCAAAAAGCTCATGCGGGGATGTGGCGGCGAGAGCAAGCAGTCCACACCCACCCCAGCCAGCGACGGCGGCCTGGTCTTCTACATCAATGCCATGGGGCTCTGCGCCTGCTACGACCTGGCGGGAAATACCCAGTGGATCCGGATCATCGAGACCGCTGAGGACGAGGAAAGCTTCAGCTCGTCCCCCATCTTCATCGGAGACCGTATCATTCTCTCTTGGGGATGTCTCCTCGCTCTCGATGCCAAGGACGGCAAAACGCTTTGGAAAGCGCCCGCTGCCAAGCCGACCCACGGCACCCCGGCCAATCACAAGCATCGGCGGCGAACAGGTCGCCATCACGTCGGCCGGCGACATCGTCCGCCTCGCGGATGGCGCGATCCTTTGCTCGGACTTGTTTGCGTCGACCTTCACCACGCCGCTCATCGAGGGAAACACTCTCTACCTCGTCGATGCCGTTTCCATCGCCATGGCGCTTCCCTTGAAGGCTGAAAAGGGGATGCGGCCCAGGGAGCTTTGGAAAACGACCCTGCCAGGCACGTTCATGGCTTCCCCACTCTTGCGAGACGGTCTTCTTTACACCATCGAAAGCCAGAAGTGCCGCCTGCATCTCCTCGATGCTGCAACGGGCGCGGACCTTTCCGTTTCGCCGGGTGCCGTTGATTCAAAGGACGCTGGCGAGGCCGCGAGCGGTTGGAAGATCGATGGCCTGAAGCCGGCTCACTTCGCTTACGCCAGCCCGGTCGCCGCCAGCGAAACCCTCTACTTCTTCGACGACGCCGGAAACACCGTCGTGCTCACACCCGGCCGGGAACACAAGCTCATTCGCGTGAACAAGCTGGATGACAGCCTCATCGGCACTCCTTTCTTCAAAAATCAAGAGATCATCTTCCGCGGCAACGAATCGATTTCCTGCATAGGAGAAAACCCATGACTCCCAGTCGCCGAACCGCTTGCCTCTCTTTGTTCCTTCTTGGACTTGTTTCCGCGCTCGCTCTCGGTGCGGATCAGACGCTCCCAAACTTTCTTGGTGCCAATGATTGGCCGCGCTGGGCGGGGCCTCATTCCGATTGCACCTCCGATGAGAAAGGGCTGCTCAAAAGCTGGCCCGCAGAAGGTCCGCCTGTGGTCTGGAGAAATTCCGGTCGGCATCGGATCGAATCATCCCTCGGTGGCTGGGGATGATCTTTGCTACGCCCAGCTCGATGAAGATGCCCTGCATGAATCGGTCAAGTGCGTGGATGCCAGCACCGGTCATGAAAAGTGGAGTCACACCTATGAAGTCCCTCCCATCTATAAAGTCGGATGGGGAGAGCTGGGCGTTCGCGCGACACCCACCATTACCGATCAGTTCGTCTATGAAGTGGGCACCTTTGGCGACGGTTTCTGTTTCGAAAGAAAGACCGGCCACGTCGTCTGGAAGCATGACTTCCGAGACGAGTCGCCCTATCTCAATGGTTCGGTCAGGAATGATGGCAACCTCGAGTGGAAGGGCTTTAACGGGTCGCTTGTCCCCATCCATGACAAGTTCATCACGCTCTACTGGCAGGGCGGAAACCCGGCCATCCACGACTGGGCCGTTACGGAGGTGACGGATAAAATGCAGGTCTTCGCCTACGACATCGGCACGGGGAAAATCGCCTGGAAATTTGAAGAAGCGTGCCCGCCCGGCTCACGCGGTCCCGGCTTGGTCACTGGCAGCGCGCTCCCCATCTCGTTCCGCCAGGAAGAGTGCGTCCTCATTCACGGCAACCGGCAGTGGAAGATTCTGCGCCAGGCCGATGGTCGGCAAGTTTGGAACTGGGAATGCTCGGGACCGAATGAAGCCCCGGCATGGGCGTCTGGCTCGCCGAAGCCGGTCGGTCCCCACCTCTATCTCGATGATCTGAACGGCTGGCAGAAGGCGCTCGTGGAGTGCGATTTCTCCCAGGCCGATCCCAAGCCGAAAATCATCTGGTCCGCCAATGAGGTGCACGAAGCCATCACTCCCCCGATTGTTTGGAACGGTTCAATCTATGGTTTTTGGGTCGATAAGCGCGAAGATGCCTGGGCCATCGCCAGTAAGCCCGGAACCGCTGGTTTCTCGCTCCGTTGCACGGATCTGCTGACAGGCAAACTTCTCTGGTCACATCCCGGCTTCCACATGGGTCTTTCGATGAGCGCCGCGGACGGCCATATTTACATCCATAGCCACCAGACACTCACGCTCATCGAGGCCAATCCAGCCGCCTACACCGAGACCGGCCGGATCGAGAAGCTGCATGACGTTAAGAACGGAGGGGCCCATGGTCACCGCGGCTTGCTCGATTGGAACATGCCGGTTATCGCCTGCGGAAGGTTGTATCTTCGCACTCCGACGGAAATCATCTGTTACGATATCACAGACCATGGGGCCGGCGCCGCGGCCGCGAAGTAAGTAGGTGGGCGCGGCCTTTCTGCCTTCGACCGAGGCGCGGGGGGGATTAGAAGTTTTTTGACTAAGAGTAGTGATTGATCGTAGCTTGCTCGCTGCGTCATAATCCTCGTCCCGCACTATAAGCAGGGTTAGATTCCGTCTCCACCCCCGCCGGATTGAGGCCGAATGCGATGGTGCGTGGGTCGCGGGAAAGGCGTAGCGAGAGGGCGAGGCGGTCCCACCACGAGAAGAGCGAACTGAAATTCGAATTTTGCTCCGTGCGGACGACGCTATGATGCACCTTGTGCATGTGCGGTGTGACGATGACCCAACGCAGCGCGCGGTCGAGCCGCTCGGCCAGGCCAATGTTGGCGTGCTGAAACTGCACCACGGCGAAGAGCAGCAGTTCGTAAAGCGCGAACTGCTCCAGTCGGCAGCCGATAAGCGCGAGCACCGGCACGCGCAGCAGCGAGGACATGATCATTTCGCCAAGGTGGAAGCGATTCGCCGTAGTCACATCCATCTGCCGATCGGAATGGTGCAGGCGATGGAAGCGCCAAAAAAACGGCACGCTGTGGTTCAGCCGATGCCACCAGTAAGTCCACGCATCGAGCAGCAGCAGTGCGAGCGCCCAGCGCAGCCACTCGGGAGCGGACAGCCAATGCAGCACGCCGAAGCCTTGCGCGTCCGTCCACTGCATCGTTCGCACCCAGAGCGCGAGAAAGACGAAGCGGATGGCGAGCCCGTTGAGCAGGCCGAATCCGAGATTAGTCACCCCGTGCAGCAGCCGCCCGCGCAGGCGGTGCGGATCTTTGGAATAGAATCCGAAGAACGGATGGACGGTTTCCCACGCGAGCAGCAGCGCGAGCAGACCGAACGAAACCGGAGCGCTCCATGCGGCGAGGCGGGCGGCGAGATTCATCGCGCAGATTTCGCGTGAAATTTCGCGTCGAGAAGCGCGCCCCATTTTTTGTTGTAGGGATGCACTTCGCCCGTCGGCTTGCCGTCGCGTTCGATGGCACGGCCTTCATTTGCCCACTGGAAAATCGAGCCGTGCAGATTCGACACATTGCCGCGCCCGTCTTTCATCAACTCCGCCGCCACCTCCGACGAACGCACGCCCACCGAGCAGTAGAGCACCACCGAGCGCTCCGGAGGCACGTCGCGCAACGCAGCGCGAATCTGCCCCGGCTTTTCCGCCCACACCGCGCCGGGAATGTGGCTCACCGCGTATTCATCGCGCGCCCGCACATCAATGAGCAGCGGTCTTTCATCCTTCGAGCCGAGGCGTCGCGCGAGTTCCGCAGTGGTCATCTGCGGCACAGCCGGCCAGTCGCGCTGAATCCACGCGAACACGGATTCCCAGGTCACCTTCCCGCCCGGCGGCCCGCCGAACGCCCCGCTCGCGCCCAGCCACAGCGCGGCGCAAGCGGCCACGCCGAGGAATCCAAAACTGAGCAGGCGAAATTGGTGGGCGTTCATGGGCGAGTCGGTGATTTGAGCAGCGAGCGCAGCAATTTAGTCCATCTCGCGCCGCTGGTCCGGTGGAATAATTCCGCGCCCGGTGTGCTCGCATGCGAGCACACCATGCTTTCCCCAGATCAGCGGCACCCCGTCATCATCGGCAACAGCATCACGGGGCACCGTCGCGCGGCATCTGCGCAAGCCTGGCGACGGCCGCATCACGTTTGTCCATGCCCGTGTGGCGGAATAAGGTGGCGCGAAATGGGAGCGCGCTTTTCCGTCATCATCCCCACGCTGAACGAAGCCCGCACGCTCACCGCGCTGCTTCCCGCGCTTCGCCGCGATTTTCCCAACGCAGAGATCATCGTCGCAGATGGCGGCAGCGCCGACGACACGATTGCCGTTGCCCATGCCCGTGATGCGGATCATGTGCTCATCACGCCCCGTGGCCGTGCTGCGCAGATGAATGCCGGCGCATCTGTTGCGAAGGGAGAGGTGCTTTGGTTTCTCCATGCCGACTCCGCGCCCCCGTGCGACGCGCTCGCGCAGGTCGAGAAAATCCTTGCGTCAGGATTCTGCGGCGGTTGCTTCCGGGTTTGGTTCGACGAATCCGTCTGGTACTTCCGCATCAGCGACGCATTCGGCAATTTCTTAACCGGCCTCACCGGCATCGCCTATGGCGACCACGGGATTTTTTGCACCGCAGAGGCGTTCCACCGCGTCGGTGGCTACCCGTCCGTGCCCATCTTTGAGGACGCTGATTTTTACCGCGCACTCAGGCGCTGGGGTGGAGTGCGCCAGGCTCCCGCCCACATTTTTACCAGCGCTCGTCGCTATCTCGCGTGCGGCCCGTGGCGCACCACGCTCATCTACATCCTCCTCACCGTTCTCTATGTGATCGGCTGTCCGCACCGCTTGCTCGCACTGTGGCATGGACGTTTGATGCCTCTACAAATGCCCGAAGAGGGAAAGCGAGCGCCGTGCGCAGTTACTTCACGCGAGCACTGACGCGCTTGAGTCGCTACGGGCTACGGGCCGATGTTTTTCAAAGTTGCTTCGAGCGTCTTCGCAAAATCAGCCGGTGTGGAGCCACCAATGCTGCTGCCGAGCGGTTTGCCATTTTTGTCGAGGAACTGAATGTACGGGATTGCGGTGACACCGTATTTTTGCATCGCTGCCCCATTGGCCTCGGCGTCGGCGTCGAGATAGGCCCACACAAATTTATCGTGGTAGGGCTTCACGGCGTCGCTGGGATAGACGTTGTGCTTATTTGCTTGGCAGGGCCCGCACCAGACGGCGGAGAAGATGAGCACGACCGGCTTGCCGGTGTCCTTTCCGGCCTTCAGCGCGGCGTCGTAGCTGCCGATGAATTCCGGTGAGCCTTTTGGGAAATCGGCAGCGCGGCTTTGTGTGAGGAGGAAGGCGGCGCCGGCAAGCAGGGCGGCGGCGATAGTGAGGAACGTTTTGCGATTCATGGTTGTGCAAGGTGAGACGCGCCAGTCGCCAGGATTATTCCAACAATGGAGATAATTTTGGAGTCCAAGGGGGCAGTCATGGGGCAGTCATATTGCGTGGCCGACAAGGAAGGGCGCGATTTTCATCCGATTGGTCAACATCTTTCCCAGCGTCTATCACCGCCGGCAACAACGCTGCGGGTGGCATCAAAATGGGGGGCTCCATTTATTCGACGATTGAGCCGGTGAAGAAAGTAGAGCGGAACCGATTATTTTCGAGCAGAGCTGCGCGCCCCTGCTGATTGATCACAAAAGCGTTCGGGAGCCGCTTATCGCCTATGCCGCGCGCCCCGCCGAGGTAGTCAGTGGATATGGACCTTCGCCTCTGCCCCCGCTTCCTCCTGGCCGGCGCCATCGCTGGACTCTTAGCCCTGCACGCTGCTCACGGACTTGAGCACGCCTCGGACTGGCCCAACTTTCAAGAATCTGGCGAAGCACCAGTGCCGAGCGATCTTCTTACAAGTCGATCCACCAGTTTCGGGAGCATGGCGGATTCCTTTACGGTTTCACCGGACATCAGCCGGGTGACAGCGATGTGATCGCGAGCGGCGCCCATCTCGCGCTGGCCTGCATCGACATGAACACCGGCGATCTGCGCTGGAAAAAGCCGGGCGTCCGGAGCGGCACGTCGCATCTGCTAGCCGATGGATTGCTCTTCGTACGCAGCTACCAGACCCTCTACCTGATCGAAGCCACCCCCGAGCGTTACCGCCTGCTTGGCAAGGTCCACACCCATGACGTGTGGAAACCAACGGTGAAGCTCACCGATATTGTCTGCCCGGTGCTTTCCGAGGGCTCCTCTACGTGCGGACTCCCGAGGAGCTGCTTTGCTACGACGTGGCCATTCGGTAATCACGGAGCCTGGGAGCACAGGTGGGAACACCCCATATGTCGGGCCGCCCACCTTCTTTTGATAGACCATTGGCGAAAGCTCAGCAGCCTCCAGTCGGCCACCGTTCTGCGCGAACCACGCAAGGTATTCCGCTGGAAGATCATAAATCGGCGGTCACCGCTTAAAAAATGATCCAGCCCGGCTTCCCGAAAGGCATTCGCGTCCTTTCGATTTCCGCGAGATCCTGCGCGAACCCATCTCCGAGGTTCTCTTCGAGCACTCATATCGCTACTCACCCAGGCGGGCGACGCCAACTTATCGCGCGCCTCATTCCGCCCGAAATCGCGTTCAGCCAGCACCGCTCAACGAGACGCGCTCCGGTCGTGGAAGACAGTACTGGTTGGGGTCGGCCCGTGTATTGGCGCGTCCAACGAATAGATAAGGCAGCCACCGGATTCATTGCACGGCGCCGCCGCAAGAAGCTGCGAATCGAAACACGTTTTCAGAAAGCTGGCACGCGGGAGCGCTGCCAGCTATGGTCTTTGCTTTCTATTTGGGCCGATCCAGATTCGACTTCACGAAATTTCCTTTGTTATCCCACCATTTAGCTTTTCTGAGGATGATCGCGTGACCCTGATTAGTTAGACAGATCCCAAGCCTGGGTGCCGATCCAAACATTGTCCGTGATTTTCTTACGCACCAAGTGGCATTTAATCTCACCAAGCATTCTCTGATAATGCAGTTTAAGCTAATCACTCGGTTTGATCGGATGAGTAATGGCATCATCCCAGTATTCGGGCCGATGAAAAAAGTCTCCAGGTGCAAGCTCCGCGATCCCGTCCACAACTTTACACCCGGGCACTGACAGAACCAAAAGCGGACCACCTCTCGCCTCATCGATATAGTAACTCCCATCGCTTTTCCCTCCTCTAACTTGTTTCATGAAATCGGCTCCTTGGCGAATGGTCCGGTAATATAGAGGCGCTTTTTGTTCCCGATTATTTCGCACAAGTCCTGTTCAGTTGTTTCTCTGCCACAGTGTGCTCATCCACTCCAACTGGGAGTGGGCGACGCGCTGCGCCAGCGAGTCTTTGCTCTCGCTGCGCAGCGGCATTCAGGCCGCCCTTTAACATCTGGGGCGGGTTCCGCGGATTTGGCAGATCGACAACTCCTCCTCGGCTACTCACCAGCTCACCAGAGCCGGAAAGCAGCGGGGGTTCACCGATGACTTCCTCTCCATTGCCGCACATTTCGGACTGGAAACGCGAACCATCAATGTCGGCTGTCCGAATGAAAATGGAGATGTGGAGAGTCTCAACGGGCATCTCAAACGGCGCCTGCGCCAGCATCTTTTGCTGTGCGGCAGCAGCGACTTCGCGAGCCTCAAAGACTACGACATCTTCCTTTGCGAGGTGCTTGGCAAGCGCAACTGTTTTGAGCTTGGAGGCGGTTCGCCGGGCGATGCCCGCGAGAGGCTTTGAGCCAATGGAGATGGCCGAACCCGCGGTCTCCTTAAGCGAGTACGACCTGCTCGTGCAAGCCGCAGCCAGCACGGATCAAAACGAGGAGGAACTGCGCCATGCCAGCTAATGACGAACCCTTGGCGACCCTATTGCGCGCCTTTAATCTTGGCACGATGGCACGGATCCTGCCAGAAGCTTTAACCCAAGCCGAACAGCAAAACTGGAGCCATCGCGAACTGCTGCTGCATCTGTGCGAAAGCGAGGCACAGGAACGTGGCGCGCGCTTGACGGAACGCCTGCTCAAGGCGTCCGGGCTCCCCGAAGGCAAGACCCTCGCGCCGCTGGACGAAGCGGCGCTGCCTGAACGCGTCCGGCGGCAACTGCCGTCGCTGCTGGCAAGAGACTTCGTCGAACGCAATGAGAACATCCTGGCCTTCGGCCGGCCGGGCCGTGGCAAGAGCCACTTCCTCGCAGCGCTCGGACGGGAGTTCGCGAACTTTTTTCCGCGTTCCATTCCGCCCTTGCCGCTACGCGGCAGCCCTGCGGGCGCGGGCTCCAATCCACGCGGAAAAAAGTGAACCCCGCCGATCCAAAACGACCCCACTCCTTAACGACCTAAAGCATGGGTCATTTTAATTGTCGCTGAGGGGAATTTTTATTTGTCGTTGACCAGCCCGGGTCAAAAGAAGGCGATAGGGCTCCTCAAGGCTCCATTCCTCGCGGATCTCGAGCTGTCCCGGTCATTTCCATCCCATCGATAGTCGAGCACGGTCGATCGATCGCGCTGGAGCCGCTCGATCTGAGCCAGCAGCCAGGAGGCGTGACGGAGCGGGGCATCGGCGGTTGACGAGGGTTGGCGGACGTCGCTACGCGCGCCAGCGGCTCGGGGTTGCTTCGCGGTCAGGATTTCAACGCCAATATGCAACCTTCCATTTCCTCCCAGACAGGCTCGTAATATGTCGCCATCCGAGACCGTTGTAACTCTCTGCCAGGGGCAAGCACCCACTCAAGATATACCTTCCGTTCCTGTTGCCAAAAATACTCGTGGCGCTCTGGGTTCTTCTCTTCTATCAAGCTCGGCACATTATGGAGTAGTTCTATCTCTGCGGCTAGCCACTCTAAATCACCCGCCTCGGAAGCCTGCCGCATAACAACAAAACCAAGCTTCAACAACTCGCGATATAAGGCATCAAGCGTGCTCATCATAATTACCGACTCGGAAAGACGTATGCTGGAAGCTCGGTGATTCCTGCCCTCCTGGCATTTTCAAATCGCGTCATGCCGTCTTGGATTGTCAAAATCCCGTTGCGCTCTTCAACGATGATCGGCGTGTATTTGTTCCAGTCGAACTCCCCATGGCGGGCCAACTTGCCAGGATCAGCAAACGGCCTCGTAGTAGGAGGGTTCAACCTTGATAGACTAACCGGTTTGGGCGTCACCATGTTGAAAGCCTCAACATTTCCAAACTCGGCTTTGACTGCGTTCAGCCGCGTTTGGGCTTGGACCGCGAAGTCGTCAACCGTGCTCAGTGTCGTCTTTGCGGCAAGGGAGGAGCGGCCAAAATCGCTATTTTCCCCCATTGCCGGTCCGTTCAGAAAAAACAGCGTCAGCAGAACACAGATAAGTCTCGTCATACGCTCATTTCATTCCTCCATTTTTCTCCAAGCAGTTTTTGGCACGTCGTAGTCCTCCGAAGCCGAATCGATGGCTATCTCGAGAGTGTCTTGGAGGTGATCCCGAATGCACTTGCCGTTCTCGAAGACGTAGAGGTAGAACCCAACAAGCGGATCATGTTTGATCTCGAAACTGCGAGGTTTGAGGGCTTCTGACTCGGCTCGCCACTTCATTGCCCGTCCTCCTTGAAGTAGTAGCGGTGTTCCGGTCCAGCGTCCTTCCACTTCCCGCTTGGAGTCTGCTGTTCAAGATGGAAGTGGGGCTTGTCGCCATGAGGATCTTTGATGTCGAAGCGGATTTTCTTATCGCCCCGCATTAAAATCGTATCGCCATCTGCGTTCTTTATGATTTTGCCCTGACCTCCTAGGAAGTCCTCGACAGCGTTTACGGTATTATTGAGGTTCGGTGCTGTCTCTGCGGCTTTCGCTGCGTTCGCCGCCGCCTCCGAATCTTTCGCCAACGTTTTTGCCGTCTTTGAAACCTCCGCCACCTCCTTCTCGACCTTCGTCGCTTTCGCGGTTTCGCCAGCAATCTTCGCCGCGCCGCCGATCTCTCTAATCGCGCTGCCGACTTCGGGAATTGCCCCTACGATCGAAATCGCACGGTCAACAACACTCATGCTCGCACCCGTCGCATCCCTGCCGGAAATTGCCTCGGCGGCGCTCTCGGGTGGGAAAATACTCACAGCCGCGCTCGCTCCGTTCGCGAATGCAGCCGCTGCGCGCTGACCGTCTTGCATGCCCTTTTGGGCGCTCTGCCGTGCATCTGGGTCGTCTATGTTATCAATAATCTGCTGGAAATGATTCCGCATTCCGGTGCCTGCGTCTTGCCCGTCCAGCCCTTCCGGATCAAACTTCGTCCACGGGTTCTGCCTTACATACGCATACAGATTCGGGCCATCCACGAAGCCTGCCGGATCGCGCGTGATGAATGTGTCTGTCTCAAAATCCCGGTAGCGATGTCCTTCATCCACGAGGCCGGTGGGATCTTCCTCCTTTGTGTTCGCTTTTTGACGGTCGGGTGTCGAACCGAACTCGACCGCGTGGGTGCCTTCGGCTTCGTAGCTGGCTTGATACGTGATCGCGCCGGTAGTATCGGTGCGCGCCGTCACGTCGCCCCGGCGATCGTAGTGCGCGAAGCTCGGCGCGTTCGCCCTAAGGCTGTAGAGGATGCCGCCCACTCCGCCGCCCCAGTCGCTCCCCCGCACGTAATCCACTGTCAGCGCGTTCGAGCCGTTATACTCCTGCACGCTCGTCCCGCCGCTGAAGACGAGGCTTGTCCCGCCCGTT
>JBBSFI010000017.1:0-79167 GCA_038238905.1 Chthoniobacterales bacterium | reverse complement strand
CCTGCGGCGCTCGATGTTAGGAAGGATCGCCTGCTGAAGCGCCCTGAGCCGTCTTTATCTGATGCGGAACGTAATTTATTCATAATCTCCAAAGTTGAGGTGTTCCATCGCGTTGTGCGGCGGTTGCGAATGGTTCGCGTCAAACGCTCACGTGGATGCACAGATTTAGCACTTTCCTTTTTTGCAGTTCTTTAAATTCACGTCCGCTATACACCCGTTGTGCAATGTGTCCTTGCTCTTTAACTCAGAAGGGCGTGCAACCTTTTCCCGGTCGAAACAAGAACGCCGCCACTGAACGGGGCGGCGTCTGGATGCTCGCGCTCTCACGAGCGACGAGCCGGCGAGGCTGTGGTCGGACCTACTTGTGACCGTGCTCGGCGCCGTGATGCTTCGCGGCCTCTTCGGCGTGATGCGTAGCGTGCGCGTGATGACCCCGTGCCGTGTGGGCATGGTGGGCTGCCTTCTCGTGATTGCCCGCCGTATGATGTTCGGCGGCCTTTTTGTGATGCGACGCCGCGTGCGTGTGATGCTCGGCGGCTTTAGTGTGATGTTCTGCGCTTAGTTTGCTCATTGTTCTTCGGTCTTCTTGGTTTTCCCCTCCACGGCCTGGATGAGGTTCACCGGGCGCGGTCAAGGGAGTGAAACCAAATATCGAGACTCGGCGCGATTTCGACCGCTGCAAGGGACGGAAAGCGGGGGTCTAGATTGGGGTGGACGGATTACGGCATCCGATCGCACGCCTGGATGGGCGCGCAAAAATTGCCGCTTGCGCGGCCGCAATATTGGTATGATATCATAGCGATACCACACCGCATTATGTCCAAACTCCCTGCATCCACTCCAAGCGTCGAGCGTCCCGGCGACGCGCTCAATGGCTGGCCCATGCTGGCCTTCAATCTCGGCCTGATTATTGCAGGCTGCGTTCTCTTCATCCTCGGAATAACCACAAGCGCCGAGACCAACGTATTTAGCTGGCTCCTCGTCGTCGGGCCGTTCCTCGAAGTCGCGATGGCGTTCCTGATGTGCGGCCACTTCACGCTGCAGCCAAACGAAGCTCGTGTGCTGATCCTCTTCGGCGATTACCACGGCACCATGAGGAAAAGCGGCTTCTTCTGGGCTAATCCCTTCTATTCCCGCATGCGGGCCCGGATACCTCTCTCGCAGGGCGAAATGTCGCAGAGCACGGGATCGGGATCCCATTCCGGTCAGCGTTCGATGCAGATGACGTCACGGAGCCTGAGCTCCAAAATTTCGCTGCGGGCGCGCAACTTCAACAGCGAAAAACTCAAGGTCAATGACAAGCGCGGCAATCCCGTCGAGATCGCGGCGGTCATCGTCTGGCGCGTCGAGGACACCGCGAAGGCGAGCTTCGACGTGGATGACTTCGAGAATTACGTCCGCATCCAGAGCGAGTCGGCCATCCGGCATATCGCAAGCCTCTACGGCTACGACCGTGGCGAGGAAGAGGAGCCGACGCTGCGCGATAGCGCCGACGAAGTCGCCCGCGCGCTGCAGGGCGAACTCCAGGAGCGGCTCGAAAAGGCAGGCGTCGGCGTGGACGAGGCGCGTCTCACGCACCTCGCGTACGCTCCTGAGATCGCCCAGGCCATGCTGCGGCGGCAACAGGCGGAGGCCGTGATCGCCGCGCGCAAGAAGATCGTACATGGGGCCGTGAGCATGGTCGAGATGGCGCTGAAGGAGCTTTCCGAAAAAGGGGTCGTGACACTCGATGAAGAGCACAAGGCCGCCATGGTGAGCAATCTGATGGTCGTGCTCTGCGCCGAGAAGGAAGTCTCCCCCGTCGTGAACACGGGCACGCTTTACAACTAACACGGAATGGCCGAACGCAAGCCGTTCCTGTTGCGCATCCCGCCCGAGCTATGGAATGAGTTGGAGCGCTGGGCATCCGACGACCTTCGCAGCGTGAATGGCCAGATCGAATTCATCCTCCGCCGCGCCGTGCAAAACCGCAAGGCTGCCGAAAAAGGCAAAAGCGATCGCTGATCCTAATACGGCAGGCGAGCGGACGGCAGCGCCCCGACCCCGGAGACTAGATTGCAGAATCCATCCAGGTACACGACTCTTTGGAGGCCTCGTATTGGAACCTTGCTGACAAGGAACGGCGTCACCGCGGGATCGACGCTCTCCTGAGACGGCTCGCCGACATAGATGCGCCCGCGTCCATAGTATAGGTAGCCCACTTCCTGTTTGCCCGGGTCCGCAGGGTCTTCGAGGAGAATCGGATCGGTGAGATATGCAGGGAGCAGATCTCCCAGGGTATCTGGGAATTTGCCATCGTGATCGATCGCGTAACTTTTGCAGGCACTAAATATTTCCTTGGCCGTTTGAAGCGAAAAGCTGACCTCCGCTTGCGCTGTTACCGCTGTTACCGATGATCCCGAGTTGGGGAGGATGGATGTCAGGAAATCCACCAGTAGGTTCCGGCGTACGTTATACCGCGCTTGAGGCACGTCCGCCAGAAGGGCCGAGCCATCCATCCGGATGACAGCCCTGCGTCCGCGGTAGATCGCGCGGCTGGCGAGGAGCCTGGGCGAATCCGCGCCGTCTTGATTTTGAGCCCCGTAATAGTAGTAGCCGATGCCATTCTTAGCAGGATCTTTCGGGTCGCTGAGAAGTGTTTCATCACCGACATACTCGGGAACCAGGTCTGGCAGCGAAATGGGCAGCTTGCCTCCGTGGTCGCTTGCGTAGCGTCTGCACGCGCGAAAGAGCGACTTGGCGCGCTCCAACGACACCACCGCCCGGGATTCCCTGGAAGGAGTCACTTTCGCCGCGTCGATCAAGGAAATGCCCGCGCCCGCATACGCAAAGACCAAAGCGGCAAGCGCCCATCTTCTTCCCGCCTTCTGCGATCGGGCAAATACCCAATGCGCGCAAGCGGCCACAGGCAGCGCCAGCGCAATGGCCGTGATTGTGATCCACGAGAGCGCGAACGCGATTACCGCCAGCGCGAGCACGGCAATCGCCCACGAAAGCGCTTTGCCGCGAGCGGGCATTCCGACAGATTGTTTTTCAGGAATGGTTTCCACTGCTTGAATCGCAACGATCGCTCAACTTCGCGCTTCGGCATCCAGCGTACCCGCGCTGGAGGACCGATCAACCCCTTGATCGGACACGCATGATGGCGCCCTGGCAGATCATGTGGGCGATCTCGGTGGCGCTTTTCTTCGCGTTCAAGGCGCTCTCGTGGAATCGTCCGTGGCGTGAGCTTTCGCCCGCCTGGCTTTTGCTCTGGCCTGGCATGGAGCCTGAACCGTTCCTGCATCCGGGATCTGCCAGGCAGGGCTCGGAGAAGGAATTTGTGTGGGCGGCCGCGAAGACAGCGTTTGGCGCGCTTTTGCTGTGGGATGGAGGGCGCTGGGCGATGCACGCGGCGCACAGTCCATGGCTGGCCGGATGGCCCGGGATGATTGGCCTGCTTTTGCTGCTGCATTTTGGCTCGTTCGATTTGTTGGCGCTCTTCTGGAGGGCCCGCGGCGTCCATGCGCAGCCGATCATGCGCGAACCGGCCGCTGCGAGAAGTCTGGGCGAGTTTTGGGGCAGCCGGTGGAACCGCGCGTTCAGCACGGTGCTCATTTTGGCATTCTCATCGCCAGTGCGCTGGTTCCCCGCTCTTTGGATTGGAAAGTGCAGCTCGCCAGGCTGCCGCTCATCCTTCGCCAGATGTTTTGGGTGTACGGCGGCTTTATCGTCTTATCGATTGTCGCCTTCGGCACACTCACGCTCTGCTTCATGCAGGAGCTTGCGGATGGAGGATCGCTCGCTCGCGGCTTTTGCGCTTTCGTCTCGATCTTCTGGCTCGTCCGCCTCGGCGTGCAATTCATACTCGATGCGAAGCCTACCTCACCAATGGCTGGCTGCGGCTTGGGCACCATTTCCTCCCGTTTGTGTTCGCGTTCCTGGTCGTTGTGTACGGGATGGGGCTCTTCTTCCACGGTAAACGGCAGGGCGGCTGGAGGATTCGAAGCGGCGCGGCTAAGAGAGCGAGCACTCCGCTCGTATGCAAGGGCAGGTGAGCTTTAGCTTTCAGCCTCGCCTGCTCTCGCGCACACTTGCTTTCCCTCTTATGAACATGCGGCTCTCCTCACTCCTCGCCCTTTTCGTCACAGCGTCGTCGCTGGCCCATGCGGCCAACGAGATCGGCTACGTCGAAACTTTTGCGCTCGCCACCGACCGCGAGCAGGCGCTCGATCAGCTCATACCCGGCAGCGAGGAGTACTACTTTTACCACGCGCTCCACTATCAGAACTCCGGCCAGAAAGAGAAGTTCAGGACCACGATGGCGCAGTGGGCGGCGCGCACCCCGAACTCGCAGCAGAGGAAGATCATCGAGAATCGCGAGGCGCTCCTGAACTACGGCGCCGATCCGAAGACGACGGTCGCACTGCTTACAAATCGCCTCGGCTTGCAATTCAATCACGCGCAGCAGCCTCGGGATCAAAAGCCGAATCTCCCGACGGCTCTCGATCCCGCGCGCATCTCCGCGGAGGCCTTTCGCCAGCAGGCGCTCTTTGAGACGCCAGACAACCTCGGCAATTTCGAGGATGAAGCGATCGAGGAATTGGTTCGAACCAAGGCGAAGCTCCTCCCTCAGCAGCGCCGCTCGGCCCTTGCGCGGATCGCGCGTCCTGACATCCCGAATCTCCTGGATCTCATCGTGGAGGACTTGCAAACAAAGGAGAGCAAAGGCTTCGGCGAATACCCGATCCACAAAGATCTCCTGCCGGAGCAACTCGACGAACTGGCGCTCCGGATTCCTTCACTTTACGACAATCAAGCCTTCGTTTCGGCCCGGCTGCGCAAGTTCCTCCCAAACCCGGATGTCGATCTCCATTCCGTTCCCGCTAGCCGCGAGGCGTGGCTCGACGCCATGTGGAATTACGCAAAGAACCTCAGCCCGAACTTCAATTCCCTCAAAGCGAGCATTCTCTTCGACCGACTCCAATTCGATCGCGGGCGCGGTGTCTATGACAAGGCGCGCTTCATCGAGTACCTCAAGCTGCCGCGCAATGTCGGCTACATCAATCCGGAATACCTCAAGCAGCGCGCTGCGGTTCCTTCCGTTGATCTCAACGCGGACTACAGCGCAAGCATCATAATACCGCCGATTCGCACGGATGAATGGCTCGTGCGCGACTATTTGCTGCATCTCTTGAAGGGGGAGGCGTCGTGGGATGCGTATGCTACCTATCTGAAGGAAGAGTATGTCAAACCGCTTTTCGCGGAGGCCAAGATCGTGAATGGAATTGGCGATCCCGAGCATTGGGCGGGGATGCTTGCGCCTTCGGCGTACCAAGCCTTGAAGGACCGGGTGGATCTCGATTTTGCGCCACAGAACGCCGAGTCGTTCGCGCCCAAAGATGCGGTGACACTCGGCGTTGCGGTAAAGAATGTGCCGAAACTGATCGTCCGCATTTACGAGATCAATACCCTTACCTATTTCCTCACACAAAATCGGCAGCTAAACACCGACCTGAATCTCGACGGCCTGGTGGCCAACGTCGAACGTACACAATCCTTCGACGACGCGGCGGGCCGGAGTCCTTTCCGGCGCGAAGCGAGGAGCTTTGACTTTCCTGAGCTAAAGGGAAAACGCGGCGCATGGATTGTGGAAATAATCGGCGGCGGCAAGAGCAGCCGGGCGCTAATCCGCAAGGGGCAGTGGGAAGTGATCGCCAAACCGGGGCCCGCGGGCGATCTGCTTATGGTGGTGGATGAGGCGCATCAACCGGTTCCAGATGCAGTGGCGTGGGTGGATGGCCGGAAGCTGGCTCCCGACGAGAAAGTGGCGAGGATTGTCGTACCATTCACCGCCCAGCCCGGCGACAAACCGGTGGTCGTAGCAACTCCGGCGGGCGATTTTGCCTCGCTCACGCATTTCGAGCATCATGCGGAGGAATACCGGCTCGACGCTCAGTTCCATATCGAACGCGAGCAATTGCTAGCCGGACGCGAAGCGACCCTTGCAATCCGCACGACGCTTCTCGCCAACAATGCGCAGGTGACCGTGAAGCTCGTCGAGGAGCCGAAGCTTACTCTGACCACGGTGACTCTCGACAACATCTCGACGGTGAAGGAGATCGGCGCCGCAGAAGGCCTGACTCTCGAGAACGCCAAAGACTCTACGCGCACCTTAACCGTGCCTGACCGCCTGGCCTCGCTGACAGTCACTCTTACCGGAAAAATAACAAGCCTAACCGGCGGCGAGAAGAAAGAGGTCTCGGCGTCATATACCTGGGATATCAATGGAATCGACCGCGGCCCAGCAACCTGTGACGGCCATCTGGTCCACGCCGCCGCGGGTTATTTTTTCGATCTGCTCGGGAAGAATGGCGAGGCAGTCCCGGACAGGCAGGTAGTGTTTCATTTCAAACACGATACATTCAAGTCGGACCTCGTCATCCCCCTCCGCACCGATGACCACGGGCGGGTGACACTCGGCGCATTGACGTCGATCGGCAGTGTGAAGGCCGATGTGCCGGACGGCCAGCCCCGCCAATGGATGCTGAAACGCGACGACGGACTGCTGCCGGAAATGATGCACGCAAAGACAGGAGAAACGCTCTCGATCCCGTGGTTTGGCGGAAATCAGATCAAGCATGAAGAAGTTTCCTTGCTCGAAAAGCGCGAGGAGACCTTCGTGGGCGACCGCTTCGACAGCGTGGTCTTGAAAGATAACTATATCGAGCTTCCCCACCTTGCGGCCGGAGACTATCAGCTTTCGCTGCAGCATGGCGGCTATAGGAGAATCGTGCAGATTAAGGTAGGCAGCGGAGGCGAAGTGGCTGGCTGGATTTTGAATGACGCGCGATCCCTGCAAGCGAGCGCCGCCGAACCGCTTCAAATCGATCCTCTGGAGATTGCGGGCGACGCGATCACGATCCATGTCCGCAATGCAACGCCGTACACTCGCGTGCAGGTTGTCGCGGATCGTTTCGTGCCGGCGCCCGGCAAGGATATCGTCTCTGAATTGAGCTGGTTTCAACGGACAAATCCGTCTGAAGGAGCGCCTTCCAGGAGGCCGAATCTTTATGCATCGGGCCGGGCGATCGGGGACGAATACCGCTACATTCTCGACCGGAAATTCAACAAGCTGTATCCGGGAAATATGCTCACGCGGCCGGGCCTGCTCCTGAATCCGTGGGAGGTTCGTTCGACAGACATCGCGGACCGGGCGCTACAGGAGGCTGAGGGGCTGGCCCGAAAAGCCGGCGATGCGGATAGCCTGGCGCACCCGGCTATGGCATCGCCTCAAACTCCTCCCGCTGGAGCGAGCAAGCAGGAATCCGGCTCGGATCTCGATTTCCTCGCTTCCGCGGCAGCCGCGATTTTCAATCTTGTTCCCGATGCAAATGGCATCGTGCGGATCGATCGCAAGGCTTTGGGCGACCGGCAGTATGTTCAAGTCTATGCGGAGGATCGTTCTACAGCCGTCTGGCGGAGTGTCGGCCTCCCGGAGCAGCATCTTAAACTTCACGAACTGCGACTGGCCCGGAATCTCGACCCACAGAAGGCATTCGTTGAAACCAGGAAAATCACGACGCTCACCGCCGGACAGACCATCACGATCTCCGACGTGCTGAGCGCCGACATGGAGACGTACGATTCTCTCTCCAGCCTGTACGCCTTGTTATCGACGCTCACGAATGACGCCAATCTGCGCAAGTTCTCCTTCATCCTCGACTGGCCGAAGCTGAAACAGGACGAGAAACAGGGAAAGTACTCGGAGTTTGCCTGTCACGAGTTGAATTTCTTTTTGTCCCGGAAGGATCCGCAATTCTTCAAGGATGTGATTCAGCCGTATCTGCGGAACAAGAAGGACAAAACCTTCATGGATGACTATCTGCTCGATGCGGACCTGAAGTCCTATCTTGATCCGTGGAGCTATGGTCGGCTGAATATGGCAGAGCGCGCCTTGCTAGGCAGGCGTGTCCCTGGCGAGGCGGCAGCAACCGCCCGCCACTTGCGCGAATCGTGGCAACTGCTGCCGCCCAGTTTCGATCAAGCCGACCAATTATTCGATTCCGCGCTTCGGGCGCATGGCCGCGCCTTCTTCGGGGGTGGGATCGCTGGAGCCGCCGTCCGCAATGATCTATATCCCTTTAATTTAGAGAAGTCGAAGATGTCGGCCAGCGCGATTGCGGGCCTTCAACCCCAGTCCGCTGCTTCGGAATCCGCAGGCCGGCAGCTTCGAGCAGCGGGCAAAAAGGCGCTTGCTGAGGGAAAGGGTGAGCAATCGATCGAAAGACTCGCTTCCGCGGATCGCAGAGATGCGCTGAAGGATATGGCGAAGCAGGCTAACAAGCGTGACGAGGCGCTCGATGTCGAGCTTGGCGAGGCGGATGGAACCCGGCTCCGCAAAGCAGTCCGCAAGTTATATGGGCGAATCGGGCCCACCAAGGAATGGGCGGAAAACAACTACTATGAACTCCCGATCGCGCGGCAGAACGCCGATCTTATTCCTATCAATGCTTTCTGGCGCGATTACGCAGAGTGGAACGGGGATGGTCTGTTTGCCTCGACGCATGTCGCCGAAGCTTCGCGGAGCTTCTCCGAAGCGATGCTTGCGCTCGGCTTGATCGATTTGCCGTTCGAGGCGCCGAAGCATCAAACGCACGCCGAAGACGGCCAGTTCACTCTCACCGCCGGGGGCGTCATCCTCGTCTTTCACAAGGAGATCACGCCAGCGGCGCCGGGCGGGAACGAACCGGAAATCATGGTGAGCGAGAGCTTCTTCAAGGCAAACGATCGTTGGCGGGAGGAAGGCAATGAGAAGACCGAGAAATATGTCAGCGATGAGTTTCTCGCAGGGGTTGTGTACGGCGCGAACGTTGTTGTGACGAATCCGACCTCGTCTCCCCGCCAGGCCGATCTCCTATTCCAGATTCCGCAGGGAGCCATCCCGGTCAACAATAGCAAAGCCACCGACAGCAAGCGGATGCACCTCGATCCGTACACCACGCAGAAGCTGGAGTACTTCTTTTACTTCCCGGTGCCAGCGGAGCAGGCCTTTCCGCACTACCCCGCGCATGTCTCCGCCGACGGCAAGGCGCTCGGCGCCGCGAAACAGATGGCGTTTAAAGTAGTCCGGCAGCTATCGAAGGAAGACACAGAGTCCTGGGAATACATTTCGCAGTACGGCAGCGAGGACGAAGTGTTTGCGTTTCTTAACCAACATAACATGGCGCGCATCGACCTGGCCAAAGTGGCGTGGCGCGCGCGCCAGAGCGTGGACTTTCTCAACAAGCTCGCAGGAGCAATCGCCCGCGATCATTTGTATTCGGATGTAATTTATTCGTATGGCGTCTATCACAACGACGCGCAGGTGCTCGCCGAATGGTTGCGGCATCAGGACGCATTTTTGAGCCAATGCGGTCCGTTTCTCGATTCCCCGCTCGTGCGGATCGATCCCATCGAGCGGCGCGCCTATGAGCACCTCGAGTACTCACCGCTCATCAATCAACGGGCGCATCGGCTTGGCGCCGAGTACGCAATCCCGAACACCGTGCTGCGTAGCCAGTACCAGGCGCTCCTGCAGATCCTAGCGCACAAACAGGCGCTCGCTCCGATCGATCGTATGAGCGTCGTTTATTGTCTCTTTCTCCAGGATCGCGCCGATGAGGCTCTCGCGATGCTTAAAACCATTCCCGCGGATGCGCTACCGACTCGTCTGCAATACGATTATTTCCGCTGTTACGCTGGGTTCTACGAGGAGCAGCTTGCCGAGGCGCGCGGCATCGCCAGTCAATATGCGAGTTATCCCGTGGATAGGTGGCGGAAGCTCTTCACCGGAGTCCTGGCGCAACTTGACGAGATCCAGGGCAAGCCGGCCGTCGCGCAGCAAGGCGGGAAAGATAACGCCGAATCGAAGGCGGATCGGGAAGCCATGCAAGGCGAGCTGGCTGCCACGGAGCCGACGTTCGACTTCCAGATCCAGAATCGCCGCATCGCGATGACTTGGAAGAATCTCGGTGAGGTGACTATCAACTACTACCTCATGGATCCCGAGCTTCTCTTTTCGAGCAGCCCGTTCGTAACCCAGGATCCGGCGCGGTTTTCCATAGTCAAGCCTGCCAGAAGCGTGAAACAAGCGCTCTTGGCGGATCACGACAGTCTGGAGATTCCGCTGCCGCCGGAGTACGAGCGCTCCAACGTGTTGGTCGAGATTCTTGGCGCAGGACAGCGCAAAGCCGAAGCGTACCATGCGAATACACTCAGGCTCAATCTGGTGGAAAACTACGGTCGGTTGGATCTCCACGATTCGGCTGCCGGAAAGCCCGTCGCCAAGGCCTATGTGAAAGTGTATGCCCGGCTGCAGAACGGCCAGATCCGTTTCTACAAAGACGGTTATACGGACCTGCGCGGGAAATTCGATTACGCAAGCTTGAACAGCGGCGCCGCCGAGAGCGTGCAGCCTGTCGCAAGACAATCCGCCGCCCAGCCAGCCAGCGGTTTTGATTACAAAATGCTGCTTCCGGGCGAATCGGGTGAAGTTGAGCGCCTTTCGATCCTCATTCTAAGCGACACCAACGGCGCGCTTGTCAAAGAAGCAAATCCCCCATCTGAATAGCGCGATGCCGACGGCGCGCGGTTATCGCCTCCGCGCCGGCCCCACTCCGATCGCGGCGCTCATAACATGCCGCTGCCCCGGAGCCAGTGTCACTGCGTTCGTGCCTGTATTGGCAGTCTCGATGCATAGCATCCGCAGCCACTCGTGCGCCTCCATATCTTTTAGGGCCGCTGTCTTCTCTCTCCAGGGATTCCAGACAACCGTCGTATCCGACCCGCCCTTCGCGACCGAGATCGTTCGTTCCGCGCCGGGATCGTCAACGACGCATTCCGACTGCGTATCGAGATATATTCGATCGGTCTCGCCCGTTAGTCGCAGTCGTTCGCTCTCCTCGCGCTTCCGGCTGAATCCTTCGGTCTTGTCAAGGTAGTCGGCGCCCGAAAGACCCTCGACGCTCACTTCCCGCACGTCGCTGACATCCAGATAAGTATGGAGAGCTTCCTCGAACCGGAAATCAGCGGCTCCCGTGTTTTCCGTCTCGAGGCGCAGTTCGAGCTGCTCACCGAAGGTCACTCGATAGCGCAAGAGAAAGTCGTGCCCGAAACCTTGCGCGAGCGCGGCCTCCACTGGTCGCAAGATCATGCAGACGGAGACCGATCCGGACGGCGAGACATCGACGGCCTCGATCTCCCACTCCAGGTTTCGTGCAAAGCCGTGTGCGGGCGCACTGGGATTTCCGCTGTGGGCGCCAAACCACGGAAAGATCACAGGGATGCCACCGCGAATCGACTTGCCGGGCAAAAAAAAGCTCTTCGCGCTCAAGAAAAGCACCGGTGCAGCGGCGCGCGGTTGGAAATGGGTGACATGCGCACCTTGCAAATAGATGCGCCCGCTGGCGATCGGAGAGGAGACAGCGAGCGAGATAAGGCCCTCAGCGCCGGTTTCAAAATGGGCGATCCCAGCGACTTCCCATCTTCGAAGTGTTTCGATTTGCTGTAGCATGCCTCCCTCTACCGGGATCTGGCAGTTGTTTCCATCAAATTGCCTTCGATATTTGCTGGCATTCGATGCCGGGCGTCGTAGGCTGTCAACCCGAAGCTCCCAGATCCCTTGCGCCTGCCGGTGTGTTTCAGTGCTTTAATAAGTTGTGAGCGTCCCCTCCGCCCAACCCACCCCTTTGCTGCGACGCCGGGCAACCCTGGCTTACCGGGCGCTTTTTTCCATTAGCCTGGGAGCAGCGCTGGTTAGCAGCGGGGCCTCCGCCGCATACGGCACGGATGGACTTCGCCCCATTCACATGGATGCCGGCCTCGCAGAGGCTGCACTGATGGTCCTCCTATTGGGGGCGGCTGCTCTCGCTCTTTGGCGCCTGCGGCGCGCGACCGCCGCCGCACGCGCGCTCGCGGCCGAAAATGCTGCGCTGTCCGCGCGGCTGGAAGAATCCCGAGCCAGGCTTCGCGCAACGTATAAGAATGCAGTCGAAGGCATTTTTCAGGCCGCTCCCGATGGCAGGCTGCTCGCAGCAAACCTCGCCCTTTCGCAGATGTACGGGCACAAATCGCCCGAACAGTTGATTGCTTCGGTGGGCGATCTCGGCGGGCAACTAGGCGTCGAGCCGGCGCAGCGGGATGCGCTGATCGCCGCGCTTCAGAAAGAAGATGTCATTTCGGATTTCGAGGCCGCCGTGACCCGCGCCGATGGACGCACGATCTGGATCCGCGAAAACGTGCATGCCGTCCGTGACGACGCGGGAGTGCTCCTTTATCTGGAGGGCACCGTCGAAGACATCTCCGATCGCTGGTGGAGCGAGCAGCGCCGCCGCCTGCAGTTCGCGACATCCCGCATTATCGAGAATAGCGCCACGGTTGCGGAGGCGCGCCCTCTCATTTTACAGACAACTTGCGAACTCCTCGGCTGGGACATGGCCGCCATTTGGGATGTCGACTCCGCCGACGGTGTTCTCTGCGCCGTCGAAGTCTCACACGAGCCGGACATCGATCTCACGCAATTCCGCGAACGTGCTTGCGGGCGCACCTTTATGCCGGGAGCGGGACTCGCCGGCAAGGTATGGCAATCGGGCGAACCAGCCTGGGAAGAGGACATCCGCGGTAGCGACGCCCTTCCAAGCGCCTTGCTCGCGCTCGAAAACGGGATGGAATCCGCCTTCGGGGTTCCGGTCAAGGTCCATGGCGAAGTGCGGCACGTAGTCGAGTTTTTCAGTCCGCGGATTTCACTGCCGGATCCCGAGATACTTCAAACGCTCGGAGTCATCGCCGACCAACTCGGGCATCTTATCGAGCGAAAGAGCGCCGAGGAGGAATTGCGCAAAAGCGAAGTGCGGAAAGCCGCCATCCTGCACGCCGCGCTCGACTGCATCATTTCGTTCGAGGAACATGGGCGCATCGTCGAGTTCAATCCGGCAGCCGAGGCGGCTTTTGGATTCACCCAAGAGGAGGCGATCGGGAGAGACATCGCGGAATTGATCCTTCCCGAGAGCCTGCATCGGCATGAGCGCAATGGCATGTCGTTCTACAATGCAGCCCACAGCAGCCCGCTGATCGGCAAGCGCATGGAGGTCATCGCTCTTCGCCAGGACGGCCGGGGATTTCCCGTCGAGGTGGCGGTCAGCCGCGTGCGGATCGATGGCAGCCCACTCTTCACGGCGTACATGCGCGACCTCACCGATCGCAAATCCGCCGAGCGGGTCGTCTCCGAGCTAGCGGCAGTCGTCTCGAACTCGAATGACGCGATCATCGGAGCGAGCATCGATGGCACAATCCGGAGCTGGAACGCTGGGGCAGAGCGCATCTACGGCTACACATCGAGCGAGGCGATTGGACGCCCCATTCACTTTCTCCTTCCGCCCGAACGGCTGGACGAGTTTCCCCGCATGATCGCCATGATCGCGATGGGGGAATGCCTCGTGAACTACGAGACCATGCGGGTGTGCAGCGACGGCAGGAAAATCAATGTCTCGCTCACCGATTCGCCGATCCGCGATGCCGGAAAAATCACAGGGCTTTCGTCGATCGCGCGCGACATTACCGAGCGCAAACGAATGGAAGAGGAATTGCTGCAGTCCCAGAAGATGGACGCTGTCGGGCGGCTGGCCGGCGGCATCGCGCACGACTTCAATAATATCCTCACGGCCATTCTCGGGTATAGCGACCTCATCATAGGCCAGATCGATGAGAAGAGCTGGATGTACAAACATCTCTTCGAGATCCGCAAAGCCGCCGATTTTGCGGCGTCGCTTACCCATCAGTTGCTGGCCTTCTCACGGCGCCAGCCGCTCTATCTCAGGCTTTTCTCGGTGAACGACACCGTGCGCAATATGCAGAAGATGCTGCAGCGGGTCATCGGCGAGCACATCAAGATACAGACGCATTTCCATGCCGAGACAGGCCGGTTGAAGGCGGACCCAAGCCAGATCGAGCAGGTCCTTTTGAACCTCTGTGTCAACGCCCGCGATGCCATGCCGGGAGGCGGCACGATTGCCATCGCGACCGCCGACGTGACTTACTTTCCCGCCGATGCAGGCGCGCCGATCAGCGAGATGCCCGCCGGGGAATATGTAAAGCTCACCGTATCGGACACCGGCACAGGCATCGCGCCCGAAGTGCAGAAGAACATTTTCGAGCCGTTTTTCACTACAAAGGAGTCCGGCCACGGGACAGGTCTTGGCCTCGCCACCTGTTACGGGATCGTCAAACAAAGCGGTGGGTATATCGGAGTGGAAAGCGCTCCCGGCCAGGGGGCCGCCTTCTCGATCTATCTGCCGAGAGTCAACGAGTCGGGCGAAAAGGCGCACGTCCGGAAGGAGATCGGCAACATGCCGGGCGGCGATGAGACCATCTTATACGTGGAGGACGAGATCAGCGTCCGAAGTCTCACTGCGCATGTGCTCCGGCGCCTCGGATATACCGTTCACGAAGCGTGCGACGGACAGCAAGCGCGCGCCATCATGGAGACGCAATCTGGGATCGATCTTCTTTTCTCGGATGTCGTCCTTCCCGATATTCAAGGAAGCGACTTGGCGGATTGGGTTTGCACCCGCAGCGCCCGCACGAAGCTGCTTTTCACCTCCGGTTACGTGGACGATGCGATCCTGCGCCGGTACGGCGTGGACTCCGGCGCGCCCTTCCTGCAAAAGCCGTTCACTCCGGCCGATCTTGCGCGCAAGGTGCGCGAAGTCTTCGAGCGGAATGGATCCAGCCAGGAGCCGGTGTCTCAAGCTGCTCTTGTGGTCGCTCCTAAGCCAGGCGCATCCAAATCGTCCGCGCCGAATGGGTTCCTGGCACATCGGGCAGTTCCGATTCCCGATGAAATGTCGCACTCTTCCGAGCCAGTTTCAGGCAGTGCCGCCCCATCTGCTCGAGCTGGCGCTCGGTGAGCCGGGCGCAATTTGTGGAAAGCAGGAGGCGGGCGTGCGGAGCGGCCACATCGAGCGCCATCGAGAGCAGCTTCTCGAAATCATCCAGTGCATGGAAGCGCTTTCCCTCCGCATTTCGCGAAAATGTCGGTGGATCGAGTATGATGCCGTCGTACTGCTCCCCGCGCCGCGCCATCCGCGGCAGCACTTCGAGCACATCGCCGGCTATGAAGCGATGATTCGCCGCGTTCAGTTCGTTCAGCGCAAAATTCGCGCGTCCGCGATCAAGCGACTTCTTCGACAGATCCATGCTGACCGTTTCCGCGCCCGCGAGAGCAGCCACCACGGAGAACGAGCATGTGTAAGCGAAGGTATTTAGAAAACGCCGCGCTTTCGTCTGGCGCACCAGCAACCGATTGGCCCGCTGATCGATAAAGAGACCGCGCGAGTAGCCGCCCGCGAAATCGATCCCATAGCGGACTCCGTTTTCTTGAACAACCGACTCCAGCGGCAGATCCTCGACCGCTTCCAGCAGCACGGGCGCCGCGCGCTCCTCGTTGTGGATCGGCAGGAACCTGCCGAAAATGCGGCGCGCGGCAAATCCCCGATCACCGCTCCATGCCGCAAAGCCCGCCCTCAGCGATTTCAGCGCCTCGCCGGTCTTATAGGAGATCAGCACATCGCCGCCGAAACGCTCGATCCACCCATCCTGGGCCGAGCAGAGGCGATGCGCGTCGGTTTGCGCGTCAGCAAATGCCACAAGCTGCGCGGCGCCAATCCACCGCTGGTCCAGCGTGCGCTCGTGCCGGATCGTAGGGACGCTTCTCATCCGGCTGGATTAGAACTCATTGCGCAATGGACGCAACCAAGATAAGTTTCGCCACTTTTTCCCCGGAAGAAACATGCGCCCCAAGCCATTACACCTCGTCCTCTGCGCGTCCATCGCTCTCGCCCTCCCTGCACTCCGCGGGCAAGCGCCCGGAGATCCGCAAGCGCAGGACTCCTATCTGACGGCCTATCAGGATTTCCAGGAGGCGGAGAAGCTCGAGTCCGCGGGCAGTCATGCGCAAGCGCTCCAGACTTATCGCGAAACGGCCAAGTTGCTCGACCAGATCTCGACCAAGTGGCCCACTTGGAACCCCTCGATCGTCGAGTACCGCCGAAAAAGGACGACGGAAGCGATACAAAAGATCGCCGCAAAGGGAGTTTCCGAGCCGCCTTCGCGCGGTGGCGATTCCGGTGAACCGCAGCTTCCAACCGACGGTTTCCCCACGCTGCCCGATTCCGCGCCAGCCGACCTCGCGCCGCGCGGCCATCGCCCGCCACGCACGGCGCCGCCAGTCGCGCCGAGTGATCCCATCCAGGCGATTCAAGCCCAGTTGCAGGATTTGCAGAGCCGGCTGAAACAGGAGCACGATCAGCTCGAAGCGGCTTTGACCGAGAAGAAGGATCTCGAAACGAAGCTGGCCGAAGCCTCGAAAGCCCGGAAAGACGCGGAGTCCAAGCAGGAATTGCTGAAAACGCGCGCGGACCTTGCGGAAGAAAAGCTCACGAGCGCCCTCAAATCGAGCGCCGCCAATTCACAGAAGGTAAAGAGTCTCCAGACCGATGCGGACAAGGCGCATGCAGCGCTTCGGGAATATCAAATCGAACGCGAGGCATCCGATCAGGTGCGCCAGCAGATCGAAGAGCGGCTGAGCTCTTCGCAAAAGAAGGCATCGCAGCTTCAGAAGGAGAGCGATGCCGCTGTGAAACTCAGTTCGGAAGCAACAGCCAAGATTCAGGATGCCCAAAAGCGGGCCGACAATGCGATTACGGCCGAGAAGAAGCGTTCCGAGGCGGCCATTGCCGACGCGCAGGGGAAGATGACGGAAGCGATCAAAGAGCGCGACGCCATCAACACACAGCTCGGACAAGTTACACAGCAGCGCGACGAAGCCATCGGCCAGGTGAAGAAGTTAAAGGAATCGCAAAAGCAGGTCGATAAGCTCGTTTCGGACAATACCCGCTTGATGGCGCAACTCACCGAAGCGGAAAAGCAGATTGGTCAGTTCAAGACCGAAGGCGCGGAGAAGGATGCAAAGATCGCAGACTTGAACAAGCAAGTGGCCGGAGCGCAGCAGCAGCTTGCTTCGACGAAGAAGGAGAGCGCTCTCTTTCAGACGCACATGGCGGAGATCCAGTCCAAGCTCGATCAGACCCAGAAGGATCTGGCATCCACCAAGAGCGATAGCGCGGCGGGCGCGGTCGAAAAGAAGAAAATGCAGGAGGAGAACGACGTGCTCCATGGCATCGTCATGCGCGCGCTAAAGGAGGAATCCTGGCGCAGCCAGACTCGCAAGGTCGTGCTAGAACAAGTCTCGAAGATCGATGTGAAATCGGCCGACCTCCTTAAGCAAATCAAGCGGCTCGGACAACCCGTCGTCGCGCTCACGCCGAAGGAGCGTGCCATGTTTAAGAAGCCACAGGTCGAGATCGGCGATCAGGAGATCTCCATGGCTACGCCGCGCCAGGACGGCCAAGACGACGCTGCGACGACGGCTCCTCCGGACGCGGCGCCCGAGCCAAAGCCGTCTCCTCAGGAAGCTCCTAAATCGGCAGCCATACCCAGCCCGGCTAAGTCTCCCGCGCCCCCGGCGCCCCAGCCAGTGGCCGCCAGCAATCCCAAATCCGCGCCGGCCGCTCCCGCGGTCCCTTCGAAAACCGTCACGCCGGGCGGTGACAGTGGTGCGCTCGCGATGCTGTCTCCGAAAAAAGACGGATCGGCCGCGCCCGCGGAAGCGCCGAAAAGTGTTCCGTCCGATTCCGGCTCTACTCTCAGCAAGGGGAAAGGGGATCTTGCCAACTCGGATGCCGATCTGCCGAAAGAGCTAAAGCCTGTCATGCAGGAGGCAAAGGACGCGTTCGAGCGGGGAAACTACCGCGATGCGGAACGGCTGTACGACAAAATCCTCGCGCAGTCTCCTTCCAACCTTGCGGCGCTCGATAACATGGGCGTCGTCCGTTTGAAGGAAGGGAAGCTCAAGCTTGCCGAAGAGAGCTTGAAGAAGGCGATCGCCACCGCTCCCGAGGATCCTTTCTCCCACAGCACCCTTGGGATTGTGTACTACGGCGAGCAGCGATACGACGACGCCGTGAACGAGCTCACGAAATCGCTCGCTATCAATAACAAGAACCCGGCTGCGCATAACTATCTCGGCATCACAGCCAGTCAAAAAGGGTGGCCCGAAGCGGCTCAAAAGGAACTCGAAACGGCAACGGCGCTCGATCCCAACTACGCCGATGCGCAGTTCAATCTTGCGGTCGTCTTCGCCACGCAGCAGCCGCCCAATAAAGACAACGCCCGCAAATGCTACAAGCGCGCGGTCGAACTTGGCGCGGAGCCGGATCCGTCGCTGGAGCAATTGCTCAAGTAACAGCGCACTCGCTCCGCACGGTTGAGACCGAATGCGGGGATGCCACACCACATCAAATATGGACAAGCAATCCAACACCCGCGTCTTCCTCGTCCGCCATGGCGCCACGGTGTTAACCGCGGAAGACCGGTTTGCGGGCGCGACCGATGTGCCGCTTTCAGACGAAGGCCGTGAACAGGCGCGGCGACTCGCGATGCGGCTTGCCAGCGAATCGATCGCCGGGGTGTACGCCTCGCCGCTCGGTCGCACGGCGGAGACCGCCCGCATCCTGTCCGCCCCGCATGGTCTGGAAGTCGCGCTGCGCACTGGGCTTCGCGAGATTTCACACGGCCACTGGGAACAGATGACCCGCCTCGAAGTGGATAAACAGTACCCGGACGAAGCGGCGTCTTGGGAAAAGGATCCATACACATTTGCGCCCGAAGGCGGAGAAAGCGGGCTGGCCGTCACGGCGCGCGCCCTTCCGGCGCTTATGGAAATTGTTCGCGCCCATCCGGGCAAAAAGGTGATCGTCGTCTCCCACAAAGCGACCATTCGGCTCCTGCTTTCTTCGTTGCTCGGCTTCGACCCGCGCCGTTATCGCGACAACCTCGACCAAAGTCCTGCCGCTCTTAATATCGTCGATTTCCGCGACCCGGTCCGCGCGCGTCTCACGCTTTTCAACGACACTTCTCACTACGCAGAGGCTGGTCTCGCGATCCCGGCGCTGCCGACTGCCCGTCTCTCGAAATGGTGGGGAGCGCAGGGTCCCGGCTAAGCTTGGGATTAGTCTGGCCGACGCGGAGCGCGCGGCCATAGGATGCAAGCCCCCATGCAAAGCCAATCCGCCTTATTCGTTTTCGCCGCCCTCTTCTGTTCGTGCGCCGTTCACGCCGAGCCTGTGACAGGAAGCACGAACGTTCCGATCGAGATCTCGTTCACGGCGCGGCATCCGCATCCGGATCCGTTCAACGAAGTGACGCTTGACGCGGTCTTCACTCAGCCTGACGGTTCAGTCGTCAGGGCTCCAGGCTTCTGGGATGGCGGTAATCTATGGAAGGTTCGCTATGCCTCGCCGCAGGCCGGCGCACATCGGTGGCGCACCGAATGCAGTGACAAGGAAGACGCCGGATTAAACGAGGTCGCTGGCAGTGTCGAGCTTGCGCGCTATGCAGGCGCGAACCCGCTGTTTCGCCACGGTCCGGTGCGCGTGGCGCAGGATCGCCGGCACTTCGAGCATGCGGACGGAACGCCTTTCTTCTGGCTTGGCGATACGTGGTGGATGGGATTGAGCGCGCGGATGCATTGGCCGGAGGATTTTCAGCGCCTCGCCGCCGACCGGCGCGAGAAGGGGTTCAATGTGGTGCAGATCGTCGCTGGCCTTTACCCGGATATGCCGCCTTTCGATCCGCGCGGGGCGAACGAGGCGGGTTTTCCGTGGGAAAAAGAGTACGCGCGCATCAATCCCGCTTACTTCGACCGGGCAGACGAGCGGCTCCGGCATCTGAACGAGCAGGGGATCACGCCGTGCATCGTGGGCGCGTGGGGATACTTCATGCCATGGATGGGAGTGGACAAAATGAAGGCGCACTGGCGCTATCTGGTCGCCCGATACGGCGCCATGCCGGTCATCTGGTGCGCGGCGGGGGAGGCCAATTTGCCGTACTATCAGACCAAGGGATTCCCATACGACGACCGTGAACAGGTGCATGGGTGGACCGGCGTGCTGCGATCGATCCGCGCCACGGACCCCTGGCATCGCCCTCTCACGATTCATCCCACAGCCATCAACCAGTACACATCGCGCCACGCGACGGATGACGCGGCGTTGATTGATTTCGACATGCTACAAACTCCACATGGGAAGCGGGAAGCCGCCGTGATCGCCGTGAGGGCGGTAAGGCAGTCGTTCGCGGCTAAACCCGAGATGCCGGTTATCGACGGGGAGGCCAGCTACGAAATGCTCTCCGACAATCTACCCACCGAGTGGACGCGCGCGATGTTTTGGCTCTGTCTTGTCAATGGCGCAAAGGGCCACACCTACGGGGCAAACGGGATTTGGCAGGTGAACCGGCGCGGCGACCCGCACGGCGCGTCGCCCACTGGCGGGAGCTACGGAAAGATCAGTTGGGACGAAGCGATGGCGCTCCCGGGCTCGACGCAGGTGGCACTCGGGAAGAAGTTCTTCGAGTCGCTGCCGTGGACGGAGCTCATGCCGATGCCCGATAGCGCCGTGTGGGCCGACCCGGCGGGGGCGCCGGCGCCGGGTCCGCAAGCTTGCGGAATCGGTGACCGCCTGCGTGTAATCTACGCCATCGACCGGCTCCCGATCGCGGTGCGCGGGCTTCTTAAAGGGCATGATTATCGTGCAACGCTTTTCGATCCGGTCACAGGGGGGCGGACCGCTCTTGCGGACTTCAAAGCAACCGATGTGGGCGAATGCAAATACGACCCCGGCGCGGATCCGCACGATTGGGCCATCCTTCTTGAAGCAAAATAGCCAGCATTGAGGGAGCGGGCGGCCGTTCGGTGCGCGAACGCTCCTCAGTTGTGAGAAACGTTTTATCAGCGGCTGGCACAGAATATGGTCTAAAAGCGGGCCATGAGTGCTCTCAGCGCCACTGAGCCACTGGTCGCCAGACCGGCGTTTGACCGCTATTCCCGCAGTCTTCCGGGAAAGCGGTACAACGCGCCGCCGCCGCCCTTTGGTGGGCCGCTCACGGTGCGGACCGTCCGCGAACCGCAGGCGGTTCTCTTCCGGGACCGAGTCGAAGCGGGCAGGCGGCTTGCCGAAGCGCTTCGGTATCTGGACCGGCGCGAGGAGACGATCGTTCTTGCCGTTCCAGGAGGCGGGGCACCGGTCGCCGCGGAGGTCTCACAAGTCCTCGGCTTTCCTTTGGATATCTGGCTTTCTGGCAAGTTGCAGCCGCGTGGCTGCACCCGCCCTGTCGGTTCCATTTCTGAAGATGGCGATCTCCATCTTGACGAGGAATTATTCGAGCGTCTGAGGATAACGCCCGCGGCGCTTGTCGAAGAAATCCGGCTGCGGCGCAATGAGGTCCGGGTGAAGGCGATCCTATATCGAGCAGGTGGCTCGCGGCTCGATCTTCACGGCAAGCAGGTGATCGTTATCGATGACGGTGTTGCCACGGGATCGACAATTCAGGCGGTGCTCAAAGGCGTGGCGCGGAGCCGGCCATCGCGGACCGTGCTCGCGAGCCCGATCGTGCCGATGGAACAGATGGAGAAGCTCTCGGAGCATGTGGATGAAACAGCCGTGCTGGCGACCCCGGAAGGGTTCCGCTCCGTGGGCGAGTATTACATGCATTTCCGGAAGGTGACCGATGACGAAATCGCGCGCACCTTGCGTCCGCTCGATTTTGCTGCCGTTCCAGGCGTTGCCACATAGCGGCAGGCTGCGGTAGGCTCGCCGCTCCATGAAAATCGTTCGATACCGCTCCGCCACGGGTTCAACCGCTTACGGAGCGATGAAGCCCGATGGATCGACGCGGGAAATAGACGGCGATGTGTTTGGCGAGCATGCTGTCAGTGGAAGGTTTGCGGAAGTGGCGCGGGTTCTCGCGCCGGTTGTTCCCGTGGCGATCCTTTGCATCGGCCTCAATTACCGCAAGCACGCGGAGGAGACTCATGCGGCGATCCCAAAGTTTCCGGTGCTCTTCATGAAGCCGCCCAGCGCGCTGCTCGACCCAGGCGCGCCCATTCTGCTGCCGCGATGGCTTGCGAGCGGGCGGGTCGATTACGAGGGCGAACTCGCGGTTGTCATCGGCAAGGTGTGCAAGAACGTGCATCGCGCGGATGCGCACGATTACATTCTTGGCTACACATGCGCGAACGATGTAAGCGCCCGTGACTGGCAGAAGGAAGGGGGTGGAACGCAATGGTGCCGCGGAAAGGGGTTCGACACCTTTGCGCCGTTGGGCCCTTGCATCGTGACGCCGGACGAGATTTCCAATCCCGCCGCCTTGCGCATTCGGACGAAGGTGAATTCTGAGGTGCTTCAGGACTGCTCGACCGCGGACATGATCTTTGATATTCCGTCGTTGATCGAATTTCTCAGCGGCAGCACGACACTGCTTCCCGGTACCGTGATTCTCACAGGCACTCCCCATGGAGTGGGAATGGGACGCACACCGCAGCGCTTTTTGCAGGGCGGCGATGTCGTCACCGTTGCCATCGATGGGATCGGAGAGTTAACAAACCCGGTGGAGGAAGAGAAAGTGGGGGGACGAAGCGCCTTCCAGATCGCGGAGATTTAACGCCGCAGCGATTTTAGCATCGATCCGAATTAAAGGCCGGGCTTGCAACCGTTCGCGCCTGTGTTGTCCTTTCCCCATGCGCCTCCTGCTAGTAGAAGATGACAAGAAAATCGCCGGCTTCGTTACGCGCGGTTTGAAGGAAGAAGGATATGTGGTCGATCACGCCGCGGAAGGCGCGGAAGGTCTGCACCTGGCGCTCTCCGGCAACTACGACGCTGCGATCATCGACCTGATGCTGCCGCAACTCGACGGCCTCTCTCTCATTCGCGAGTTGCGACGGAGCGAGCGCAAGACGCCCGTGATCGTGCTGAGTGCGCGGCGCGAGGTGGATGAGCGGGTGCGCTGCCTCCAGGCGGGTAGCGACGACTATCTGGTGAAGCCATTCGCATTCTCGGAATTATTAGCGAGGGTTCAGGCTCTTTTGCGCCGGGCGTCAACGACCAACGCTGCCGCGATCGATTCGACGAAGCTGACGATCGGCGATCTGGAACTGGATTATGTCAAGCGGACGGTCATCCGGGCCGGACAGAAGATCGAGTTGCAGCCGCGTGAATTTTCATTGCTCGAGTACCTTATGCGCAACCCCGGCAGGCCAATCTCGAAGACGCTGATCCTCGAGCATGTGTGGGATTACCACTTCGATCCGCAGACTAATGTGGTCGATGTCCTGGTCTGCCGCCTGCGGAGCAAACTCGACCGCGACTTCGAGACCCCGCTGCTGCATACTTTGCGCGGAGTCGGATACGTGTTGAAGCCGTAATGCGATGCGATGACGTGGTTTGCCCGCGCTTTTGAGCCGATCGTTCCGCGCATGCGCGGATTGCGGCGCTCGATCGCCTTCCGTCTCACGGCCTATTACGGGCTGATTTTCGCCGTGTGTCTTGTGGCTGCCTGGCTGCTGATCGATCGCGGGCTCTCCGCGCTGCTTACACGAAGTGATCGCAGCATCATCCGCAATCTCCTGAAGGATCTCAAGACGGAGTACCGGACCGGCATCGAAGGGATGGCAAAGAGCATTGGCAGCAAACACAGTTCCGTGGCGGCGGTTCGGATAGCCGATGCGAGGAATCATACCGTCGCCTACTTCGGACCGGACTGGTCGTGCCACAACGCAATCGAAATGCTGCCGCTCACAGGGAGCGACTGGAGCCGCATCCGGGCGAAGGATCTGACGGAGATTGACATTGGGCGCGGAAAGCTATTCGACGGCAGCTTCATTCAGGTGGCGCGAAGCGATCGGCCGCGTCGGCAGGTGATGCGCAACTTCGAGCGCGTGAGCCTCGCCGCGATCGTGCCGATGCTGATTCTGGCCACACTGGGCGGCGCGCTGCTTGCGGCGCGGACCCTGCGACCGATTCGAGACTTAAACGAGGCGGTGCGAGAGATCGGAGTTACCGGAAAAACGAGCGCCCGTCTTCAATCCAGCAGCACGGCGGGCGAGCTGCGCGATCTCGTCGCGGCGTTCAACGAGATGCTGGCGCGCATTGAGGGGCTGATCGAAACCTTGAAAGGAACCCTCGACAATGTAGCGCACGACCTGCGCACGCCGCTGTCGCGCCTGCGCGGCATCGCGGAGCTCGCGCTGCAGCGTTCCTCGACACCGGAAGCCTTGCGCGATGCGCTGGCGGATTGCGTCGAGGAGTCGGAGCGGGTGACGACGCTGCTCAACACGATTATGGACATCACGGAAGTGGAGTCGGGCACGATGAATCTGCAGCTTCAGCGGGTCGATCTGCGGGAGCTTGCCGATCAGGTGGCCGAGCTTTACCAGCAGGTGGCTGAGGATAAGGGAGTGGAGCTAAAGACAACATCGGCCTCCAGCGTGCCAGCGCAGGCGGACCGGAACCGCGTGCTCCAGGCGCTCGCAAACCTCGTGGATAATGCTGTTAAATATACGCCGGTCGGCGGCTCGGTCGAGGTGGCCGCTGTCCTGCATCGATCGGGTCCGGCGCTTCGTGTAACAGACACCGGCCTGGGGATTCCTCCCGAGGAGCAGTCGCGCATCTGGGAGCGGCTGTACCGGAGCGATCATAGCCGGACGGAACGTGGACTCGGCCTCGGCCTTAGCCTTGTGCGAGCGATCATGCAGGCGCACCTTGGCACGACCAATGTGACAAGCTCTCCCGGCGCCGGGTCGATTTTTACTCTCACGTTTCCACGCGAAACGGAGCGCTCGAGGTCGGACGCGAAATCGCCGCTCGCAAACCAAACTTAAAAATAACTCGCCATTCCTAGTTTGTTTGTTACTATGCCGCGCCATGCGCGCATTGTCCCGCCTTTCGATTTCCGGCATCGCATTTCTCATCGCGGCATGCGCCGCGCCGCATCCGCTCCCAAAGTTCGAGCCGCCGCTGGCCCGCAATCGGGTCCAATCGGTTCGTACGACCGCCTATACCGATACGGAGGCCGATCACCTGCCTTACGGGCGGCATAACGCCCTTGGAACGGCGCTGAACTCCGGCCCTGTTAACAGCGCAGCAGCCGATTGGTCGCGCTGGCCAGCGGGCACGCTCTTTCGGATCCAACAAACAGGCGAGATCTATCAGGTGGACGATTACGGATGGGCGCTCGCGGGGACTAATACGATGGATTTGTATAAGCCGAGCCGCGCGGCGATGAACGAATGGGGTGTTCACCGGGTCAATATCGAGATCCTGCATTGGGGCGATGTGTGGCATAGCTATCGCGTGCTGCAGCCCCGCGATAAATATGCGCATGTGCGCCGCATGGTTAAGGAGATCGCAAGCCGGTACAGGCCGGGAGACAATGGCTCCGAGCCGACCGTCCCGACCGTCCCCGCGCCTGCCGCGGCCTATTCCATCGCGGCCAGCGTGCAGTCTCCGGCTCCGCCGCCCGCCGTGGCAGTTGCCGTCGCCGTGAACTTGCCTCGACAGAAGACAGCTTCTCCCTCGGCCGCGCCGCCGCCGCCGAGCCCGGCGGGCGCCGCGAACAATCCATTCTTTCGATAGCCGCGCGCGCCGCGGAGAGCACAACCGGCTTGCCCGGAGGCGATGTCGTGGCATCGTCGTCTTCCCCATCCTCTCACTTTGTCTCGTCTCGCCGCCGATCTTACGTCCATTCTCGATGCCCGACGGATCCTCCATGAACCCGAGCATTTGCTGGTATATGGCTTTGACGGAACGGCAGCGATAAAGGGCGAAGCCGCTTGCGTCGTCCTGCCGCAAACGGTGCAGGAGGTGGCGGAGATTGTTCGCTACGCGGCGCGGACGCGAACGCCGATAGTGACTCGGGGTTCCGGGACCGGCTTGAGCGGCGGCAGCATCCCGGTCCCCGGCTGCATCGTACTTTGCACTGTAAAGATGGATCGCATCCTCGAGCTCGATGAGCGGAATCTTACCCTGCTCGCCGAGACGGGCGCCATAACGCAGCGAATCGCGGAGGCTGCGGACGGCGCCGGTCTGCTCTACCCGCCCGACCCTGGGTCGATGAAAATATCGACGATCGGGGGCAACGTCGCGGAGAACTCGGGCGGCTTGCGCGGCCTTAAGTATGGCATCACGCGCGATTATGTGATGGGACTGGAAGTGGTGCTCGCAAGCGGCGAGATCGTCTGGCTTGGCAACAAGTGCGTGAAGGATGTTGCCGGGTATTCAATGAAGGATCTCTTTGTCGGATCGGAAGGGACACTCGGAATTATAACAAAGGTGCTGCTGCTGCTCGTTCCAAAGCCTGCGGCTAAAAAGACCATGCTGGCGGCATTCGCACGAATGGCGGATGCCGCGAATACGGTCTCGGCCATCATCGCGGCCAAGATCATTCCATGCACCTTGGAGTTCCTCGACCGGGTTACCATTCGATGCGTGGAGGAGTATGCGCACGCCGGATTGCCGCTGGATGCGGAGGCGATTTTGCTCATGGAAACCGACGGCCACCCCGCGGTCGTCGCCGAGGAGGCTGAAAAGATGGCCGATATCGCGCGGTTCTGCGGCGCGGTGAGCGTCACCGTGGCGGAGAATCAGGCGGAGGCTGATCGGCTCGCAACGGCGCGCCGCTCCGCGTTTTCAGCGCTCGCGCGTGTTTCCCCAACGACCATTCTCGAAGACGCCACGGTGCCTAGGAGCGAGTTGACGCGCATGATCGACTTCATTCAGGATGTCGGTCAACGGCATAAGCTGCGGATTGGAACCTTTGGCCATATGGGCGATGGCAATCTGCATCCGACATTTCTTACCGACGAACGCAACCATGCCGAAATGGAACGGGTGGAATGCGCGATGAAGGAGATCTTTGAGTTTGCGATAAAGCTTGGAGGAACTATCACCGGAGAGCATGGCGTCGGACTGGCGAAAAAGAAGTTTCTGCCCGCTGCCATCGGAGATGCCAGTCTCGGATTGATGCGCAGCCTTAAGCAATCGCTCGACCCGCTGGGGATACTCAATCCAGGCAAGATCTTCGACTAACAATGCCACCGGCTTTCACGGCAGACGAGTCCCAACGCGACGAGCGCATCCAGGAGATCGGAAGGTCTGCCCCGGAAGGGCGCGCCGGGGCGTCCCGCTATCTGAAGCATCTCGATTTCTCGATTCTTCAGCAATGCATCCATTGCGGGTTGTGCCTGCCGACTTGTCCCACCTACGATGCCACCAAGCTCGAAAGAAACAGCCCGCGCGGTCGGATCGCTCTCATGCGCTCTATTGGCGAGGGCGGCATGCCGGTGACGCGAGCGTTTGCGGAGGAACTCTACTTTTGCCTGGGCTGCCTGGCGTGCGAGACTGCATGCCCGGCTGGTGTGAGCTACGCGACGATGTTTGAAGAAGGGCGCGCAGACATCGAGCAAGCGGGTGTGCTCGGCGGCGCAAGGCGCAACATCGTGCGCCATGCGACGCTGCGATTCCTTTTCACGCACCCGCTGGTCCTGCGGTTCGCGGGGCGGCTGCTGCGTCTCTATCAGGCTTCCGGGTTGGAGGCATTTGCGCGCCGGACCAAGTTGACGCGGCTGCTGCCGGTTTGGCTGCGGGATCTCGAACCGCTTACGCCCCGGGTGCAGCCGCAGTTTTCGGACGACTTAATCCGCGCAAGGGAAAGACCGCAAAGTCCGCGGTGCAGGGTGGGGATGCTAACCGGATGTGTGCAGGATCTTGTCTATCCGGATGTGAATCGGGACACGGTGGACGTGCTGCTGGCCAACGGCTGTGAAGTATTCACACCCAGGGCGCAATATTGTTGCGGATCGCTGCACGCGCATAACGGCGAATTGGAGGTGGCCCGCGACATGGCGCGCAGGAATATCGTTGCCATGGAACGGCTGGCCGGCCCGCTGGATGCACTGGACGCAATCCTCACAAACGCCGCGGGCTGCGGGTCACATTTGAAGCACTACGACCGGTTGCTTGCCGACGATCCGGCATACTCCGCGCGCGCGATTTTATGGTCGCAAAAGATGAAGGATATACATGAGTGGCTAGTGGAAATAGGCCTCGTGACACCGCCTCCCCTCAGCGAGCCAGCGACCGTCACCTACCATGACGCCTGCCACCTTGTCCATGGCCAGAAGCTTTCCCGGCAGCCGCGCGAGTTGCTTCGCTCGATACCGGGACTCCATTTGATCGAACTGCCGGAAGCTGCGTGGTGCTGCGGGAGTGCGGGGATTTATAACATTACCCAGCCGGAGATGTCGCAAAAGCTGCTCGACCGAAAGTTGCGGAACATTGAAAAAACCGGATCGAGAATCGTTGTCTCGGCCAACCCTGGCTGCTGCGTCCAACTCGAAGCGGGCGCGAGGGCGTGCGGAGCTAACCTGAGGATTGTGCATCCTGTCACATTGCTAGCCGAAGCGTACCGGCGGAAGGGTTCGGAGTCCGCGGGCCGTTGATTCCAAATTTGGGCGGTTGCCGGTTCCCGGAACGTGAGGGATAATTGAACCATGAAGCGTTTTCCCCTCCTCGCCTTCGTCGGCGCCATCGTGACTATATGCTGCGCCCCCGGCCATGCGCAGGTTGGCACGCCGCAATTGCTTTCAAAGGCGCAGACGGAATATCTTAAGGGCGATGTGGATGCCGCTAAACGAGACTTCGAAGCGGTCCTTCAGGCCGATCCAAAGAATCCAACAGCCTTTGCCTTTTTGCGGCAAATCGCGGCAAAGGGCGGAACCGGAAACGCTTCCGAGACGCAGCAACGGCAACTCGCGCAATTGATCATACCGAAGATCGATTTCAAAGACGCCACGCTTGCCAGCGTTTTGGATTATATGAAGAAGGCGGCGACGAAGTTGTCCAACTCGCAGACGACGGCAAATTTCGTACCGCAATTGAGCGACGAACAGATGCAATCGAAGACCATTACGTTAAGTCTTACGAATGTGCCTTTTACTGAGGTGTTGAAGTATATCGGCACGCTGGCGGACCTGCAGTTCGTCTTCGATCGTTATGCGATCCTGGTTAAGCCGACGGGCGGCTCGGAAGCGCCCGCCGCAAAGCCAAAGAACTGACCGGAACGGCGCCGGATAGCGCCGGATCATAGCGACTGCGCCCGGCAAAACGCGAAGCCCGCCGGGACTTCATGAAGGAAGCGCCGGGGAGCCTTCGCAGCATCGCGGATAAAATCTCTTCGTCAGTCATATCGTTGCCGACGAACTTGGCGAAAAATCGTCAACCGACGCCTGCAACATTCGATGGAGGAGCCGTCCTCTCTTTGTTACCCTGTCCGCATGAAGGCCGCTGCCAGTATCAACACAAGGGAACGGCAGGAGGACCTTGGACAGTTCCTCACCGCCGCCCCCGTGGCCGGTTTCATGGCTTCTCTCTTCGGCCCGCTGCCGGAAACGGTGCGCCTGCTGGATGCCGGCGCGGGCGCCGGCGCCCTCACCGCGGCATTCGTCGCGCGCTGCTGTGAAAAGCGCGATGGCGTTCGCGCCATCGAAGCAACCCTCTACGAACTCGATGGCGAAATCCTGGGCGCATTGGCCGCGACGTTCGCTCCGGGCGGAGTGGTTCTCTACATCGGCGACACGGAAGATAAGTCCGTCCACTTGGAGGCCGCGGAATTGGCTGCGCTCGGAGTTACCTTGGATTCCGCCACCAAGATTCCTGATGTCATCGTTCACCATCGTGCGAAGAACTGGCTGCTGCTCATTGAAGCCGTCACGAGCGCGGGGCCAGTGGACGGAAAACGCCGCAGGGAACTCAAGGATCTGTTTGCGGGCTGTAAAGCAGGTCTCGTGTTCGTAACGGCCTTCGAAAACCGCCGTACGATGCAGGCCTTCGCTTCGCAAATCGCTTGGGAGTCCGAGGTGTGGAGAGCCGACGACCCGGATCACATGATCCACTTCAACGGCGAGAAGTTCCTCGGCCCGTATCCGGATGTGACGTCGCCAAGTGTCCAATCCGGAAGCAAGTAACGGAAGATGGCTGTCGAAAACTCGCAGCCGGCGCCGAAGTGCGCGAGCTGGCTTGAAGCGTGCGAACTCACACGGCATCTCGATGCCGCACACTCAGTGTTTCAGATCCTCGGAGACAATAGTTTCTGCGTAGAACTCAGACAGTTTTCCGGTTGAAAGATTGCCGCAACCGTAAGGCAAGGCGGAAGCTGATCGGGCATTGGTGGTTTCTCACGAGTTTACGGATCGCCCGCAAGTTAGCGGATCTTCCGAAACTGCTCTGTAACCTCGGCGAGGATGAAGCCGAGCTTCCGGATGGTGTCACGGTTGATCATCGTTTTTCCATCTGGCTGAAGATACATGTGCTGTGTCATCTGAACGTTATAGAGGGAGTTTCCGGGTTTGAGGGCGAGTGTGAAGGTCCATGTGAAAGCATTGCCGTATGCTTCGCCGCGAGCGGTTCCGACGAGATCGTTGGCGGTGGCCTCGAAATGGTGGGCGTCGAGGCGGCGCATTTTCCAGGAGCGGTGCTGACGCGGCTGGCCTCCGAAATAGAGATCCTGTTCCATGCGGAGTTCGCCGCCGACGATGTGACCTGACGTTTCAGTGCGGATCGTGCGCGTGGGTTCGCCCGCGCGATTCTCGAAGATGCCCCACGAGCGCGTCTGGCCAGTGTAGAAGCTCACGGGATCGAAGAGGGGGCCCTCAGAAGCGAATGCGGCGACTGGCATCGCGCGAGACGGGGCCGCGATGGTGCAAAGAAAGAGGAAAGCGAGCAGGAGCGCGGCGTTTCGTGAAGGCATGGCAAGGAATACGCGGACGAGGGACTGGATGGTTGCAGAAAGCTTGTTTTGGTTGAGCGACGGGACGCATGCTTGCACATTGGGTCGATCGGCTTCTCATGAATTTCATCTCTCTATCGCGGCTGGCCTGGCGGTTTGGCGCTCTCTGCCTTGTGTTATTTCCCCTCCTGCTCGCGGCGGAGGATTCACTGTTTGTTGCCGTTGGATACGGTGGGCGGCGCATTTCATCGACGGACGGCGTTCATTGGGAGAACGATCAGCGGTGGAGCGATGTCGCGGCGGATGACGATAATGTGCTGTTCAATATCGCGTACGGGCTGAACCGCTTCGTGGCGGTGGGGGGCGCGTCGGTGGGGCGGATGGTCACAACGACGGATGGGAAGACTTGGAGAGAGCTTCCACAGCAGAAAGGGCGCGTGGCTACGATCGTCTTCGGGCATCCTGTGCACGGGGATGCGGGGCGCTTCATAGCGGGGCACGATGGGGAGCTGCTCTGGTCAACGGACGGTGAGACGTTTCATGCCGGCGGGAAGCTGAAAGTCGAGGGATCGGTTCACGCCCGCCGTTCGGCTTGCGGCGACACCGAGGCAGGATTCATGACGGTGATCGTGGGTGATGTCGATATCTGGGCGGAAAAGAGGCGGGCGAGCTGGCGCGGTTCGACAACGGATGGCGAGGCGTGGGCATCCCAGGCGCTCGATACTCCGGAGGCGCGGGACGTGGCGTACGGCGCGGGGCATTTCGTGGTCGTGGGGCCAAAGGGGCTGATCGAAAGCTCGCACGATGGCCAGACGTGGCAGGGGCATCCGGGCAGCGCGCCGGATGACTTTTCGCGTGTGGTTTGGACCGGCGAAAGATTTCTCGTGGGCGGCGGGGATGTGGTGTGGTCGTCGCCGGATGGCCTTTCTTGGAGTGGGGCGGCCGCGATCCCATGCTCACTGGCTTTTGCGCGGGAGAAGCCGACTCCGCTTGGAATGGGCTTCTCGTGGGGAGGGAATATCTGGATTTCCCTCGATTTGGCGGCTTGGAAGAAGGCGGAGACTCCCGCAGGGCCGTCCTTTGAGGCGGTGGCGCGCGGGAAGCACGGTGGGTGAGCTGCTGTCTGACTGGGACGCGCCGGGGCGGTGGGACGCGCGCTGCCACAATGGGCAGCGGCGCCCCGCGTCACGAACGAACTTACTTACTTACTTAGCCCAAGTGATGAGCCGGAGTTCGTGGGCTTGGATAAGATTTGGGTGGGTCGGGATCACCCGAACGCTGAGACCGTAGGAGCCGCTGTCGCTCGCTGGGATGGCGCCACGGTAGCGGTAGTCGCCTGAGCGGACGGCCTTCACTTCGCCGAGGCTGACGAGCGCGGGTGAATTGATCTCGTTGTTCACGGTCTCGCCGAAGTAAGCTTGGACGGTGACGAATTCGGGTTCGATGGCGCCGAGATGAACGGTCGCGGAGACGAAAACCTGGTCGCCCACGACTACGTTGCCACCGGAGACGTTTTCCAGCTTCACATCCGTGATGCGGATTTCGGGCCACGCTAGGCGGATCTTGTCCTTCCACGTCGCAAGCACCACGGCGCTCTTGCCGCCTGCGGCGGCCAGCTTTGCGTGCCCTCTAGCCGCAGGTTCGTAGAGCCGCTCGGTGTATTCCTTCACCATGCGGTCGGTATTGAACACGGGCGTAATTGAGCGGATTGACTCGCGCATGAGTTGAATCCAGGCGATCGGGAGACGACCATCGGGCTTGGCGTAAAAGAGCGGGACGATCTGCGTTTCGAGAATGTGAAAGAGGCTTGCGACATCGACATCATCCTCCAACTGCGGCTCGGGAGCGTGGGTGGAGGTAGGCAGCTCGCCGCCGATCGCCCAGCCGGCTTTTCGGTTCTGCTGGTACGCTTCGATCCACCAGCCGTCGAGCACGCTGAGATTGAGGCCGCCATTGGGCGGCAGCTTCATACCGCTCGTGCCGCTGGCTTCGAGAGGGCGGCGCGGGTTGTTCAGCCAGAGATCGACTCCCTGCGTGAGGCGCCTGCCGACGTGCGTGTCGTAGTCCTCGATGAACACGATGCGATTCTCGAACTGGGGAAGCCGGCTGAGGCGATAGACCTCCTGGATGAAGCGTTTGCCTGGCTCGTCTTTCGGGTGCGCTTTTCCGGCGAAGACGAATTGGACCGGGCGCTCCGGATGGTTCAGCAGCTTTTGAAGGCGCTCCTGGTCTTTGAACAGGAGCGTAGCCCGTTTGTATGTCGCGAAGCGGCGGGCAAATCCGATTGTGAGGACATCGGGATTCAGCAAGCTGTTAGCTGCGCGGATTTTTTCGGGCGATTCGCCGAGGCGCTCTCGCTGTTTGCGGATGCGAGTGCGGGCAAACTCGACGAGCCGACGGCGGAGGCCGATGTGGGTATTCCAGATTTCGTCGTCGGGAATATCGATGACTCCGCGCCAGAAATCAGGTTCAGTGAGATGCTCCTCCCAGCCCGGCAGGTACTGATCGTAGAGTGCGGCAAATTCGGGCGCCATCCATGTGCGCGTGTGGATGCCGTTGGTGATGCTTGTTATCGGGACTTCGTCCTCCGGAACACCTTCCCAGACGTTCTTCCAGAGACCCTGGCTCACCTTGCCATGCAATGCGCTGACGCCGTTTGCGTGGCGCGAGGTGCGGAGCGCGAGGATGGTCATCGAAAACGGTTCATTCGGATCGAAGCGATCGTCCATGAGGCGTCCCGACTGTCCGAGATTCGACAGCTTCTCGAAGGACGTATTCATCTGCGCGGCGTAATTGCCGAGATGGCGGCGAATCGACTCGATGGGGAACGAGTCGTTTCCGGCCGGGACCGGCGTATGAGTCGTGAAGATATTTCCCGAGGCGACGACCTGGAGGGCCGAGTAGAAGTCGAGTTTATTATCCTGCACCTGCCTCCGGATCAACTCGAGAGAGAGAAAGGCCGAGTGCCCTTCATTCATGTGGAAAACGGCGGGTGAGATCCCTTTTGCCGCCAGCGCATGGACGCCGCCGATGCCGAGGATGATCTCCTGCTTGATCCGCATCTCCGTGTCGCCGCCGTAGAGCTGTGCCGTGATGAGGCGATCTTCGTCGCTATTCTCCGGCACGTCGGTGTCGAGCAGATACAGCGTGATGCGGCCGATATCGAGCTTGTGGACCTTGACTCGCACCTTGCGTCCCAAAATATCGACGAACAGGAAGAGCGGCTTGCCGTCCTTATCCACCGCATCTCGCAGAGGCAGATGGCTGAAGTTTTGGTTCAGCTGGATGCTCTGCTGGCTCCCTTCCTTGTCGATTTGCTGGCGGAAATAGCCGTGCTTGTAGAGGAGTGTGATTGCGATGAACGGCAGATTGAGGTCGCTGGCCGATTTGCAATGGTCTCCCGAGAGGATGCCGAGGCCGCCCGAGTAATTGGGGAACGACTCATGGAAACCGAACTCGGCGGAAAAGTAGGCGATCGGAGTCTTGTCGCTGATGGGAGCGAGCTCTTTTTCGTGCAAGCGCCCGTACGTGTCCTGCCGCTTGAGATAGCTTCCAAATTTCACGTACACCGAGTGCATCGCTCGCAGGAAGTCGTCGTCTTTCGAGACTTCGGTGAGCCGCGCCTGCCGGCAGAGCTGGAGCATGCGCAGCGGATTGTGGTTCGTGCGCTCCCAGAGATCGGCGTCGAGATGCCTGAAGAGCTTCCTTGCGTCCGGCTGCCACGTCCACCAGAGGTTATAAACCATTTCGCGGAGCGGCTCGAGCGCTTCCGGAAGTTTCGGAACTACGTTATATGAATGAATTGGCTGCATTTCCCTTTGTTTTAGTACCCGCAAACGAAGCGGGCACGGTAGCGGGCGCCTTGCGGCTTTCAAGAAAGTTCGCACCCACTTTTGGGAGGCCCGGGGCTGGGTTCGTTGACAAAGCGGCGGGCCGTTTCGATACTCGCGCAGAATGAATCGCGACTTGAACGATCTGCTGCGGGATTGGCCGTACGAGCCGGGGCAGTTGAAGGTGAGGAAAATCCTTGGGAGCGACGGGAAGGAGAAACTCCAGTTGCGCATCGATCTGGGCGTAATCCAGATGGAGACGACCGGACGGCCGGATGGCGGTCACCCGAACGAGTCCGAATCGCTGCTCGATTATTTTCAGGGGAAGCAGAAGCGCGCCGGGAAAAAGGACGAAGCCTTCGTGTTGAGTGCGGAGGAGATCGGCGAATTGCAGCAGGAGGGGATCCAGTATTACCACCGCTACATCTCCTTCTTTCACCTCGGCGATTTTCAATCGGTCATTCGCGACACACAGCGCAATCTCGACATGTTCGAGTTTGTCGGCGAGCACGCGGAGCGCGAGGAGCTTTCCGAGTCGGTGGTGCAATTCACGCCGTACGTCCTGATGATGAATACGAGGGCGCGCGCATCGATCGAAGTCGAGCGCGAAGATTTTCCGGCTGCTGTTCAGCAGATCGAAGCCGGCATGGAAAAGATTCGAGCGTTCTATCAGGAGCAGTCTATGGCCGAAGCGCAGGAGAACAGCCCCGAGCTGGCGTTCCTCGCGGAGTGGCTGGAGGAAGTGAAATCGAAGCAGCCGCTCACGAAGCTTGAGAAGATGCAGCACGAGATGGATCAAGCCATCGCGAACGAGGCGTACGAGCGCGCCGCGGAATTGCGCGATGCGATCCGGGCTTATGCCGTGCGCAAGCGCAAGGGCGCGGGGCCGATTTGAGGATTGACTTCCGCGCGGCGGCAATCGGAAGATGCCCGCCATGAAAATTGCGCTCCGTATTCTTGTCGGCGTGGCAGGCCTGATTGCCATCGTCTTTGGCATCCTCCAGATGAAACGGGGGTTCAATGAAATCTCTGGCAAACCGCCAACCCAGGAGGTCGGCGATCTCGTCACGCTCCCGGCGCATTTCTGCGCACTGAAAGTTCCGAAGGATTGGGAGCAGCGTGAGGCCCCATCGGGCGGCACGATGTTCACGGGAAAGAAGGGCAGCGGCGTAGTCGCAAATCTCATCGTGCTAAGCCAGGACCATCCCGGGACGGTCCGCCAATTTGCCGAAGAGAATGTGAACGCCGTGAAAGCCGCAACGCCGGCGATTCAGGTCATCAGCGACGCTCCATTCCCGACCGATTCCGGCGCGCAGGCGATCAAAGTGGCCTTCAAAAATAAGATGAAGGATCTCGAGGTAGTCCAGTCGATGTACTTCTTCGACGGGCTGCAGGGGAGGAAAATCCTCGTCACGACGACGACTGTCCCTTCGCAAATCGGAACCTTTGGCGGGCTATTCGACGCGTGCATGAAGACTCTCACGCCCGCGGCGCCTGCTGCCAAGTAACATCGACGGCCTGGCCCCGGGGCGCCGTCTCCGCCTCAGCGCCTGGCGGTTTTTTTGGCCGGCTTCGCGACGGGCTTTTTAACCGCGGGCTTGGTGACGGCTTCGCCCAGCACGGCGTCTTTCGCGGCTTTCGCGATCCGCAGTTTCACGACTGTCTTGGCGGCGATCTTAAGCTTCTCGCCTGTCTTGGGATTGATGCCGATGCGGGCCTTTCGCTTCTGCTTCACGAGTTTCCCGATGCCGGGGATAACGAACTCGCCTTTCTTTTTCGTTTCGCGGTAAGCGATTTCTAGAAATGCGTCGAAGAAGGCTATGACAGTCCGTTTATCCGTTGGGATTTCGGCGGCGAGAGTGGCAATGAGTTGGGATTTGGTAAGGCGGGGCGATGGCATAAAGCCGATTGCTACGGCAATGCGCGGCGTTTCAGCAACCCAAATTCACAGTTTTCTTTGAATTTCTCGCAATACGGACGCTTCCGCCGTCCGCGATCCGCCTTTCTCACTCGCTTGCAGGCTTAACCTTCTAGTGCGACTTGCGCGAATGCGTCTTCAACCGGCGCGCAAGATCCGCCTTGGCTTCATCCATGGACGCCCGGAGACCGTCCAGCGTGATCACCACCGCGCCGAACGACATCGCGGTTTGGCGCTCAAGATTATCGGCGGTGGCGACTGTCATTTCGTGCTGCGCGCCATAGCTCGCCACGAGCCGCTCGATCACGGAATCCGCCGTTTTTCCGGCAGAAGAATAGAAAATCTGGATTCCGCCCGGCGTGGTCTCCTCTCCGATTTTCTCTCCGCGCCCGTCGAAGACCAGCACCACGCGGACTCCGCTGGCATCCTGGTATTCCGTAAGTTGCCGGATCAGATCATCCCGAGCCAGAGACATCCGTTTCGCATGCAGCTTGCGAAGATCCTGCCACCCGAAAATAACGCTATGGCCATCGACGAGGAGGTAGCGCATGGCCGCGCGTCATTGACACCGAGGAAGAACCGCGCGCTGGACGCGCGGAATGCCTGGGCAGTGCCTATTCGGTCGAAACGGCGGCAGGCTGCTCCGGCGCATGAGCTTGCTCCTGCGCCGCGGTTTCGGGTTCCGCGTGAGGAGCGGGAGCGGCGTCCTTTTTGGAAGGGGCCTTCTCGCGGGCATGCGCCGCAGCCTTTTCAGGGGCGGCCTGCACGGTCTTTTCGGCGGCCGCCGCTGGCTTCTTCGGCTGTGCCCGGCGCGGCTTGGGCTTCGGCAGATTTGCCTCCTTCGCCTTCAGCTTCTGGCGATCGTTGTAGGCGAGCCGACGGCGGCGTTTTTGAACTTTGTTGGTTTGTTGACCCATAGAAAATCGGCGTATCGGCGGAAAGGGTCGATTACTACGGGGGACGGCGGCCCGCCGCAACGGCTTTTTTCATGATCGACTTTTGTCCGTGGGCGGCGGACCGTACTAAAACGCGCGATGGACGAACCGTTTGATGAAGCTGAGTCCGATAAAGATGCCCCGCTTGTCGAAGGCCGCATCCGGAATTTGCTCGATCTGGGATTTCTCACCGAATCGGACGATCGCGAAGAAAAGCCGCTGGACGCATGGGTTCTGAGGGCTGGCCAGCGCGTCGGGCGGTACCGGCTCGTCCGGCAGATGGGCGAGGGGGGATTTGGCCTTGTCTGGATGGCGGAACAGAGCGAACCGATCCAGCGCGAGGTGGCCTTAAAGCTGATCAAGCCAGGAATGGATTCGCGCCAGGTTATTGCGCGTTTTGAAGTCGAGCGGCAGACGCTTGCGATGATGGATCACCCAAACATCGCGGCCGTGTACGATGCAGGGACCACCGCGGAGGGACGTCCGTTTTTCGTGATGGAACTGGTGCGGGGCTCGCCAATCACCGAGTTTTGTGACGAACGGAGGCTGTCGATCAAGGAGCGGCTCGATCTATTCGTTCACGTGTGCAGCGGCATCCAGCACGCCCACCAGAAGGCGGTCCTGCACCGTGACTTGAAGCCGTCGAACATTCTCGTCGAAGATGTGGACGGCACGCTGGCTCCCAAGATTATCGACTTCGGAATTGCAAAAGCGCTCGGAGCCGCGGCGAGACGCCGGCCCGGAAGCTCGCTATACACGATGGCCGGGATCGTGATTGGCACACCGGAGTACATGAGCCCCGAGCAAACCGAAGGCGACAGCCAGGCGGACACCTGCTCCGACGTGTATTCGCTCGGCGCTATCCTGTATGAACTGATGACCGGGTCGCCGCCGATCGTGACCAAAGACGCCGCAAAAGCCGGCTTCGACAGAGTGCTGCGGGCGATCCGCGAAGTCGAACCGGCGCGGCCGAGCGCGGCTGTAAGCGCGCTGGAAAAGCATGGCAGTAGGATCGCATGGAATCGCAATACCGACCAGCGCAAACTTGGCGCGGAGCTGCGCGGCGACCTCGACTGGATTATCCTCAAAGCGCTGGAGAAGGACCGGAAACGCCGCTACGAAAGTGCGTCGGCTTTCGCGGCGGACATCCAGAGGCATCTCCGGCACGAGCCCGTAAATGCCTGCCCGCCCACGCGGCTCTACCTTCTGAGGAAGCTTATCCAGCGAAATAAAGCTGCGTTCGTCACGGCGCTCCTTGTCACGCTGTCGCTCGTTCTCGGCGGAGCGATCGCCGCCTACAACTACGTACTCGTGCTGAACAAAGACGGACAATTGAGGACCGCTCTGAGCGATGCGCAGATCGAGGCGCGAAAGTACAAGGACGTCGCGGATTTTCTCGGTGGCACCTATCACGAGATAAGCCTTAACAACGGCGCGCAGTTGCTCAACCCGGATGCTTTTCGCGGTTTGCTGGACGGGGCAAACGAGCGGCGCGAACGCGAGTTAAGGGAGGATCCGGACACCGATTTGAGGGTCTCGCGCATCCTCGGGCGCGCCTATGGTGACCTTAACGCGCTTGATTTCTCCGCCCGGCTCCACCGGCATGCCTACGATCTGCTTCGGGCGCGCGGCATGGTTGGGAGTGCGGAAGCCGCCGATTGCGCTTATTGGATAGCATGGTCGCGCCACCGCCACGCGGAGGAGAGCGGCGCGCCGGTTGAGGAGTCAGACAATGAAGCTCTTGCCCGCGGCAGCCTCGCGATTCGCGAGCGCGCGCGGCCGCGCGAGAAGGAAGCGGTGCTTGAGAGCAAGGCGCTGCTCGCGGGCATCCTGCGCTCCGAAGGAAAACGCGATGAAGCGAAAGCGATTCTCTCGCGCGTGACGGCGAGAATCGATGGGCAGAACGAACAATTCTCGACTGCTTACGGAAGCGTGGAGCGGGAGGAAGCGCTGCTGCTTTTCGATGAAGGCAAAGTGGCCGACGCGCTCGCCAGGCTCGATGACGCGGCCGCGAATCTTCTGCGCGGGCGCGGCCCGAAATCCGATTCGTACGACAATAGCGCGCGGCAGGCCCGCGCCGACATCCTGAGGCTGGCCCGGCTCTTTCATCTGCAACTGCATACCCGCGAGGATCGCAAAGCAGCGGCGCAGGCGGCTTCGGACGAATTCTCGACGCGCTCCCTCTGGCTTGGGTATGACGATCCGTCCGTGCTGACGGCGATCGCCACGATCGAGCTCATGCAGGAGCGCGCGGGCGATCCCGAAACCGAGGGGCTGGACCGGCGGGGCGCCGACGCGGAATCGCGGCTGCGTGAAGCCGCGAAATACGCCGCGGGATTTCACGCGGTCGCGCAGGAAGAAGAGGCGCTGCGCAAGCTCGTCGAGAACGAAGCGCTCTTCCCAAATCCGTCGCCGATGAAGACGCTCGGGGACGTGACGGCTCTCGCCCGGCTGATCCTCGAGGACGCTGACCGCATGCGGGTGGAAGGACGCGACAATTCCGAGCGGATGGCGGAAGCTTCGAAGCTTCTGCAGCGCGACTACCTTGTAGCCGGTTCGTATCCCGTCGATAGCGGGCCCTTTTTCGCAATGCGCGCGAGCCTTTATGCGCGCGGCGAGCAATACGCGCAAGCGATCACGGAATTGGCGCGGGCCTTGCAGGCGGATCGGGACAATTGCCAGTACCACTTTGAGATCGCCCTCTTCGAGTGGGTGTCGCGCAAAGACGCCGCGTACGCGCTCGAGCGCGGCTACCTCCTCCGGCAGCTTCGCGCCATCCTCGGCCAGCTCGAGAAACAGCAGTGGCCGCAGTACGCCGGAAGCGCGCGGAATATCGTCTGGATTTGCCGCGCTGTCCTCCTGCAGCCGGGTCTTACGCCTGCGGAGCACGATCTCGTGGAGCAGGCGCTCGGCTTTGCGCACAAGGAGCCGGATTGGTCGGCCTTTCTCATGGGGCTGGCCGACTACCGGGCTGGAACGTATGACGCCGCCGAGTACAGCGAAGCGGAGAAGTTTTTCGCGACTGCGGCACAGGCGCAGGACGACGCGGCCGTCTGGCTTCCGGGCCAAATAGGCGCTTCAATGACGGCCCGCCGCCTCCAGGCGCCTGGCGCCCAGCTTTTGTTCAAGAAATCGGAAGAACTCTTCACGCAATCCTTTGCGCCTTACCGGGGAGCGGACTCGGTCGTGCGGGTTTATGATTTCCTCACGGCGCGGCTTCTGCTCGATGAAGCGCGCGTTGTCGTGGTGCGGCCAGTCCGATAAGACATACCCGCGCGTCGGAACGCGCCTGCGGTCTCAAGCTGCGCCACGCCGGAAAAAGCCCTTTCCTCTTCCATACGTCCTCATGCCGAAACTTTAGGATTTTACGCGAGTTCCACCGTACAGGAAAGATCTGCCATGCCGCGGGAGCCGAGCTTACGACGCCTATTCTATCTGCAATTCATTGGGATTGCGCTTGCCGGCGTTGCATTGGCATGGGCGGCCCGGCGCCTGCCAGTTCTCGAAAAAATTGCGAGCATCCAGCAGAGCGTTGCGGCGATGCAAATGTGGAGCGGCTTTCTTTACCCTCTGTTTTTCGGCCTCTGCAACGTGCTCCTGCTGCCGGCTGGCATTGTCGCCATTGGCAGCGGCCTTTTCTTTGGTCTGTGGTGGGGCTTTGCACTTAACATGGCGGGCAACACGTTTGGAGCGGCCATCGCCTTCCATATCAGCCGCAAGATCGGCCGGGGGCGCATCGAGAAATGGGTGCGCAGGCAGTCGAAGTGGATCGCTCTTGATGAAGCCATTGGGCGCGAAGGATGGAAGATCATTTTTCTGAGCCAGGTTCACCCGCTGTTTCCAACCAGCCTCTTGAATTACTTGTATGGGATCACGCGCATTCCGTTTGGCCGATGCATGCTCTGGATCGCGATCGGCCAGGCGCCCGGCTTGTTTCTGTACGCCTACATCGGAACGATCGCCCAACTCGGTTTGCGCCTGGCGCGCGGGCAGACGCATCCACAAGCGCATGAATACGTAGTCTGGCTCGGCGGGCTTGCCCTTTCGATAGTATCCACCGGCATGCTCGGGCGGATGGCGCTCCGGCTTCTGCGAGAGGCGGAGAGCCGCTCAACGCGGCGAGACTCCGCACGGCAAGGCTTGGATGCCGCCCGCCGGGTTTCTACGGAAGCGCTGGGCGCCCAGCCCGCCTCGCTCGAATAGCCCCCGCCCGCCGGGGAAATCAGGCGCCTTTTTTGACATCCACGGCGCACATGTTATTTTCACAATGTTTCCGCGTATGCTGGACGGAGAATCAATACCGCTTCCCTCGTGTCGAGTCTCTTCCCTCAATCTGGGGTGGGGGCTGGACGCGCAAAGCTGCGACGACGACGATCCGATAGAAATCTCGGAGCGCGGAATGTTCATGCGTTCGCGATGGCATTTTGAAATCGGCACGCGACTTGCCGTCTCCTTCGTTTCCGAGCCCGACCGGCCCGGTGCAAGGCGATTGACCGCTGAAGGGATCGTGGTCTGGTGCGAGCGGTGCAAAAGCGATCCGTGCGGTTTCGAAAGCACGGTTCTTTTCTTGGAACTCCCGGATGAGCTGAAACAAAGCCTCCGAGAGTTGTCATATCGGCTCGCGACGGCGCGAGGGTGAGGAGGAGCCGCGCGGAAGAATCAACCCCGTGAGTTAACCCTAAATGGACGCGCTGGCCGCTGGAGCAAGGATCGAATGTTCGCAACTGGAACGCTGTCTGCTTCTCACAAGCCTTGCAGATCGAGTTCCCCGAAAGATTTGTAAATGATAGTCACTTCCCACCCCCCAGAAAATCGGCCGCTCCGATGGATCGCCGGCTACACCCTCGGCAAGGGCATTCTTTTCCTCATACTTGCCTTTAGCGTTCTCGGCTTTTTGCACAAGGATATCGACGCGATTGTCGCCAATTGGATCGATGCGGCGGGTGGAAGTCTTGAAAACGATAATGTCGCCGCGCTCCTTGCCCGGCTTGATGTCGTAACGGACGGCCAGCTCAAGGCGCTTAGCGCCGTGACGTTTGTGCTCGGGACGGTATTCGTTACTGAAGGAGTGGGCCTTTTCTTCAAGAAGCGGTGGGCGGAATACCTCACCGTGGTGGTAACGGCATCCTTCATCCCGCTTGAGATTTTTGAGTCGTTTAGGCACTTCGGGCCGCTGAAGCTCGTTCTTCTTGCGATCAACAGCCTGATGGTCTGGTATCTCGTGCGGACGCTCAGGCGCGAGCAGGCGCCGCATGACTTGAGGATCATGATTGCGGCTCCCGCTGAGTGAACGCAGCCGACAGTCTGCAGAGCTCCGCCTCCGCCGCGCAGCACAATCCCTACCGCAAACGATAGGTGATGCGCGCCTTCTCCAAGTCGTATGGAGACATCTCCATGCGGACCTTGTCGCCCAATGTGAGCCGGATCCACCGCTTGCGCATCTTGCCAGAGATGTGCGCCAAAACCTGGTGCTTATTCTGGAGTTCAACCCGAAACATGGTGCCCGCGAGCACTGCTACGATGGTGCCTTCAGTTTCGATTGCCTTTTCGGTCATGGGAGATGGAGCGTAACGATGGGAATGGGATTGATTTCGGAAAAACTGGTTTCGCCGTTGTGCGGCCGGGCGGGCTGAAGAAAATCGGCGCGCCCCAAAAATGGGGGAAAAAAGGCGAAGCCGCTCGCAAGCGACTCCGCCTCTTTCGTGGAGTGTACTCGAATCGGCCCGCTTGTAAAACAGCAGGCCGTTCGGACGTCTTAGTAGCGGCGTGCGCCTGCTGCTGGACGGCGGGAAGGGCCGTCGAAAGAGCGACGTCCGCCGCCGCCACCACCACCACCACCGCCGCCCTCTTCACGGGGGCGTGCTTCGTTGACAGTGAGGTTGCGTCCGCCGAGATCGTTGCCGTTTAGGCCGTTCATAGCGGCGGTGCCTTCGGCATCGCTGCTGAGAGTCACGAAGCCGAAGCCGCGCGAGCGGCCTGAGCCGTGATCCATCATAATTTTCACGTCGGTGACCGTTCCGAAGCGCTCGAAGGCGTCCTGAAGGTCATTCTCGGTGGTTTCAAAGGAAAGATTTCCTACGTATAGTCTCATGGTTAGTGGTGAAGGAACGACTGGCCTGCTGACGAAGCTGTTCCCGAAGAACCGGGTTTCAAATCACCACTGAGAGTCAACTCACCTGACGATTTACCAACGCTGCGAACAAAAACAATCAATTCGAACAAAGCGAAGATACCGCGTTCAGCGGCACCTGCAAGTGGAAATTTGCAATGCGCGCTCAGCCCCCGGCGAAATGACCGCTCCGCCGGTTTCGGGAGCGCCGGGAGACAGCCTCTCCAGATTTTAGTCCGTCATGCGAACCGAGCGGTCCGGGGTCCGGAAGGCTCAGCGCAGCGAACTGTTCCGCTCCGGCCTCCGCCAGCAGACGATCGCTGACGGAGGGCCGGAACGAGCAGTTTCTTTAAGTTTTTAGTGCTTCGTGAGCGCGGCGTGGACGGTCTGCCAGTCGTCGAGATTATTAAGGTCGCAGGCTCCCTTGGCTGCGGTGTGGTCGTCAGCAACGCCGCTTGCGCCGAGGATTTCTTTCCGCGTGCCATCGTCATGATTGTAGCCGGTGATGGATGCGTTGAGCTTGGCAATATTCTCCTTGTCGAGCTTCGCGCCGGGATAGGCCTTCACCCACTTCTCGAACGCGACGTACGATGGCTTGTGCTCGTGGACGAACTTGCGGGCGTCGTCGGGCTTAATGCCGAGACCTTCGCAAACCATGTAGTCGTAGCCCGGGCCGCAATCCTTGTAGCCTTCCGCGAGATGGCCTGTGCCGCCGAGCAGCATTTTAAGCCAGAGGCGGGGAAGATGCACGACGCCGAGCGGGCCGGCGGTGGAGGAGGAGATAAGAGGTGCGATTTTGTCCATGATATGTAGGTTGGAACCGTCCATTTGCCACGGAACCCGGCGCGCTGTCGATAGCCGGAATGTAAAATCTTTCGCGCCGGGAAAATGCCGGCGCCCCCCCGCGGGCGCTACGTCCGGCCAGCGAAGATCCGAAGCTGGCCGGATTCTTTTTTCAATTCGTCGAGTTTGAGCAAGGTTGCCGTCTGTTGCTCGATCACTTTTGCATTGCGATCTTTCATTTCCTGAAGGGTCTGGCGCTGGCTCTTCTCGGCCTGGGCTTCGGTGTGGATCCGCGCGCTGCCGAGCAGGGCGATGGCTGCGATTGCGAAAATATAAGATGCGTTTTTCATTGTGTGCTTCCGGGTTATTTACCGCGAGCCGCGAAGATGCGCGCCTGGCCGACATCCACTGCGATTTCCGCGATCTTGGCGTCGATCTTTGTCTGATTATCGGCAATCGCCGCCTGTTGCAGGGCGAAGTCGCGCAGCAAAATCGTGACGGCTGGATCGTCACCGGATTGACCGCTCGAAGGGCGCGGCACGGCGAATGCCGCGAGCATGGCAACCGCTGCCAGGATGGCAAAGTATGGAGGGCGAGTTCTCATATCCTACGATGTAGCCAGAAGGATGCCCCGGGCACGGACTATTTTTTCGGCGTCCCCGCTCGCGGGAAAACGGCGTTTGCCTGGCGGCTTCCGGACGTTTAGAATCGGTAATGTTTCTCCACGACGTTCCGTGCCCGGATTGCGATGGCGGCCTTTCGCGCCGCGTATTTCTTAAGACTACTCTCGGCGGACTGGCCGCCGCGTCCGCTGGAGGCATTCTGATCCCCGGACGAGCGCAAGCTGCGCCGACGATGCACTCGGCGTCGGAGACGCTCGCAGCCACGCTTTACAAGTCGCTCGGCCAGGAGCAGCGAAATGCCATCTGTTTCCCCTTCGATCATCCGTTGCGCTCGAAGGTCGATAACAACTGGCACATCGTGGACAAGAGCGTGGCGGCCTTTCTAAACAAGGATCAGCAGCAGATGGTGCGCGAGATTTTCACCGGATTGCATTCTCCGGAATACGCCGAGCGGGTGATGAAGCAGGTCGAGCACGACAACGAGGAGGATGGCGGCTTTGGAGGCGGAGCGGTCGCGCTCTTTGGCGAACCCGGGAGCGGAAAGTTCGAGTTTGTGTACACCGGCCGCCACGTGACCCGCCGATGCGATGGCGACTCGGTCCAAGGCTCGGCGTTCGGCGGGCCAATTTTCTACGGGCATGCTGCTCAAGGCTTCAACGAGAAGCCGGATCACCCTGGAAATATCTATTGGTACCAGGCGCTGCGGGCGAATCACGTCTTCCAGATGATGGATGAAAAGCAGCGCGAACAGGCGCTGCTCGGGACGGGCCGGGAGGAGCAGAGCACGGCGACGGTGAAGCTGGCCGGCAGGGACGACGGCCTGGCTGGGATCGCCATGACAGATCTCTCCGCGGATCAGAAGGATGAGGTGCGCAAAGTGATGGCCGACGTGCTCGCGCCGTTCCGGAAGGAAGACTCCGATGCCGCGCTCCAGCTTATCGCAGGGCCGGATGGAAAAGGGTTCGACCATCTCCACCTCTCTTTTTACAAAAATCAGGATATTGGGAACGATGGTGTGTGGGATGTGTGGCAGATCGAAGGCCCCAACATGATCTGGTATTTCCGCGGGAAACCGCATGTGCATGTGTGGGTGAATGTGAAGGCGTGAAGTCGGATTCGGCGGCAGACGCGCCTGAAAATGCAGCCAACCCGGTAGCCTTACCCGCGACGCCTCATCGCAGGCGGGTGCGCTATGCCGGGAAGAACCCGCGCCGCTTTGAGGAGAAGTATAAGGAGCGTGAACCGGAGCGGTATCGTGAGACGGCGCAGAAGGTGCTCGCTTCGGGCAAGACGCTGGCGGGCACGCACCGGCCGATCATGGCGCGGGAAATCGTCGATATCCTCGCGCCGAAGCCGGGTGGTATTGTGGTCGATTGCACGCTCGGCTACGGAGGACATGCGCGGGACTTGCTTGCTCGCATCGCCCCGGCAGGCCGGCTTATCGGCATCGATCGCGACCCGATCGAATTGCCAAAGACCGAGGCGCGCTTGCGATCACTCGGTTATGGCCCGGAAGTCTTTACAGCGCATCTGAACAATTTTGCCGCCGTGCCCAAGGTGCTGGCTGTGGAGTCGCTTTGCGGCGCGGATTCCGTGCTGGCCGATCTGGGGGTCTCGTCGATGCAATTCGACGATCCGGCGCGCGGGTTTTCGTTCAAGACGGACGGTCCGCTCGATATGCGGATGAATCCCCTGCGCGGGTGTCCTGTCTCGGAATTGCTCCGCTCGATGGGGCGGGACGAGCTGGCGCGGATGCTGTCCGAATACTCGGACGAACCGCATGCGGCCACGATCGGGGGCGCTCTGGCAGGCGGCGATTTCACCAGCACGCTGAGCCTCGCGGACGCGATTGGGCGTGCGCTTTCGACTCTGCGCCGCGATGAAGCGGCCATCTCGGTTCGGCGCGTTTTTCAAGCACTGCGGATTGCTGTCAACGAGGAATTGTCTTCGCTGGCTGCCCTTCTGCGTGTGCTGCCGCTTGTCGTAAATCCGGGCGGCCATGTGGCGATTCTTACGTTTCATTCCGGAGAGGATCGACTCGTTAAAAAGCGTTTCCGGGCGCTCGCGGATGAGGGCTGGCTGCTGGAGAACAGCGGCGAGGTGCTGCGACCGAGCCCCGAGGAGCAGCATGCGAATCCGCGCTCCGTCGCTGCGAAATTGCGGTGGATCGCGCGACAATAGTTTTTTCTTTGTGCGAAGCGCAGGCTGTTCTTGCCCGCCGATTGTGTTCTGATCCAGTCCCTATCCCGTGAGCGAGAAATCCCACCTCCTAAAAAGCTTCCTGATCGAGACGGCCGTGTATGCGGTGCTCGTTGCGGCATATTTCTTTCTCGTTTTGCATTTCATGTCTGGCTGGCTGGCTTCGCTTTTTGACCGCTCAAACAAGGGTGTCTACGCCACGGTGGCCCTGCTCCTTATGATCGCGCAGGGGGTGGTGCTCGAAGTGACGACGACGGCGCTGCTTCGGTTCATCCGGAGGCGCACGGAATAGCGCCATGGATTTCCCGATTTCCCACATTCACGCACATCCGCTGTACCTGATCGTGATTGGGTTCATCATCGGTGTGCTGGGCGGCTTCTTCGGCGTCGGCGGCAGCTTCCTCGCCGGCCCGGCGCTCCGCTTGATCGGGATGCCCTGGAATTTTGCCGTGGGAACGGATCTCGCGCACATCGTCGGCAAATCGATCGTCGCAGCGCGCAAACATCGGGCGCTGGGCAATATCGACGTCAAACTGGGAGCGATCATGGCGCTCGGGACGATCGCCGGCGCGGAGACGGGCGCCCAGGCGATCCAGGCGCTCAAGCGCCACGGAAACCTGAATATCGTCGTGAGCATTGTTTCGATCGTAGTCTATCTCTCGATCTCCGGGTTCATGGGGTGGGACACGATTAGGACTCTGCGCGCTTCGCGAGGGCGGCCTGCGCCGAAAGACGCCGATGAAAAAGCGGACGAGACCTCCTTCAGCCATGTGACCGCGCGGATCCAGCGCTTCAGGCTCAGGCCGATGATCAGTCTGCCGACTTCCGGTGTGGCGAGCATTTCCGTTTGGCTCATCGTGGCGGTCTCATTTGTGGGCGGCGTATTCAGCGGGTTTCTGGGTGGCGGCGCTGGGTATATCAGGATGCCATCGATGGTCTATCTGCTTGGTATTCCGACGCATCTGGCGGTCGGCACCGATCTGTTCGAGATCATTATATCGGCGGGCTACAGCACCTTCAGCCATGCGATGAAGGGGAACGTGGACATCCTTGTCGCGCTCGTGATGCATACCGGTGCGGCGGTCGGAGCGCAGATCGGCGCAATCCTTACTCAATACTTTCGTGGACCCAAGATTCGGCTCGCCTTCGTGCCGCTGCCGCTGCTTGGCGCGGCCATTGTTATTTACACGCTCATCAGCGGTCATAAACTATGAAAATCCTGATCTGCAGCGATGGTCATCACCCCGCCGAGCGGTCGGTCCGGTTCATCGCCGGAATCGCCTCCTCCTGCGCCGCCCAGGTGACGTTACTGGGCATCATCGAGCACCCCACCGATGAGGCGCCGCTCGCCGAATCGCTGCGCCGGAGCGCGGGCATCCTTCGAGACAAAGGGATCGCGGTCGAAACGATCACTCGCAGTGGGATGCCGCTGCAGGAGATCCAGAAGCGAACGCACGAAGAGCGGTACGATCTCGTGGTGATCGGGGCGGAGCGAAAGAATGGCGGGCCGTTCGCCCTGTCGGCCAAAGCGTATCATTTGATCAAGGAGGTGGATCCCCCCGTGCTCGTGATGATCGGCGAACGCGCAACTCTGAAGAACGTGCTGATTTGCAGCGGAGGCGGCGCTTATATTGAGAAGGCCGTCCAGCTTACCGCGGAACTGGCGTGCAAGTCGCCGCTCTCCGTCACGATTCTGCATGTGCTGCCCCAGGCTCCGATCGTCTATTCGGCGCTGGGTGAGGAGGAGTCAAACAGCAGCCATCTGCTCGCGTCGAATACCGTGCTGGCCCGCCATCTCAAGTCGGACCTCGCGGCGCTCGGCGCGAAAGGAATACAAGCCCAATTGAAACTCCGGCAGGGGCTCGTATCCGCGGAGATTATAGCCGAAAGCGAGGAGGGCGATTACGATCTGATAGTCGCTGGCACCGCGCCCGCTGGAGGAAGGCTGCGAACCTACGTAATGGGAAACGTCACGTCGGAGATTGTGAACAAATCGAACTGCCCAGTTCTGGTCGTGCGTGGGGAACTGCCGAAGGCGCGCAAGGGAATCCTCGAGCGGATTACGTCGCTCTTTAGCCGCAAATAGCGAGTCCGATTGTTATCGCACGACGATCACCTCGATCACCGAATCGAGCGGGTCGAGTGTCTTTGGCAGGGTGATATTTGTATCGAAGGCGCTGGCTCCGCCAGTGTGCGCAAGCGGAGCGCACGCTTCTGTGAGCGCCCGGCATGCTGTGATTGTTTCGATGCCGATGGGCACGATAATCACACCGTCGGCCGGCTGTCGGAACACATGAAGATAAATATGGCGCACCCCGCCGGCCTTGTCGTCCCGCTCGGTGGCGCAGCCCCACCACTTCACGGGCAAGTCCGACCGGCTCGCTCCTCTCACGGAGTCGCCATACTTCGCCATCCAAGCGGCGATCCGCTCGTCCCCGGCAGGGATTGAAGGGAGAATACCCTTTGCACCGACCGATTTCACGCATCGCTCAAGGAGCGATGCTTCGGCCGCAAGCGACGAAGGCTCGGCCGCGTTTGTGTGAAGCACGGCCAGGATGCACGCCAGAATCGCGCACCGAATCGGGGCCGCGGGCGTGTCCATTGGAGCGGCGGTTGTTACACCTTCTCGAGTTGCGCCAGGATTTGATCCTTAGGCACGCGATCCGTGAAGTCGGCAAAGGTCTCTTCGCCTTCCTTCAGTGTATCGTACACTTTCAGGAGGCGGTTGATGAAGAGATGCACGTCTTTCGCAATAATTTTGCCTTTTAACAATTCATTGAAACGGCGGTTCTTGCCGAGCCGTCCGCCGATAAAGGCATCGTACGCATCGACCGTCTCGCCGTTCACTTTCGTGCGCGCGCCTCGAAAGCCGATATCGGCGATTTGATGCTGTCCGCACGAGCTCGGGCAGCCCGAAAAATGGATGCGAATCTTATCCTTATACCAGCTGCCGATCGATTCGAGTTCATCCACCAGCGCAACCATCCTGTTCTTTGTTTCGGCCACTGCCAGATTGCAAAATTCGATGCCGGTGCAGCTTACGCATCCCTGGCGGTAATTGGACGGTTTGTAGTCAAAGCCGTGCCGATCGAGTTCGGCCTTCAGGCTCTCTAGTTTCGCCTCGGGCACGTTCACGATGAGGAGGTTTTGCTTGTTAGTAAGCCGGATCGCATCCTTGCCTTCGGCGCAATATTTGCCGCCCAATTCCGCGAGCTTAAGCAATTGAGTCCCGCGCACGCGGCCGCCGGGGAAGCAGACTCCGACCCAGTAGAGTCCATCCTGCTTCTGCGGATGCACTCCGATGTGATCGGCCTCCTGATCCTTCAGGACCGGGAAATCGGAATGCCGCTCGGGCTTGAAATCGAGCCGCGTTTCGATCTCGCTGGCCATCCGTTCGATGCCCCAATCTGCAACTAAAAACTTGAACCGCGCGCGGTTCCGTTTCAGGCGGTAACCTTCGTCGCGGAATACTTCCGTCACGGCCTTCACGATGGGCCAGACCTGCTCGGGCTTGATAAAGAACGGAAGAATCTGGGCAAGGTGCGGCGACGACGACAGACCTCCGCCGATCATGCATCCGTAGCCAGCTTCCTCGATGCCGTCCACTGTGCGCGTCAATCCGAAAAGCGCGCAGTCGTTGATATCGGGCTGCGCGCACCGGATGCAGCATCCCGAGATGCTGATCTTGTATTTGCGCGGTAAATTCGAGAAATCGCGATTGTCGGTGAGATTGCGGCTCACCTCCCAAATTTGATCCGTGGGATCCAGAATCTCGTTCGGATCGATCCCCGCGACCGGACACGAGACCACATTGCGCGTGTCGTCGCCGCACGCTCCGCTCGTCGTGATTCCAGCCGAGTGCAGTTCGGAGAAGATGGTCGGGATATCTTCGATCTTCAGCCAGTGCATCTGGATCGTCTGGCGGGTGGTGATGTCGCAGAATCCGTGAGCAAACCGCTCGACAAGCTCCGCGATCTTTTGAGCGCGAGCAGTCGTAAGCTGACCGCCAGGCACCTTTGTGCGCAGCATGAAATACCCGGAATCCTTCGGTTTCTGCCGATAGACCCCGTACCATTTCATCCGGTCGAAGTCCTCGTCCGTGATCGCAGCAAATCCCACCTTGGCATACCGGTAGATGTCGTGGATTACGTCAAGACCGTCCTTTTCAAGCTTCAGCTTCTCCTGCGGCGTGACCGGAATAAGCCCCTGTTTGACGGCTGAATAGTTGGGATGGATATCGTGCATTTTCTGAAAGACGACTCATCCTAGGGGGAATTAGGAGAATGCCAACTATTTTCCGCTCCTGTCGAGGAGCGCGGCCTTTACCTTGCCAAACCGATCGAGGGCAAAGTCAAGGTCGTCCACCGTATGCGCCGCGCTGAGTTGGACGCGGATGCGCGCTTTGCCGTGTGGCACGACCGGATAGGAGAAGCCGACTACATATACACCCTCGGCCAGCATCGCTTCCGCGAAGCGGCCAGCCAGATCCGCATCGCCTAGGAGAATCGGCACGATCGGATGCTCGCCCGGCACAATCTGAAAGCCAGCGCGCACGAGTCCGGCGCGAAGCACGCGTGCGTTTGCCTCGAGGCGGTCGCGCAACTCGGTCGATTCCGAGAGCAAATCGAGCACGCGCAGGGTCGTCGCGGCGATCGTTGGCGCGAGGGTATTCGAGAAGAGATAGGGCCGCGAACGTTGCCGCAGCCATTCGACGATTTCCCGCCGCCCGCTGGTGTATCCGCCGCTGGCGCCGCCGAGCGCCTTGCCGAGTGTGCCAGTCAAAATATCAATGCGGCCCATCACGCCATGGTGCTCGTGCGTTCCCCGTCCTGTCCGGCCCATGAATCCCGTGGCATGTGAATCATCCACCATCACCAGTGCGTCGTACCTTTCGGCGAGATCGCAGATCGCGGGAAGATCGGCGATGATGCCGTCCATCGAGAAGACGCCATCCGTCGCGATGAGCCGGAAGCGGGCGCCGCTTGCCTCCTTGAGTTTCGCCTCCAGATCGGCGGCGTCGTTGTTCCGGTAGCGATGCCGCTGCGCCTTGCAAAGGCGGATGCCGTCGATGATCGACGCATGGTTCAGCTCGTCGGAAATGACCGCGTCCTCCGGGCCGAGCAGCGTCTCGAATAGCCCGCCATTCGCATCGAAGCAGGAGGAGTAAAGGATCGTGTCGCCTGTTCCGAGGAAGTCCGAAAGTCGGGCTTCCAGCATCTTATGGGGTGATTGCGTGCCGCAGATGAAGCGGACGCTGGCCATGCCGTAACCCCATTTTTTGAGCGCTTCTTCGGCCGCGGCGACCACGGCCGGATGATCGGCCAGGCCGAGATAATTGTTTGCGCAAAGGTTGAGGACGCTTCGCCCGTCCGCAGTGCGGATGTGCGCGGCTTGCGGCGTTCCGATTACGCGTTCGGATTTGTACGTTCCGGCCACGCGCGCCTCTTCGGTCTGCCGGATGAGATGCTCACGAAAGGCGTCCGTCATTTCCGGAAGACCTTCCAATCGAGGATCACTTTGCCCGATTCGCCACTCTTCATCGCGGCGAATCCGCGCTCGAATTCATCGGCGCCGAAGCGATGCGTGATGACCGGCGAAATATCGAGGCCGCTTTGGAGCATCACGGTCATCTTGTACCAGGTCTCGTACATCTCGCGTCCGTAGATTCCTTTGATCGTGAGCATGTTGAATACGACCTTGTTCCAGTCGATGGCGATCTCTTCGCTCGGGATGCCGAGCATCGCGATCTTGCCGCCGTGCGCCATTTGATCGATCATGCCACGCAAGCCGGCGGGGCTGCCGCTCATTTCGAGGCCGACATCGAAGCCTTCGGCCATGCCGAGTTCGCGCTGCACATCGGCGACCGTTCGCTCCTTCACATTCACCGCGACATCCGCGCCCATCCGCTTCGCAAGGCCGAGGCGGTGCTCATTCACATCGGTGATCACCACGAAGCGCGCGCCTGCGTGGCGGGCTACCGCCGCGGCCATCAGCCCGATCGGTCCGGCCCCGGTGATGAGCACATCCTCGCCGAGCAGATCGAAGGAGAGGGCGGTGTGCACCGCGTTTCCGAGCGGATCGAAGATGCTCGCGACATCGAGATCGATCCCCGGCCGGTGATGCCACACATTGCTCATCGGCAGCGCCAGATACTCTGCGAAGGCTCCCGGCCGATTCACACCCACGCCCACCGTATGCGCGCAAAGATGCCGCCGCCCGGCGAGGCAATTGCGGCAGCGTCCGCAGACGACATGCCCCTCGCCCGAGACGATCTCGCCCGGAAAAAAGTCGTTCACATTCGATCCCACGCTCACCACCTCGCCGACGAACTCGTGGCCGACAATCATCGGCACGGGGATCGTCCGCTGCGCCCAGGCGTCCCAATTATAGATATGCAGATCGGTGCCGCAGATCCCGGTGCGATCGACGCGGATGAGGACGTCGTTGATGCCGATTTCGGGGGTGGGCGCATCTTCCAGCCAAAGGCCCGGCTGCGCATGCCGTTTCACGAGAGCTTTCATGGAAGGTGCATGATTGCGAGCAATCGGCTCGGGCGCAATTTCCGTTCGTGCTTATGACAGGGAGGGGGGGAAATGAAAGCGAGTCGGTACGGACTCTCTGCCTCGAAAATGAAACAACTCCCAAAGCGGAGGATAAGTGGCGATGTTCCGATTTACCTCGCGCCCATGCAGGAAAATTGGTAATGAGGGAAGCGCCAAGGCGCCGATCGAAACCGGCGAATTCTGAATTATGATTCGACCGCTCCCATTCTACCTTGCATTGCTCTTTACCTGCGCTTGCCTGGCGGATAATGGATCTGCACCGCCTGCGCAGAAGTTGGAACCGGCTTCGCACCCGTGGACAGTATACCTCGAATGCCTGATGGTCAGTGCCTCAGAAGGCCATGCTGGCCCTCGTCGCAGGTTTCCGGGACGAGACTGCGTCCAGAGCGGCGTGGGATCGGGTCCAAACGATGATTCAATCGGGCGATGCGATCTTAATCGAGGATCTTCAGGCGCGAGGGGTTGATGGGAAGTTCATCATTTCGGGGACCGTGGAGCATATGTCCTACCCATCGGATTTTTCGCCACCGAACCTCCCGGATAAGATGCCGGCCGAAAAAGCCTTGGAAACGCTGAAGGCGTGGCCGGCCATTGCAATCGTTCCGACCGCTTTCGCAGTGCGGGACGTGGGCCAGACGCTGAACGCGGCGGTCCGTGTCGATGCCGATGGCAAATGGATCGATGCCGAGATCACAGCGGAAGATGTCCGATTCCTGCGGTGGGAGAAATTTGACGTAGGGGAGCTTGCGAATGGGGACCACCTTTCGATCCAGCAGCCAACTTTTAACTCGATGAAGGATACGCTGACACTCCGGCTGCAAAGCGGGCAGAAGGTGCTGCTCGGCGTCCATAAAACGCCCGGCGCGGAAAAGACATTTGAGATGTTTTTTTTGCAGATTGCCACGATGCCAGCCGCCCCCTCAAACTGACTTTCTTAAATCAGTCTGCATCGGGCGCCCTTGTTGCAATTGTCCTCGGCTGGTGTGCCATCCCAGTGCTTGCAGATCACGAAGCGTCCTCATGGCGTGTGACTTTGGATGTCCAGGTTGTCAACATACCTCTGGAGACGGCGTCAGCGTTCATTTCACGTCTGCGGGAGCCTGCGAGCTTTCCAGCGGCCTTCGCGCAGATGCAAGAGATGATCGCGCGCGATGAAGCAAGTCTCGCCGCATGGCCGGTTATGGTGACGCGTGGCGGCGAGCCCGCCTCGTCGGAAGCTGGCGTACAACGGCGGTTTCCAATCGAATTCGGGGTCGGTTGGGGGCCCGGCTTCCTAACCAAGCCCATCACCGATCCAATGTTTGACCGCCGGGCAATCTTGACGGCTTCTCCGATGTTCCGGAATTTCTAAGCGCGAAAATGAGCCAGACTTTGACAGTTCGGAACGGAACTCGCGTCTTGCTTGGGACGCTGTTGGAGACAAAACCCCAGCCGTGCGCCGTTGTATTCACTGTGAGAGCTGCTGCGGAGCGGTTCGATAAACCAACCGCCAAACCATGATATATCTTATCGCTCTGATAGTGATTACCGGCGCCTGCGCGCCATTTACCTGCCATGCGCAGAAGACAAAGCCAGCGCCTGCCGACGCCAATGTTTTCGTGGAATTGCAAGTGGTGGAAATGTCGCGGGACGCGGCGCTCCCTCTCCTGCGCGACCTCGCTCAACGATCGGCCGCACCGCCTTTGCGGAGACCGTGGGATCCGGGGGTTGAAACTTCTGGCAACTTCGGGTCATCGCTTCACGAGTTGGGGACGGGAAGGCAGGATTACGCGCTACTTCGCGGGCGGCTGGGGGCGCTTCGCATCATGGCCCTGCGGCAGGACGCGGACATTGCCGACGAATGTGACCCCTTCTTCGATGACGAGGCGCGGAGCGTCGAGGTCGCCCATCAACTCGGCGTCTCCGCGGAGTTCGCACCGGTCTTTCACTTTGATATTCCCTTTCACGACGCCGTGGACGGCAACGGCGGCAGCCTGAATATTGCCTTCGACGGTCCCTTCCTTGCCGATGGTCAGTTCGCCCGTGGAAACGATCTCGCCGTGGATGCGCCCGTGGCTGACGAGGTGCTTCTGAAAGGTGAGCGTGCCTTTGATTTCGACGTCTTCGGAAATGTAATTCGCGGCGGGGATAGCGCGGGGCGGCGCGGCGGGAGCGGGAGCGGCGGGTTGTGTCATGGTACGGGATGTCTAGCGCACGGATTGGCGAACGCCAAACGGAGAGAACGGGACTTTACGTGGCGCAGGGGCAGACGTGCTGAATTTTGGACAAGATTGACGGGATTTACAGGATGGGTGAATGGGGATGTGACGAGCCCTCGATCGAGTGGGCGTTGAGAGAATGGCGCATCGGAATGGACGGGACTGCGGAATTGGTCTCATGTGGGGCAGTGTTCCTCTTTGTCTGCGCCGTCCTGGCCGCCATCGCGTGGTGGGGGCTGCTTGTGGCGCCGTGGCGCGCGTGGAGTACGCGTGAGCGGATTGAGCCGGCGGGCGTGTCGAAGGCGGTAGGCGATGTCTGCGGAGTCGATGTCATCGTGCCAGCGCGCGACGAGGCGGATACGATCGCGCGGACGCTGACGCCGTTCCAGAGGGGAGGCGGGGGAATCCGCGTGATCCTGGTGGACGATCAATCCAGCGATGGCACGGCGGAATTCGCGCGCGGCGTTTTGCCGGAGAGCCGACTCACGGTGATCGAGGCCGGGCCGCTCCCCGAGGGATGGAGCGGCAAGCTCTGGGCGCTGGAGCGAGGTTTTGCCAGAGCGACAGTGAGCACGGTGCTGCTGCTGGATGCGGACATCGAGCTGGCCGATGGAATGCTTGGGGCGCTGCTTCAAAAGCTGGAGGCCGATCGCCTCGACATGGTCTCCGTGATGGCTTCGCTGCGGATGGAAAGCTTTTGTGAGAAGCTGCTGGCCCCAGCTTTCATCTACTTTTTCAAGCTCCTCTATCCTTTCGCGCTGTCGAATTCGCCGCGCTCGAATATAGCCGCCGCGGCGGGTGGCTGCATCCTGATCCGGGCCGAGGCATTGAAGGCGATGGGCGGATTTGAAGCGATCCGGGGGGCGCTCATCGACGACTGCACACTTGCGCGGCGCGTGAAGGGGAGTGGGGGACGCATCTGGCTGGGGTTGAGCCGCGGCGTGCGAAGCCATCGAGCCTATCCCAGCTTGAAAAGCATCTGGGAAATGGTGGCTCGCAATGCATTCACACAGTTGCGCTACTCACCCTGGTTGCTTCTGCTCACGACGTGTGTGATGCTGCTGGTCTTTTGGGCGCCGGTCGCGGGATTGCTGGCGCATTCGGGGCATGTGCGCCTGGTTTCCGCATTTGCGCTTGCTGGAATGATGGCGGCGTACTTGCCGACGCTCGGCTTCTACAAGCGATCGAGTCTCTGGGCGCTGGCTCTGCCAGCGATCGGTGCGCTCTTTCTCATGATGACATGGTCTTCCGCGATCTCGTATTGGCGCGGCGCACGATCGAAGTGGAAGGGGCGGGTGTATGCGTGAGGAAGCAGACAGGTTCAGCCACCTGATCTACTAGTTGGTGGCGGTCGGCGGTCGGCTTTTCGTCCGGAAGGCAAACGCGGGCGCCACGACGGACCGCTCCCGGGATAGCGGAGCGTCCATAAGGCGTCCTTCAAGTGCGCCAGAAGGGAGGCGTCCGGGACGGTTGGGAGTGCCGCTTTGAGAGCGGAGGCTCAATTTGCAGGGTGACACTAGGAAAGAAAATTCTTGCAAACTTGCGGGCCACGCTCAAAATCGCGCTGTAATTTGCTTGTAGTGTTCGTAGCGCGGTAGATCGTCAGTTGAGTCTAGGCTCAGTGGTGATTTGAAACCCGATTTCCCGGGAACGGCTCTGGCCAGCAAGGCAGATCACCTAAAAACCTATACTCATATGCGACTCTTCGTCGGAAACCTCTCGTTTCAAACCACCGAAATCGGCCTTCAGGACGCTTTCGAAAAATTCGGCACCGTGACCGATTGTAAAATTATGATGGATCGCGTCACGAATCGCTCGCGCGGTTTCGCGTTCGTAACCATGAGCAGCGCCGAAGAAGGCGAAGCCGTCATCCGCGGTCTCGATGGCAAGCAACTGGATGGACGCGCGATCAAGGTAAACGAGGCGCGCCCGATGGAAGATCGCGGGCCTCGCGGCGGCGGCGGCGGTGGAGATCGCGGCGGAGATCGCGGTGGAGACGATCGTGGCGGGCGCTCGTTCCAGAAGCGCTGGTAAGCGCCTTTTTCTTAAGAAAACCGGGCAGCCGAAAGCGGCTGCCCGGTTTTTTGTTTGCCTGCTGGCTGAGACGCCAGGCGCGGAGCGGAGCGCGTTACTTCAGGAGAGTTACTTCGGGCCAAGGTCCTCTGCCGCCCATGCGCAGCAGGTGCGGATTGGACATGGCCAGAATGCGAATATTGCGGGTGTCGTACCCTCCCTTGCGAATGGAGATTGTCTTATTGGGAGCGGCGGCGAGTAGCGCTTTCAATTCCTGGAGGTCGGGCTTTTTCAGATCTGCATCGGCGGCGGGAGCGCTGCAAGCGGTTTGGACGCTCCCACGCGCTGCCGCAATTGCCCGCACCGCCAACTTATCCGTGCGGGAGCGCTGCAAGCGGTTTGGACGCTCCCACGCGGGCGGCGGATCTTGGCAGGTTTGCCGGTGAGCTTTTCAATTTCCGCGTCAACGCTTTGGAGTTCAGATTCGAGGGAGGCGCGACGCGCGCGCAACTCGCTGACGGCGGAATCTTTGAGTGCTTCAATTTGCTGTTGGAGCTTGGAAATTTCTTCGAGCGGATTGGATGCCATAATTTTGAGAGGATGGAAGTACGGGCGCCGGGGGGGTGCGTCAAGTGGTCACGCGGGGGACGCAGGTGGTGGAGGAGTTTGGGGCGCCGTGGGTGGGCGCGCGGTGCTTCCAGGCTTGAAACGGTTCACGCGAAGCCGCCAGCCTGCGGCTGGTTGCAACTCCACCGCGAAGAAAAGGGGGGAGGATGATGGGATGCGGCTCGAGAATGGAAATACTTCTCGCGCGGGGGCGCATCGGTGCTTTGATCCCCGGCATGTCCAAGAAACCGGTGGTCCTGCTTATTCGCGATGGCTGGGGCATCAATCCCGGCGGACGTGAGCATGCTGTCGAGAATGGGGATGCAACGTTGCTTGCGAAGACGCCGTTTCACGATCGCCTGTATGCGACGTATCCGGTGGGACGGCTGTCGGCGAGCGGACTGGATGTGGGGCTGCCTGCCGGGCAGATGGGCAACTCGGAAGTGGGGCATTTGAATCTCGGGGCGGGCCGGGTCGTTTATCAGGATCTGACGCGGATCAACAAGGCGGTGGCCGACGGGGAGTTTTTTCACAATGCCGTGCTGCAGGAGACTTTCGCCAAGGCGAAAGGAGCGCGGCTGCATCTGCTAGGCCTTGTGTCGAATGGCGGGGTGCATTCGCATTTGGAGCACGCGATCGCGCTGGTGGAGGCGGCGAATCAAGCGGGGGTAAAGGACATCATGATCCATGCGATCACGGATGGGCGCGACACGTCGCCGACATCGGGCGCGGGTTTCGTACAGACCGTTGCAGATCGGACGGCGGGCAAGGCGGAGATCGCTACGGTAATCGGACGCTACTTCGCCATGGATCGCGACAAACGGTGGGAGCGCAACAAGCTCGCGTGGGACGCCATCGTGCTGGGACGCGGTGAACGGAAGAGCGGACCGCCGTCCGCTGCGATTGAGGAGCGTTATGCAGCCGGGGAGACGGACGAGTTTCTCAAGCCGATCATTCTTTCGCATCCGGATGAGCAGCGGATACGCGATGGCGATGTGGTGATCTTTTTCAATTTTCGCGCGGATCGGGGCCGGCAGCTCTCGCTGGCGTTTCTGCGCCCAGACTTCGCGGGCTTCGATCGGGAGGTCGAGCCGAAAATCGATTACGTCACGCTAACGGAATACGATCGGACGTACGGCTGCCCGATTGTTTTTTCGCCTGAATCGCTCACCAACATTCTCGGTGAGCTCGTGAGCAAGGCCGGGTTGCGCCAGCTTCGCATCGCAGAGACGGAGAAATACCCGCATGTCACGTATTTTTTTAACGGCGGCGTGGAGCAGCAATACCCTGGAGAAGACCGCCAGATCGTCCAGTCTCCCAAGGATGTGCCGACGTACGACAAGAAGCCGGAGATGAGCGCGCCGGAGGTGACGCGCAAAGTGGTGGAACTGCTGCCGGATTACGATCTCGTGATCTTGAACTTCGCCAATCCCGACATGGTGGGCCACACCGGGGTCGTGGAGGCGGGAGAGAAAGCGGTGGAGACGATTGATGATTGCGTGCGCCAGGTCGTGGAGAAGACTCTCGCGCTGGGAGGCAAGTTGCTCATCACGGCCGATCATGGCAATTGCGAGTTGATGCGGAATCCCGACGGCTCGCCGAACACGGCGCACACGACGAATCTAGTGCATCTGATTTATGTCGCCGCGGACGCGCCGCAATGCCGCTGTAACGACGGCATCCTGGCCGACGTGGCTCCAACGCTGCTGCATCTGCTCGGCTTGCCGCAGCCAAAGGAGATGACGGGGAAGAATCTGGTCGTAGCCCGGTGAGCAAGCGGATACCAGCTTCAAGGAAGCCACGGTTTCACTTTCCGTTTGCAACCGGGGGGCACATGGGCGGAAGTAGCAGCCTTTTCCGTCCCACCATGAGCGAAACGCGCAAAGTTGTAATCACTGGAATGGGCGTTGTGACGCCAATCGGGAACGACGTGGACAGCTTTTGGTCGAACGTCACAGCCGGGGTGAGCGGTGTGGGGCGGATTACGCATTTCGATTCGACGGGTTACGATTGCCAGATCGCCGGTGAGGTGAAGGGGTTCGATCCGGCCAAGTGGTTCACCCAGGCCAAGGAAGCGCGTCGGGCGGACCGCTTTGCGCAATTGGCGATGGGCGCGGCGAAGCTGGCGATGGCGGATGCGGGGTTCAGTGGACCGGTGGACGATCCGGAGCGCTTCGGGGTAATGATCGGGTCGGGGATCGGTGGCCTGAAGACGATCGAAGACCAGCATACTCTGCTTGTCACGAAGGGGCCTGCACGGATGTCGCCCTTTATGATTCCGATGCTTATCGGCAATATCGCGAGCGGGATGGTGTCGATCGAGTTTGGCCTGCAAGGGCCCAATTTTGCGACCGTAAGCGCGTGCGCGACCTCGGCGCATTCGATCGGCGAGGCGTGGCGGATGATTCGCGACGGTGATGCCGACGCCTTTCTCGCGGGCGGATCGGAGGCGGCGATCGTGCGGCTGGGAATCGGTGGATTTGCCGCGATGAAAGCGCTCTCGACGCGGAACGATCAACCGGAGCGGGCATCACGTCCGTGGGATCGGGACCGCGACGGATTTGTGATGGGAGAAGGCGCGGGCGTGATCGCTCTGGAAGAATTGGAGCACGCGAAGAAGCGCGGCGCGCGGATCTATGCGGAACTGGCCGGATACGCGGCGACGGCGGATGCGCATCACATTTCAGCGCCCTTGCCGAATCACGAGCAGGCGCAACGGAGCATGCGAACCGCGCTATCGAGGGCGGGGCTGAACCTGTCGGATGTGAACTATATGAACGCGCATGGCACGAGCACGCCACTCGGGGATCTTGCGGAGGTTCGGGCTGTAAAATCGGTGTTCGGTGGGCATGCACGGAATGGCCTCCTTGTTTCTTCGACAAAATCGATGACCGGTCATCTGCTGGGAGCGGCCGGAGTTGTCGAGACGGTGGTCTGCGTGAAGGCCATCGAGACCGGACTCGTCCCACCGACGATCAATCTGGATAATCCGGATGTGGACTGCGATCTGGATTTCGTTCCGCACAAGGCGCGGGAATCCAAGGTGCGGGTGGCGCTCAATAATTCCTTCGGATTTGGGGGGCACAACGCGACCTTGGTTGTTAAGGCATTCGAGGGCTGACAACCGTTTGAAGTATTGGAAACTCGGGCTGCCAAGCCGTTGACCGCCCCTGCCTCGGAAAGGGTGCGCCGCTTCATGCGGCGTGCATTGAGCGGCTCCCATCTCTTGCTGGCGCTCTGGTCGCTCGCTCTCTTCGCGGTTTGCTGGCGGCTCGATATCCGGCATGACCGCTTTCCGTATTACTATCATCCGGACGAGCCGGGAAAGGTGAATCAAGTAATAACCGGAGACTGGAATTACCATCACCCGATGCTGCTGCTGATGGCAAGCAAAGCGGCGGCGGCGCTGTTAAGAACGCCGAATAATGAACAGGCGATGGTGGAGACGGGGCGCCGGGTGTCGGCGGGCTTCATGGCAATGGCGGTGGTCGCGTTTTCGCTGAGCGCCTACCTGTGGCGCGGATGGATCCCGGCACTGGCGACTGGGATGGCGCTCGGACTGCATCACCAGCTTTACGAACTCGTCCACTACATGAAGGAGGACTCGGCGCTTTTGATGGGCGCCGGATTTACCGTGCTGGCGGCGCTTGCTTTTGCGCAGGCTCCGTCGCGATGGAGGGCGCTTCTATTGGGAACGGCGTGCGGCCTCGCGATCTCGGGAAAATATGTCGGCGTGACAGTCCTTCTCATAGCGCTGCCGACGATCTGGCGCGGGGCGCCTGAGGCGAAGGGTTGGATATGGGGCGCTTTCATTCTGGGGATTACTGGCGCTGTGGCGGCGATCAATTTGCCGATGCTGGTGCATCTCGCCTCGTTTCGACACAGTCTCGAGCGCGAGGTTTCGCTCGTGGTGGGCGGCCAGGGCGACGTGACGCGGCGTGTGCCGCATCCGCTGTACTGGAATGTCTTCCTGGCCAATAGCACGCCGGCGGTCTGGGTGCTGCTGCTTCTCTTTCTCTCAGGGTGCCGGCGTACACGGGCGCGGCTCGACATCGCACAGCGGATGGTGATCGTATTTCCCTTTGCGCTGGCGCTCGGACTCTCGTTTTCGCCGAAGGAAAACGACCGGTATTTCCTGCCCGCATCGGCGTTTTTCACGATGCTTGCGTGCCTAGGTATCATGGATGCGCCGCGGTTGCTCTTGGGCTGCTGCCGCGCCTTCGGGTTGCAGGCGAATGAGCGCCCGCTGGCGCCCGCGTGGCGCCGGGCGGGCATCGGCGCGGCGATCGCCGCGGTGGCGGTTTTCCAGCTTACAGGTTGGTCATCTGGAAAACCGGGATGGCTCGCTTACGACGCGGCGTTTCAACACGACGACGTCGCGGATTTCATCGAATGGATGCGGACGCGGCTGCCGGCGACGGCCAAGGTGGCCGCGGACGCGCGCGTTCAATTACCGGACGCGAGCCTGCGAAAGAATGCGGGAAGAGCGCCCGCCGTGCCGCAAGCGGTCGTGGTCTCGCGGCTGGCCGCGGATTTGGGCAGCTTGCAGCAATTGCGCGCGCAAGGCTTCACTCACGTCGCTGTTTCGGAGAGCAGTTATGGACGCTTCTTTCGGAACGGACTTTTTGCAAAAGAGGCGACGAGCCAAAAGTTTGCTGCCGCTAAGTTGTTTTATGAGGAGATCCTGCGCGGGCAACCGCTCTTCGACCGGGAAAAAGGGACTGTCATCTATCTGCATCCTGGCATCCGGGTATATAGCATACCGGACGATCTTGATTGATCAGAAGATCCGCGCCGCGCGCCGCCGCGATCCTAAAAGGATGGCCGCCGCTGCTGTCAGAAGTCCAGCCGCGCCAGGCTCGGGAATGAGAGGATTGATCTGGCTGGCGTACTTCGAGAGGTCCGCGAAGTATGTCTGATCGGTAAAATTGCCAGTCGGGTCGTACGGTGTGGAGTAAACCGATGAAGTGCCAGGCTGGCCGGATAAGGCCGTTGCATCGAGCATGATGCCAGAGAGCTGCCATGCGCCGCCGCCAGTCTGTGTGAAGACGCCGCCGCCGGAATCTCCTGCTGCGGCCTGGGCCACGCCAGTTCCCGACTTGTAGTTTGTCGTGGCCATGATCGTCGTGCCGAAATTGAACGAGCCGCTCGTGTCGTCCACGAGCACATCGGAGCTGCTGGAGACGTTGTTTGTGCCGAAGCGGGCGATGGTATTTGAAGTCGGGTTCCACGAGTAGCCGTTGTAAGTAAAGGAACCTGAAGTGTACGGTCCGACAACGCCACCACTGCCATTGTAGCCAGCGCCCGCCATCGTCACAGCGGTATTAAACGCCGGCGTGCTTCCGCTAATGTGCACCTGGGGGAGGCTGGGAGCCGTGCCGACGAGCCGAAACATGGCAAGGTCAGCCTTGGTGCTGGGCGATCCCGCCGTGGTAAGTTGGAATGCGGAGGCTGGATCGACATCGTACGGTACGCCATTTACCTTCACCTCACCGGGCGACATGAAGGTGAAGCCGCCATCCGCCGCGGAATCGGCAACTACGTGGTAGGCGGAGATGACCCAGCCGTTGCCGAGATAGACGCCGGTGGAGTAGAAATCTCCGAAGTTTTGCGCGAAGACTCGCACGACGTTGCCGTAGCCAAAGTCGGCGGCTCCGGAAGGGGCCGTATCGTTGGCGCCAGTCTCGCTATTGATCACGAGCGCATGGGAGGCGGCTGGAAACGCGATGGCGGCAGTGAGCGCCAGGAAAAAGGGGTGTCGGGATCGCACGGCTCAAGCTTTGCACAGGAACGATGCGGCGCAAGCGCCGCTCGCTACCGATTTGGCGTGTCCGTGCCGGAGGACCCCAGTATTTCGCGCACCCTCGGCGCTACCCGCGCCCCGAGCAGATCGATGGCGTGCAGCGCTTTGGCGTGCGGCAGCGTGCCCATGCTCATCTGAAATGTGAGGCGCGAGATCCCACCCAGCGCCCGATGCACGCTGGCAATCTTGCCAGCCACCTGCTCCGGGTCGCCGATCAGAAGCGCGCCGGTGGGACTGAGGAGCGCATCATAATGAGCGCGGTTGATGGGCGGCCATCCGCGTTCCTTTCCGATGCGCGAAAAGCCTGCGTGATAACCCGGATAGAATTCATCTGCGGCGGCAGCGGTCGTGTCCGCGACGTACCCGATGGCGTGAACCCCGACTTTCAACTGTTCGATGGGATGGCCTGCCTGACTGCCCGCCTTGCGGTATAGATCGATGAGCGGTCGAAAACGATGCGGCTCGCCGCCGATGAGAGCCACCATCAACGGCAAGCCCAAAGTTCCGGCGCGTGCGAACGATGCGGGAGTGCCGCCGACACCGAGCCAGATCGGGATGGAAGGCTGGAGCGGGCGCGGATAGATGCCTTGTCCGCTGAGCGGCGCGCGAAAGCGGCCTTCCCACCGGACCTGCGTATTGTCGCGGATCTTCAGCAAGAGATCGAGTTTCTCGGTGAAGAGAGCGTCGTAATCTTCAAAGCTGTGGCCGAAGAGCGGATACGCCTCGGCGAACGACCCGCGGCCGACTACCAACTCCGCACGGCCACCTGAGATGAGGTCGATGGTCGCGAAGTCCTGAAAGACGCGCACCGGATCGTCCGCGCTGAGCACGGTGACGGCGCTGGTGAGCCGAATGCGCTGTGTGCGCGCAGCGGCCGCCGCCAGGATGATCGCCGGGGCCGCGTCGAGGAACTCGGCCCGGTGGTGTTCGCCGATGCCAAACGTGTCGAGGCCAGCGCGGTCGGCTCGTTCGACTTCTTCCAGCAACTGGCGCATCCGCTCGGCTGGGGGCGCACTCGCTCCAGTTAATGGATCGGGCAGAGTTGCGACGAAGCTATCCACGCCGATCTGGATGGGTGGCTGCGAAACGGCTTGGAAAGGGTCCATGCCACTTCAATACACCATTCCGGCGCCCGGCCAGTTCGCGAGCGATGCGTCCCGCAAGTTGCGCGGAAGCAAGAATCGACGTTTTTGTTGTCGGCGTGCCGCGGCTCCGTCATGCTGAGTCGGCATGGAACCCGATCGCCCAAATGAAACCGAAGCTGAGGCCGCGCTTGTAGGCCGTGTGGCCGCGGGTGATCGGCGGGCCTTTGAGGAGCTTTACGATCGGTTTGCGGGGGTCCTGTTCTCGACGGCGTTTCGCGTGCTGAACAATAGGGAGGCGGCCGAGGATGTGCTTCAGGATGCGTTTGTCCAGATCTGGGAAAAGGCGCCCCTCTACGACTCGTCGCGCGGGAAGCCGATGACTTGGGCGATAACGCTGACTCGCAATAAAGCAATCGACCGCCTGCGCTCGACGCAGCGCCGGGGCCGGCTGCAGGAGGAGGTGCAGCGCGAAGCGGAAGCGGGCGAGCAGTTCGACGACCGAAACTCCTTGGAAGCCGTCGTGTCGATTGAGACGGGTAAGCTCGTTCGGGATGCGCTTGCCAATCTCCCGAAAGATCAACGAGAGGCCATCGATCTTGCGTTCTTTTCCTCGCTCACGCAGAACGAGATCGCCGAGCGTCTCGGTGAACCGCTTGGCACCGTGAAGGCGCGCATCCGGCGCGGAATGATGAAGATGCGGGACGCACTCGCCCCCGAGGAATAAACCGCGGCGGCTTCAGCCCCGATTCTTACGCCGCGGCGCCATGCGGAAGTTCGCGTTCGCGAGCGATGAGCCAGAGCGGCTGCCCTGCGTCATCGAAGATCGGTGTGATCGCGACATCGACCAGATAGGGTGTGCCGTTCTTGTGGTAGTTCAGGATCGTCTCCCGGCACGGTCGATATGCATGCACCGCGCTCTGCATTCGCGCGGCCGCCATGCGATCGGTCTTTTCGCCTTGAAGGATCGGGCCGAGTTTTTTCCCTCGCAGTTCGTCGATGGTGTAACCGCACATCGTGCTGAAAGAGGGATTGATCCACTCCACACGGCCATCCGGGCCGGATCTCACCATACCGTCCACCGTGGAATTTCGCAGGCGCGCGGAGATCGTTGTGCTGATGCGGGCCTTAAGTTCCCCCGTTGGCGCACGAATAGGCGCCCGTGTCGAGAGGACAATGGCCGCCACGACCTCCGCCATGCCGCGAACGCATCCGCGGAGTTCGTCGTGAACTTCGAGAACGAGTTCAAACGGCTCGCGCTCCTCTGCCGTCATGGCTCCAGACGCGTAAAGCGCTGCCTGAGCTTGCAAAAAATCGGTGAGCATTGTGAAGTGGGTTGCGGGAATCGAATGTACTCCAGTGGATTACGCTCCCAGCCCAGGCGCGGATACCTTTGAAGTCGGAATATTTTTTCGCATCGAACGGTGGGAGGATATCAGCCTCGGTTGGAGCGTGAGTATTTACTTTTCGCGGCGAAACATTTCCAACGCCACGCGCCGCTCCACCGCGTGATCTACCATTGGAAGCGGATACCCTTTCGCGATCGGCATTCCTGCCGGCGGCGCGCACAAGTTTGCTCTGGAGACATCGCGCAGCTCGGGCGCCCAGCGCCGGATGTAGTCTCCATCTGGATCGAAGCGCCGCGTTTGCGACCACGGATTGTGGATTCGAAAATAGGGCGCAGCATCGGCCCCGGTGCTCGCGCTCCATTGCCAGCCGCCATTGTTACTTGCGATTTCCCCATCCACAAGCCGCCGCATGAACCAGCTTTCGCCGTGCATCCACCAGACGTGCAAATCCTTCGTGAGGAACATGGCGGTGATCATTCTCACGCGATTGTGCATGAATCCGGTCGCAGCGAGTTCGCGCATCCCGGCATCGACGATTGGGAAGCCCGTCTGTCCAGCGCACCAGCGCTGGAAATCCTCGCCGCCGGCGCCCTCCTCGGGCCGCCAACGGTCTCGCCACTTTAGGGTGCGGCACTCGGGTTGGAATTCGTGATCGAGAATACTGGGCGTGTGCCAGAGGACATGGAGATAGAATTCGCGCCAGATGAGTTCATTCATCCAGACGCCGATGCTTTTGCGAAGCGCGGCGCCACCGCTGGCCGCGAGTTCGGCGCAGTGCGCGTGGATTTCGCGGACGGAGAGCAAGCCCCAGCGCAAATCCTGCGACAAGCGCGACGTGATCTCCAGCGAGGGCACATCGCGCAGCCCTCCGTAGTCTGGAAGCCTCCGATCGAGGAAGCGCCCGAGCCGTTTGCGTGCGGCAGCTTCGCCCGGCGCGACGATTTGCGCGTTCGACGTGATGCCCCATCTCGCGAGCGTCGGTAAATCGATGCTCGGAATTCCGGGCGGGGTCGAGAGCCGTGCGATCGTGCGACCGGGTGGGTCCTTATCGAGCCGCAGCCAAGCCCGGGCGTACGGCGTGAAGACTCGGAATGGCGTTCCACTGCCGGTGAGCACTTCGTCGCGCTCATGCAGGGCGTGATCCTTGTGCGGATGCTGTGTCACACCGAGCCGCTTCGCCATCGACGCGACGCACTTCTCGATCGCGCGACCATGCGGATCGGGATCGCTCGCAAAGTAGATCGCCGATGCTCCCGTCTCGCGGATCAACGTTTCGAGCGCCTCATCGGCCTCGCCGTCGCGAAGGATCAATCGACCGCCCTTGCCTTCCAGATCCCGCGCCAGCGAGGCGAGAGAACCGCACAGGAATTCCTGCCGCGCCGCGCCGCACCAAGCCCGTTCGCCCCGCCAATTGCTCAGCACGAACAACGGCACGACCTGATCGTGCGCTGCGGCCGCAGCATTCAGCGCGGTGTTATCCGTTAGCCGCAAATCGCGACGAAACCAATGGATGCCGATGGACATGGGGCCGGGGTTTTCAGGCGCCGATCAGGCGTGGCGGGCGGGGACCAGCGGATAAGATCGGCCTTTCCAGACGGCGGGACATTTGCGCAGCGAGCGAAGAAAGGCGAACCACTGAATCGCGACGAGCACGCAAACGCCAGCGGGATGCAGGAGCGCGCCGAGGATGGATTGGCGGAATCGCGCGACGCCGATGAGGCGCGGCGCATACGCGGCGATCGTCGCGGCGAGCGCGAGCCAGGAAGGCGCGGTTGCGAGCAGAAGAATCGGTGCGACTTGTCCGCCCAGCAGCAACCCTGTCGCCAGAACGATAAGGCGCGGGGCGGCCAGACCTTCGTGGGCGTTTTTTGCGAAGCCATTCCAGACTTCGGCAGCGCGCCGATACATGCGGCAGTGAAACGTATCGGTGGCGTCGAAAAGGTCGGTGGCTAGTCCATGAGCGCGAAAGGTGCGCGCGAGCGCCACGGCGTCGTGAATTCGATTCGCGATCTCGGTATGGCCGCCGGTGCGCTCGTAGGCATCGCGGCGCACGGCGACGATCTGTCCGCACGCGGCGGCGAAGCGCTGGTCGCAGCCAGCGCGCATCCGCGAGAGCGGCAGGAAGCCAAGCAGGACGAAGTGGATCAGCGGGATGATGAGTTGCTCCATGAGTGTGAGCGTCTCTTGACGCGGCACGCCGCTCACGAGCGATGCGCCGCGTTCGTCAACGAATACGGCAAGACGAGCGAGCGAGCCGGGACGCGAGACCCGCACATCGGCGTCCATGAAAATGAGGAGCGGATGCTGTGCAAACTGCGCGAGTTGCTGGCAGGCAAAATTTTTTCCGCACCAACCCGATCGCAGCGGAAGAGCCGTTTCGAGGCGCAGGCGCGGATCTCGGGCGGCTAGTCGCCGGACGATTTGCGCCGTACGATCGGTGGAGCCGTCGTCCAGCACGATAACTTCGAGATCGACCGCTTCACTTTTCAAAACCGAACACACCGCCGCCTCGATATTCGCCTCTTCGTTGCGCGCGGGAATGAGCACGGAACAACGCGAACGCGACCGGCGGCAGGGAGGCAGCGGTGCATAGAGGGGGAGGTTGCGCACGAAGAGAATCGCTGGGGCCGCGGCAAGCAAAAAGCATGTTGCGGCGATCCACGTCATCATCGGCTCACCTCGCTGTGATGTTCCGCGGTGAATTTTTCACCGCGCACTTTTGCGCGCAGGCGGCGCCACGCATCGTAGATGGCGCTGCCGCCGCACTCGCCCTGGTCCAGCACGAGCCAATCGTCTGCAACGCGGCGGCACGACCGCGCAGCAAGTTCGTCCTGGGTGGTTTCGAGCGCGTCGGTAAAACGCCGGGTCCACTCCGCGGCGTCCTGCGGCGACTCATCGCGCGGCACGATCGGCTCTCCGAATGAGACGAGAATCTCGGGGCGCGGCTCGGTCCAAAAAGCATACTCGATGGCCAGTGGCACAAACATCGCGTCGGGCGCTAGCGCAGGGAGCGCCGCAAGCCCGGCTTGCAGACGAAGCGGGCGTTCACGCACATCCATGAAGCGGCCTTGGGGCGTGAGCCACACGATATGGCGGGACGAGGAAAGGATGGTGCGCGTGACGTTGAGAAATTGACGCGCTCCGCGCACGCTGTTCTTCTCGACGCCGAAGAAGCCGAGGTGCTTGAAGAAGCCGTATTTTCCCAGCATTGCGGCATCCATCGGCGCGAAGGAATCGCAACTGCCAAACCATCGCTGAGAGAGACGGAAACAAACGAGCGGATCCCACCACGAGGCGTGATTCAGGTAGATCACGAGCGGTCGCGCCGACGCCGCCGGAGGAAGCGCGTGGCGCAATACGCGGAGCGAATGGAATCGACGGCTCATATAGTGGCGCGCGTAGCCCGCAAATAACCGCACAAGACGCGCCGACGCTCGTGGCGCGATCGTGGCTGGAAAGGTTTGCGGCGGGAATTGCATCACGCGATGGCGAGTTCGCGCCGCGATGGTTTCCCGCCGATTCCATCGCGGTCGAGTGTGTCGGCGGCGATCCAGCCCGACATGAGCACCATCGGCATCCCAGGGCCGGGATGGGCTGCCCCGCCGGCGAGGTAGAGGCCGCGCAGATCGGGGCTGCGGTTGCCGGGCTTGAATGCGCCGAGAAATTTTCCGTGGCTGGCGATCCCGTAAATCGCGCCGTCGAGCACGTGGTAACGGTCGTGGATATCCTGCGGCGTGAGCGCCTGCTCAAAGACGATGCGCGATTCGATGTCCTCCATGTGGCCGGTGCGCTTGAGCTTGTCCAAGATGACTTGCCGATACGCGGGCAGCATTTTTTTCCAATCGTGATGCGGGCGCAAATACGGCGCGTGGACGAGGATGTAGAGCGCTTCGCCGCCAGCGGGCGCGGCGACGGGATCGGTGCAGGTGGTCGCGGCGAGGTAGCAGGTGGGGTCGGGCGCGGGCTCGCCGCGTTTGTAGATGAAATCGAACTCCTCGTGCGGGTCGCGGCTAAAGACGAAGTCGTGATGCGCGAGATGCTCATATCGTCTGCTGAGGCCGAGGTAGAGCACTACGCCGGAGCACGCGGGCTCGTAGGTGCGACGCCGTTCGAAGCGCGCGCCGACCGCGCCGTTGATGAGTTCCCGATGCGTCCGAACGGAGTCGCAATTCGAGACGACCGCGCTGAGCGCGATCTCCTCGCCGAGAGCGGTGCGCACGCCGGTGACTTCTCCGTCGTGCGATAGGATTTTTTCGATCTTCGTGCCGGTGCGAAACTCGGCGCCGAGTTCGCGCGCGAGCTTCTCCAGTGCGAGCGGGACAGCTCGCGTGCCGCCGATGGGGTACCACACGCCTTCGCCGGTCTGCATGTGCGCGATGCCGCAGAGCACAGCGGGCGAGCCGTAGGGCGATGAGCCGACGTATTGGGTGAAGTGGTCGATCATCTGCGCGACGCGCGGATCGGGCGTGAACTTGCGGACCGTGCCTGCGACGGAGCGGCCCATGCGCATCGCGAGGACGTCCCCGAGCATGTGGGGATCAAACGACGCCTTCCACTGGAACATGTCGCGCAGTCCGCCGATCGGCTTGTAGAAAAAATGGCGCTGCGAGATGCCGTCCAGGCGCGCGCTATACTCGATGAAGTCGCGGTAGCGCTGCCCGGAGTTTGTGCCAGGTGCAAAGACGTCGAGCGTCTGCGCCATCGCATCGGGATTTTGCGCAAGGTCGAGCGAGCAGCCATCGTCGAAGAAGCATCGCCATTGCGGATCGAGACGGACGAGCTCCAGATAATCCTCCAGGTGTGCTCCGGCCTCGCCAAAGATGCGCCGCAGTACGGACGGGATGGTGACGATGGTTGGCCCCATGTCGAAGCGAAAACCGCCGCCGGTAAGTTGCGCGGCCTTGCCCCCGAGGTGGTCGTTGCTCTCGAAGAGGATGACCTTCCTTCCGCGCGCGGCGAGCACGCAGGCTGCGGAAAGGCCGCCGAGGCCGCCGCCGATAATGCCGATGGGTTTCAAGATTTTCGGGATGTGACTCGATCGGCGAGAGCGCGGAGCAGCTCGCGCATCGCAGCGAAGCGATGGCTGCCGTGCGCCGCGCGGATGTAAGCGGAGAAAAGGCGGCCGTCGTTTGCGGCAGGTTCATCGAAGTGCGCGTGGAATCGCCCCCGGCGGATGGCGACGACGTGTGGAAACGTCACCTCCAGCAGCCCTTCGTCGCCACGCGTTGCCCCGAAGCCGCTCGCCCTTTTGCCGCCAAACGGCATGCGCGGATCGGCGGTAGGCACGATGAGATCGTTGATAAGGACAAAGCCGGTCCCTATCCGCCCGGCGAGAGCGCGGGCCTTGGCGATGTCGCGGGAGAAGATGCAAGCTCCAAGCGCGAAGTCGGCGGAATTGATCAGCGCAACAGCTTCGGCTTCATCCTGGACTCGCTCGATGCGAAGAATGGGCGGAGAGGGCGGAGGGTACGCCTCGCGTGTGGCTTCCTGATCTCCTGCTGGCGAATCGCTGGCCGCGTGCGAGGCGGCGCTCAGGCAAGCATGGAGCGCCTCCGCGATGCTTGCGAGCGCGATGACCCGTCGCGGGGCGATGCAGGTGTGGCCATCGTTCAGTCGATTTCCAAATCGCAGTGCGCGCGCAACGAGAGCGAGGTCGGCATCAGGCAGGACGAGGAGGGTGTCTTCGCCAGAGAGTTCCATCACCGAGGGCGTGTTCGTTTTCGCGAGTTGGGAGAGGACGTCGCGACCGTTTTCGGATGAGCCGGTGAAGATCACTTTGTCCACACGGCCGGCGATGGCATCGCGCGCGGCTTGTACGCTCTCCGGCAGAATCGTGAGCAGTGCAGGCTCAATGCCAGCTTCGATGGCGAGGCGTGCGAACGCCAGCGCGACGTCACGCGCACCGGGCGCGGGTTTGAGCAGCACGGCATTCCCTGCCGCGAGTGCGTGCAGCGAATGAACTGCGGGCAAAAAGAGCGGGTAGTTTCCCGGTGCAATGGCAAGCACCACGCCGACAGGCTGGCGCTGCACTTCGAAGGTAAGGCCCCGCATCCAGAAGGGGCGTCCGCGTTTACCACAGACGCGCGGCGAAAGAACGCGAACGGCGTTTTTTTCCAACCAGCGGCAGGCATCGGCAAGCGGCAGGACTTCCGATACAAGCTTCTCGTCGCGCGGACGGTCGTTCACAGCCGCGGCGGCCTCCGCGAGCGCGTCCGCGCTTTCAGCAATGAGATGACGCAGCTCACGAACGGCGCGCAGGCGTTCACGCAACGGTGTGTGCGCCCAGCGAGATTGTGCGGCGCGTTCCCGCGTTGGCGGGGCGCTCGGAAGAGCGCTTCGGCTGGAAGCTTGCAAATCGGCGTCCACGCTCATCGGAATCGCACACTCGGTCCTCATAATGCACTCTCCAAATAGAGCGGCGTGAGTTGCGGCTCAGGCGCGGGTTCGGGCGCGGGTTCGGGCGCGGGTTCGGGCGCGGGTTCGGGCGCTGGGGCGATTCCGAGATCGGAGAGGAGGAGTCGAGTGCTGATGCGCGCGCTTTCAAAAATCACTGGCAGGCCGCTGCCGGGGTGCGTGCCGCCGCCCACGAGATACATGCCCTGGCAATCCTCGAAACGGTTATGCGGGCGGAGATGCAGCATCTGGTCGAGGGTGTGCGCGAGGTTGAAGGTGGCTCCTTGGTGGATTTCGTACTTCGAGTCCCAGTCGTCGGGAGTGACGATGCGCTCGAAGCGGATCCGGCGCTCGACATCGGTAAAGCCAGCCTTTGCGATTTGCCGCAGCATTCGAGCGCGAAAGCTCGCTCGCTCGCTAGCCCAATCCACATTCTCATGCTGGTGCGTGACGGGGGCGAGAACGTATAAAGCGCTCTTCCCGCGCGGGGCGAGGCCCGGATCTGTGACACATGCATTTTGCACGTAGAAAGAGGGATCATCGGAAAGAACGTGCCGGCTCTCGATTTCGTCGAGATTGCGCTCATAATCCGCAGCGATATGAACGTTGTGGTGCGGCAGGTCGAACTCGCCCTCGACGCCGAGATACATCATGAAGGTGGAGCAGGAAAATTTCTTGCGCGCGATCTTGCGATCGGTCCAGCGGCGGCGCAGGCGGTCTGGCACGAGGCGCTTCATGGCGCGGGCGAAGTCCGCATTCACCACGATGGCGCGCGCCTTTTCGATGCCCGCCGCGGTCCGCACGCCGACCGCGCGACGGCCCTCAAAGAGCACCTCCTCGACGGGTAAATCGGTTTGGATTTCCACGCCGAGCCGCTCGGCGATGCGCGCCATTGCCACTGTCAGCGCGGAGCATCCGCCGATGGGATGGAAGACGCCGTACTCGTACTCAAGAAAGGAAAGAATCGAGAAGAGGCTCGGGCAGCGAAACGGCGACATGCCCAAGTATTTTGACTGGAAGGAAAAAGCGAGGCGGATGCGCGGATCGCGAAAAAAGCGCCCGAGATACGTATCCAGCGATTGATGGGGGCGAAGCATCGGGAGGAGTTTCAGGAGGCGCATGCTGAGCACGTCCTGCACGCCGTGGAACGGCATCCCGAGGCACGGCTCCATCCGCGCGAGCTTCTCCCGGTTCTCATCGAGAAATCGACGAAAGCCGGCCGCGTCGCCTGGCGCGATCGCGGCGATTTGCTGCTCCATCCGTGCGATATCGGCCGTGGCATCGACCACGCCGCCGCTTCCGAAGATGATGCGGTATTGTGGATCGAGCCGCACCATCTCCACCTCCGCCCGCAGCGAAGTGCCCGCGGCAGCGAAGATTTCTTCCAACACGCGCGGATAGAGAAAAAAGGTCGGACCGAGATCGAACTTGAATCCGTCTGCCTCGATGGATGACGTGCGCCCGCCGACAGTCGGCAAACGCTCAAGGATCTTTACCTTCAAGCCTGCCGCGGCGAGTAAAATGGCGGAAGCAAGCCCGCCAGGTCCTGCGCCAATGATGAGGACGTCTTTGCTCATCGGAGTGGGATTTGAGCGCAATGCATCACGGCTAGAATTTCGTCTTAAGGCCACAGGCGCGTGCCGCGCACCAGCCGCGCGCTGCTTCGAAGGCCGTAAACGCCGAGGAGGCCGCGAGCGCAATACTGGCGGGCCGCGAGTGCGGCCACGTGAGAACGGCGCTTACCCCCATCGCGAGGGAGATGCCGGCGCGAATCACGCGGCCTTTCAAGTCGATATTGGGTCGCAGGGAGTGCATTGCTTTTGCACTTAACGACCGAGGCGAGCGTTTGGATGTCACGCTTCGGCAGATCCCGATCCGCACAGCCTTTGCGGGCGCGGCCTTGCCGCCCGCCAAGGAAGCGGATTTTCGATCACTGTCACACAACGGACGGCGCGCAAGTCGCACCGTCCGCTTCTTCGCAACTGTCACGACCACTTCGATAGTGAGAAGCGGCTTCGATTTTTGTCGGCGATGGCATCCATCTCATCCCTCCGGAAACAGGTGGTGATTCATGCAGTCTTGGACGGTGGGTAGAGCCCGCGGTTCCAAGCATCCATGTGCGGGGCTCCCGGCGTTGATCCTCTTCGCTCGCCTCGGCAGGCCACGTGGATCGTAAATTGCTGCTCTTCTCGTCCGTGAATCCGTTCAAACGATCAGAGCTGCTGCTCATTGCGTTCGCAGGCGTTGCCTTTTGGCTCCTTTTCCCGTCACTCGCGGTCCCGAAGGATTTCGGCTACCTGCTGCTTTGCGTATCATGTATTCTGCTTACGCAAGGGTTGCTGCGAGACCTTGCTTTAATTGCCGTGATGCGCCGCCGAGGCAGGGAAGTCACTCCCTCAAAGCCATCGCCTGCATGTGCGTGGAATCGACGCTCGGCGTCACCGGACTTGCCGGGGCAGTCCTCTTTCTATTTTTGGGATTTCGACTCACCGTCGATCTTCACCGCTCTACTGCGTTCCTCCTCTTCTTCTCGACGCTAGTCATCGGCTTTTTGATGAAGGATTTCGTTCTACACTTCTCACCGCTCGCTGTCAGGAGAGATCCCGATCATCTCAATATCATTGTTGGTCTCCGCTAAACAAGCGACGTCCCACGACCGCACTTCATTATAGATCCGAATGAGCTTCTGTGAAACACCTGAAGGCGGCAGGTCGAACTGTGCAATCCCCCATGAACGACCGTGAAAGCGCTTCGCAATCCAAAGACACTCTTCTTCGCAGCAGTATGCGGCGCCGTTCTCGGCCTTGCGCTTCCGGTCACGGCTCAAGATCCGGGCATTCCAGAGCAGGCCATCTATAACGGCGCTCTGCAAAATTCCTGGCAGAACGAAAGCTCGGCAAACGTCAACTTTGCGAGTGTCACTCCCGTCTGGCCCCCTCAAGACACGGCATCGATCGCTGTAACCGCCGGATCCAACCAGGCTCTCTATCTCTCCTGCCCGCCGCAGGACAGCACCCCCTTTGCAAACCTCGGCTTCTGGATACAGGGAGGCCCCGTGGGCGGGCAGACCGTGCATGTTCACGGAGTAATTTCGGGGACCGTGCAGACGGTGGCGTACTCGGTCGGCCCACTTGCGGCGAATCTGTGGCAATATGTGGAGATTCCCCTGGCGGCGCTGGGACTTTTCGACAATCCGAAACTTACCGGGTTCCAGATCGTCAACGAATCCGGCGCGACTCTCCCCACCTTTTGCCTCGATGATATCAATCTCATTGAGTGGACCAATCCAGCGCCGGCTCAGGCAGACCAGCCGGTTTATACCGACTCCCTGCAAAATGGCTGGCAAAATTGGAGCTGGGCGGCCGTCGATTTGTCGAACACCACAGCAGTCCATACGGGTGCCAAGTCAATCAGCGTAACGGCAGGCGGCTATCAGGCACTGTATTTTAGTCATCCAGCCGAGAGCAGTATGCCTTATGTAAGCGTCGGTCTTTGGATCAACGGCGGCGCCACCGGCGGGCAGATACTCAATGTTCAGGGCGTGATTTCTGGGAATGGTTTGTCCGAATCCTATCCCATCGGGCCGCTTAAGGCGAACACGTGGCAGTTCATCAATATCCCGTTCACCTGGCTCTCGGCTCAAAACAATCCCAACTTCACCGGCTTCTGGGTGGCAAACAGTGGGTCGAGTGCGGAGCCCGCATTCTACGTGGACGATGTTCACCTGGTGGCTGGCAGCTCGAGTTCGGGTCTCCTTCCCAGTCCACCAAACCCGGCGGTCGCTGTATCGGTGGATGCGACAGCCAACGTTCATGCGATCAGTCCTCTCATTTACGGAGTCTCAAGCGGAACCACCGCCCAACTCGCTGTTCATGTCGCCGGTTATCCCGCCGGGATCAATGCGCCTTTGAACCGCTACGGCGGCGATAATGCGACGCGATATAATTGGCGCTTAAATGCCGACAACAAGGCGAACGATTATTATTACGAAAGCATCGGCGACGCAAGTTCCGTGGCAGGCGAGCGGGGAGACACAATCATGTCCAACAGCAAGGCAGCCGGGTCGCAGGCAATGATCACAATACCGATGATCCCTTGGGTTGCGAAGCTAGGCGCCAACCGGGGCAAACTGGACAGCTTTTCCGTGGCTAAATACGGTGCGCAGCGGGCGGTGGACCCATATTGGTCCGACGCAGGCAACGGCGTGCGTAGCAACGGTGCGGATGTAACTGGCAATGACCCGAAAGATGCGAATGTCCCAAACAGCCCGGCGATGCAACAAGGCTGGATCCAGCATATTGTCAGCACGTGGGGTTCCGCGGCCAGTGGCGGCCTCAAGTATTACATCATGGACAATGAGTCCGGAATCTGGCACGGGACGCATCGCGACGTGCATCCAATCGGCGCTCATACGAGCGAGATCCTGAATGACATTCTCCAGTATTCGGCGCTCGTCAAAGCTGCCGATCCGACCGCGTTCGTCGTCGGTCCAGAGGAATGGGGTTGGAGCGGCTACTTCTACAGCGGCTACGACAACCAATATGCGGCGGCCCCTGGCCGTAACGGCGTCTACCCCGACCAAGCGGCCACCGGCGGAAACCTTTACTATTTGCAATACTTGCTGCAACAGATTCAGCAGCACGACGCCTCCGCCGGGAAGCGCTCGCTGGACGTTTTTACCGTTCACTACTACCCGCAAGGCAACGAATATAGCAACGACGATAGCGCCCCGACGGATCTGCTGCGCAACCGATCGACGCGCGAACTCTGGGATCCCAACTACGTGTCTCAGAGTTGGATTGGGTCCACAGGCATTAACAACGGCATTCCCGAAATCATCCCGTTGATGGCGAACTGGATCGACACCTACTACCCGGGCACCCTGCTGGGCATCACGGAGTATAGCTGGGGCAATGACGCCAATATGAACGGCGGAACGGCCCAGGCGGACATTCTGGGGATTTTCGGGCGGCTGAATGGGCTCGCTATGGCCTCCCGCTGGACCTGCCCCGCCACAGGCACGCCCGCTTATCTTGCCATGCAAATCTATCGCAATTACGATGGAAACGGCTCAACGTTTGGCGATCAGAGTGTTTCCGCCAGCGCTCCAGATCCGGATGCGCTCTCCTCGTTTGCCGCATTGCGCGGCTCGGATGGCGCGCTCACTGTAATGGTGGTCAATAAAATGTTGCCGGGCGCTCCGGTCGTTGTCGCTCCTATGACGCCGCTGACGATCAATCTGAATCACTTCACCGCAGCTCCTGGTTCGTCGGTGCAGGTCTATCAAGTGAATGCATCCAGCGCTGCCTCAGGCGCAGTTGCCCAGCTTCCCAACCTGACCGTCTCAGGCGGAGCCTTGAGCACATCGCTTCCTGGCCAGACTATCACGATGTTTGTGATTCCACTTGACGGCTTCGCCGCCTGGCGGGCGAAATATTTCACCTCTGTGCAATTGGCCTATCCAGCGATCAGCGGTCCGACGGCTGATCCGTATGGCACGGGAATTCCGAACCTTCTTGCCTACGCCATGCAGTGGAATCCGAAGACGGCGCGTTCCACAAAACTGCCGAGGCCGACGCCGGTGAACGGCCATCTTCGCGAGATCTATGTCGTGCCGAATGCAGTGAACGACCTGACTTACACCGTCCAGGTTTCCACCGATCTGGTACATTGGATTTACGGGGCGGGCTACACGCAAACGATCTCCAGCGTCGCCGACGCGGATGGGACGACCATCACCATTGAGGACACCCTTCCCGCGAATACGCCCATGCTCTTCATGCGCCTGGCGGTCAGTCAAAATCCGTGAAGCGACTCAACCGGTGGCGTGATTTCCGGAGGCGAACGCGCGCGTTGTGATTCGCTGGGCGAAAGCTAACTCTCCGGAGCGAGCTTAGCTCAGTACGGGTTGTCTGCTGTTGCTACGGTGAAAGTTTGACCAGTCGTCGAGAGTTTGGATGCTATAAATCCAGAGTGATCATACCCCGTTTCACAGCCGAGCACACCGCTTCAGTTCGATCCGAAACTCCGAGCTTAGCGAATAAGATCTTAAGGTGAGTTTTCACGGTGT
>JBBSFI010000016.1:0-79694 GCA_038238905.1 Chthoniobacterales bacterium | reverse complement strand
TCACAGGGTTTGGCGTTGCCGGCCTGGGAGTGGCAGGCCTCGGAGTCGGAGTCGCCCCGCTCTGAGCGTGTGCATCCAATGTGAGCAGCGCGATGGCGGCTGCTGCCAATGCAGGCAGCAGAGTGCGACCAGTGTGGATCGATCAGCGCGCCGCCGGAACGAGAAGGAGGCGCGAAATCGCCGAAATACCGCTTTTGCCGGTCCGCCCGCTTGACATTGGCGGCTGCATCCTCCTTATCTTGCCGTTTTGCTCCCGCCGCCAAACCACCATGCCTGCCAAAGTCCTCGTTGTTGATGAAAACCTCGGCGCCTCACGGACTGCCGAGGCGGTCCTCGCGCAACACTTCAACGGAGGCGATGTGCTCGTGGCCCAGCGTGGCTCCGACGCTTTCGATCGCTTCAATATCGCACAGGCCGACCTGATTCTGCTGAGCGACATACTTCCCGATATGGAAGCGGAGACGCTCTGCTACCGGCTCCTGAACGATCCCGCCACCGCGCGGGTGCCGGTAGTCTTGATGGCCGTCGAAGGAAAAGCAGAGTGGAACGATGGGCGCTACAGCAATGTGATTCGGACGCTGGAAAAGCCGGTCACGTCAGAGGCCGTGCTGGATCTCTTCAACAGCGCTTTGCAGCGGCCCAACGCGCAGGCCAACCCCGCCCGCTCGCTGCTCTTCTACGACCCTTCGCGCAATGTATTCAGCGGGCACACCGGCTTCTTTACATTGCGGGCGGCGCTTCAGATGGCTTACGGCGACAAGCTCACCGGCATCCTTCGATTCTTTCTTAACAAGGCGCCGATCGATCTTTACGTGCAGAAAGGACGGTTTCTTTTCGCTACGACGCGCAATTTCCAGCTCTACTGCCGCGAGTCGCCCGCGATTCTCTCGAGCACGAACCTGGGGTCGATCATCGACGGCCAGATGAATCAGTGGCACACGGGATGTCCCCTCTTCCTTTACATCTCAGTTCGCGGCGGTTTCCCGCACGAAGACGTGGTGCAGATCACCCGAGAGCATGGCCAGCGCCTCTTCGCCAATCTCTGGACGGCGGGCCGTGTTCACTTCGAGTTCGAGCAGCTCGAAACATTCCCGGATTTTCTGAAGAATTTTCCGCCCGGCGCTGAAGATCCCGACAATTGGGTCTTGGGAAGCCTGCGCTATGTCAAATTCGATGCCTTGATGGCAAACCAGCGGCCCGATCCGAATGGAAGCCCGGCCTACACCCGGCGCGGGTATGAGCTGATCCAGAAGCTGAAGCTGAACGACGTGGAAGCGCGTTTCGCGACCGCGGTCAACGGCTCGGAGTCGTTGCAAACCATCGCGAAGCGCATTTCGGTGCCGCTGAACGACGCCCTGTTGATTGTCTTCCGCTTCGCGGCTCTTGAGATAATCGACTACTGGTCTCAAAACGTGCTGTCGCTGCCGCCCGCGCCGGGCGGAGCGCGGGAACCCGCGGAGAGCGCAGCCTAGCGCGGACGGATCCGCCACGGGCGGCGGGTTTGCGAAAAGCCGTCCCGTCCCGTAACGTGCCAATCCTGCTATGGAGCGCCTGCTGTTGGTCCTGGCGACCGTCTGTTTCCTATTTGGTTTTGCGTACTCGATGTACGCTCTCGGCGCGCGTGTTTACAGACCGTCCCGGCTGAATCTTTTCGCGATTCTGACGGGCTTCACATTCCAAAGCGCCTTCCTCGTCCTCCGCGGCCATGAGTTGCGGCGATGTCCGCTCACGAGCCTCTTCGAGGTCCTCATCTTTCTGTGCTGGTCGATGGTTATTTTCTATCGACTCATCGGCTCCGCTTACCGACTTTCTCTACTCGGGGCATTCACATCCCCGCTCGTCTTCGTGATTCAGGGCGTCGCGCTCCTTCTTCCGTACCACCCGCCGACGCTGGGCAGGCCGCCTGCGAATCCATGGCTGGAAATGCACGCCGCCCTCTCCGTGGTGGCCTACGGCGCCTTCGCGCTCGCATGCGTCGCAGGGGCCATGTACCTAGTGCAGGAGCGGCAGCTTAAGACGCACCACATCCATTCCGTTTTCTACCGTCTCCCGCCGATTCACGATCTCGCCGCCGCCAATCGACGGCTCATCTACGCGGGTTTCGCCTTTTTCACAGTCGGCCTTTTCTGCGGTTATATGAGAGGCGCGGCTCACGATCCGCTGCTGCGGCACGCGGCCGTGGCAATTTGGTTTCTTTACGGAAGCGTCCTCGCAGCCAGTTTCTGGCGCCGCATCTCACCCCGGCGCTTCGCCCTTTTCTCCGTGGCCGCATTTGGCGCGATGCTTCTTACCTTGTGGGGCATCCAGTTCATTCCGCGGCCCGGTCTCTGACGATGGAGATCCTCTGCTTTGGCTTGAGCCACCATACCGCCGCCCTGGATCAGCGGGAGCGCTTTTCGATTCCAGACGGCGAGATCGGAGCTGCCGCGGCAAAGCTTGCCCGGCTTGCCGGAGTAGGCGAAGCGGTAATCGTCTCCACGTGCAACCGCGTGGAGTACTACGTGGGAGCGGAAGATCTTTCGCGCGGATTCTCGGCAATCGCGGAGTTCATCGAAAGCCGCTCGGGCGCGGTGGATAAGAGCGCCTTTTTCAGCCACGACCGGGCGAATAGCGTACGACATTTGTTCCGAGTCGTGTGCGGCCTGGATTCCATGGTGCTTGGCGAAACAGAAATCCTCGGACAGGTCAAAAAGGCTTATCGGACCGCGCATGAAAACGGGGCTACTTCGCGCAACCTCAACAAACTTTTCCAACGCGCATTCAATGTCGCGAAGGAGGTCCGCTCGAAGACGAATATCACCCGCGGCTCCGTATCCGTCGGATCGGTCGCAGTGGATCTTGCCGAGAAAATATTCGGAAAACTCTCGCATTGCAGAGTGATGATCCTGGGAGCGGGCGAGACCAGCGAGATGACTGCCGGTGCTTTGCAGGCGCGAGGAGTCCGCGGCATTTTCGTGGCAAACCGCTCTCACGAGCGTGCCATTGCTCTCGCGGAAAAAATGGGTGGCAGGGCCATCCATTTCGATTCGTGGGCTGGAGAATTCCACGATGTGGATATCCTCATCGGCTCGACCGCGGCGCCGCATCATGTCATCACCCGCGAACAGATCGCGCCGCTGATGAAGGCTCGCCGGGACCGGCCGCTATTTTGCATCGATCTGGCGGTGCCGCGTGACATCGATCCGGCGGTGAACGATCTCGATGGCGTGTACCTTTACGATATCGACTCGCTGCAAGCCGAGGCCGATCGTTCGATGGCAATCCGACGGCAGGATCTTGTCGTTTGCGATGGAATGATCGAGCGCCATGTCGTCGAGTTCCAAAACTGGCTCGAAGGAGCGTGGCGCGCGGCGATCCACTACTCGACAGCCGCATCGGGAGGAATCGATCCCAATCCCTTGGTGAAATGAGAAACTCGATCGTTCTAGGGACTCGCTCATCGGCGCTGGCGCTCGCGCAAACGGCGCTCACGAAGGACGCCTTGCTGCGCGCACATCCGGCGCTCGGCATCGAGGTGAAGCCGTTCACCACGCGCGGAGATCGGAAGCTCGATCTGTCGCTTTTAAAGGCGGACGAAGCAGGGGGCAAAGGCCTCTTCACAAAAGAACTCGAGGAAGCGCTCCTCGCAGGCGGCATCGATGTCGCAATCCATAGCTTGAAAGATCTTCCGGCCCACAATCCTCCCGGCCTCGAAGTCTGCGCCGTCCTGGAACGAGCCGCTTCGGGCGACATGCTCATTTCCAAGGCCCCGCGAGGCGTCGACGGCCTCGAAACAGGCGCGCGCGTCGGAACGAGCTCCGTGCGGCGTGCGCATCAACTCCGGTGGCTCCGTCCTGATTTGGAGATCCAGGAATGGCGCGGCAATGTGCAGACTCGGCTGCGAAAACTGATCGAATCGCCAATCGTAAGCGGGATAGTCCTTGCAGAGGCTGGCTTGGAGCGGCTTGGGTTTTCGTTGAGCGACGGGACGATCGCCTTCGAGGGGACGGATCTATATGCGGCTTCGCTTGCCGACTGCATGCTGCCTGCGATTGGCCAGGGGGTGATCGCATTGCAAACGAGGAAGGCCGACATGGACACGGCCGCGCTGCTCGGCGCAATTCACCATGAGCAAACGTTTCTCACGGTGCGCGCCGAGCGCGAGTTGCAGCGCCTCCTGGAAGGAGATTGCACTTTGCCGATCGGCGTTCGATGCACCACAGACGGGAGCCGCCTTTTCTTGCGCGCCGTGCTGTTTTCACCCGGGGGCGGCGCCCCAAGTGAGGCTTCGGCGGACGGTCCGATCTCGAATCCAGAGGCGGTGGCGGCTCACGCGTTCGCGCAACTTAACACACAATCCAATCATCCATGAGCAAGGCATCGAATGCGTCCGCAGGCATCTGTTATATCGTCGGAGCCGGACCCGGCGACCTGGGTCTCGTGACCCTGCGGGCAAAGGAGCTGATTGAATCGGCGCAGATCGTCTTCTTCGATTACCTTTGCAATCCGGAGATGCTTAAATGGGCCGCGCAAGGGGCGGAGGTTGTGTACGTCGGAAAAAAGGCCGGCGCCCACACGCTGAAACAGGAGGAGATCAACGCCTTGCTGGTCGAGAAAACGCGGGATGGGAAGCGCGTCGTCCGATTGAAGGGCGGCGACCCGTTCGTGTTCGGGCGCGGCGGCGAAGAGGCGGAAGCGCTGGCCGATGCGGGACTTCGCTTTGAGATCGTACCCGGCGTCACCTCGGCGATCGCCGCGGCGGCGTACGCTGGAATTCCGGTGACTCACCGCGAGCACGCATCCCAGCTAACGATCTTCACGGGACACGAAGATCCTGCAAAGCCCGATAGCGCGCTCGATTATAAAAAGCTGGCGGAGACGGCCGGCACAAAAGTGATGCTGATGGGAGTCGAGCGGATTGGCGCGATCACGGAATCGCTGCTTGCGCACGGGGCCAGCGCGCAGCTTCCCGTTGCCTTGGTGCGCTGGGGAACCACGGGCCGCCAGAAAACGCTGCGCGGCACGCTGGCGGATATCGCAAAAAAAGCGGCAGACAGCGCGTTCGAGCCGCCAGCGGTGGCCATTTTTGGAGATGTGGTAAAATTGCGAAGCCGCCTCGATTGGTTTGAGAAGCGCCCGCTCTTTGGAAAGCGCATTGTGGTGACTCGCACCCGGAAGCAGGCCGGCGCTCTGGGCGCTTCGCTGCGGGAGCTCGGGGCCGATGTGCTCGAAATGCCCACCATCCGCGTCGAACCGCCGAAGGATCTCCTTGCCTTCGGAGAACTCGTCCAGGACGCGCACACTTACGATTGGATCGTCTTTACGAGCGCAAACGGAGTCACGGCGTTTTTCGAGATGTTCTACAAAATATTCAAGGACGCTCGCGAGATCGGCGGAGTGCGCATCGCGGCCATAGGACCCGCCACAGCCCGCGCCGTGCGCGAATACCATCTTACAGTGGACGCCCAGCCGGACGAGTATATCGCGGAGGCTGTTGTCGGCGCCCTGCAGAAAGAAGGCTCAGTGGAAAACTCCCGCATACTGCTTGCGCGCGCCGAAAAGGCTCGCGATGCGCTGCCGCGGGAGCTCACAAAGCTCGGGGCAATCGTCGATGAAGCGATCGCGTACCGGACGGTTCCTGAAACGGAGGACCTCACCGGGGCGGTCGCGCGGTTCAAGGAGGAGGGGGCGGATCTCATCACGTTCACCAGCGCTTCCACGGTCGAGAACTTCATGGCGCTTAAGCTTCCGATTCCCCCGACTTTGCAGACAGCGTCCATCGGACCGGTCACCTCCGCTGCGATGCGCGAGCACGGCGTCAAAGTCGATATCGAAGCAAAAGACTACGATATACCCGGACTGTTAAAGGCGATCCGCCGCTTTTACGGGCTAGGATAGCTTACAAGTCCGTGGCCTTCATGATCTCGAAAGTCTCGAAAAGCGGTGTGAGATCGATGACGGCGTTTGACGCCCCGCGCAAGCCAGTGCCCAAGGTTTGACCGGTGGCGGCGACTTCCACACGGATTCCGCGCCGCCGAAGTTGAAGGGCAAGATGCGCAAAATCGGCGTCGCCCGTGGCCAGGACGACGACATTCGGGCGCATCTCGACGGAAAGCTCGACGGCGTCGATCGCCATCAGCACATCGACATTTGCTTTGTACTGCCTGCCGTCGCCCGGCGATCCATCCTTTGCCACCACGAGAAAGCCGTTCGATCGCAGCCAATGGAGAAACTTGCTTTTCTTATCGCGTTCCGCCTGCCACTCCGGCATCGGCGGCGGCAAACCGGCATAGACAACCATCTCGATCAGTTCCCTCTCCGCGGCGCCATCCACGAGATAGTCGCGCAACTTAAGCCAGTCGAGCTTGCGTCCCAGCGCGCGAACGGAACTGAGTATGTTGGATTCATCGACAAAAACGAGGACGCGCGACTTCGGCATGGGCATTTCAGAAAGGTGCCACGGCGTCTGGACGAATGGCAACACCCTCCTTCGATCGACTTGAGCTCAGACTATGAGCGAAAGCGCACTAACTTCCGTTTCAGAAGCGCTGTGATGTCGTCCATTTCTTCGATCTTGAGAAGCAGCGTGGCGCCAAAGAACGCCGTCCCCGCCGCCGCAATGACAGCAAGCAAAAGGGACGCGCGCACCGGGAACGATCGGTGACCGAGACCAACAAGAAGCCACCTCTGCCCGGCCCAACATACCGCGCCAAGCAGGGCGCTGGCGGCGCCTAATTTCACCAAGGTCGCAATCATCTGCCGCGTTTCAAGCACGCCGGTCTCACGCCGCATGAGAGCGTAGAGGATGCCAAAGTTTATGAGCGCGACACACCCGGTCGATAGCGCGAGTCCGCGATGCCCCAGGCCAAGACGAAAGGTGAAGAGCCAGTTTAACAACAGATTGATGGCGATCGAGATAAAGCTCACCAGCATCGGCGTCGTGCGCTTGTCGATCGCGTAAAAGGCGGGCGCCAGCACTTTGATGCCGGAGTATGCGACCAGTCCGAGCGCATAGAATTGCAAAGCGGCCCCAGCCTGGCTCGTGTCGTGGGGCGTCGAGGCGCCCCGCTGGTAGATGATCCCTATGATCGGGTCGGCCAGCATGATAAGTCCCACCGTGGATGGCACGGTGAGCAGAAACGCAAGCCGCATTCCGTGCGCCAGCGTCGCGCGAAATTCGGCCATGTTTCCCGCAGCCGCACTCCTTGAAATAAGCGGCAGCGTCACCGTGCCGATCGCCACGCCGAAGATTCCGAGAGGCAATTGCATGAGGCGGAAGGCATTGCTGAGCCACGTGACGGCTCCTTTCTCGCAATGGGTCGCAAACGAAGCGTTGATCATTACATTCACCTGCACCGCGCTTGCGGCGATCACGGCAGGACCCATAAGGCGAAGGACCGTTTTCACTCCTTCGTCGCGCCAGCTAAAATCGAGCTTCGGGCGGTAGCCGACGTTCCAAAGCGCGGGCAGTTGGACGATTAGTTGGAGAAACCCGCCAACCAGAGTGCCGATCGCGAGGCCCATCAAGGCCCCCGGCCCGAAATGCGGATCGATCTTCCACGCCAGCGCCACCCCGCCGACGATCGAGCCGATGTTAAAGAAGCTCGATGCCATCGCCGGCCAGCCGAAAATATTCTTTGCGTTCAACATCCCCATCACTTGGGCCGCCAGCGAGACCATGAGAATGAAAGGAAACATCACAGCGGTGAGGCGCGCCGTAATGGCCGCATCCTGGCTGGAGAAGCCACCCGCCACGAGATGGATCAGAGAGGGTGAGAAGACGACGCCAAGGATCGTGACGCCGCTCATGAAAAAGAATGTCAAAGTCCCAATCTTGTTCGCAAGGCGCCAGGCAGCATCGTCGCCGGACGTCGTGATTTTCTTCGAGAATGTCGTAATAAACGCCGTGGAAAGGGCGCCTTCGGCGAATAGGTCGCGCAGAAGGTTCGGCACGCGGAAGGCGATCAGAAACAGCGAGAGCGTGTCGGAGCGAAAAAGAGCGTTGAAGATCATCTCGCGCGCCAGCCCGAGAATGCGGCTGCACATCACGGCGAGGCCGACGGCCCCAGCCGCGCGGGCGCTGATCCTTCGTCCGGTCTTCGCGGGCTGCGGTTCCGCTGCTGTGGTGGTCATGAAGCGACGGCATGAAAGGCGAGCTTTGCCATCCCGGCAACCGGGATTCTCACCGGGCGCCCCCGCGCGAAACCGATCGCTGCCGGCGCATTTCTCTTTCGCACGGCGGCGCGCCAGCATACCGATTCGTTGCAGCCATGCAGCCCACCATCCTCATCGTCGATGACGAGAAGCACACCCGTGAGGGTCTGCGCGCTTCTTTGGATGACAACTTCGACGTCTATATCGCGGCAAACATTCAGGAGGCGCTGAACGTCGTCGAGCGGGAGTCAGTCGATCTCGTTCTCACGGATTTGCGCCTGGGAGGCGAGGACGGAATGGCCTTGATCGACCGCCTCCTCGCCCGGCCAAAGCCGCCGATTGTCATCATGATGACGGCGTATGGATCCGTCGATGCGGCAGTGGAGGCGATGAAACATGGCGCGTACGATTTCGTCACGAAACCGCTTAATATCGACCGCGTCGAGATCCTCATCCGGCGGGCCTTGCGCAGCCGGCTCGTGGAGGAGGAGGTCGTCGAACTCAAGAAGCAGGTGGACAAGCAGTTCGGACTCGAACGGCTCATCGGCGATTCACCGCCGATGCAGGAGGTGTACGATACGATCCGCCAGGTGGCGCCGACACGAGCCACCGTGCTCATTCAGGGCGAAAGCGGCACGGGCAAGGAGCTTGTCGCCCACGCGATCCATGCGCTCAGCGGACGCCCGAAGTCGAAGTTCGTCGCCGTGCATTGCGCCGCCCTTTCACCGCAGCTTCTGGAAAGCGAACTCTTCGGCCATGAAAAAGGGGCCTTCACCGGCGCGATCGAGCGGCGGATCGGGCGCTTCGAGCAGGCAGCCGGCGGCACCATCTTCCTCGACGAAATCGGTGAGATCGATTCGACCACGCAAGTGAAACTCCTCCGAGTGCTGGGCGAAGAGCGCGCATTCGAGCGTGTGGGCGGCAATGCGCCAATAAAAGTCGATGTGCGGCTCGTGACGGCGACAAACAAGAACCTTGCGGACCTGGTGGCCAAGGGAGAGTTCAGGGACGACCTCTTCTTCCGGCTCAGCGTCGTACCCATCGACATGCCGCCGCTGCGGGCGCGTAAAGAGGACATCCCGCTGCTCGTGCAGGCTTTTCTCAAACAGTTCGGCGAAGAGAACGCAAAGCCGGGCCGGGAACTCACTGCGGACGCCATGCAAGCGTTGCTCCGCTACGACTGGCCGGGGAACATCCGGGAGCTGCGCACGGCAATCGAGTTTGGAGTCGTGATGGCATCCGGTCCGAAAATCACTTTGCGCGAGCTGCCGATCCCCGTCCGGGAAGGGCATTCCGCAGCGCGTTCGGCCAAGCCAGGGCCGCTTGCGGCGCTGAATTTTACGCCAAACAAAGGCGCGTATTTCAATTTGCAAGCCACCGAAGCCCGCCTCATTTTGCACGCCCTTCAGGAAACCGGCGGCAACATCACGAAAGCAGCGAGACATCTCGGGATCAGCCGCCGCACCCTTCATCGCAAGCTCAAGCTAATCCAACCACAAGAACCACCGCCCGATGCTTCGCCTGCTCCGCTTCCTCCAAAACCTCCTTCATCTGGTTCCAGCGACGGAAGTTGAAGTCCAGCAAACCGTTCACAAGCTTGAGGAAGGCGAGTGGAAGCACTGGACGATCCTGGCGCTGGTCATTGCGCAAGTGGCCGCTATCTGCACCCTTTGGTTCTACAGCAACTCGGGATTCGCCGGCTTGTCGCACCCGCGGGCGATCGAGCAAGCGGTAATCGCCCGGGAGATCGCGCGGGGCAACGGTTTCACAACCAAAGTGATACGCCCCGCGGCGATATGGCAGTCCGGCGCCACAAAAGCGAACGGTGTCTTCGCAGTGGACCGGCTGCCCGACTCGTACCACGCCCCCCTTTGGCCCTACATTCTGGCGCCCGGAGTCTGGATGGCTCGCTCCACGTGGGAGATGACCGATCACGACATTGCGTACGTCTGCGACAAGATTGTCGCCGGCGCAGCCACATTGTTTTTCATCCTCTCTTGCGTCGTGAATTACTTTATCGCGCGAAGGCTCTTCGACCAGCGGCTCGCCTCGCTGGGGGTGCTTCTCGTCCTCATTTGCGAGCGATGCTGGTATTTCGCGCTCACTGGCCTGCCGCAGATGCTGCTGCTGTTCCTTTTCTCCCTGGCAACGTACATGCTGCTGCGCGCCATCGAGGCGCATTGCGCTCTGAATCCCGAGGAAGACGATTATACCGCGCAGGCCTCAGTCGCCCCAATAAGCTTCGGGGACGGGCAGGCCGCCGCAGATCCTCAGGATGAACAGGCGCCGCTGATACAGGAGGCGGGCCTCGCGCCCCATCCGGAGACGCATTCGCGCTTTTCCTTTTTAAACAATCCGCTGCCGTGGCTCCTCGGGGTGGCCGCGACTTTCGGAATGCTCGCCTTGGGTCATGCGCTCACGGTTTGGATTTTTGCCGGAGCGCTACTGTTCTGCGGAATCTATTTTCCACACCGCCTGCGCAATATTTCGCTCATGGGGGTCGTTTTCGCAGCAATTTACGCTCCCTGGCTCTATCACAATTTCACCGTTTTCAATCACGACTGGAAAGGACTGGGAGGCCTGGCGTGGTTTTCGGGTCTCGATGGTCTCGGCCTGAGTGAAGACACTCTTTTGCGCTCGGTAAATCCGCCACTCCTATCGCTGGGCGTCTCGGCGTTCCCCAGCAAAGCGTTCGGGGGCATCAACGATCAGATCGGCAGCATCGTCACGTTCCTCGGCAGCGTGGTTGTCGCGCCGATCTTTTTCGTCGCCCTGCTGCACTCTTTCAAGCGCCGCGAGGTCGCGGTTTTTCGCTGGGCGATCCTGATTCTCTGGATATTTGCGCTACTAGGGATGGCCGTTTTTGGCCTGCACGCGTTCGATGGCTTCGCGGCAAACGATCTCCATCTCCTCTTCATTCCGCTCATGACGTTCTATGGCCTGGCGTTTATCCTTACGCTCTGGTCGCGGCTCCCTTTGAGCTCGATCCGCCTCGTCCACATTGGCTTTGTCGTCCTGCTGTTTCTCCTGTCGGGCCGGCCCTACATAACGATGGTGATCCGGCTCCTGGGGCCGATGCAAAGCCGCTTTAAGTGGCCGCCGTACGTTCCACCCTACATCGCGATCATGAGAGGCTGGACGACCGATAAGGAGATCATTATGTCCGACATGCCGTGGGCCGTCGCCTGGTACGCGGATCGTAAGAGTCTCTGGATGCCGACCACGATCAAGGAGTTCACCGATCTGAACGACTATCGCAAGCTCAATGGCGAGATTGTCGGCCTCTATCTGACTCCCTATTCCGGCGACCAGCCGTTTCTGAACGCGATCGAAAAAGGCGACTATAAGGATTGGGCGCCTTTCATCACCCGGACCGTTAACCTGCGCAATCTGCCGTTCCATGCGGTGACTGCGCTGCCGATCGACAACCAGTGCATCGTCTATTTCGATCGCGACCGATGGACGGCGCGCGAGGATTAGCCGTGCCGCGCGTTCGGATTACAACATCGTAAGCTGTTCACTTCGGGGTGTACATAGGCGCGAAGACGCGTTCGAGTGGAAAACTCGACAAGCCATGGGCAGCAAAACACCGAAACCGGCAGAGCAGACTTTTGAGACGGCAATCGAGCGCCTGGACCGAATTGTGGATGAAATGGAGGGCGAGAAGCTCCCATTGGATCAACTCCTTGAGCTTTATGAAGAGGGGACGAAATTGGTAAAGGTGTGCCAGGAGAAGCTGGAATCGGCCGAGAAGCGCATCGATCTCATCACGCGCACAAGCGCGGGCAAAGTCCAACTCACCGAATTTGAACCCGCGCCCGCCCCGGTGCAAAGTGCCCCTTCCCCCACCCCGCCCTCTTCTTCACGGAAACCACAGGATTCCGAGGAAGTGAGCCTTTTCTAAAATCCTGTCCCGCACCGATCGATTCCATGTCCGAGCCCATTCTTCCCCACATCAATTCTCCGGCCGACGTCAAGGCCGTCCCCGAGCACGATCTCCCGCAACTCGCGGAGGAGGTGCGCCAGGAGCTCGTGAGGGTGCTCTCCGAGCACAATCCGACTTCAGTCGGCGGGCATCTCGGGCCAAACCTCGGCGTAGTCGAACTCACGATCGCCATGCATCGGGTGTTCAATACTCCGACGGACCGCTTCGTTTTCGACGTAAGCCACCAGGGATACGTCCACAAGCTCCTCACCGGACGGCGCGCGCGCTTCGACACGATCCGCCAGTACGAAGGGCTAAACGGCTTTTTGCTGCGCACCGAAAGTCCCCACGACTGCTATGGAGCAGGCCACGCGGGCACGGCTCTCTCCGCCGCGCTCGGGATGGCGGTAGGGCGCGATCTGCGAGGCACGGATGAGCATGTCGTGTGCGTGGCGGGAGATGCGGCGTTTACATGCGGCGTAAGTTACGAAGCTCTGAACAATGTGGCTGAGCAAACGAAGCGGCTTATCGTCGTCCTCAACGACAACGAGTGGTCGATCGCCAAGAACGTCGGCGCCATCGCCAGCTACTTCAACAGGATCGCGACGCACCCGGCCTACACCCATCTGCACGACAAGGCGGCGCACTTCGTCAAGATGATCGGCGGCCAGGCGGCGCTCGAGTTTGCACACCGGGTCGAGACCGGCGTCAAAAACCTTCTCGTCCCCAGCGTTCTCTTCGAGGATCTCGGCTTCCGCTACTACGGCCCGATCGATGGACACGACACCGCCCTGCTCATCCGCACTTTCGAGTTTCTCAAGACGCAGCAAGAGCCCGTGCTGCTGCACATCCTAACCCAAAAAGGGAAAGGTTACGCCCCTGCGCTCGAGAAGCCGGACAAGTTCCACGGTCTCGGGCGGTTCGAGCCAAATACAGGTGCCGTAAAGGCCGGATCGACGCCCACTTACTCGGAACTTTTCGGCAAAACGCTATCCAAGTTTGCGGATCAAAATAACAAGATCGTCGCCATCACCGGCGCGATGCCGAGCGGGACGGGGCTTGCGTCGTTCGCGCTGGCGCACTCCGATCGCTATTTCGATGTGGGCATCGCCGAAGAACATGCGGCCCTCTTCGCATGCGGACTCGCCGTGCAGGGCTTCAAGCCTTTCGTCGCGATCTATTCGACTTTCATGCAGCGGGCGTACGACATGATCGTACACGATATCTGCCTTCAAAATCTGAACGTTGCCCTCTGCATGGATCGCGGCGGCCTTTCCGGCGACGATGGTCCGACTCATCACGGGCTTTTCGACATCGGCTACCTGCGGCACATCCCGAACATCGTTCACATGTCCCCCAAGGATGAGGACGAGTTCGTCGATATGCTCTGGACGATGGTAAACTATACCGGAGGCCCGATCGCGATTCGATACCCGCGCGGCGCCGGCACCGGGGCAAAGCCAAAGGAGCAGCCGAAGCTGCTTGAAATTGGGAAAGCGGAAGTGATCAAGCATGGCTCCCAGGCGCCTGCCCGCGTCGCTATTTTCGGACTCGGCAATATGTGCGCGCTCGCGGAAGAAGCGGCGAAAATGCTGGAAGCGAGCGGGATCTCGACGGCCGTCGTGAACCCGCGGTGGATCAAACCGCTCGACACCGGCACGATCGAGTTCTTCGCACGCAGCGTCGATGTCATCTGCACGATCGAAGACCACGTCCTGCACAATGGGTTTGGCTGCGCGATCATCGAGCATCTGGCCGATGTGGGAATCACGACGCCGGTCGTGCGCGTCGGCTGGCCGGATCAGTTCGTCGAGCATGGCGCCGTGGACATCCTGCGCAAAAAGCACGGCATCACCACCGAGGCCGCTGTGGAGAAGATCCTGCCTCTGCTGAAGCAAAAGCCTCAGCCACAAGCTCAGCCAAAGAGCGCCGCCTAGCGGTTTCCAGCCCGCGCAGGCTTCCCGCTTTGTGGCGCCTAATCTGAAACGTTCTGAGAAGTTTTTCGACAGGGTTAAAAGCGTTGACCTCGGGCGCTTCGTCCGGTTTTCTCCCGTGAAATCCCCCGATGGAATCGCCGCCTTCCCCACATCCGCAGGAGCTTTACGAAACGATTGTCAAAAGGGCGAAGGCGGGACAATGGATCGCCCTTGGCGTCTATTTTGTTGTTTTTTAAGCTCCAGCAATTTTCGCGTGGTTCGAGGCCTGGCGCTCGCATCACAAAATCGGAAAGCTTTACAAAGAGCGGCTGTCTGATAAAGACGACGAAATTCAGCGCCAAGCAGCCCGAATAAAAGATTTAGAAGCGCAACTTTTGAAGCGCCAAAGAAAATGAACATCGCAATCCTAATCTTCCTGTGGCTCGCTCCATCGCTTTTGGTGGTGTGTGTTTGTCATCTACGCGTGCGGACAGAAATTCGGCGAAGGAATCACGACCGAATTCTTTATGCGCTCTGTGATGTGCGCGATTTCGTGGCAGTTAAAGCGGCGCGTGGAGAATTCTCAGAAAACAGTAAAATATTTAGGTGCTTCTTCGGGGTGATTGCGGACATCGTTCACGTCCACAAAAACCACCCGCTTTGCTTCCGGCACATTGCCGCCGGGGTCAAAGACAATCAAAACCAGCCGGTTCCGGTCTGGAAGCGGCGACTGCTTCGCGAACTCAAAAAAAGCGATCCATCCACGAGGTCGATTGTGCTGAAGTACCTAGAGGCCGTTCAGATTTCAATGCACGAGGATAAGCGTATCGCATTTATTGAGCGGACGTGGTTTAGAATAAGCCGCTCGCGAATCGATATTTTTAAGCGCGTCGCACGCCTATCAATTCTATCACACGACACTCGAACCTTTGCGCGTTTTGCGGCATCCGTTCGATCTGCATCTCGATTGGATCAATTTGAGTTGGCTGCGGCGTAGGGGCCATCAGGATCACGGAAGGTAGGTAGGCTCGCCTTTACACCCATGAAAGCGCTTGTATTACGCGACTATCAAATGCTGTCGCTCGAAGAGATCGCCCAGCCGGACCCGGGCCCGGGCGAACTGCTCGTGCGCGTGCAGGCCTGCGGAATTTGCGGCAGCGACGTCCACGGATATGACGGCAGCACGGGCCGCCGCATACCCCCGCTGGTGATGGGCCATGAGGCGGCAGGCATCGTGGCGGACGCTGCCGACGGTGTGCGCGGTTTTGAAAAAGGCGATCGGGTGACGTTCGACTCTACGATCTCATGCGGGGCGTGCTTTTTCTGTGAGCGCGGCCAGATCAATCTGTGCGACAACCGGCAGGTGCTCGGTGTTTCGTGCGGGGAATTCCGCCGCGCGGGCGCGTTCGCGGAGTTCGTGGTCGTGCCAGCTCGGATTTGTTACGCGCTGCCGGACAATCTGCCGTTCGAAAAGGCTGCACTGATCGAGGCGATCTCGATCGGTGTGCATGCGGTGAGCATCACACCCATCGTGCTGGGAGACAGCGCGGTGATTGTGGGCGCCGGGATGATCGGATTGCTGACGCTGCAAGCCGCAAGGCTTGCGGGATGCCGGAAAATCATCGCCGTGGATGTGGAGGAATCAAAGCTCGCCACAGCGCGGCGGCTTGGAGCGACGCACACCGTGAATGCAAAGGAGTGCGACGTGCCGGCGGAGGTGCGGAACATCACCGCAGGGCGCGGGGCGGATGTCGCTATCGAGTGCGTCGGCGCCACCGCAACCGTTGCTTCGGCGATCGAAAGCACACGCAAGGGCGGAGCGGTGACGCTCGTCGGAAATATTTCGCCGAAGGTCGAACTGCCGCTGCAAACCGTCGTGACGCGCCAGATCCGCGTGCAGGGATCGTGCGCCTCTTCCGGCGAGTATCCCGCGTGCATCGAGTTGCTTGCGAGCGGCGCGATCGAGGTGGACCCAATTATTAGCGCGGTGGCGCCGCTCGAGGAGGGAGCCGCATGGTTTAAGCGTCTGTATAATCACGAGCCGAATCTCATGAAGGTCGTTTTGAAACCGTAAAGCCAATGGGACATTCGCTCTTCGATCTCAGCGGGAAGATCGCTTTGGTTACCGGCACGAGCCGAGGGCTCGGGCAATACTTCGCACGGGCGCTGGCGGCGGCGGGCGCCGACATCGCCATGACCAGCCGGGAGCGCGCCAGGCTCTCCCAATTTCAAAAGGAAATCGAAGCCCTGGGGCGGCGCACGTACGGAACGAAACTCGACGTGTGCGACCACGCGAGCATTCAGAATGCCGTGGCTGCGATCGAGAAAGAATTTGGCCCGATCGATATCCTGGTAAACAACGCGGGCTGCAATGTGCGCAAACCGGCCATCGACGTGACATGGGACGATTGGAACCGCGTGCTCGACACCAATCTGCGCGGAACCTTCTTTACGGCACAGACCGTCGCCCGCGGAATGATCGCCCGCGGCTCGGGGCGCATCATCAACATCGGATCGGTAACTTGCGTGGCAGGCTACGCGGGCCTCGCGCCGTACGGAGCAAGCCGCGGCGGAGTGAAGCAACTGACTATGAGCCTCGCCGACGACTGGGGGAAACATGGAATCACGGTCAATTGTCTCGCCCCCGGCTGGTTTCGAACGGAGCAAAACAAAGTGCTCTACGAAAGCGAGGAATGGGTAAAATACCTATGCGATCGCATACCGCTCAAGCGTCCGGGGCGTCCCGACGATCTCGACGGGGCGGTGGTGTTTCTTGCGTCAGAATCGAGCCGCTATGTGACCGGCCAGACCCTGCTTGTCGATGGCGGAATCTCCACCGGAGCCACGAAGGCAACCCTGGCGACGCAGTAAGCCCGGCGGAGATTACTGGCGCCTTGACTGAAAACGGCAGACTTAACCTGACGGCTGGCGTCGCGAATAGTGGAGTGCCAGCGTCGGAATATATTGCGTCACAGTTAATGCGACTTCTGCAACCAGTACGGATACGATCACACGGGCACGATCACATCGTGGTTCCAGGCATACTCGGGGAACGCTGCGGGCTCGGATACGATAATGCCGATCAACTGGCATCGGAAGTCCGGATTAAAGGACAGACTTCCTGCACGAAAGACCTTCGATGCTTCATCTATGGTTCATTTTCATTACGGCCTGGCTGTCTTGGACCGGTTGCTCTCCACCCCGCCTCGCGGCGACGCAGTTATCGGACCATCACCGCCGCATACAGCCAACTCGGCGGACGGGACTTCACCCGCTTGCGAGCTGCATTCCCTGGCGCACGACTGACCCCGACCGGCGCGCTTTGATCTGCGTGCCCTGATCATATTGAGGGTCCGTCGCGATGTCCTCGAAATGCCTGACTCTTGGAACGGCTCTCGACCCGAACAGATGGATTCTTGAACGGCTGCGGCTCGCCGTTGCCCACTTTCGCTTTGAAGGCGCGGCGACACCGGCCTCGCCGCAACCGGGAAAGAGGCTAAAACGCGGCCCTATTGCGTCTACGGCGGAGCTGGAATAAAGCAGCGGCGCCAGCGGCAACCAGTTCCACAGATCCAGGCTCAGGTGCCTGTTGGATGGTGACGAACCCGTTCCCGCTCTCAATTCCCCCAGCAACTCGAATTGCGTTCCCCCCCCAATTGTGGGTACCGTCGGTACAAACCCGCGAATCCGCCAGCCTCACTTCGATCTCGCAACTTCTCGGTTTCGTTCCTCGGGCCACCAAACTTAGATGTAAGCGTCAACAGAAGCACACCGTGAAAGTCGACCGGATCGGCACATTTTCTGTCGGACGGTTCGTCAGCGCATTTTGCGCTTCGCGTTGGCTTTGTGGATTTTCCGCGCCGTCAACACCGTCAAAAGCGTAGCGGGTGACTGGTCGGGTGATTGGATGGGCGAGAAAGAGGTGTTCGCCCGAGGAATCATAAACGCATAAATGTCATATCCATAGCGGTTATGATGTTCATGCAGTCGCGGTACGCTGCCTGCCGCTCGGAAGGCACCGGGTCGTTTTCGACAAAGTGAAAGTGCATGTCTGGGAAGTGAGCCGCCCTTACAGGGCTGGTCCGATTGTTGTTTTGGACCCAACGCGGTGCGTTGGGCTGTGGCTGAATCGCCCCGGTGGGGCTTCTCGGTATAAAGAAAGGGTCGTATCGCACCCTTTCAGGGCGCGCCGGTTGTTGGACGTCACCCATCCCGATGGGCCGGGCTAAGTATTTTGGCCCGCTGGGCCAAGGGGAGCGATCACGCGGGGGGAAGGTCACGCGGTGGCGCAAGCCTGAGGCTGGTTGCACAATGGACAGCAAACGCCATAGCTGGTCGCATTTCAGCGCGCCAAGTTCCTAGAAAAATGTGTCGCCGATTCGGAGCTTGCGGTCGGGCAATTCGGCAGTTCAATTTCGTCCGCTCGCGGATTAAGATTCCGAGTTGAATGCCGTACCGAATCTGCAAAACCTTTGAAATCGAGAGCGGGCACATGCTCTCGAAGCATCCGGAGAAGTGCCGGTTCCCGCACGGGCACACCCGGAAAGTGGAATTTGTCGTCGAAGCGCCGTCGCTCGATGCGAACGAGATGGTGTGCGATTTCAAGGCGATCAAAGATTTGATCGCGGACTTTCTGGAGAGCTACGACCACTCGCTGTGCATGAATACGCACGACCCAGAGTTTGCGAGGATGAAGACCGCGTATGGCGAGCGCGTAATCGGTTTTGAGGGGTCGGATCCGACGACCGAAGCGATGGCGCAGGCGATCCACTCGGAGTTTTCGCGGCGCTTCGACGCTTATGCGGCCGGACATGGAAGCCCCTTTGTGGTGCGTCCTGAGGTGAAACTGGTGAAGGTGCGCGTCTGGGAGACTAGTTCCTCGTGGGCGGAATACTGGGAGTAAACGAACCGAGCGATGGCCGATCCCAATTCCCCCGCACCTGGCGCGCCGCTGGCAACGCCGGAGCGGCCGTGGCTTGGACTGGCGCGCTTCACGGAAGCGGAGCGGGGCTATTTCTTCGGACGGGACGCGGAACTCGAAGAGTTGCGGGACCGGGTGTTGCGCGCGCCGCTGACGGTGTTTTACGGAGTCTCGGGGTATGGGAAGTCGTCTCTGCTCGGGGCTGGGCTCGTTCCGGCGCTGCGCGACGAGGGATACCTGCCGGCGCCGCTCCAGCGTTTTCTCTTCAACGATCGATCCCATCCGCCACAGGCGCAGGCACTCGATGCCATCATCCAGGCGCTGCCGAGCGTGGATGGCTTCGACCCGGCGACGCTGGACCGCTCGCGCACCCTTTGGGAATTCTTCCACGACCGGTCGCTGCCGTGGTGGCGGACGGAAGGGGGCGAGCCGGTCCAGCCGGTGCTGATCTTCGACCAATTCGAGGACTTCTTTACGCTCGGGGAAGACCGGGGCGAGGAATGCGCCGAGCAAGCTCGATCGTTCCTGACTGAACTGGCGGATCTGATCGAGAACCGGCCACCGGCCGCCTTGCGGGAAAAGCTAAAGGCGGATCGCGGAATCGTGAGAGCGTACGACTTCCAGAGCCGCCCGGTTAAAATAGTCATCGCGCTGCGGGAAGACTTTCTGTCGCGACTGGAGAGGTGGCGGCGCTTGATGCCGAGCGTAGCGGAGAACCGGTTTGAACTCCGTCTGCTCAGTGGCTCCCAAGCCTTGAGGGCGATCGCCGAGCCTGCACGCAAGCAGGCGGGCAAGCCTCCGATCGTGGACGAAGCGACTGCGGCGGCGGTCGTTCGGTTCGTAGCTGGAGCGGACGCTGAGACACCGCTCGATGCGATCGACAATGTGCCTCCGCTGCTAAGTCTCATCTGCGCGGAACTGAACGAGCGGCGACTGACTGCGGGGCAGGAGCAGATTCCGATCGAATGGGTGCGCGCCTCTGTCTCGCCGGGCGCTTCGGGCACTTCGGGCGCCGGGGGCCGCACCGCGGCCGAAGAGGTGCTGGCGCGCTTTTATTCGGACAGCTTTTCGGGCCATCCCGCAGCGGTGCGGTATTTCGTGGAAGACAAGCTGGTGTCGGAGGCGGGCTTCCGGGAGACGATCACACTCGACAGCGCCATCGCGGATCTGAGCCGGCACGGCGTCGAGGACCCGGCCTCGAATCTGCGGCATCTGGTGGACCAACGCTTACTCATCATGGAGGACCGGGGCGGGATCGCGCGGATCGAAGTTACGCACGACATCCTCGCATCGCTTGCACTTCGGAGCCGGCGCGAGCGGCTCGACCGCGAGCAGGCGGCGCGGCGGTCGCTGGAGCTTGCGGAAGCAAAGCGCAAGGCGAGGGCGCGCGCTGTATTCGCAAGCGCATTGGTCGCGCTCACCGTTTGCGCGCTCGCCGGTGCGTGGGCGGGATTAAGGGAAGCCGGGGCAGCCAAGACAGAGGCCCGGCGCGCCGATAAGGAAGCGGCTCGGGCGCGAGAGCAGGCCGCCGCATTGAAGGAGGCGGATGAAAAAAGCCGCCGTCAATTGCACGAGGCGAGCATGGAAGATTACTCGATCGCGAACCAGCGTCTCGAAAAGGGTGAGTTTGGCCTTGCCGTCGCACACCTCGCACGCGCGCTGGACTGGGAGCCGTGCAACGACCAGGCATCGGTGAGACTTTACGAAGCCATCGCGTCTCACGTACGCGCGATGTCGAGTCCGCTGCGGCATCTTTTCGCGAGATCGACGTCGGCGGTTGCAAGTCCAGACGGTTCGGTCGTTCTCACGCTGAACGCTAACAGCACGGCGCAACTCTGGGATGCGACGTCGTTCAAGCCGCTTGGGGAACCGCTGGCACACGAAGCGCCGCCAAGCACGGCCGCCTTCAGTCCGGATGGGAAGCGATTCCTCACGCTGTGCAAAGACACAGTGCGGATATGGGGAACCGCTTCGCGCAAGCCGGCGGGGGAGCCGCTGAAGCTTGGAAGCGCCGGACGGAAAGCCATCTTCAGTCCAGACGGGTCGCGCATCCTCACGACCGAAATGGGCAAAGCGACGGTGCGGTTATGGGACTCGGTGACGAGCCAGCCAATCGGCGAGCCGTGCGAGATGGGTGGGGCCGTTCTCAGCTCAAGCATTAGCGTGGACGGCGCGAGCATCCTCATATCGAGCGCAGCCGGCGAAGCGCGGATCCTGGATGGCCAGACTCTCAAACAGACCGGAGAACTGCCCAAACAAACCCAGCCGGCGATGGACGCCTCGTACAGTCCGGATGGAACCCGAATTCTGACGCGCTCCTTGCTGGACGGCATCGTGCGCCTTTGGGACGCGGCAACGCTCGCGCCCATCGGCGAGCCGCTGACTCTTGGAACCGTGCTGAGCATGGCGCGGTTCAGCCCGGACGGCAGCCTGATCGTTACTGCCGGGCGCGATCGCGCCGTGCGCCTCTGGGATGCGGCAACATTCAAGGAAGCGGGCGAGCCGCTTCATCACGAAAGTTCCGTATACACGGCCGTATTTAGCGACGATGCGCGCTGGCTCGTGACAACCGGCTTCGACGGCACGGCTCGGATCTGGAATGTCACCACGCGGAAGCAAGTGGGCGATGGGCTGTTTCACAACGGGGTGACGACCGCTTTTTTCTCGCAGGATGGCTCGAAGCTTTTCACCACCGGCGAGGGCGGAGTTCGGGCATGGGACGCTGCGTCGGGTCTGCTGGCGGGCGATCCGCTGAGGCATGGCAATTCCGTGCAGAGCGCCGTCTTCAGCCCGGATAGCTCGCGCATTCTTACGGCAAGCTGGGATTCAACGGCGCGCCTCTGGGATGCCGCGACGTTGAAGCCGATCGGAAAACCGCTCGCGCATCCCACGATGGTGAACAGCGCGGAGTTCAGCCCCGATGGGAAGCAGATCGTCACCGCGAGCGAGCGCATTCGCGTGTGGGACGCAACGACGCTCGAACTGGTGGCGCAAGGAGAACCTGGGGCGATGTTGAACATGGCTGCCTACAACCGCGACGGCACAAAGATCGTGACGGCCGGTGGAGACAAGACGGCGCGTGTATGGGATTCCACCACGCTCAAAGCGATCGGCGGCCCACTCTTGCACGGCGACTCCGTCCACACAGCGATCTTCAGCCCCGATGGCAGCCGCATTCTGACGGCGTCGGACGATGGGAACGCGCGCCTGTGGGATGCGGTCACTTTGCAATCGAGCGGCAATCCAATCGAGCCCGCGCGTGGCGCGGGCGTGGAAGGGGCGTCGTTCCGCATCGATGGGAAACGGATAGCGACTGCTTCCGCCACCGGGCGGGTTTGGGACGCAGCGACCCTGCTGCCGATCGGCGAGGCGATGGCTTCGGGGGAAGGGTACATGTACCGGACGATTTTCAGTCCAGATGGCGCCCTGTTGCTTACGGCTTCATCGGATCACACGGCACGCTTGTGGCGCAGTGACGGCGCCCCGGTGGGAAGGGCGCTGCTGCACGATGACGTCGTACAGAATGCCGCCTTCAGCCCGGATGGAACGCGCATGCTCACAGCGAGTTGGGATCGGTCGGCGCGCGTGTGGGAGAACTATGCGAGTTACGCTCACATCCCACCGGCTCCGGCCTGGGTGAAAGCATGGGCGCGCGGAATCGGAGGGCGCCGGTTCGATGCGGACGGCAATGCGCGGCAGGTGGATGCGGCGGAGCGGATCGCCGCGATGAACCACGACCGGGAGGGATCGGACCCGTGGACGGCGCTTGCGCGATGGGTGCAGGAGGATAGGCGAAGCGGAACCACCCGACCTGGAGGGGCGGTGCGCTGCCGGGAAATCGCGGAGCGCGAGCGCGACGCGAATACAAAGACGAGCCTGGAATCGGCTCTGGGGTACGATCCATCCGTGCCGCTTGCGCGGCTCCTTCTGGCGGCCTTCGAGACGAACCTGCAACGCGCGGCCTTTTTGCGAAGCTTCGATCTCAAGCGGATGCCGGATGATGCGGGCCTGTGGGCCAGAGCGAGCTATGCGCTCATCGCGCAGGGGCAGGGCGCGCAGGCGATCACGGCGGCGCAAACCGCGCTTCACTTCGATGCGAAATCGCGCCGGGGCATGCATGCGCTCGCGGCGGCATATTCCGCCGCGAAGCAGACGGATCGCGCGCTGGAGACGTATCAGGCGGCGCTGGGCTTAGCCGACGCGACGGGGGCCGATTATAACGAAGCGGGTTACTATGCGGGCACGATCGGGAAGCTCGACCGCGTGCGCGAAATCTTCCAAAGGGCGAAAGCGAAGCACCCGCTTTCGGAGCTGCAAAACGAAGGATGGGCGCTACTCGACGCGGGCGCGCCACGCGACGCGCTGCAAGCTTTTCTCGCAACACAAAGCGCCCTTAAGCCCGGCGAGACGCCGAATGCGTTGCTGGTGGCGGGACTTGCGGCGAGCCATTGGCTTGCCGGTGAAAAGGACGAGGCGCTCAAAGAATACGAGAGGCTCGTGGCGCTTGCCCCGCGCTTCGCAACGCCGGGACATATCGCGAAACTCCAAAGCTGGACGGAGACCGAAAAGCAGCCGCTCATCGAAGTACAGGCTGAGTATCTTCGCAGAAATGCCAAGCCCGATGCGGCATCGCATCCATAACCAAGCAATTATCTCGCATATCGATCCAGTATGAAGAAGCTGCTCGCGCTCCTCATTACAGCCTGCGCCGCATGGGGCGGTGGCGAGGCGCCGACACAAAAAGCGCCAACGCAAATTATCGCCTTTGACACTCCCTTTTTATTTTCCTACGGGACGTGGCAGAATAAAGCAAAGGTGCAGAATGGCCGCGCCTTGTTAACTGGCGATGGCGTGACTGGCAAGGGGGGCGCTGGCCTCAATGTGAACTTGAATCTATCCGGCCGGACAAAGGATTGTTCGCCTGCCCTCAAACTTAAAACTGGCCCGGCCAACAAGGTTTCCGCACTCCGGCTGATGCTGCGCGACAAAGAGCACGGGGCGATTTATGAGTTTCCCCTGCCGACGCCATCGCAGGATTTCGTTCTCGTGACGCCGCGGGACGGGGCTCCATTAAGCGCGCCCAACAGCACGGACAAAGGGATGCCCGATCTCTCAGCGATCGTGCAGTGGCAAATCCAGGGCGACTGGGGCGCGGGAGTGCTCGATGTGGCGCTGCAATCCGTCGAACTCGTCGAACCCGACGAGGCAACCCGGGCCGCGCGGGCAGCGGCAGCGCAACGCGCGGAGAAGGCGCGCCAAGCGGTGCTGGCGGAGCAAGCGGCATTGCGAGCGCAATATGGAAAACGAAACCCGCTCTCCCCGACCGTCCAAGCTTCCCTGGCGGCGGCGGATGTCCTCACGCTCACGTTCGACGCCGGGCGCGTCCTTCCGGGTTCGCTCACCAAATACGAACCGCTCGGCGGAGATGCAAAAGAAGAGAAAAAGAGCCAAGCGGGAGTTATCGAAGAAGTGATTTTGAAACGGGGCGGGCAGGCTGTGGGATGGCTGATCGGACCCAACCGAGACAACCTTGTGGCGTTCGAGAAGTTCGAGGGCGATCCGCTGCTCGCGTTCCTCGCCGATCTGCCCGCCACGTACACCATTACTTCTCAGGATGACCCGGCGTTCAATGACGGCGCCCATCCAATCGCTGTGTATCGGAAAAGCAAGCCGCTGGATTGGGCGCAACCGCGCGGCGCATTTGCGATGCGGCATACGCTTTACCTGAAACTCGCGCATCCGCTCGTGGCGGGGAAAAGCTATGCGATCGATATCGGCGAGCTGAATGCGAATCCCCCAAGCACCCATTTCCTGAACGATCCCTCGAAGATCTCGAGTGATGCCATCCACGTAAATCAAATCGGGTATCGGCCGGACGATCCCGTCAAGCGCGCCTTCCTCTCGACATGGATGGGGACAGGAGGCGGTTTGAATTACCCTGCGAACCTGCGCTTTCACCTTGTGGACGCCAACAGCGGAGCGGCTGCCTATTCGGGGAGCGTCGAGATCGCGAAGCTAGCCGACGAAAAGGAACTCATGTGGCGAGACGAGAATATGAACAAGGCGGACGTATGGCGCATGGATTTTAGCAGCTTCGGCACTCCCGGCCGCTACCGCATCTGCGTGGAGGGAATCGGCTGTTCGCATCCTTTCGATATCGGCCTGGATGTCTGGCAGCGCGCGTTCCTCGTGCAGATGAAAGGATTGTACAACGAGCGGAGTGGAATGGCGCTGGGGCCGCCTTATACGGAATTTGTCAAGCCGCGCGACTTTCATCCAGGCGATGGCGCGAAGGTCTTTCAATCCACGTATTCGATTTTAGACGGCGGGAACGAACAGGAATTGCTGGAGAAGCATAGCACCGGCAAACCTGTTCCCGAGGCGTGGGGCGGCTATCACGACGCAGGCGACTGGAATCCACGCCGTGTGACACATCTGCGGGTGACGATGGCGCAAATGGAAATTGCAGGGATGTTTCCGAAGTATTTCGGTGAACTAAAGCTCAATATACCGCACACGGAAGGAGTCTCTGATATACTAGCCGAGGCGCTCTTCGAGATCGATTGCTTCCGGCGGCTTCAACTGCCGGATGGTGGAGTGCGATACGGCATAGAGACCAATGGCGACCCTTACGAAGGGGAAGTGAGCTGGCTGCAAAGCATGACGGCGTATGTGTACGCGGCCGACCCATGGGGAAGCAGCGTCTATGCAGCCGCCGCAGCCCGCGCGGCCCTCCTGCTGCGCGCCACGCGGCCCGATCTCGCAAAGGTATATAGTGAGAGCGCCGTGCGAGCGATGGAATGGGCGGAGGCTGAGCGGACGCGAATGGACCGGAGCGGGAAGGATGTGGACAAGCTGCGCTCCGAGATCCGCGGAGATCGCGCGCTGGCAGCCATCGTGCTATACCAGCTTACGGGAGACGAAAAATGGCACGATCTTTTCAAGATGTGCCGCAGCTTCGCGACGGAGGAAGCGAAAAAGGGGCTCGCGCCGGGTGACCGCTCTCAATACGACGCGGCCTTTGTTTATGCGTCGATGCACGCACCCAGATCGGACGCGGACCTCGAACGACACGCGCTCGCGATTATTACAGCGGCTGCGGACCGCGCGCTGGCGTATGCGTCGAACAATGCGTGGAACCTAACCACACCCGACAAAGGGTTGCCAATGTTTCAAACCTTTTACTCGGAGCCGGATGCGCGCGAGTTGGCGCGCGCGCATTTCTTGACGGGCGACCCCAAGTATCTCGCTGGAGTCGTCCAGGCAACGCAATTTCAAAGTGGGGCGAACCCAGGCAATATAACATACACAACCGGAGTGGGATCGAATCCCGTGCAGCATCCGCTGCACCTGGACAGCCGCCGAACCGGCCAGAAGACCCCGGACGGAATCACGGTGTATGGCAATTTCGATTTCGTCCATTGGCCCGATTGGTCGAAATGGGTGCATGACTACTATTTGAATGCCGCCCTGGTTCCTGCGGTGGCCGAATGGCCGGTCCCGGAGGCCTACTTCGACATCTTCATGTACCCTTCGACGAATGAGTTCACCGTCGATGCGTGGGAGAAGAATATCTTTGCGTGGGGATACCTTGCTGCTCGCAAGTAAGCTCTCACTCGAAGCCGGGGTCCGGGTTGCCGGAGGATTCCGTTTCGACCGGCTGCATCCCGAGACGCTTCATGCGGGCTGGCGGAAGCGTTTTGGCGACCTTTCTTCTCAATGCAAGGAGGGCCTTGCGCGCTCCATCGATCAACTCCTTTTCGTTGCCTGGAAGGATGATCTCTGTTTCGCCCGCGGGGTTTTTTGAGAGATCGGCGAGGGCGGCGAGCCCGGCATCGGCAGCTAGGAGCGCCTGCGCGAGGTGCGTCTCGACCACTCCTATCAATGCGTTTTCAGTGAAGGCGCCACCCAACGGCATTCCCTGCCAAGCCATCCTGGCCTCCTCATGCTCGGCGCAATGGCAAAAATAAGTGGCGAGCGCCTGCAGGAGAATCTCTAATTTCGGCTGATTTTCCGGGAGCAAGACGGCCTTCATGCAGCGATCCACCAAGGCCTTCGCCTCAGGAATCCTGCCAAGCGCCAGCAGAGTCTCCATGGCGAAATAAAGATGCTCGGGTTTACTTCCGCGCGTGATTGGGAGGTAGCGGGAGGCGGCCTCGAAGTCGCCGATGGATGCGTAGTACGCAAGCATGGCGGGAGCGGCTTTGCGCCGCTGGGCTTGAGGCATCGCGGCAAATGCCGCCTCGATTTGCGACTTCCATGCGGTGAGCCGGTCCGCGTGAATATGCAGAGCGGTGACAGCGTTTTGGAAGCTGACAGACGAGAGCGGTCTCTGCTTCAATATCGCTCCCGCCAGGGAGACCGCTTTCGGGGCAAGCCCCAAATCAACGTAGCCTACGAGTTCGGCAATGGCATCGGCCGCGGGAAAGCGGCTCGCAGACGGTTTAGTAGGTTTCAGTGGCATTTCGCACAAGCATGCCATGAACTGGTGGACAACCGCTGTCCTAGCTTTGGATTAACTTAAGAAATACCGACCGTCATCTGCCCGGCAGAACCGCTCCTTGCGACGCTGCGGCTTACCACCGTGCCATTTGGCCCAAATTCCTCGGCGCGCGTCCCTCGGGACTATTTCGACGGCCTCCCGGTTAGAGTCGCGACTCTGCAAATCGCGTGATTTGCCGCCAGGTAGAGGGTCGAGCCATCCCCGCCCCAGTTGCAATTGGCGATCAACTCGCCGGTGTGAATCGTCCCGAGATGCTTGCCTTCTGGAGAAAGGATAAGCATTCCGCCAGGACCGCTTGTGAAGATGTTTCCACGCGCATCGAGCTTCAACCCGTCGCACGATCCGACGAGGCCCCTGGCTTGCAATGCGCGGGCGTCGAAGAAGAGATGCCCATTGGCCACTGTGCCGTCGGGCAGGACATCGTAAGCGACGATGCGCGCCTCCTTCGGATCGGTAACGCCAATGTAGAGCGTCTTTTCATCGTTCGAAAAGGCGATGCCATTTGGAAACGTGAGGTCCTTGATCAAGAGCGTGACCTTTCCTTCGTTGGAAATCCGAAAAACGCCATTGAACGGCAATTCCTTAAGGGGCGAGTCGTTCAATCCCTCAAGTCCATAAGTCGGGTCGGTAAAGTAAATTTCACCGCTCTTCCGAATTGCGAGGTCATTTGGGCTGTTGAATCGCTTCCCTTCAAACCGGTCTGCCAAAACGGTAAAAGACCCATCCTTTTCCTGACGCGCAACCCGGCGCGTTGCGTCCTGGCAGAGGAGGAGCCGATTCTGGGCATCGACGGCAAGACCGTTTGAGCCGGGCTCGACAAAGCCGGTGCGCTCCGTTACGCCCCCACTCGGCGTTATGAACGGCTTTGCAGCATGATCGCCTGGCGCCCAGCGATAGAGAATATTTGCCGGCACATCAGAAAAGAGCAGTGCGCCGTCCTTCCAAACTGGCCCCTCGGCCCAAGTGATTCCTTCCGCCAGTCTCTCGACTTTGGCGTCCTTGGCGATGATCGCATCGAGCGCCGGGTCGAGGCGCTCGATCGTGCCGCCTTCCGGGTATTCATCTGAATATGCGGCCACGGTGAAGAAGAGCGATAGCGCGAGTAAATATTTCATAGGAAAAAATTATGCGGGCAGGCAGTCGGAAAGCGATATTTCCCGCACGCTGGGAACATCGCCGTTTGCGGGAAAAGCAGGCTCAATGTCGGGAAGCGGGTCAAGTCTCATCGCTGCAACCGCCTGCGCTCTCGATTTATACACGGACACCGGCTTCTGGCTGCCCGCGCTCATGCTCCGAAGCATTTCGTACATTCGACCGAGGCCAAAAGCGAGCGCATCGGGCTCAACGATCGCGAGCCTGCCGCCACCGGAGATTGCATCCAAAGAAGCCGAAAGCGCAGCAAGATCCCGAATGCGTTGTGGAGAAGGGAGCGCGATTTTCGTGACGGCACTCGTGTCGCAGATTTCATCGTACCCTGCACATCCGCGCGGGTCCAAACGCGCTTTTCGTAGTCGAAAACATCGGCATCGGTAAGGACACCGCTGAGAAGGGCGACTACGGGCCGCTGCTTGCGATCGATGAAATAGGCGATGGGCATCGGGTGGACGGGCCGGCCGTTACGGCGGTTTGAGATTACCGCGCCCTTGCGCCTTTCATGGGGCGTCCGGCCGCGGCCCAGGCGTCATATAATCCCCAACCGTGTTCGAGCAACTGGCGGGCGGCGGCAAACCGGTCGGTGGAACCGAGCACGACGACATTGAGCCGGCGTGGCGTGATGAGCGTCTGGTCTCCCTGCTGCTTCGACTCCGGGGGACGGGCCGCCGAGACGATGACACATGGGCCGGCATTGCGGGTCGCGCCAGTCTTCACGCCATCGATTTTATCCGCGCCCAGCAATTCGTTTGTATTCCGCAGGAGATACGAGGAGGTCTCGCCCGTGGCGGCCTGGATGGAGATGCGGCGCTCGCGTTGCGACACGTAGAAGACGAAGGCGGAACGCTGCATCGCGTATCTTGTGAGGAGCGCTAGATCTTCCGCGGTGGAATACGGGAGGGACCGTTCGAGGTTGTCCCGACCATGCGCATTTAAGAAGCGCGTGTTGCGCATTCCGAGCCGGCGAGCGAGCGCATTCATCTGCGCGACAAACGCGATGGATGGAGTCGCCTGGCCGCCAGAGAGCGATGCGCCGACATGGAGCGCCACGGTTTCCGCTGCCGCATCATCTGACTGCATGAGGGTGGCGTAGAGGAGATCGCGCAGGCTGCACCGATCGCCATCGTGCCACGGAACTCCTTCGCCGCTATTGCCGAGGGTGACGGCGGCTTCGGGAACTGTGGCAAATTCATTCAAGTCTTTCTGCTTCGCTTCCGACCAATCCAGCGCAACCATGGCGGCGGCGATCGCCGTGAGGCTGCCTATCTGGAGTTTCTTCCGCGTGTTTGCCCCTTCGAGGATGTAGCCTGTGGTGCTGTCTGAAATGGAGTAAGCTGCGGGCTGGGCGGACGCCATGGGGGCGGGCGCGGCAACGGCGAAAGCGGCGGCAAGCAGGAGCAGATGGAAAGAATGGAAGCGCATCGGACGGTAGAGCGCCTATCTTCCGTGAGCGGCAGACGCTTGGCAATGCCGGAGGTGAGACCTTGTAAATTGGCGCGCGGAGCGTTTTTGTGGGGTGCGCCGCCTCCAAGAATGCGCTACCCTCCCCTTCCCAGCACCGAACTGACCGCCGCAGAGTGTCATGAGGCAGAGGGTCTTATGGAACTGGCCGGGGCTCTACCCTCCTGCACGCGATTCAAGACGTGCCTTTGCCGCGCCTCATCTCGACTTCCTGCGTGGAGCGGGTGGATGCCCTCGCAGGGCATACTGACGGCGGCGATTTTCTTGTCAGTTGGAAGCCTATTGAACAGTTTCCTTGCACTTTTTGATTTATGTCATACACTTTTCAAAGTGAACCGTCAAAAGAAAAATGAGAAGAAATCATGGGGCGGCGCTCGGCCCCGCGCCGGGCGTCATTCGCTCGATCCAGCCGCCAAAAAGCGCCAGGTTGTCGTCGTTCGAATGACCGACGTGGAAAAAACGACTGTGGTGCTCGCCGCCGAAAGAAAAAGAAAGGGACTGTCTGAATGGATCAGGGAAACCTTATTTGAGTCAGCGAGAGTCGAGTAGCCGCAATCAACCCTGAAAATGCCAAAATCTAAAAATCAGGAAGCCCTCTTTCTCCGAATGAAGGGTGATCTTCCCCTTGACAAGTTTGAAAAGGCTGTCGGCGCTTTCTTTGATCTCGTCAAAGAAGTGACTAAGAATGCGCTGCGCGAAAATCAGCGCATCCGGTGGACAGTTTCCGTGCGCGCAGGCAGTTCCATCGTGAATGCGATTCCGCACTACTTGCCAGACGTTGCAGAGCAGGCCGCTCAGATTCTCAACGATATTCCATCCGGAATCAGGGCGCTGGAGAGGGGCACTGACACAATGCCACCCGGTTTCACGCGCGATGCCGTGAAATCTGTGCGTGCGCTCGCTAGTGTGCGTGGGCTCAAAGGCCCGGATGTGACAGCCATTGATGTTGGCTTCGGAAAGGATCGGGTGGCAGTCACGGCGAAATCATTTGCCGCCGCAGAGAGTTTAGTCGGAGGACAACGCCAGAGCTACGGGGCGGTTGAAGGCAAAATGCAGACGATAACGGAACGGGGAGGGTTCCGTTTTGTCGTCTACAGCTCTTTGCTCGATCAGAAAATCGATTGCTTTGTTGACGAAGACCTCATGGAGAAGGCTGTCGCGAATTTCGGGAAAAGAGTCAGGGTATCTGGACTTACTCAGTTCGACCGTTTCGGCGATCCAGTAAGCATCAAGGCATCTGACATTTATGTGTTCCGACCGAATAGCGAACTCCCAAGCGTGCATTCCATGCGCGGCATATTCAGATACAAAAGAGAGGCATGAAGCGAAGCACTAAACTATTTTACTGGGACTCCAACGTTTTCATTGCCCTTTTTTCCAATGAAACTGGGCGAGCAGAAAATGTAGAGCAAATCTTGGACGAGGCGGAATCTGGAGATGTTTACATTGTAACCAGTTCATTCACGCTGGTTGAAGTGATCAAGATGAAGGGAAAGCTTCGCTCCTCGCGTCCCAACAAAAGCAAATCACCGATTTCTTCGAGAAGGATTACTTTTTGTTCGTGGACGCGACACGCAAGATTACGGAAGCGGCGCAAAGAATGATTTGGAATGCTCCTTCTCTTTGGCCCAAAGATTCAGTGCATTTGGCTTCCGCAGTGGAGTTCTTCAACTACGAGCCGTTGGATGCGATACATTCATATGACACCCACTTTTTAGCACTGAATGGCAAACTCCCGATTGCCTGTGCGGTCACAGAGCCGTTCCCGAATCAGCGCGTAATGGCGCTCGGGGTTCCCGCAGTAAAGAAACCGCAAAAGAGACGGCCCTGATTTCAAATTGGGACACTACCACAACGACAGGGGCATAAAACAAAATGCAGAGGTGTGCCTTAGTTTTTGCCTTCCCGTGTTAGTTACCCGCAGTCATTGTTCGAGAAATAGTTTGCCGGAGCGGCGGCGGGCGTGCCAGTCGGCGCTGAGATTCACCTTGGCCGGTTTTCCGCCGGCGAGCAGGGAACGGACGGCTTCGACTTCGGCATATCCGGCCGCGGCAATGCCATTGTCTCGCAGCCATCGATAGAGCAGGCGCCGCTGCAAGGCGGGGTGAAGCTTCGCCACCGCGCGCGCGTCGAGTTCTCGAGGTTCAAAAGGCGCGCCCGTGAGCGGCGCAAGCGATGCGATGAGGTCATCCTCCATTTGGAGCACGTCGCTCGCGCGCCAGACCGCCTTCTTGATTCCGCGGCCGAATTCCGCTTCGAGAAACGGCAGGATACGATGCCGCATTCGATTCCGTGTGTGCTTTAAGTCGCTGTTCGACGGATCATCGCGGCAGGCCATTCGCGTCTCCTTTGCATAAGCGTCCAACTCTTCCGACCAGATCGTTAGCATGGGTCGAATGATAGTGAGGCCGAGTCCATCGATGAGTCGGTGAGAGACGGGCTGCATTCCGCGCAATCCAGCGGCGGCCGATCCGCGGAAAAGGTTCATCAGAAAGGTCTCAACCTGATCCTCGGCATGATGGCCGACATAAACTTTGTCGCAGCGGTGCGTGCGCGCCGCGCGGGCAAATGCCGCGTAGCGTTCCTGGCGGGCCGCCAGTTCGATCGAAAGCTTATCCCGAGCGGCGACGGAAGCGACATCGATCCGCTCCGAAATGCATGGAACCCCCAGCTTTCGCGCAAGCTTGCCGACAAAGGACGCATCGCTGACGCTTTCGACCCTCAGAGCGTGATCCAGATGGAAGACCGCAAGCTGCTTGCAGCCGCTCTCTAGGAGAAGGTGCAAAAGCGCGACTGAGTCGCGTCCACCCGAAACCGCGACAATGGCTGGAGCGTCCGGATCGACGCCCGTGAGCTTCGAGCCGGTTGCGACCGCCGCTCCGCTGCGGTCAATTGCGAGGGGTAAGCCGGTCCGCGCCAAAATAGCGATGGAGTGGCTCCGGCAGAAGGACGGCGCCATCCTCCTGCTGGAAGGTTTCGATGAGCGCGACAAAGAGGCGCGGCAGAGCGGTGCCCGAACCATTGAGCGTATGGCAGAACCGGTTTTTTCCCTCGGAATCCTTGAAGCGAAGTTGCATGCGGCGCGCCTGAAAGTCGCCGAAATTCGAGCAACTGGAGACTTCGAGATAGGCATTCTGGCCGGGCGCCCAGACTTCGATATCGTACGTCTTGGTGGATCCAAAACCGAGGTCGCCGGTGCAAAGCTCGATGGTGCGATAGTGGAGGCCGAGAATCTGGAGAACTCTCTCAGCATCGGCAGTGAGGGCCTCCAGTTCGGCGAACGAAGTCTCGGGCTTCACGATCTTAACCAGCTCGACTTTGTCGAACTGATGCACGCGGATGAGTCCACGCGTGCCAAGTCCAGCCGAGCCGGCTTCCCGGCGGAAACAGGGTGTGTAGGCCGAGTAACAAACCGGCAAATCTTTGTCGGCCAGAATCTCCTCGCGGTGCATGTTGGTGACCGGAACTTCGGCGGTCGGAACGAGATAGGCATGGTCGCGCTCGCAGCGATAGAGTTGCTCCTCGAATTTCGGCAATTGCGTGGTGCCAACCAGCGCCTCGGCCTTCACGACGAAGGGTGGAGAGAGCTCCGTATAGCCATGCTGCGTCGTGTGGAGATCGAGCAGGAAATTGATGAGCGCGCGCTCGAGCCGGGCGCCCTGGCCTGTGAAGCAGACAAACGCGCTGCCGCTCATTCTCGCGGCGCGCTCGAAATCAAAGAGGCTCAAGGCTTCGCCCAACTCGATATGGCTCTTTGCGGTGAAGGAAAACGACGGCTTGGCGCCCCACGCGCGCACTTCGGGGTTTGCGGAAGCATCCTCCCCGATGGGCGCGGCATCGTGCGGCAAATTTGGAATCTGCAGCAGGAGGTCGCGCTGCCGCTCGTCCAATCCGGTGGCCGCTTCGTTTAGCGCCGAGATTTCATCTCCGATGCCGCGGACTTGCGCCTCGATCTCTTCGGTCGGCTCGCCGCGGGACTTCTTTCCCCCGATCTCCTTGGAGGCGCGCTTGCGCTCGGATTGAAGGTGCTGGAGGCGTGTCTCGGCGGTGCGGCGCTGCCGGTCGCACTCGACCACGTCGTCTATGCGCGCCGCCGCATCGCCGCCGCGGGTGGCGAGGCGCTGGCGGACGACTTCTGGATTTTCGCGAATGAGACGGATATCGAGCATCGGCGCAAAGTAGATGGAGAACGAGCGAACTGGCAACCTCTCCGATTTTCACAAATTTTTAAGCCGTGCCCTCGCAGCGCAGCCGTGGAACGATGCGTAGATGATGCAGAATAACAAGCGTGTGCTGATCGTCTCGGCGAGCGCCGGCACCGGCCATCTACGGGCCGGGGCGGCGCTGGAACAGGCCTTTCGGGACGATCCGCGAACGGCGGAGGTCGTGCATGAGGACGCGCTCAAGTACACGAACACGCTCTTCCGCGAGGTCTACTCCGGCCTTTATACGAAGATGGTCCGGAATGCGCCGACGCTCCTCGGCTATTTTTACCGGACGAGCGACGAGCCGTGGAAGAACGAGGCGGTGCGCGTGCAATTCGACCGCTTCAACATGCGTCCGCTGATTAAATTCATCCAGGAATTCGATCCGCACATCACCGTCTGCACGCATTTCATGCCGGCGGGCATCATTTCACACCTGATCGAAAAGGAGGAACTGGAGGCGCATCTTTCCACCGTCGTGACGGATTTTGACTGCCATGCGCTTTGGCTTACGCGCCTTTTTCATCGGTACTTTGTTGCGATCGAGGAAACGAAGGTCTATCTCGAGACGCTGGGGCTTCCCGGTGAACGCATCACTGTTTCCGGGATTCCGATCGACCCTGTTTTCGAGAAACCGATCGATCGCGCCGCCACGCGCGTGCGATATGGGCTGCATCCCGACAAAGTGACCCTGCTCCTGTCGGCTGGGGCGCTCGGCGTGAGTCCCGCGGAGATTATCGTCGATCGACTGAAGGAGGGGCTGCGTGCGGACGCGCAAGTCATCGTGGTATGCGGACGGGACGAAGAACTGTGTGCGCGGATCCGGCAAAGCGTCGATGGGCATGAATCCCGGTTTTGCATCCTCGGATTCTCGGATCGCATGGATGAGTTGATGAAGATCAGCGATCTGCTCATCGGCAAGCCGGGGGGGCTGACGACCTCCGAGGCGATGGCGTGCGGACTTCCGATGGCTGTTATCCAGCCGATTCCAGGGCAGGAGGAGCGCAACAGCGATCATCTGCTCGAGGAAGGGGCGGCGATCAAGTGCAACGAATTGATCACTCTTACGTACAAGGTAAACAAGCTGCTCGACGAGCCTTCGCGGCTTGCCTCGATGCGGGCTCGGGCTCTGGCGTTCGGACGTCCCGGAGCGGCGCGAACCGTGGTCGAGACGCTGCTGGACGATCATCTTCCGCCGTTGGTCATTGGCCAGGCGCAGCGGGATGCGATGACACAGATGGCGGCGCCGGAAAAAGTATAGCGGATCACACACGTGACCACTCCCGAAACCGTCTTGCTTCCGCGGGAGGAACCCTTTCTCTGGGGGGTGGCCACATCCGCCTACCAGGCCGAGGGCGGATATAACGGAAAATACGAACCGCTCACGAACTGGCTGCCCGCAGAGAAGCGCGGCGATGTTGCCAAAGCGGGGAGCACGGCGGATTTCTGGAGCCGATATGCGGAAGATTTTGCACGGTGCCGGGAGCTGGGGTTGAACGCGTTTCGGATGGGGATCGAGTGGAGCCGGGTGCAGCCTGTAACGGAAGCGCCGCGCAGGCAGGTCACGCTGACTGAGGCGACGACGGCTCCTCCCTTTGACTATGGGGCGCTCGATCACTATGTGCGGATGTTTGACGCGTGTCTCAAAAACGGATTGGAACCGGTGGTGACGCTTCACCATTTCGTCCACCCCGCGTGGCTCGGAACCGACCCGTGGTTAAGCCCGGCGATGCCCGCGTTTTTCACGACTTACGTGAAAGAGGCGGTCTCATACATCAACGAACGGATCAGCCGCCCTCTGCGATGGTTCATCACGATCAACGAGCCGAACATGCTGGTGCTGAATTCGTATTTCGGAAATCAGTTTCCCGCGAAGGCGAGAGGAGGGTTCGGCACGATGACGGCCGCGTACAACCAACTGCTGCGCGCGCATATCGCTGCGTACAATGCGCTGCACGATCTATACGAGAAGCGCTCGTGGCGGGCGCCAAAAGTCTCGCTCAATAACTACTGTTCAGATATGTATTGGAGCGACAAGATGCTTCTCGATCTGCTCTGCGCGCGGGAGCGCGGGGCGCCGCGCCATTGCATCAGCAATTATGTAACCGATTGCGCGCGGGAGTTCGACTGCGCCTTCCGGAAGGCGCGGCTCCCGCTGCACAGAGACATCGCCTACTACTTCGGCGCGGCGACGAAACGCTTCAGCAATTGGCTCGGCTACAGAAACTTCGACGCGGCGGAGTTCGCGCCCTCGCTGGACGCCTTGTATGAATCGCCGCGCGCAAGGGTCCTCGATTACATCGGGCTGGATTATTACGATCCTTTTGCGGCGCATATCTTTCGCCTTCCGGTGCTGTGGGATCACGAATTTAAAAACAAATCGCTCCGCTCCTGGGTGCTCTCGACGATCACGAGCAAATGGTGGGATTGGCGCGTGCTGCCGAGAGGGCTCCATTTCTTCTGCAAATTTTACTCGCAAGATTTCGGGCGGCCGATCCTGATTGCGGAGAACGGCATGGCGCTGCGCCGCCGCGCGGACAACAAGGCCTCGGGCCGCAAAGATCGGATGCGCAGGAGCGACTTTCTGCGGTTGCATGTGCATGAGGTGGTGAAGATCGTGAACGAAGGCATTCCACTCGCCGGCTATTTGCATTGGTCGTTATTCGACAACTATGAGTGGGGCAGTTTCACGCCGCGCTTCGGCTTGTTTTCCATCGATTACGAGCACGGGACGGAGCGGATGGTCGCTGACCAAACGGGAGATCGCCCCTCGGAAACCTATCGGGACCTCGTCGCCGCGGCGCGGCAGAAGATATCCCAGCACGAGGCAATGAAGCCGGTGGATAGCGGCGCCGGAGGCCAGATTTCCGAACCCGCCGCACAACGACCGCAGGAGAGCCTTGCGCAACGCGAAACATGAGTGTTAAGTGCGCGATCTTTGTGCTTTTTCACAAATGTCGAAGCTAATCATCCCTCGCAAGACGGTCTATCGACTTTCACTCTACCAGCGGGCGCTCCAGCGGCTGCGGGCGAATAAAATCAATACGGTGTCGAGCGCCGCACTGGCGAAGGCGGCAGGAGTGAAGCCGACACAGCTTCGGAAAGATCTGACGTACTTCGGGCAATTCGGCACGCGCGGCCTCGGGTACAGCGTGGATGCGCTCAGCGCCGAACTCACCGAAGTGCTTGGCACCACGCATCTCCAGCCTGTGATTCTCGTCGGCGCCGGCCATCTCGGCTCGGCTCTTCTCCGATACCCTGGATTTGCAAAGGAGGGGTTCGAGGCGGTGGCCGCATTCGATCTGGACGCGTCGAGAACGCGCTCCCGCGACCTGGGCGTGCCGGTTCACCCGATGGACCGACTCGGCGCCTATGTGGCGGAGCACAAGATCAAGATGGCGATCCTCACGGTGCCGGGAACGGTGGCGCAGGAGGTGGCAAATGAGTTGATAAAAGCTGGCATTCTGGCGATATTAAATTTCGCGCCCATCATCCTTCAAGTGCCAGAACAGGTAGTCGTGAACAACGTGGACCTCGCTATCGAACTCGAGAATCTCAGCTACTTCATCCAGTGACGCTCGCTCCGCTGAACGATCCGCGCATGAAGAAGCATCACTCGGCGCGGGAATCCTTTGCGACTATCGAGGTGAGCGATTTCGACCTGGATCTGACGCTCGGCTGCGGTCAGGTTTTCCATTGGGTGAAAGAGGGGGCCGGGTATCTGGGCGCGATCGGGAATCGCGCGGTGTATGTGGAGCAATGTGGCGGCAAGCTCCTGGCGCCGGCGGGATGCGAGAAAATCGTCGCGGACTACTTCGCGCTCGACCATCCGATGGAGGAGATTTACCGCTCGTTTCCCGGCGACCCCGCCATGTGCGAAGCGCTGCACTTCTGCCGGGGGATGCGGATCATCCGCCAGCCGGGATGGGAATGCGTGGCGACATTCATCACCTCCTCGATGAAGCAGGTGGCGCACATTGCGCAGATGTCGCATAGCATCCGGGCGCGATTCGGTCCGCGGCTGCAATGGGATGGACGGGAGGTCTTCGGATATCCGGAGCCTAAGCAAATCGCGGCGCTCGACGAGGCGGCCTTGCGCGCGTGCAGTCTCGGCTATCGCGCTAAAAACCTGCTCGCAACCGCAAGATTGCTGGCTGATGGCAGAGCGGATCTGGAATCGATCGCTGAAATGGACGACGAGTCGGCCCACGCAGCGCTTTGCCGCTTCCCCGGCGTGGGAACAAAGGTGGCCAACTGCGCCCTGCTCTTCGGATTTGAGCGATCGAAAGCCTTTCCGATCGATGTATGGATCGAGCGGGTGCTGCGCGAGACCTATTTCCGCGAAAAGCGAAAGGTAACACAGCGGCGCCTGCGCGACTTCTCCGCGTCGTATTTCGGCGACTACGGCGGCTATGCGCAACAGTACCTGTTTCATCATGCGCGAAAAACCTGGCGAAGGGAGGAAAGAAAGCGTCTGACATCGGCGCAGGGGCGGAGCAAACTTCACGCTGAATGAAGATCGATGTCGTCCTGAATCCGGCCGAGATCGCGACGCTGCCAGCGCGCGATCTTTCACGGACGACCTGCGTGGTTTTCGACGTGTTGCGGGCGACCTCTTCGATGACTACCGGGCTCGCGCATGGGGCGTCGGAAATTGTTCCCGCGCGCACGATCGAGGAGGCGCGCGCTCTCAAAGAGAAGTGGCCCGGGGCCCTTCTCGGGGGTGAGCGCCACGGCGAGAAGATCGACGGATTCGACCTCGGAAACTCGCCGTTCGAGTATCGGGATGTGGCTGGGAAGACCGTAATCACCACAACGACCAATGGCACGATCGCATTGAGGGCGTGCGAGAAGGCGGAGCGCGTGCTCGTGGGCGCGCTGCTGAATCTGGCGGCGCTGGCGGACGAATTGCGATGGGCGCGCCCCGAATCGATGCTGCTGGTCTGCGCGGGCACTTTCGTCGAATTCGCACTGGAGGACGCGTACGCCGCTGGAAGGCTCGTCGCTGAGATGCTCGATGGGGCTTCTCCGACCGACGCGGCATTCGCCACGCTCGCAGTAGCCCGCGCTTTTCCGAAACCGCTGGATGCCTTACGCCAGGCGCGAAACGGACGGGCCCTCGGCGGCAAGGGCCGCGAGCTGGAAGTAGAGTGGTGCGCGCAAGTTTCCAAATACTCCGTCGTGGGCGAGCTGCGAGAGGGGGTTATTTCGGCCGCTTGCGACCGAGTTTCCGAAGGGCTGGAACCGGCGATCCGATGACCGCTCTCGCCGACAAAGGAACCTTTCAGCGACTCTCCGCGCCGTTCACCGCGTGGCTCTCCGGATTCTCGCGAATGCCGCCCCAGAAGCAGATCGCGATCGGAGTTGCCGCCTCAATTTTCATCCACCTTCAGATCCTCGGCATAGTACTGCTCTTTGCGATGGTGATACCGCATCGCACCGAAGAGACTCCACTTCAGAATAGGCTCGAGATCCAACTTGTGCCGATGCCGAATAAGGCGATCGACACAAAGGCGGGGGCTGAGCCTGAGGCGAGAGATGTAATCGATCCGCGAGGAATGCAAGCGTCGCCCACAAAACCGCTGAATCCCCAATTTGAATCGGACAGAGATATGACGGCTGGCAGCGAGGCCGCTCCGAGTGGGCTTCTGCCGCTGCCAAGCCAGGAAGGCGGGACGGACCGTATTGCTCCCGATTTCGCCAATACCGATATACGCATAGGGGTGGCGCCTGAACCGCCTCCGCCCGCCGCGCCGCAGCCAGCCGAATCTCAGCCAGCGGCACAGCAGGCGCCGGCTCCATCGCTCCCGCCGCTGTACGATCCGAATCCGGTTAAAAAGGAGAAACTCGACGCCGCGCAAACCGCAAAGCTAACGGAGCCGATACCCGAGCCGGCGCGTCCCCACGCGACTCCCCCGCCCCTGAAGAAAACGGCCAATCCCACCGCTGAGGAAATCGCCATCGCGCCTGCAACAGATTCCAAGAGCCACGACTATCACACACAGGATATGCCGAAATATGTAACTGCCTCGCTCGCAACGCCGAAACCTTTTACGGGCCCTAGTTTTACCCAGAAGTATCAAGAGAGCCTGAAGAAAACGCGGGTGGAAGGAAGCATCTCCAACCGTGGCCGCGCTGGAGTGGACGCCGTGGCTACGCCGCTCGGTCGCTATATGTCCCAAGTGAAAACCGCGCTGGGATCTTCGTGGGGTCCGCTCGTCAATCAAAGAATGTCTCTCCTGCCGCAAGGTTCGGCCACATTCAGCTTCACAATCACCCAGGAAGGCCGTGTGGTCGGAGTGCGCATGGAGAACAACAGCTCGAACTCGCTTTTCGCCGATCTCTGCGATGAGGCTATTCGCCGTGCGCCGATTCCGCCGCTGCCTGTCGATCTGATCCCCTCGCTGCGCGATCGAGGCTTGGAATACGGAATGACATTCAGCATTTACGCTTACTAACTCATGTTTTATCCATCAATCGATCGCGGCCCACTTTTCGTGGCAGACCTGGCAGGGGCTCTCAAGTTCTTCACACAGGGCGGGTTTTTCATGTTCCTGCTGCTCGTCTGCTCATTTGTCTCGGTGACAATGATCGTGCTCAAGGCGCTCGCGCTCCGCAAAAGCCTCGTCGTCCCGCCTGAGATCGAGCAAGAGATCGAGGGGCTGAAACAGGACGATGCGGACGCCGTCGTGCGGCTGTCCCGAATGGTGCGCAACGACCCGTCGGCGATGGGGAAAATCGCCCAGACGGCGCTCAAGCATCTCTCATGGCCGAAATCGGAGAACGTCGAGGCCGTTCAGACACGCGCGCGCCACGAGATCGTAAGGCTGGAGGCCGGTCTTTTCGTGCTGGAGGTGATCGTCGGGATTGCTCCCCTGCTCGGGCTGCTTGGCGCGGTCTCAGGCTTGGTGAAAGTTTTCGCGGCCTTTGGAGACAGCGCCGCGCAAAGCGATCCGCACGCGATCGCCAAGGGGATCTCGGAAGCGCTCAGCACGACGATCGTCGGACTTGCCGTCGCGATTCCGAGCCTGATCGCCTACAGCTATTTTACGAAGAAGGTCGAGACCTTCGCGGCGGAAATGGAGTCGGTCGCAGCCGATCTGCTTGCGAAATGCTATTACCAGAAGCAGAAGCGCCATACCGCCCGGGTTTCGCCGTCTTCTTACGAATCGAGCGGCGCCCTGGAGGAGCCGGTGTAAGGCGCCATGAGATTCTACACGCGGCATCGGCGCACACCGACGGTGATCATTGTGTCTTTGATCGACATTTTCGCCATCCTTCTCATATTCGTGATCGTCACGACGACGTTCAAACGCGAGCAACCGGCTGTAACTATCAAACTTCCTGAATCGAAGACGGCGGTGGCATCCGGGCAAACAGCGGTCCCCATTATTTTGACTATCTCGGCGAATGAGGAGATATTTCTCGATTCGGAAAAGGTCGATCTGGCTGGCCTCAAACCGGCGCTGCAACAGATCATGAAGACGCGGCCCAAGCAGACGCTGGCGCTGAACGCGGACACGAAGGCGCCGTTTGGGACTGTGATAAAAGTGATAGACGTTCTGCGGGATGCCGGAGTAAACGGGAATCTTGCCGCATTTATGGATATGAAGAAGCCATGATCCTGGAAATCGTTAAATACGGAGACCCCGTGCTGAGGGCGAAAGGGGCGCGCGTGGGAAAAGTGACCGCTCAAATCAAGACGCTCGCCGCAGATATGATCGAGACGATGCGCGCGGCGCACGGCGTCGGACTGGCGGCGCAACAGATTGGGCACGCGTTTCAGCTTGCGGTGATCGAGGTCGCATCGAACGAGGACCGACCAAGCTCGATGTCGATCGATGGGAAGCCCGTGGAGATCGGCCCGCATATGCCGCTGGTTATCTTGAATCCCGTGCTGAAGCTTGGCGCCGAGAAGGAAAGCGCCTCCGAAGGGTGTCTTTCGTTTCCCGACATCAGCGGAGACATCGTGCGTGCGCTCGGTGTCTTCTGCACGGCGGAGACGCTCGATGGCGGGCAGATCGAATTCGACGCAACGGGCCTCCTCGCCCGCGCGCTCCAGCATGAAGTGGATCACCTCAATGGCGTCCTATTCATCGACAGGATGAACTCGGCGACCAAGGCGAGCCTTGCGAGCAAGCTCAAACGGCTGCAGCGCAAATAGGTTGCGGCGCAAGCGCGGCGCTATTCCCGCACGAATTTTGCGGCAAACGCACCGTCAACGCCATCGATAAAAGGAAGCGTGCGGCGGCTTTCGATATGACGCAGGCCAATGCCCGCGGCTGCGATCTGTCCGACAACGCCGTCGTTTTCCTCGTTTTCGAGAGAGCACGTGGAATAAACGAGGACGCCGCCGGGCTTCAACGTCTCGGCGCATCTCCGCACAAGAGCGAACTGCTGGAACGGCATGCGAATGAAGTCCTCTCCGGTGAGCCGCCAGCGCACATCGACACGCCGTCGAAGGACGCCGGTATTCGAACAGGGCGCATCGACGAGCACACGATCCATGCTTTTTGGAGCGAGGCGCCCGCCGCTTTCTTCGAGCGGCAGCATCGCGTCATGGACGATCGGCTCCGCATTTGCCACCCCAAGCCTCGCAAGGTTTTCCCGAAGCCGTTCGACGCGCGAATCGTAGATATCGCACGCCACGAGCCGCCCGGTATTTCGCATGAGCTCCGCCAGATAGGTGCTCTTGCCGCCCGGCGCGGCGCAAGCGTCCAGCACGGCATCGCCTGGCTGGGGATTGAGCAGATCGCACGCCATGAGGGTGCTCGGGTCCTGGATATAACAGAGTCCCGCGGCGATCCACTCGTGGGGAAGGGCGCGGACACGGAGCGCTGCGTGATGGAACGGCGAGGCCTCGGCGCCGGGGGCGCGGGAGAGCAGATCCGCGGCAGTCACCCTGAGACCGTTGGCGCGGACATAGAGCGGCGCGGGCGAGTTATCCCACGCGCATAACAACTCGGTGGCTTCGGAGCCGAACCGGTCGAACCAGCGCGACAGCAGGAACTGCGGATGAGACATGCGCACGGAGAGCGGCGCCGCCTTGAGGCTATGCTCCAATGCGTCCCGTTCACGCAGCGCGCGGCGCAACACCGCATTCACGACGCCCCGCGCGCGTCCGGCAAGTTCGACGGACTCATTTACCGCCGCATGCGGCGCCGTGCGCATCTGAAAGACCTGATAGAGACCGAGCCTGAGCACGGCCCGCGTCCGCTCATCGATCTCTGCCTCGCGCAGGTGAGCGATAAAGAAATCGAGGAGGCTCAAGTTTCGGAGCACTCCAAAGAATGCCTCCATCAAAAAGGCGCGATCCGGCCCTGCGATCCCGGATTTCTCCGTGAGTGTGTGAAGGATCTCGTCGGAAAAGGACTTCCCTTTCTCCCAATCGAGAAGCGCCTGGATGCAAACCTGGCGCGGATTTGGATGCTTCAATCGCTGGAATATCTCCGCGCCGGTTACGGCTCGGAATCTGGATTGGCGCGGCCCACCGCGTAGTACGCGAACCCCATGTCCCGCATCGTTCGCGGATCGAATAAATTGCGCCCGTCGAAGATCATCGGTGTATGCATCCGGCGTTTGACCTCAGCGAAGTCTTCGTTTGCAAATTCCTTCCACTCCGTTGCGAGAATCAAAGCTTCCGCGCCATCGACCGCTTCGAGCGGTGAATGCGCGAGCTTCACCCTGGCGGGGTCGATGAGCTTCCACTCGACGGCCTTCTCCGCGCCCTTCGGATCGTAGGCGGTGACGTGCGCCCCTTCGGCGGCGAGGCGGTTTACGAGATCGATCGCAACGGAATTGCGAACATCATCCGTATCGGGCTTGAACGTGAGACCCCAGACAGCGATTTTCTTGTCTTTGAGCACCCAAAGAGCGTCGCGCACTTTGTCGAGGAAGCGGGCGAGCTGGCGCGTATTGATTCGCTCGACCTCCTCCAGCAATGCAAAGGGAGTGCCGAGCTGCCGGGCGATCGCGATGAATGCCTTTACATCTTTTGGAAAACAAGATCCGCCGTAACCCAGGCCCGCATTCAAAAAATTGCGGCCGATCCGCTTATCCATGCCGATGCCGTTGGCAACCATCTCGACATCGGCGCCCGTCGCTTCGCAAATGGCGGAAACGGCATTGATATAGGAGATTTTGAGTGAGAGAAACGAATTGGCTGCGTGCTTAATGAGTTCCGCCGAGTTCACATCGGTGACAAGAATCGGCGCGGAAAACGGCTCATAGACACGCTTCATGAGGTCGGTCGCGCGCTGCGATGCAGACCCGATCACGACGCGATCCGGATTCATCAAATCGGGCACAGCGCATCCCTCCCGCAAAAACTCGGGGTTCGAAACGACGTCAAAATCGGCGCCTTTATTATAGCGCCGGATGGTGTCGGCCACCTTCTCCCCCGTTTTAACCGGCACGGTTGATTTATCCACGACGACGCGGTATTCGTTTGGTTTCAGAACGCCGGCAATTTCCCTTGCCACGCGTTCAATGTAGGTGAGATCGACACTGCCATCGGGCTGAGGCGGTGTCGGCACGGCGATGAAAACCACCTGTGAATGATCGACGCCATCTTCGATGGAGCCGGTGAAGCGCAGCCGCTTCGAGGCGGTATTGCGATTGAGCAATTGCTCGAGGCCGGGCTCGTAAATGGGTATTTCACCCCGCTGCAGCATCTCAACCTTCCGAAGATCGTTGTCCACGCAGACGACATGATGGCCGACTTCCGCGAAGCAGGCTCCGGTGACGAGCCCGACGTAACCCGAGCCGATAATTGAGAGATCCATGAATGAATTCGGAAAAGAGTGGATTTGAAAAAGGGGCGCATGTAAGCCGCAAATCGCGGCAAGTAAAAGAAGAAACGCGCCAGGCCGGGATCCTATTGATTTTTGCTCGTGCCGAGGACTTGCTCAGGATCGAAGGAGAACGGGACGGAAACGCCTGGAAGATCCTTGAGGGTGAACGTAAGCGTAAGGTTAAACGCCTGCTTTCCGGCGCCATTATTGATGAGGCCGAACCCGAGCGAGGCCACCCAGCTCGATAGATCGCGATGCACCGTATAGCGCTGCGATTCGAGGTATCCCGGCTGGAATTCGTAGGCGTCGAGCGCGCTAATGGCCCAGTTATCGGAGAGTTTTCTGTACACGCCGCCAATGACCAGATCGGAGTTTCGGAAGAGTGGATTCCCGGCAATGTAACTGTGGCCGACGAGGACAGACGTATCGGAATTGATAAGAAAGTTAAAGTTGGAATTGATCTCGGTGAAGCCTTTGTCCAGAATCGGAAACTGGCCATCGAGCGCGAAATGAAGCCATGTGTAAGGCTGGAAATTGATCCGATTATACACGTTGGAGAACGTTCCCGGATCGGCGACGATTCCGCGGATCGGCGTCTTGCCCGTATAATTCACGCCAGCCTGCGGCAGTGACAGAAAAGTCTCCTCGAAATGTGGACGCTGGATGTTCACATCGACGTAGGCGCTCCAATCCAGCCAGTCATAGGTGAGGTTATCCCGCCGGGTGAGGAACCGGTTGTTCACGCCCAATCGGGCAATGGACCAGTTTTCGATGGCATCGATGGAATTGAAGTCTGGAAAGTCAAGCGGCGGACGCTGAGTCGTGGGGTTGATGCGATCGAATTGCAGAAGGGAATTTGGGTTCTTGCTTGTCCAAACGTAAGAGAGATCCGTGTAAGGCTGGATAACATGTAGCAGCCCGTCGAGACCCCATCCGCGCGATTGCACCTGCTCGTAGGCGCGCGATAGTTTGAACGAACCTTCCACACCGGTATTGAACACCGTGCGAATCGTGGAACCAGCCTTAAACAACTCGGGCACGACGGTATTGGCAGTGACGCGCGTGCCGTCGCTGAGCGTCGTCGTATTCGGGATGGCTACATCGTCGAACGTTCCGCTGTTTTGATAGTAGGTCTCACGCAATCCCATCTTTGGATTAACCGAAAGCCATCCGAAATAGGTTTTCGGATAGTTTATCTGAAAAAACGCATCCCCACGAAATGTCGAGTACGCAGGGAAAACCGACCCTTTCGCGAAATAGCGCTTGAAGTAACCAGCGCTCACTTCTGTGACAGAATAGAGGCCTGAATCACCAAAAATCGGGTGGGTAAGACCGTCGAACGCCAGCTCTGGAAGGCGTTCGGTGCTGTCGAATACCTTATTTAGCGCATACCTGCCTGTGAGCGTGAGCGTATAGTCCTCGTTCCATTTTTCCAAGGACATCATATTATCCGGATTTGGGTCGGTCCGGAATTGGTTGGGGACAAAGTCTTGCAGAAACCGCGCATCGCTCAACCTGTTGATATTGACGCTCCAGAAGAGATCCTCCGCGAGGAGCGTGCGATCTTGAAGTGAAATCCGGTATCGGTTGGGCTTCACGTTTTCGCGCGCCAGACTCGTTGTGTTGAGCGTGGTGCTTTGATCGTTAATATAATAGGCTTGGAAACGCCCCCATTCCGTCTGCTCCGTCCCCTCGACACCCTTCCATCGCGAGCTTATTCCAAGGCCGACGCCTCTTTTCTCGAGGAAGTCGACATCGACCGTCGCCGGAAAGTCATTTCCGACGGGAAAAGTGGCGCGGGCGCGTGCATACGCACCGAAGGCGGTGTTGTATCCGGGAATGATCATGAATCCCTCGCTCTTGTTCAGCGACTGATACAGGTACGGCAGCCAGAAGACGGGAGTCTGCCCAATATAAAGCGTCACGTCGCGCAGCACGATGCGGTCTCCGGCGTAAATACGAGCGCCGCGGGCGGCGACATGGTAATCCGTCTTCGAGTTGTCGCTGGTGGTGAAGATCGCGTCGTGGACCTCGTATGCGTTGGGGCCGATCGACGTCAGCGTGTTTGCCTCTACATTGAACGGAAAAGCGTCGGCCGCGAAATCCGCGGCGGTGAGCTTCTTGGTCTCGACATTGTAAATCGCGCGGGCGCCTGTGAAGAGCCGTCCGTCGCGGTAAATGCGGATGTTCCCCATCAACAAGACGTCGTGGGTGTCGGGATTGTACTGCGCGCTGTCGCAGAAAATCGAGGCGTCGCCGTATCGAATGACGACATTCCCATCGGCGTAAAATAAACCCTGGACCACATTGGTGTGCTCGCCGGTGATTTCGACGGGCGACTCGCTGAAGCTCCGGAATTGCCCCCGTGCGAGCGGCGCGGCGAGCACCGCAAGCGCGAGAAGGAGTGGCGTCAGTCGATTCATGAGGCGGAGCGGAACGTAGGGAGAGCAAGGGTCGATTGCAAGGCGGAGCGACTCACGACTCGCGGCGCACGCGGATTTTGATCTGGCGGGAGAGCATCCACCGGACGGCAAACATGTCCATGGTGGCGCGCAAGGCGCGGTTTCCAAACCCGTATTTGCTCACTCCGGAGACGCGCGGGCGATGGTTTACCGGGATCTCCTCAATGGAATAGCCCATCCCCTTGACGAGCGCCGGGATGAATCGATGCATGCCATGGAAAGGGACAAGGGCCTCGCGGCACTCGCGCCGCATTGCCTTGAGGGTGCAACCGGTGTCGCGGACGCCATCGGACGTGAAGCGGGAGCGGACGAAATTCGCGACTCTGGAGGTAAGCCGCTTGGAGAGAGTATCCTTGCGGTTGGCGCGGTATCCGCAGACGAGATCGGCCCCGGCGGCGATCCGGTCGAGAAGTTTCGGAATGTCAGCCGGGTCGTTCTGAAGATCGCCGTCGAGAAGGACGATCACCTCGCCGCAGGCCGCATAAATGCCGGCGTACATCGCGGCGCTTTGGCCGGTATTCTTCTCGAATTCGATGAGCCGGACGCCGGGTCCCCGGCGGACGCGCGCGACGGTTTCATCGTTGGAGCCATCGTCCACGAAGACAATCTCGTGCACGATCCCGGCGAGCGCCGCCTCGAGTTCCGCCTGGAGCGAGGCGATGTTGCCTTCCTCATTGAAGAGCGGGATGACGGCTGAAATCATCTGTACGTTTTGAGTCTTGGCGCGGGTCTCGCAAGCTCTTTGTTCAAACACATTCGCGCTTGGCAGCCGCGCCCAATCGCTGAACACTTCACGCCGATATGAGATTTTCCAACCAAGTGGCCATCGTCACCGGCGCCGGACGAGGCATCGGCCAAGCCATCGCCACCCGGCTCGCAAGCGAAGGGTGCCGCGTCGCTGTCGTCTCTCGCACGGAGCAAAATGCGATCTCAACGGCGGACGAAATAAATGCAAATTATCCGGGCTTATCGATCGCGTATGCGGTGGATGTCGCGGACCACGCGGCCGTTAAAAAGTTGGCCGAGCAGATCCTGGCCGAGTTTTCCCGGGTGGATATTCTGGTGAACAATGCCGGACTCACGCGCGACAACCTGTCGCTGCGCCTCACGGAAGAAGATTGGGACGTGGTAATCGACACCAATCTCAAGGGCGCTTTCAATTTCATCCAGGCCGTCGCACGCCCGATGATAAAGCAGCGCGCGGGACGGATCGTGAACATCTCCTCCGTGGCGGGGCTCACGGGAAATGCGGGGCAGGCAAATTATTCCGCGTCGAAAGCCGGGCTTCTCGGTTTGACGATGACGATTGCCCGCGAATTCGCCAGCCGATCCATCACCTGCAACGCCGTCGCTCCCGGCTTCATCACGACGGATATGACATCGTCCCTGCCGGAGGGAGTGAAGACGGCGGTGGCGGCGCAGATCCCGATGGGCCGATTTGGCGAGCCGACGGACATCGCGGACGCGGTCGCGTTCCTTGCCAGCGCCGAGGCGAAGTACATCACCGGGCAATGCCTCACGGTGGATGGCGGCATGGTAATGTAGCCATGCTGCTCTACCTCCTCCGGCACGCGGAAGCCGAAGCGAAAGCGCACACGGACGAAGCGCGCCGCCTAACCGAAATAGGGCTGGAACAGGCCAACAAAGCCGGGCGCTTTCTGGCCCAGCACGATGAGCGCGTGGAAGCAATCCTCAGCAGCCCCGCGACACGCGCGCGCCAAACGGCTGCGGCGGTGGCGGAAAAGCTCGGAGCGGAAGTGTCGCTGGCTCCCTGGCTCGCCTGCGGGATGGATCCGCAAACGGCACTCAGGGAACTCCATGTGCACGCGACCCGAGAGAGCGTGATACTCGTGGGACACGAGCCAGATCTCTCGGGGCTTGCAGCATTCCTTCTCGGAACCTCAGGCGGCGGACGGCTCCATATCCGGAAGGCGTCGCTGCATCTTTTCAGTCTGCCCATCGTAAAGGCGGGCGTCGCAACACTCGAATACTCCATCCCATGCAAGTTCATGTAAACCGCACCCCGACTCTCGTGGAAGACGCCTCGCGATTTATCCTCGATACCGCACGAGAATCCATTCGAGCAGGCGGTCTTTTCCGTTTGGGGCTGGCGGGAGGCAATACGCCACGCTCCGTGTACGCGCGGATTGCGGAACAAGCCGGAGATCTGCCGTGGGAGCGGGTGCAGATTACCTTCGGTGACGAAAGATGCGTTCCGCCACACGACAAAGAGAGCAACTATCGGATGGCAAGTGAAAGCCTGCTCCGCCACATCACGATTCCAGAAGGAAATATCTTTCGTCTTCGAGGGGAGATCGAGCCGGAGGAAGCGGCCCGGCTGTATGAAGAACAGCTTGCCACGTTTGCCGCCCGTCTAGGCGAATCCCGCTACGTGCATGACTTGCTCCTGCTCGGCATCGGTGAAGACGGCCATACGGCGTCCCTATTTCCCGGCTCGCTCGCGCTCGACGAGACGATCCGCTCGATCGTGCCCGCCACGGGCCCCAAGCCGCCGCCTCAACGGCTCACCTTTACATTCCCTCTCATCAACAGCGCGCGGCGCGTTTGTTTCCTGACGAACGCGACCGGCAAGGAAGAGGTGATCGAGCGTGTGCTAGCTGGCGACGAACGCTATCCATCCGCCCGGGTGAAACCGGTGGGTGGAATGGCAACGTGGTATATTGGCGAGCCGTTGGAGGCCAAATAACAAGGTCTCCGACTGAGCAGACTGGGCGTCAGCGCGCCGTCCGCTTCGCGCTCCGCTCCGGCTTCAGATTCCGGACGGATTGGGGTTGGTTCTCTCCCGTCCGAGGCCGGGGCAGGTAAGCGCCGCAACTTTCCCGAACCACCAGACGCGGCGTGAGGATCAAGGTGCGGGGCGGCAGCGCCGGATTTTCCATCCGTTCACGCAATGCGCTAAAAGCGGTGATGGCAATATCGCGAACCGGCTGCTCGACTGTGGTGAGAGGAGTCGAAAGGAGGCTGGCAAAACGGACATTGTCGAAACCGAGGAGCCGGATGTCACTTGGAACGCGGACGCCGATCCGAGTCAGCGTCTGAAGCCATTCCGCTGCAAGGTGATCGCTGGTGCAAAGGATGGCTTCGAGACCGGGAGTATGCACGAGTGAGCGAACAAATTTGATGTCGCCGGGATCGCCAGAATAGACAAAAGGGTCCGGAATCTCGAATCCACTTGCGCGAAGAGCCATCTGAGCACCCGCGATGCGCGATTCGACCGTCGGCGCCGTGAGCGGACGCCTGGCGTAGGCCATCCGGCTCACTCCGAGCTTAAGCAAGTGCTCGGCAAGCAGAAATCCACCCGACACATTATCGACCCCGACCACATCGAACTCGCTCCGGTGCGGGAAGACTCCGAGATCGCGGTCGAGAAGGACGACCGGTATCCCCGCCTGCTTGAGGCGCTCCGTTATGCGCACATTCGCTGTCTCACAATCGGGCTGATGCTCGAATGAAACGAAGAAAACCCCGGCAACGCCCCGCTCGATGAAGTTTCCGCAGAGTGTCTCGGCCTCTTCGATCGTCATCGGCGCTTCGCTGGCCGAAAGCATGGCATTCCCCCACCAAAGATCGTAATCGTGGCTGCGGCAGAGGCTCGCAAGCTCGCCACAAATCGCTTCGAAAATTTCGGTGTGGCGCAGCGCCGGCATCAAGAGCCCGATCTGCTGGCTAAACGGCTGAGCCGCCCGGCTTCGGTCCGTGTCCGTGCGAATGAATGTGCCCGAACCGGCGCGGCGCTCGATGAGGCCCTGCTCCTGTAGCTCGCGCAAGGCCCGCCCAATGGTCGGGCGTGAGACGCCGAATCGCTTTACGAGCTGCGCTTCACTGGGGAGCCGCCCGGACTTGCCATGCTTCCCCGCGGCGATCTCAGTGGTGAGCTGCCGCGAGATGGCGCGATGCTTTAACGATGGGATCATAAAACGTGCGGTCAGTAACCGGTTGAAAAGCTGACAGTACAGCTTTTTATAAAAGCTGTCACCTCCCCGGTTGCAATGGCTACCGGCAGCCACACACTAGCACTAGCCGCACCTCCTTATGGACGCCTCCCACTCCGTTCAGCCTTGCCCGATGCTCAGCCAAGACGAGCTTGGCGCCGCATTGCGCAAGGTGTCGGAGGTTTCCGTGGCTGTGATCGGCGATTTTTGCCTGGATGCTTACTGGGCGATTGATCGCATGGCGCAGGAAGTATCGGTGGAGACAGGTCTCAAAAACGAGCCTGTGCGGAGACAGCGTTATGCGCCCGGAGGCGCAGGAAATGTGGTTATGAATCTTGCTGCGCTCGGGGTCGGTGAGATTTATGTGATCGGAGTAGTGGGAAGCGACCCCTTCGGACGGGAGCTTGCGCAGCAGATGGCACAGCCCGGGATCGACTGCAGTGGCCTGGTTACGCAGGCAGAAAAGTGGGACACACACACTTATCTTAAACCATGCGTGGATGGCACGGAACTTAGCCGGATCGATTTAGGCGCGTTTAACGCCCTTTCGCCCTCGGTCGAGGACGCACTATTCACGAGCCTTAACGCCGCACTCGAGAGGGTTTCGGCAGTTTTGATCAACAATCAAGTGAGCGGAGGCATTCACGGCTCCGCATCGTTCCGACAGCGGCTGGGGCGCACTATTGACGACCATCCCGGAATTCTCTTCGTGATCGACTCTCGGGAATTCCATGGTTCATACCCGAACGCGATCCATAAACTCAACGACCGTGAAGCGATGCAAACTTGCGGGATCGCCGTCGTGCCGGGGGATGCGATCGCGCTCGAAGAGATCGTCGGACACGCGATGGGGCTTTCGAGCCGATGGCAAGCTCCCTTGGTCGTGACCCGTGGAGAGCGTGGCTGTCTGGTTTGCACAAAAGATGGCTGCTGGCAATCATTTGGCCTGCTGCTGCCGGGGCAGGCAGACCCTGTGGGCGCGGGCGACACCTTTTCATCGGCGCTCGTCGCGATGATTTCAACTGGCGCCGGACTGGCCGATGCCGCGCACGTTGCAAACATCGCCGCCGCGGTCACAGCGCAAAAGCTTCTGGAAACGGGAACGGCTGCTCCACGCGAGATACTCGATTTGGCATCGAGCGCCGACTACACTTATCATCCAGAACTCGCCAAGCGCCCGGATCGAGCGCAGCACACAGAGGGCAGCGAGATCGAGGTCGTCTCGGAAACCATGGCGGTCCCGAACATCCGTCATGTCATTTTCGACCATGATGGCACCATATCGACGTTGCGGGAGGGGTGGGAGCGGATCATGCAACCGATGATGATGAAGGCGATCCTGGGATCAAACGCGCCGGGCGAAACTGCGTTCCATTCCGTGAAGAATCGCGTGGCGGAATTCATCGAGCGGACGACAGGCGTTCAAACCATTTCCCAGATGGCGGGGCTCGTGGACATGGTTTTCGAATTTGGTTTCATCCCGAAGGAAAAGATCCTTACCGCGCCTGAGTATAAGGCAATCTTCAATGACGAACTTCTCGGGATCATCAACCTCCGGCTGGCCAAACTTGATCGGGGCGAACTCGATGCCACTGACTTCACCATAAAGGGGGCCGTGCCTTTCATTCGCGCTCTGAGTGAGGCGGGTTTGCGCCTCTACCTCGCCAGCGGAACTGACGAAGAGGATGTGAAGCGTGAAGCAGAGCGGCTCGGCTACGCGGGTCTCTTCAATGGCGGAATTCACGGTTCCCACGGACATGTCGCGCGAGACGCAAAACGGATTGTAATCGAACGCATCCTGAATGACGTGGGCGGTTGCTTCGAGCAGCTTGCTGTATTTGGCGATGGACCCGTCGAGATGCGCGAAGCGAAAAAGCGGGGCGCATTTGCCATCGGTGTAGCCAGTGACGAGCTGAGGCGCTTCGGAATCAGCTATGAAAAGCGGCGTCGCCTCATCCGAGCCGGAGCCGACGCGCTCGTCCCGGACCTTTCACAATGGCAAAGAGTGTGGCAATTCCTTCGCCTCCCTCCAACGAAACATGTCGCACCCTCAATTTGACCGATCGCGCTTGCGGATTTGCAAGTTAGGCGATCGCCGCAATAAAATCGAATTCCCGCGGGATGCGGTGTTGCCGGGCGCCGCGCTTGGACCGATCTCGAGCGCAATGCAAGAAACGCTGCGCGAATGCGCGGAGAAGATCCACTCGGCCCGCAGCAGAGGACGCCCCGTGATACTCTCGTTTGGAGCTCACAGCATCAAGAATGGGCTGGCTCCTGTGCTTATCGCACTCATGGAGGAAGGATGGGTTACGCTCCTTGCAACAAATGGCGCGGGAATTATTCACGACTGGGAGTTGGCGTTCCAAGGACAAACGAGCGAGGACGTCCGCGAGAATGTGGACCGGGGGCAATTCGGGATATGGGAGGAAACGGGCTTCAACCTGAACCTGGCCCTCGTTGTGGGAGCTTTTGAGGGGATCGGATATGGCGAATCGGTCGGCAAAATGATCGTGCGCGACGGCTTGGATATCCCATCGCGCGCGCAATTATTGGAAACGGCTCGGAACTTGGCAGAACAGAATCCCGATACAGCGGCGGCGGCTCTCGACTTCCTCGCCACCATTCAAAAGCGGAATCTTGCGCCCGGCTTTCGCTCCATTCCGCACCCGTTTAAAGCGTACAGCGCGCAAGCTGCCGCACACCGCTTAAACATCCCCTTCACCGCTCATCCAATGATCGGGCACGACATCATCTACAATCATCCGATGAACGATGGCGCTGCACTCGGACGTGCGGCGCTCCGTGATTTTCTCATCTATGCGGAGCAGATTCGCCAACTGCAGGGCGGTGTCTATCTCTCAGTAGGATCGGCAGTTATGTCGCCGATGGTCTTCGAGAAATCACTATCAATGTCACAAAACGTGGAATTGCAAGAAGGGCGCAAGATTACGGACCACCATATGGTCATCGTCGATCTGGCGGAATCGACGTGGGATTGGCAGCGGGATGGCGAGCCGCCCATCGATAATCCGGCCTACTATCTGCGCTATTGCAAAACGTTCAGCCGCATGGGAGGGACCATGCGCTATGTCTCTGCCGACAACCGGGATTTCCTCCTTGGATTGCTGCAAGAGCTGCGAAAATAAAAATGGAATCTCATCTTGACCAGCTAATGGACCGGTACCCCGCGCTTGTGAAGTGCGAGGCGGACATCGGGCAGGCATTTGACATGCTCGTCGCGGCGTTCCAGAACGATCGCAAACTGCTCATCTGCGGGAATGGCGGGAGCGCCGCGGATTCCGACCACTGGGCGGGTGAAATGCTCAAGGGCTTTGAGCATCCCAGGCCGCTCAGCGAGTCGATGCGCGCGGGGATGCCCCAGGAGATGGCGGCGCGCCTGCAATGGGCATTTCCTGTCATCCCATTAACGAGCTTTCCCGCATTCGCCACGGCGTTCAGCAACGATGTGGATCCGCAATATATCTTTGCCCAATTGGTGCTGGCGCTCGGCCGGCCTGGCGATGTGCTTGTCGCACTGAGCACATCCGGCAATTCCGCCAACGTCTGCCGCGCGGCCGAAGCGGCGCGCGCAAGAGGCCTGGCGGTGCTCGGGATGACCGGGGAGACGGGTGGAAAGCTAAAGGAATTGGCAACGGTATGCATTTGCGCGCCCGCCACGCGGACTCCGCACGTACAGGAACTCCACCTTCCCATCTACCATTGCCTCTCTCTCATGTTGGAAGAGACATTTGCGAGGCACTGGCAATGAATCCGGAGCAATAAATTAATCGCTTTTGCGGAGCCACATGAACAACACATCGTTGCAGGAACCTATATTTTTCGAGCGCAACCGGGTCTTCCGCGTTTACGAAGGCGGAAAGCTTTTCCACGATTTCTTTGGAGACGAGGCGGTGGACGGAAACTTACCCGAGGAGTGGATCGCATCGAAAGTCAAAGCGCTCAACAAGGAACCGGGCGGCGCAAGTGAAGGGCTTTCCACAGTAAAAGGAACCGGTGAGAGCTTCGCGTCGTTGCTCGAAAGCTTTCCCGAGGAGATGACCGGAGGGAACGGATTCGACATGCTGGTGAAACTCCTCGACAGCGCGGTGCGGCTTCCCGCGCAAACCCACCCGGACCGGGCATTTTCCAAAGTTTGGTTCGATAGCAATCACGGAAAGACAGAGTGCTGGATCGTTCTAGCGACGAGACCGGGCGCGAAGCTCTACTTCGGATTTAAAGAAGGAGTGACGGAGGCCCGGCTCCGCCAGGCGGTGCTGGAGAGTGAACAGCCTGGCGATTCGTTTTCATGCCTGCTGCAAGAGGTGGAGGGACGGGCTGGCGACGTCTGGCTTATCCCAGCCCGAGTCGCCCACGCAATCGGGGCCGGCTGTCTCATTTTGGAGGTTCAGGAGCCGACCGATTTCACAATTCAACCTGAACGCTGGTGTGATCGCTATCGGCTGTCCGACCACGAAATGTACCTGGGCCTCGACAAAGACATCGCCGTAAGTTGCTTCGATCTGCAACAAGCGGGCGGCTCGGTTCTCACCCGGGGGAGGAAGCTGCCGCGAGTCGAAGAAGAGAATAACGATTATCGAAGGGAGACGCTCATTTCATTCGGAGATACGCCGTGTTTTGCGGTGAATCGATATACGATCAAAGGAGCGTGCACCTTGCGAAATCTGGCCGTCTATGTCGTGACCGAGGGTGAAGGCGAACTGGTGAGCGCGACAAGCAGCAGTTTTTTGAAAAAGGGGATGTACTTCTTCGTGCCATTTGCGGCGTCCAAAATAACCGTCTCAACTCAAACCGGCATGGAAATCATCGAGTGTCTCCCTCCAGGCAGCCAGCCTGGCATCCCGACCGAGTTGACTTTTGAAGCGCGCAATGATTTCAGGTGACACACGCTTGAATGGAGGCCTTACTCTCTTCCCCTAAATGAAAATCAATCTGCTTCTCGCCCCGGTGCTTTTCTTCCAATGCGCCACGGTCGCTACCTCCGCAGCGCCGCCGGAAAAGAAGGCAGTCATCGGCGTTTCGCTGCTTACGATGACGAATCCGTTTTTTCGCGACCTTGGCGAAGCGATGAAGGATGAAGCTGCCAAACACCACATGGAGGTGATCCTCACGGCAGGAGAGATGGACCCTGCGAAGCAGGCGAACCAAGTGTCCGATTTCGTCACTCGCCGGGTGAGCGCGATCGTTCTGTCGCCATGTGACTCGAAGTCGGTGGGGCCGGTGATCGCCGAAGCGAACAAGGCAGGCATCCCAGTTTTCACCGTGGATATTGCAGCTCTGGCATCCGGCGCGAAGGTCGTCTCGCATGTGGCGACCGATAATCTAAGCGGTGGAAAGATGGCTGCGACGGCGATGATTGAAGCCTTGGGCGGAAAGGGAACGGCAGCCGTGCTCGGGGCGCCGGAACTGGAGTCGGCACTCTTGCGCGTGAAAGGCTTCGAGGAAGAGCTGGCGCGCTACTCGAAGGAACATCCGCCCGGCATTCAGGTGATCGCGAAACTGGCTGGAAACGGCGCGAAGGACAAGTCGTTCCAAGCAGCGGAAGACCTCCTTCAGGCGCATCCGAATGTGAATGGCATCTTTGCGGTGAACGATCCGTCCGCGCTCGGGGCCGTGGCGGCGCTCGAGAAGACGGGAAAGCTGGCGCAGGTAAAGGTGATCGGATTCGATGGAATGCCCGAAGGGAAGCAGGCGATCAAGGCGGGAACCATCTATGCCGACCCGATGCAATACCCTGAGCAGCTCGGACGCAAATCGGTGGACGGCATCGTGAAATACCTGGCAGGCGAAGATGTGCCACCGACCGTGCTGATCCCGACGGGCCTCTATCGCAAGGCGGATGCGGATGCGGACAAGACCTTGAAATGAGCGCGTGACGCCCCCCCTTCTCGAACTGCACGGGATCCAGAAATCGTTCCCCGGTGTGCGCGCACTGCGATGCGCCGATCTCGAACTCCAGGCGGGCGAGGTGCATGCGTTGATGGGTGAAAACGGCGCGGGAAAGAGCACGCTTATAAAAATACTCGCGGGGGCGCAGCAGCCCGACGCAGGGACGATCCGCATTGACGGCTCGGGATGCGATATCCGCACTCCTCAGGACTCCTTGCGGCTGGGAATCGCGGTCATCCACCAGGAGTTCCAGTTGATTCCCGCGATGAACGCCCGGGAAAACATATTTTTGGGCCGGGAACAGAGCCGGTTTGGATTTGAACGGCGCCGGCAGGAGCAGGCGGCGGTGGAAGAGCTTTTTGAGCGTCTCGACGCGCGGATCGATCCCGAGACACCCTGCCGCGAACTCTCGGTGGCGCAGCAGCAGATCGTGGAAATCGCGAAGGCGCTGTCGCAAAAGGCGCGAATCCTCATTATGGACGAGCCGACCGCGGCGCTGCCGACGCACGATGTCGCCAAGCTCCTCGATGTCGTGCGCGAATTGCGCGCCCAAGGCCTCGGAATTATCTACGTAAGCCACCGTCTGGATGAGGTCTTTGCGGTGGCGGATCGCGCGACCGTGATGCGCGATGGCGAACATATTGCAACGCACGCTGTCCGTGATCTGACGCGCGAACGGCTGATCGAACTCATGGTGGGGCGAAAACTGGAGGCCGAATTCCCAAAGCGCTCCTCCGCAATCGGCGAGGAGCGCCTCGTGACACGCGGATTGAACCGGGGGAACTCGGTGCGGGATGTCTCATTCGCGCTGCGCCGCGGCGAAGTGCTCGGCCTCACCGGGCTTGTGGGAGCGGGCCGCACTGAAGTCGCGCGCCTGCTCTTCGGCGCCGACCGGCGCGACTCCGGCAGCATCGTCCTCGACGGGCGCCAATTGGAAATTCGATCGCCGCGCGACGCCATTCGGGCTGGCATCTGTCTGCTTACCGAAGACCGCAAGCAACAGGGCCTCGTGCTCGGCCTGCCGGTGCTCGACAATTTCGGGCTTCCAAATCTGCGCCGTTTTTCGCGGGCTGGATTCATTCGCGAGACGGCGGAGCGGAGCGCGTTTGGCGGCTATGTACGGAGGCTGCAAATCAAGGCGGCAAATCCGGAGCAGCTAGCCCGGAACTTATCCGGCGGAAACCAGCAGAAGGTGGTGCTGGCGAAATGGCTGGAAGCAAACGCGGAGATCGTGATCATCGACGAGCCGACGCGTGGGATCGATGTCGGAGCGAAAGTGGAAATCTATCATCTTATCAATACGCTGGCCGCGGCTGGCAAAGCCGTGCTCATGATCTCTTCCGAATTGCCCGAAGTGCTGGGTATGAGCGACCGCATCCTGGTCATGCGGGAGGGCCGGATCGCCGGCGAGATTGAAGACACCGCGCACGCGACCCAGGAAGGAATTATGCAACTTGCCACCCGATGAAACGACTTCTTCCCCGATTGCTCGCAAACTATGGAATGGCGATCGTACTCGTGCTGCTGTGCGTTTACTATTCGATTGCGACCTACAGCGTGCAGGAGCCGCGCGGCGAAGCGTCGGCGGCGCCGCTCGCGGCGAAACTCCGGCGTGAGCTGCCCGCCGGTGGAAACGTCCTGATCGTCGCACGAACGGGCGAGGACGACGTCCGCTTTGCAGAAGCCCTCGATGCGCGCCTTCGCGCCGCCAGGTTTTCTATTGCAGCAAAGGTGCTGGGCGATCCGCGCGACGCGCGGCAGGCCTTGCAGCGGCTCGCCGCCGAAGAGAAACCGCTCGCGGCGATCGCGACCACGCCGGAGTGCGCCGCCTGGCCCGTTTTCGAAGATCTTGCGACCAAGTACCCCGCATTGAAGGACGTGCGCGTCGTGCAGCCGGAGAGCTATCGATGGCCCACGTTTTTGAACAAAGACAATCTGCTCAATGTCGCGAATCAGATCGCGGTGGTTGCCATTCTCGCGATTGGAATGACGCTCGTAATCGTAACTGCGGGGATCGATTTGTCGGTTGGCAGTCTCATCGCGCTGTCCGCCGTTGTGCTTGCGCTGTTCATACGAAATCATGGCGGCGTCGATGCGTCGAATGCGACGCTGTGGGCCGCCTGCTGTCTCGGCATCGGCGCGTGCGGGCTGGTGGGCGTCTTCTCGGGACTCATGGTTACGGTGTTTCGGATTCCCTCCTTTATCGCGACGCTGGCGGTGATGCAGGTCGCAAGCGGTCTCGCATTTATCCTCGCGAAAGGGGGATCAATCTATGAAGTGCCAGACCGGCTCACGTGGCTCGGTCGCGGGACGGGCATGGGCGGCATGCCGAACGCCGTGGTGCTCATGCTGGCGCTCTACTGCGCAGCACATGTCGTCATGTCGCGCACCGTCCTAGGGCGCCGCATCTATGCCGTGGGCGGAAATCCAGAAGCAGCGCGGCTATCCGGCGTGCGAGTCGGCGGCGTGCTCGTTCTGGTCTATGGACTTTCGGGCGCTCTCGCGGGGTTGGGCGGCGTGGTGCTCGCCTCCCAGCTCAAGAGCGGTTCGCCGACGTATGGAGTCAGTTACGAGCTGTATGTCATAGCCGCGGTAGTTGTCGGAGGCGCGAGCCTTGGCGGCGGCGAAGGACGAATCTTCGGCACGCTCATCGGCGCCCTCATCATCGGCGTCATCCAGAATGGGATGAACCTAACCGGCGTCGAAAGTTACACGCAGAAGGTTGTGCTCGGTTTTGTCATCCTCGGCGCGGTGCTTCTGGATATGCTCAAGCGCCGCGATTGGCGCGTCTTGTTCCACGCATTGCGTCCCCGGCCCGTCGCTGGGCCAGATGCCAAGGGAGCCGCCTGAGCGGCCGAATCAAATGCGCCAGCAGTCCACCGCAGCGGACAGAGCCGCTTCCATCCGTTGCTATTACGCGACCGGATGGGAAGCAACCGAACCCGCAATCCCACGCAGGCTACTTTTTGCCCGTCTTGAGAACCTGCTTCGCCGCGCTGGCGGTGGCCTTCTTCTGCTTTGAAGACGCGTCCTTCGCGGTGGTTTGATTTGCTTTCTTCTGGTTTGCTTTTGGAGATTTATCGCCCATGGGAGAGCAGCGTGAGGGGACGCGAATGGAATGTCAACGAAATTACCGAACGGATGGCCCACTTATACGACAACGCCTCCATTTTCGACGGTACAAACGCAGGACTGACCTACGCCAATGCAGGTCGAAGGAGCGCACGAGCAGGCGCGATCTTGGGCAAAGAGGCGCCTTCCCTCCATGTCGGCTCGACAAGTACGGTCCGCTGAGCAGCGGGGATCCCACGATCGTTCATCTGTATCAGGTCCACCAGCAGATCGATAGTTCCCGCCCCAATTGCCTGTGCGTTGTGGCTTACTCCTGCAAAGCGGCTGCCGTGCTCGTGGCGATGGTAGAGATCTACCACTCCGACATCCTGCGGGACGGCGATGCGGCTCGATTCCAACCAGGGAACGATCGCTTCGGGATGGACAGACAGAATCACCTCGGGCCGTGATCGGGCGAACCATCGGAGAAAGGGAGTACGCGACCATTCCCCCGATCCCGCAAGAAAGGGGGAAAGCCGCTCGCCGCGAGCCAGCGTTTGCTGCTCCCTGAGGTAGGAAGCGGCAAATTGCCCGTCTACACGCTTATCTTCCGCCATCTCCATCGCAAAGCCGATGCGCCGAAAGCCGGCATGCCGGAGACGGCGCATCGCAATTTGCACGGCATGCACATGATGGCTGATAACGCGATGCATTGCTGGCCGGGCAACGGAATACCCAATCGCAACCGAACAAAAATTCTTCCAATCGAGTCGGAGATGTCCGTGGGGAACCGGCAGCGGACCGACAATGACTCCAGCAATTCCGCGCTGGTAGAGTATCTCACTCGCCCGGCGCGGAGTCAGCCCGGGCGCATGGAGCCACAATTCTTCGAGCCGGTAGCCGCGCTGTTCCGCTCGTTCGCACAGACCCATATGGAGTTCTGGCGCAATATGCGCATGCAACCATGGTTGAGGCGCTTTGAAGCTTGTGACCCACGCAAGCGGAAGCTGCGAGGCAGGCTCGCTGGAGCGCCGCCTTGCACTCATCAACGCGGAAACCAAAGGATTGCACCGGTACCCGCTCCGCTCCGCAGCCTCGCAAATGCGCTCGCGCGTCTTTGCGGGGATGGAAGGATGATTGCGCAATGCCCTGGAGACAGCCGAACAGGAAACGCCAGCGGCATCCGCAATAGTCTGAAGCGTGGGGGAGCGCGCGTGCATTGAGTTGAACGTCGATTCACAGCGAATTTCACGCCATTGAATGGCGCGAAGTGCCGGAGCCCCGCGCTCTCGAGGCTCCGGCCGACTTACCGCTGCTATTGAGCGGAGAATTTCCAGCGCTGTGCGCTGCTGCCGTTCCCGGTCCAGATCTGCACGTTCGTTCCATTCGCGCTGCCGGCGCCATTTACATCCAACCGCTTTCCGCTCGCGCATTGCGGCTCAAGGCTCAGCGTTCCATCGCCATTATCATAAAGCTTCCAGAGCTGGGCAACGCTCGAATTGGAAGTCCATTGCTGCACGTTCGTTCCATCGGAAGAACCGGCGGCGTTGACATCGAGCCGCTTCCCTGGCGCGTGCTGCGGTTCAAACTGCCAGCAGCCGCCTCCGGAGTCGATCGCCTTCCATTTTTGGTTTGCCCCTCCTACAAAGTCCCAAATTTGGACATTGGCTCCGTCCGCAGTCGATACGCCGCTTACGTCGAGGCATTTTCCGGGCGCACATTCAGGCTCCACTTTGTACACGGTTCCGCTGGCGAGGGTGGCGCCGCCGAGCGGCGCGAGTTGCCAGCGCTGTGGATTCATGCCGTTCCAATGATACTGCTGCACGGCGACGCCGTTGCTAAAGTTCCCTCCGCTCACGTCGAGCACCTTTCCGCTGTGCCGCGCCTGGATGCGATAGTAGCCGTTTCCATCGGGAAGCAGCGTGAAGAGCTGATTGTCGGCGCCGCTGTAGTCATACTGCTGGAGCTGAGCATCGCTCATCGTAGCGCTGGCGAAGTTGAGGGCTTTGCCGCTGTACTTATTGATGATCTTATAAAAGCCATTTCCGACGTTCGTAAGAGTCCACTGCTGATTGGCGCCCCCAACATAATTCCAGAGGCCCACCTGGTTGTTATTTGCGGTGGAAAAGCCGAAATCGTCCAGGCATTCATTTGTATTAAACGCCTTGATTGCATAGTCGCCATTGGCAATCGGGCCAATCTGGGCGTTTAGCGCAGGGGCGGCTGCGGCAAGCCGGCTCCCGGCGCCTCCTTTGGCGGAAGGAGAGTTGTCCGCAACAGCTTTCAACGCCCGGTAGAGGCGCTGCACATCCGCGGCAAAGGGCTGGTCGTTGCCGGATTCCAGCGCAAGATTGAAGTAATCTTGAATCTCCTGCCCGACGCCACTCTCCACGGCAAAGGATTGCGGAAAAGATCCCCCTCCCCAATCCCCCGCGGTATCGACCACATATCCTCCATAGTTTCGGAGAGCCCAGAACATCTGCTTCCCAGGCGCCGTAGTAATCCCAAGCTGAGCGGGATCGGTGACGGAATTTGGGATTGCAAGCAGCGTTCCCATTCCCATGTAAGTGTTGCTTCCCGTGTAGATCGACTGGGCTGCGCCATCCGCATTGTATGCCGGCCAGCGCCAACCCGGCCAATTTGGTGTGCTGGAATCCGGAACAGTAACATTCCCTTTATACATATACTTCTCCGATAGGATCAGCTTCAATGCATGGGTGATCGGCTGGGCGCTGGTGAGCTCTCCAAGCCGCACGGACCCGGCAAGGGAGGACATGAGCGATCCAAAATGGCTGCCCTTCCGGCACTCCCCAAGCAGACTGTTATCCGTATCGTCTTCATTGTGCCCCGTCACGTACCCTTTCAAGGCCCCTCCGTAAGTCGTCCGCGTCGTCGGCTGGAAGCTTACCACCGACCTCCCGTTGCTAAGCACAAATGCGGAGCAATAGTTTCCTCCGCCATTCTGAGAAGGGGAGATGAAATAGTATGGAAGCTTCAGAGTTGGGTAAAACCAGAGGGAGCTTCCGTCTGGGAACTGCAAGGTTGTTGTCGGATCGCTGTCGAGCTGCCTCCCATAGTATTCTTCATCGGTATCCTGAAACGAAGAAGCGTAAGTGGACATGCCGGCATCCACGTATTGGGCGCTGGAACCGATCGGTGTATTCCAGATGCTGTCTGAGGCTGCGGGCTGAGCCCACGGGTCTCGGCCCGCATGCGCATCGGGCAGAATGGCAATCAAGGTGAGAAGCGCGGCGGCTGCCGCGCTCGCAAGGTGGCTGGCGGCCAATGCTGGACGCCGTTTTAGGTTGTTCATTTAGGGGGTACTCTGAGGTTAAGCTGCACCGAAATTGGCGCAGCGCAGATGTCGGTAAACGGGCGGGCAAAGCAGCGCCACCGTCGTGTTGCGCAACCCGTTGCGTAAATTTAAGAATTTTCTCTCCCGTAGGCAGGAATCCATTCGGACCATGCATTCGTCGCGGTTTTCGCGCAGCCGCCTCATTTCCAAGCGTGGCTTTTGCTTGAGTGCCCGGGTCGCGACCTTTCAGGCCGAGGGCTTTACTGGACTGGGTACCCAACCCGTTGGGTTGGGCTAAGGAATTGGCAACCCTTTGGGCCTACTGCGACATGCCAATGCGAATGAGTTGCGCCAAGGAATCAGCGGTCCATCCGGACTGAATCGAGATCGGGGCTGAGTGGGGGCGGGATCCGATCCGAGTTTGCGAATTCTTGAGTGTACTGGGCATCCTTTGGGGCTGGCGTGCTTGTGGCCCTGGAACCAAAGGAGCGGCGCGAAGCTAGGGTCTCGCGCGGACGCTTGGAGATTATTCGCCAGTTTCCTTCCAACGGACGGCTTCGCGGAGCAGCGCCGTGGCGGTGACCAGGCCGAGCTTATCCTTGATGCGAGCGCAATAGACCTGGACGGTTTTGATCGAGAGATTCAGCGTTTCGGCGATGCGCCGGGTTTCCTGTCCATCACCGAGCATGCGAAAGACTTCCAGCTCGCGGTCGCTGAGCGTTTGAACGGAGGCGGGTCCGTTTTCACGGCCGCCATCGATGAGGCGCTCGGCGATGCTGGCGGCAAACTCGGGGCTGACGAAGAGTTTTCCTTCGAGGACGGAATGGATCGCCGCAAGGATCTTGCGGGTAGTGTCACGCTTCATGACGTAGGCGCGCGCGCCGGCGCGCAGGGCGCGTTCGGCATAGAGGCTCTCGTCGTGCATGCTGAGGACGATCATGGCAGTGCGCGGGGCGACCTTCTTCACGCTCTTCAACAGATCGATGCCAGAGCCGCTTTGCAGGGTGATATCGATAATCGCGACATCGGGGCGGATGCTCTCGATGGCGGACAGGGCTTCGCGAGCGCCGCCGGCTTCGCCGCATACGACCAAGTCCTGCTGCTGGTTGATGAGGTTAGTGAGCCACTCGCGAACGAGCGGATGGTCGTCCACGAGGAAGATGCGCTTCTTTTCGGAAGGCTCACTCATTAAGGGAAGGGACCACCTCCTCTTCGCGGCGCAAGACGCATTCGACGAGCGTGCCCGGCTGTGCGCGGCGGATCTGGATTTGCGCGCCGATCATACGGGCGCGATGGCGCATGATGTGCATGCCCATGCCGCGCGCTTCTGGAGCGGGTTCCGGAAATCCGGAGCCGTCGTCGCGGACTGCCAGCCGAATCTCCGCGGGCGTGCTCGAGAGCGCGATGACGACAAGGCGCGCACGGCCATGCTTGATCGCATTGGTGACGGCCTCCTGGGCGATGCGAAAAAGGTGGCCGGCCACGGCCAGATCGTGGACATAGACAGGATCTTTGCACTCGAAGCGGCAATCGATCCGAAAGCGCTCGCCGGTGGTGTGAGCCATGTCGTGGAAAGCGGCCATCAAACCGTCCTCTTCGAGCTCGATGGGAGCGAGACCGCGGGCCATGCTGCGCGCGAGAGAGATCCCCTCCTCGACAAGGGCGATCAAGCAGCGTGCATCGGCGGCTTCCGGCTGCTCCTTCGCTTCGAGCTTTTCGCGTAAAACCTCTCCCGCAATGGCCGTGGCGGTAAGATGCTGGCACAAGCTGTCGTGGATATCGTGTCCGATGCGGCGCTGCTCGCGCTCGCTGACGGCAAGCAACTCGCGCTCGAGGAACTCGCGTTTCAGCATCTCCTCGGTAAGCTCAGCGGTGCGTCCGCGGACCTTCTCTTCGAGACGATTTTGCAGCGAGCGAAGGGCGGCGAGGATATTCACCGTGACGGCATAGAAGGCGAGAGCCAGCACCGCATTCCAGCCCGAGAGAAAGAGTTTCTCCTTTGCAGCGCCGGCGAGCAGATCACCCGCAAAGCCCAGCAGGACGCTGATGACCGAGATGAGGAGCGCAAATCGCGGACTGATGAACCAGGTCGCAAGAGCAACGGCGCCGAGGTAGAAGAACGCAAACGAGAAATCGTAACCTGTAAAGTAATCCGCAACGGCGACGATCAGGACGATCGCGCTAATGATCGCGATGAGCGCGGGGCGGGAGCGGCGCTCGAAAAAACCGATAAGGGGAAGCATCGGCGCAAGCTCGCCTTACGGGGATTGAGCGACGCCAATCGCGCGCGCGGTCACGATCCCGTAGCGCATCGTGCCGAGGCGATAGGCGAGCCAGATGCGGAAAACCGTGAGGGCAAAGAGGCGATTGCGGGCGTGGCGATTGAGCAAGAAGCGGATATAACGCGGATCGTTCGCGAGTTTGACTGCGAAGCTCTGGACAATGGATGTCCACGTCCCGCGAACTTGCCGCGATATATCGTCCGTCTTTTCCACAACGAATCCGGCTGCCTCGGCGGCGGAGCGGTAGTCGCCCATCGTTCCCATGAGCGGCATGCGCCCCTCGCGGCAGATCGGCTCGAGCAGCCACCGGACGCCCGCGCTGGACGGGCGATCGCAGGAGAGCCAGGAGCAGACCACGAGCTTCCCACCGGGGCGCAGGACGCGCCGCGCCTCGTTGAAGAAGCCGGGCAAGCTCGGCATATGCTCGGAGCTCTCGATGGCGATGACGGCATCGAAGGTTTCCGATGGCAGATCATTTCGCATCCAATCCCGCAGAAGAAAGCGCGGATTCTCCGCGCCGCAGGCGCGCTCGCGGGCGAAGACATGCTGAGCCTCGGAGATGGTGAGGGCGGTCACGCTCGCCCCGTATTTAGCCGAGAGCATCCGGGCCGTGGCTCCGTAGCCGCATCCCGCATCGCACACTTCGGCGCCCGGCTTGATTTCCGCTTCGGCGGCAACGCGCTCGACAAGCTGGCGGACGGCCTCATCGCGGCTTTCGGAGCCGGTCCGCCAGAAGCCGTGGTGCACATGCTCGCCCCAGATCTCACGGTAGAAGAGATCAAGCTCGTCGTAGTGCGAAGCCACCTCGCCGGGCGCGATCTCGCGGCCAGCCACGATCATGCGCAGCCCCTCACTTTCGATTGGTTTTCACGACGATTTCCACGCGGCGATTGGGCGCCTGCTCATCCTGCGTGGCGCCCTCCACGAGCATGCGCGCGCTCCCATAGCCCTTTGTGGAAATCCGCTCAGGAGCGATGTGCATATTCTCCACGAGCCAGATTTTGACCGCCTCCGCGCGCTTCTCGCTTAAGCGGAGATTGTAGTCGGGCGACCCGAAGGAATCGGTGTGCCCCTCGATTGAAAAGGTCGCCTTGGGATTCTTCTCGATGAGAAGGCCGAGCTTGTTGAGCTGCTCTACCGCCTCCGGGCGGAGACCGTATTTATCGTACTCAAAGAGCGCGCCGCCGGGCATGCCGGCTTTGTCGCCGGAATGGAGCGGCCCCGTGGCGGCAAGGGCTTCGTCGAGCGATTTGAGGCCTGGGACCGAATTGGTCATGTCGCCCTCGCCGGAGCCAACCCTCCCGCCCGATGTCGCAATAACGGGCTGCCGCGGCAGGCGCGGCCCCTCTTTCAAGATCGCGCTGTCCAAGCCGTGCAAACGCTTGTCCATTTCCGTGCGGGATCCAGCTTCGAGGGCGGCTAGATCCCGGCCAGCGGATTCCGCCTTCGGTTTTTCCTTCATGATTTCCTTGGAGAGATCGGGAATCTGCGGGGCCATCGTGACCTCTGATGGGACCGGCTTCTCACTGGGAACGTCGATCGGCTTTGGCTTGGAATTGGCATTCTCCTGGAGTTTCGCGAGCGGCTCCGTCGAGTCGTCGGGTTTCGCGATCGACACCTGCTTGAGTTTGAAGACGCGAGGGATCACGACCGGGGCGTCAGAAGGCCTGAGGAACCCCTGCATGCGCTTTTGGTAAGCCCACCAGACAAAGCCGCCATGGATGAGCAGCGACGCCACGAGGGCAAATAAAATCCAGCGGCGCATGACAGGCGCCTCCGCGGCATTGGACTGGAAAGTCTCGTAGCGGAACATTTCGATTAGGATACATCAAAGGGGACCGGACACAAACGGCGCGATATGGAGCATTCGTGGAGACGCCTCTGTTCAGCCCTTTCACGGCTGGACGCTTTTGTTATTGGAATTGCCGTGATCGCAGCATCCGCGCATTCCGCCATTGCCACGGGGGCGCGGCTCAACGATAAACACGGCCCAATTTTACGTTATGACCCAGCCCACATCAGGCGCTTCGCGCATGGAAAAGATCGTCAGCCTCTGCAAGCGGCGCGGTTTCATCTTTCAATCGAGCGAGATCTACGGGGGCCTGAACGGCTTTTGGGATTACGGGCCGCTCGGAGTCGAGTTGAAGCGCAACGCGAAAGATCTCTGGTGGAGCAGCATGACCAGGCTGCGCGAAGACATCGTAGGCTTGGACGCGACGATCATCATGCACTCCTCGATCTGGAAGGCGTCAGGCCACGTGGACACCTTCTCGGATCTCATGCGCGAGTGCACGCTCACCAACAAGCGGGTGCGGTCGGACCAAGTCGAGCCGGAATCTGGCTCGATATTCTCATATAGCGGAGCGCGAACAAGCGTTTCGGAGTGGCGGTCCGAGCGCGGCATCGCGCTTCTCCAAAAGAAGGGTGAGCACGCCGAAAGCATCCGCAAACGGGCGCGGCAGCACTATGCGGCTGGCCTGAAGCCGGAGGAGGTCGAACTGCTGGGAGAATCGGTGACGCCAGTGGAAAACAGCGTCGATTTCCATCCGGAAACGGGCGGACGCTTGAGCGAGTCGCGTCCCTTTAACTTGATGCTGAAGACGTACGTCGGCGCCACAGCGACCGAGCAGGATGTGACCTACCTGCGGCCCGAGACGGCGCAGGCGATCTTCGCGCAATTCAAGAACGTGCTGGAAACTTCGCGCCAAAAAGTGCCCTTTGGCATCTGCCAGATCGGCAAAGCGTTTCGCAACGAGGTAACGCCGCGCAACTTCACCTTTCGCTCGCGGGAATTCGAGCAAATGGAACTGGAGTTTTTTATCAAGCCTGACGACGTCGTGCAAGAGCACGCCGGCTCAGTCGCGTCAGCCGGCCCTGAGATTCATCCCGGCGAGCCGCAGCCAAATTGGGGCTGGGAAGTATGGCACAAATACTGGGTCGAAGAGCGGATGCGCTGGTACGAGTCGATCGGCCTTCCTCGCACCACCCTGGAGCAGTATTGGCAGAAAAAAGACGAACTCGCGCACTACGCGCGCGCGACAGTCGATATCCTGTTCAAGTTCCCGTTTGGGACGCAGGAACTCGAAGGGATCGCCGCCCGCGGCAACTTCGATCTCACGCAGCACCAGGAACACTCAGGCAAATCGATGGAAGTCTTCGACCAGGAGGCGAATGCACGCTACGTGCCGCATGTAATCGAGCCCTCTGCCGGCGTGGACCGGCTTCTTCTCGCACTGCTTTGCCACGCGTACGACGAAGAGGAAGTGACCGACGAGAAGGGAAACAAAGAAGTGCGCACCGTCCTGCGGTTCAGCCCGCGCGTGGCGCCGATTAAGGCGGGAATCTTTCCCTTGATGAAAAACAAACCGGAACTCGTGGCGAAGGCGATCGCCGTGCGCGACATGCTGCGCAAGCAGATGAACGTCTTTTACGACGACACTGGCGCGATCGGACGCCGTTACCGGCGGCAGGACGAGGCCGGAACTCCGTTCGGAATCACGATCGACTTCGACACGCTCGGCGAACGGGGGCCCGAATTACTGGACACCGTCACCCTGCGTCACCGCGATTCCATGAAACAGGAGCGGGTAAAGATCGCCGACCTGCTTTCGATCCTTTCGGAAGCGGTGGCGTGACGCCAACGTTTTAGATACCGATATACGGATCTTTCTCCATCGGGACCGGGGCGGTCTTATGGAGCATATCGAAGGAGACCTTCACTGGCGGCTGGCCATATTTCTCGAAGATGCGCGTTTGTGGCGCTTCTCCTTTCGCGCCGGGAAGGGCGGTGACAGCCAAGCTCTCGCGGAGCACCCATTTGCCGCCCGCGAACATGACCGGGACGCTGCCGCGACAGGGAGTTTTCCCAATTCCAAGGCCATTGATTTCGATCATGACGCCAGGAGGCTCCGACACAACTGTGATACGCCCAGGCGATTCGTCGGACGGATAGCCGGTGGTGGCTTCCGGGTGAAGGACGGGCTTGGTTGCGCAAGCCACCAAAGCTGCGAGCGGGAATACGGCGATCAATATACGCTTCATTTTAGGGTATGAAAGAAGAGAGTGGGATGGAGAAGAAGGCGCAGCGATCTGCTTCGCAAGATACGCGATCCTGGCCTCTGGGGAGGCTGTTTCTGAAAAAGCACGGAAACTCCCCGGCGGATTTCACTGCTTGCGGGAGCGCCCGGTTTGAATACGGTCCCCCTCCCTATGAACTTCCAAGCACGGATCGACACGGACCTCAAGGAGGCGATGAAGGCGCGGGAAACGGAGCGGCTGAGTGTGCTGCGCATGCTGAAGGCCGCCCTGATGCACGCTTCGATCGAGCAAGGTGGCGCCGACGCGCGCTTGAACGACGCGGACGCTCTCGCAGTCGTCCGCAAAGAGGCGAAGAAGCGGCAGGATGCGGCCGCGGGATTTGAAAAGGGAAACCGCCCGGATCTTGCCGCCAAGGAGCTGAGCGAACTGGCGATCCTTGCAACCTACCTTCCCAAAGCGCTTTCCGCCGAAGAACTGCACGCCTTGGTTGCGGCCTGCATCGCCGAATCCGGCGCTAGCGCAAAGACGCAAATGGGCCAGGTGATGAAACTGGCGGTGGAGCGGGCCGCCGGTCGAGTGGATGGCAAAGCATTGAGCGCGGCGGTGTCGGCGCAACTCAAGTAAGAGACATCGGGCGCGCAGGCTTTGGAACCGCGGCCCGTTGCCCGTTTGGAACAACCTGCTATAATCACAAATCCCAATGGTTTCAGCGATTATCGTAGCCGCCGGAAGCTCCCGCCGGATGGGTTTTGACAAGCTGTTCGCGCCCCTGGCCGGTCATCCTGTGCTCTGGCATTCCCTGCGCGCATTTTCGGATTGTGCAGCGATCGACGAAATCCTCGTAGTGACGAAAGACGACCGGGTCGGAGAGGTCGAGAAGCTGATCGAGGAAGGAGGCCTCAATAAGGTAAACAACATCATCTCCGGCGGCACGGAGCGACACCTCTCGGTGTGGAAAGGCCTTCAGGCCGTCGAGAGCGCTGGAAGCGAATATGTCGCGATCCACGACGGAGCGCGCCCGCTGACAACACCCAAGCTGATCCGCGAATGCGTAGAGATGGCGCGCGAAAATGGAGCGGCCTGCTGCGCCTCGCCGATCCCAGACACGGTGAAGCGGGCTTCCGACGATCTGCGCGTGACGGAAAGCGTCGAACGCTCGGGGCTTTGGGGGATGCAGACACCTCAGGTCTTTGCAAGCGGCCTCATCCTTCAGGCGTACGTCTCGCTTATATCGAAGCATGAAATGGTGTCGGACGAAGTTTCGGCCGTACAGAAGCTCGGAAAGAAAATTGCGCTGCTGAACAACGAGGATTGGAACTTCAAGATCACGTTTCCGCAGGACTTGGAACTGGCGGAGCATGTGCTGTCGTTGCGGGCAAAAAAGGAGGCGCAACGCGCCGCATAATGGAGCAGCCGCACCGCCTCACCAAGCTCCCGAACGGCGTCCGCATCGCGTCGATCGAAATGCCGCACATGCGCAGCGTGAGCGTCGGATTTTGGGTCGGAATAGGAGGGCGCCACGAGGCTCGCCGCGAATGCGGAATATCGCATTTCGTGGAGCATCTGCTCTTTAAAGGGACGAACCGGCGCAACGCGAAGAAGATTACGGAAGATGTGGAAGGGATCGGCGGTTATATCAACGCCTTCACCACGGAAGACCACACTTGCTACTATGCGCGGGCCGCGGCGCAGCATCTGCCCGATATTTGCGATGTGCTGGCCGATATGTTTTTGGAGTCACAGTTTCCGCCATCGGAGATCGAACGGGAGCGGGACGTGATACGGGAAGAGATCCTTTCCTACCGTGACCATCCGGAGCAGCACGCGTCGGAGTTGCTCACCGAGACGATGTGGCCGCGCCATCCCCTGGGGCGGCCGCTCACGGGCGACCTCGATACGCTTTCGACGTTCCGACGCCCGCAATTGCTGAACTATTTGCGCGAGAATTACAATGGCCGCACGACGGTGATCGCGGTCGCGGGGCCTGTCTCACACGAGCATGTGCTGGAACTCCTGCGCGAATCGTTCAGCAGCATGCCAGGGGGACGAACGCCGCGATTTGAGCGCGCCCGCCCGCTGAACGGGCGCGCGACGGTGGCGCTCTTTACACAGGAGACGGAGCAGACTCATGTGGCGATGGGCTTTCACGCCTTCGGGCGACGCGACGAACGGCGCTTCGCGCTCCGCCTTCTCAGCGTGGTGCTGGGCGAAAACATGAGCTCGAGGCTCTTCCAATCGCTGCGGGAGCGCCACGGCTGCTGCTACTCGGTGCAGAGCAGCGTAGTGACCCTCGATGACACCGGTTGCATTCATATCTCAGCCGGCATCGAGCCTGCGAAGCTGGAGAAATCGGTGCGCATGATCCTGCGCGAGATCGAGCGGATCTGTCAAAAAGCTCCATCTCGCAAGGAACTCAAGAAAGCGCAGGATTACACGCTGGGACAGACCTTCATGGGACTGGAGAGTACGACAAGCCAGATGATGTGGATGGGCGAATCGCTGCTTGGCTACGGCCATATCCTCGATCCGGCGGAGATCGAAAAGAAAGTGTGCGCCGTGGCGGCTGAGGACATCCAACGTGTGGCGTGCCACTGCCTGCACAAGGGCCGCATGGCGCTTGCGGTCGTGGGGCCGATAAAGGACGCCGCTCAAGTGGAGGGCTGGCTCCGCCCTTAATCGCCGACCGCCAGCAGAAATTCTGCGGCGGCGGCGAAATCGCTCGCATAATGGAAGGCGAAGCCCGACGGACCCGAGGATCCCTCGCCGGTCGCCACCTGAATGCCGCGGACGCCCGCATTTGACGCGCATTCCATATCGCTCTCCTTGTCTCCGACGAACCAGGATTTTCCGAGATCCAAAGCAAGATCGACGGCAGCTTCGAGAACCATTCCTGGGCAAGGCTTTCGGCGATCGGAAGGAACATCCGGAGCGTCGGGACACATATAAACGGCGTCGATGTGGGCCGGGCCGAGCAGAGCGAAAAGGCGCGCCTGCACTGCCGCGTACTCCCGAAGCGATACCCATCCCCGCCCGATGCCACTTTGGTTTGTAACGATCACCACGCGGTAGCCGCGCGCGGCGAACTTTTCGATCGCCTCCCTTACGCCGGGAAAAAGCCGGACATGGGCCGGATCGCGGATGTACGGAACGTCCTCCATGATCGTGCCGTCGCGATCGATGAAAATAGCGGGCGTCACGATGGGAAACTCGCGAGCAATTCTTCGCGAGCTACGGTGGCGGTGCCCAGTTTGCCGACGACGATTCCGGAAGCGTGGTTTGATATTTCCGCCGCCTCCCGCGCATCCGATCCGCCAGCGAGCGCCGCGGTGAAAAGAGCGATGGCGGTATCGCCAGCTCCTGAGACATCGAATACCTCTTGGGCGCGCGTCGGGATATGGAATGGATCGCGGCCCCGCTCGAAGAGCATCATGCCCTGCTCCGAGAGCGTAATGAGCAGGAGATCGCATTGCCACAGCTCGATCAGCGTGCGGCCGACGTCCAGGAGCGGCCTGTCTTCGATGGCGGGATCGACCGGATCGCTCCACGGACGGTTGGCGGCGCGAAATGCTTCCAGACGATTTGGGGTCACACTCGTTACGTTGCGCCACTGGATTGCGTTGGTCGGATTCGGATCGACCGTGACGATCTTGCCGGCTGCGCGCGTGCGGCGGATGATCTCATCCACAAGCTCCTGATCGAGCAGGCCCTTCGCATAATCCTCAAGGATCACGGCATCGAGGCTCGGCAAAAGGGTTTCGAACTGACCGATGGCGCGCGCTTTCTGAGCGTCGGTAAATCGGGTTGGCCTTTCGCGGTCAACACGCACCACCTGCTGGTGGCGTGCGATAATGCGCGTCTTGCAGATTGTCTGGTAGTCCCGGTCGTGCTGCACGCAATCGACATGGATCCCGCACGCCACCAGCAAGCCGCGCAGTCTGTCTGCAAAGGGTCCGTCGCCGTCCAGACCCATCATGTGAACGTCGTCGATAAATTCGCGGAGGTTTCGCGCGACGTTGGCCGCGCCGCCTGCGTTGTAACTTTCCTTCACGACCTCGACGACCGGCACGGGCGCCTCGGGTGAGATGCGCGACACCTTGCCCCATATGAACTCATCCAGGATGAGTTCGCCGGCTACGAGGATGCGCTTTCGCGGACTGAGAATGTGATCGACGCGGTCGCTAGTCATGGTCGGGCTGCGCTAGGAGGTGGCTCAGGCGAATGCGAGGCCATGAGCGGAGCGGCGGCTGGAAGCGGATTGGACGGCGGAGCGAGCGGCTCTCGCGAAATGTCCACGCGCGCGCCTTTGCCCACGATTCCGTAAAGATCCATCACATCGCGCGAGCGCATGCGAATGCACCCGAAACTGGCGGGAGTTCCCATCTTCCACTCCTCGGGGGTGCCGTGGATATAAATTTTTCGCTCGTAGGCGTGCCGATTTTGGGGTTCCAAGCCGCGCAACCAGAGGATGCGCGTTACGATCGGGTCGCGACCTGGTGCGTTAACCGCGACGATTTCGCCGGTGGGACGCCGGCTCTTGAACTTCATCCCGCTCGCCTGCCCGCCTCCGATTTTCTCGGCGATTTCCAACTGGCCCAAAGGGGTGGCCCGGCTGCCGGGCAAGTCGCCGAGTCCGAAGCGCGAAGTGGAGATATCGTATCGCTTCATCTCCACCCCTTTATCGAAGAGAACCATCTTTTGATCCGCTATGCTCACGCGGATGGTATGATCGCGGTCTCTGGCGGCGCACGAGGCAAAGAGCGCAGCGAAGGCGAGCGGCAATACGCGGGCGAGGATGGGGCGGGACACGGCGGCGGAGTATGGCGCGCTACCGGCACTTGCGCAACCTGGAGAGATGCGAGCCTGGTGGTTTTAGCTCGCGTAGAAACGCTTCGAGGCCAGCCAGCTCGCGGGCCACGCCAGCACGAGCAACAAGGCGGTAATCTGGCCCGCCTCGCCGTTGTACGGATCGCCCGAGTAGCAGACCGCCGCCTGCAGTGGAAGGAGGATGCGGATATGGGAACCGATGACGGGTGGCAAGGGCGCCGCGGGGTGGACGAAGAGTTTCACCGCGAGCCAAAGCGTCGCTGCCGCAGCCAAAGCAAAGAGAGCAGCGATGGGCGCCACCATCGGTCCGTTCATCGCGTTGTGGATGCCGCCGAGGCATCCCAGAACCATCACGAGCGAGGGCAGCAGGCGCGCGGAAACCGGCGCGCGGCCGCGCACCTCGTGGCGGGCGAGATTCGTAACCGAGGCGATGAAGAGACCGAAAACGAGCGCGACCGGGACGGCAATCCCGAATGCGTAGCTGGCGCGCGGGCCGACGATCCCTCCGACGAGCACGCTGAGTGCGCGGCACGCTCCCATATTCACCGCCCCCGCGACCGGCCACCGTTTCGTAAGAAAATTGTAAGCAGCCATGGCGGCAACCAAGACGCATCCCATGATTGGCGGCCCCGGCCTGCCGGTCGCTGCGAGGGCCAGAACCCCGGAGGCGCAAAGCACGACGGCTGCAACCATCGCCGCCTTCCTGCCGACAGCCCCGCTCGGCAGGGGCCGCTCCGGGCGGTCGCGGAGATCCTCGGCTTCATCCGCCAGGTCGTTCATCACGAGGCCGCCCGCGTAGAAGCAGACGCACGCGACGACAGCCAGTGCGAGGGAGCCGTCGAGGTCGCCGTTGTTAACCACCAAAAATCCGGCAACCGGATCGCCGGGCACAGTGAATAAATTCGGGACTCGAAATAGCCGGAGCCAGGCCGTCGTCCGCGATATGGGTGCGCTGCTCACGGCGATGTCAAAGCGGGATCTTGCTTAAGAATGCCCATGCGGCGGCGGGAACATGTGCGGCGGGCCCGGTGGCGGCGGAAAGGGGGGCATCGGACTATGCGTGACGTGGAACCGGCGTTCCATGAGCAATTCGCTGTCGCAGTAAAACATCAAAGCATAGACGCCAGGCTCCTTGATGACGAAATTTCCCAACTCATAGACGAGATCCAGCCGCGCCGCCGGGCTGGCAAATTCGACCGGCCCATTGAGCGAAAGAATCACCTCTTCGGTATCCTCCTTCATGCAGCGAAGCTCGCTCGTGCCGCGACCGTTGCCGTTTGTAAGCGAGACGTAAACCGTCAATGGCGACAGCGAGAGCGGAAACGCCGGAGCGGAGACATTATCGAGCACATTGATGAACGAACGCCGGTTGGTGCGCTGGTCCGTAATGATCTGCTCACACGCAAGAAATACCTGAACGAGCGGGGTCTCCATTCGCCCGCACTGAGTACACCCCTTCGTTTTCGAGTCAATATCATTCCCGCGCCGTCTCGTTACGCGAAGCGAGCGCCAGACTCGAGATCGTGACAGCAGCGGGCCATCAACCGGACGTGCGCGCTCCCGGCGATTTCGCGGATCCGGCCTGCGAGTTTCGTTTCACGCACACCGCGTGAGCTTGATGCAACTTTTTAACGAGGCGCATCGATGGATCGGAGCGCCTCCATCAGCTTTCGATAGCAGGAATCGAGGGCCTCCGGCAATACGCGCGTGCCCGCAAGGACTGGCATAAAGTTATTGTCCCCTTCCCAGCGCGGAACGATGTGGAGATGGAGGTGATCCGCCACACCGGCGCCGGCGCACTTCCCGAGATTGAATCCCACGTTGAACCCCTGCGCGCGGACGGCCTCCCGCAGAAGTTTCTGACCGAGCTCGACGAGGTCGAACAGCTCCAGCTTCTCGGCATCGCCGAGATCGCCGATTTCGGCCACCTTCCGGTACGGCACGGCCATCATATGCCCCACGGCATAGGGAAAACCATTCAGCATCAAAAAAGTGCTCTTTCGCCGCGCAACGACGAAATGCGCGGCATCGTCACTCGCGCGCGCCGCTTCCATAAAAAAGTCGCGCGATTCCCGGCGCTCGAAGTATTCCACGCGCCAAGGCGCCCAGATTGCGCTGAAATCTTCGATGCTCATCTCTTTAGTATCCCGGGCGCGCGCCGTTCGAGCGCAACGCAAAGGGGCAAACCGCGCGGGGTGCGGAGGCGTCCGCTCGGCTATTTTGCACCCGTTACGACCTTGGCGAGTCCGGGTTCGCTGAAATACTCGGCCGCCGGCTTACCGTTTTGCGTGACTTGCACACCGTAGCCGACCATTCGGATGCCGGAGGCCGCCACTTCCTTCGGAGGATTCCCATCGGCGTGCCTGTCAACGAAGGTCGCAGTGGCGGAAGCCGTCTCGATCTCCGCCTTCCCGTGCGCCTCGACGATCGCCGCCTTCTCCCCAGTGGAGAGGGCAGTGACGAGGTGCGACTTCGCATCTTTGCCGAAGTAGAAGTATTTCACGTTTAACGACGCTTCCTGCGACGAACTATTGGAGAGGGTGATCTTGAGGGACTTCTTTTGGTGTAGATTTACTTTTTTATCCCGCTTGTCTTCGGATATTTGCTGAACGGAGATGCTGATGGGACTCACATCCGCCGAAGCGTATCTGGCGACGCCGCACGCGATGAAAAGGAGGGGGAGCAGACGGGTGTATTTCATTTGGATCGTGCTCCAATGACAGCGGCCAGTGGGCCACAATTGCAAGAAAAAATCTGCAGTGTGGGCGTTGTTTATGGATTCCACCGCCGCTCGGCAACTGCGTCGACCCGCCCGGTTCATGGGGTCGAATCAAACCAGAAAGAGCGCAACGGGACCGCTTGGCGGTTGACTTGCGGCTGCGACCGCCGCTTGATTTGAGCCGGTGCCCCATCCATTTTACGCTCTCTACCTCGAAGCCTTTGCCTTCATTCTCGGCGCTTGCATCGGCTCGTTCCTCAATGTCTGCATCTACCGGATGCCGAGAAATCTCTCGGTGAACAATCCGCGGCGGTCTTTCTGCCCAAAGTGCGAGTGGCAGATCCCGTGGTGGAATAATCTGCCGCTCGTCTCGTGGCTGGCACTCCGGGGCAAATGCGCGAATTGCCACGCCCCGATCGCCTTCCGTTACTTCGGAGTCGAATTCCTCACGGGCGCTCTCTTCTTCGCGGTCTGGCTCAAGTGCGATGCAAGCGACTGGTTTATAGCGCTCCCATATTGGATCTTCGTTTCATTGCTCGTGGTCGCAACGTTCATCGACTTCGAGCACTTCATCATTCCAGATGAAATCACGTGGGGCGGCGCGGCTTCTGGGATCGTGCTCTCGGCGATATTTCCCGACCTGCACCTTTCGGAAGGCGCAACGGCTCCGCTCACAGGCGCGATGTGGGGGCTGATCGGCGCAGCCGCCGGATACCTGCTCCTGCGGAGCGTCGTCGAACTCGGCAAACTGGCCTTTGGACGCCGGAAGCTGAAGTTCGAAAAGCCAGAGGCGCTGCTATGGATTCGCAAGGGAGAAGACGCGGACCTTACCGTCGGAACCGATCAGATGCTCTGGAGCGAATTTTTTCAGCGAGGAAATGAGAAACTGCTGATGGATTGCGCCTGGGTGGAAATTCAGGATGAGCGGTTCGAGAACGTGGCCCTGCAATGGTCGTGCGACTGGGTGAACCTGGGCGCGCGCAAGTGGGAGCTCAACACAACCGACCGGGTCTCGGGGGAGGTAACGGAAGTGGTGATTCCACGCGAAGCGATGGGTTTGGGCGACGTAAAATTCATGGCTTGCATCGGCGCATTTCTCGGCTGGAAAGCCGTTTTGTTCACCGTGATGGCGGCATCGCTCGTGGGCTCGATCGTCGGCGTCACCGCGATCGCCGCGCGGCGGCGTGATTGGTCGGCAAAAATCCCCTTCGGGCCTTATCTTGCACTTGGCGCGCTCGCGTGGCTCTTCACCGGGCCGCAATTGGTGGAGTGGTACCTCGGGCTTATAGCCAGGCCGCAGGATTAGCGTGCTGAAAGCTGGCGCTACTTGCCGATGCATAACAACCTTTCGCCATCGCGCAGGAACATATCAGAGCCGGAAAAGATCGGGCTCGAGCCAGTCCCGGCTGGCAATTGATTGTGGCGGATGAGCCGCGCGGCAGCGCTCGCCTCGATCACAGCCGTGTCCCCGCTATTCGATGCTATAAACAGATAGCCGCCTGCTTGCGTGAGACTGCCGAAGGCGATCGGGCCAACGGCATCGCCTCTCTCAAAAAGCGCCCGCTCGTCGATGATCGGCTTTTGCACCCCTTTTCCTCTGGCATCGAATGAGAAGAGCGCGCCGTCTGCAGTGATAGTGAATAATATACCGCCAGATATAAGCGGCGACCCGAAGACTTCACCGGAAAGCTCGCCGCTCCAAATCTCCTTCTCCTTAAATGAAGGATCCAATTGCATGACACTGAGAGCGGCATCGCCGAAGCAGACAGCGCCATCCCCGCATGCGACCGGGCTGGAATGCCCGGTCCGTCCAATGCCGGCATTTACCGGCGCGCCATCGCTCACCTGGACTACATCGCCGAGCGGCGTCACAATCAGATCCACTCCGGCTACTCGGATCGCAGCGGGTGTGCCGTACGATGACTTGGCGTCGCTGTTAGTCCAGAGACGCTTCCCGGTGGCCGGGTCGAATGCGTAAAGGCTGCTCATGTGAACAATGAGCTTGCCAGCTACGAGCAGCGGTGATGCGCTCCTGCCATATCCGGTCGTGTGGTCTTCGTCGATGCCTGCGGCCCACTTTTTTTTTACATCGAGGCCCCTTGCGCCGTCAAACCCATAGGCGCAGACCGTAAAGATGGTTTTTCCGGCGGTGGC